>CAZVIH010000093.1:0-79352 GCA_964627755.1 uncultured Anaerolineales bacterium
GGATAGATTACCTGTGGCTCAGCCCTGACCTGGAAGTCCGCGAGATCGAGGTCATCCAGTCCCCAGCTTCAGACCATTTACCGGTACTGGGAGAGTTTGATCTGAATAATTAATGGATAACTCAAAGAAAAACACCAAACTTCATCTAAGGTTTGACTGATCCCTTGATGAAGTTTGGTGTTTTTTAGAGATCTTTAAAATTTAATTGAATATCTTTGTGAATGATCAAGCTACTTAGATTCAAAATTGATCGAACTCGAGAAACATTTTCCAGTCTGGCCATCCTCAGAGCAGGTTTTCACGTTGACATTTATTTGATGACCAATAGTGCTGGCGCTGAAAGGATTGCTTGAAATTACTCCAATATTTCCCACGGAAACCTTGGCAGCATTTCCAAATTTATTGCCGGACACAACTATAGTTTCAGATGTCACGGTATCTTTAAATGTCGCTGTGTAGGATTGCAGAGCTAAATTCCCTGTATTTCGTACATTCATAATTACAGTGGTTTCTCCAGATGTGGTCTTGTAAGTTAGAACAAAACTCATAATAGGAGCCGGTTCCGGAGGGGGCGTAAAAACCGGGAGATTCTCTGTATTTCCGTCTGTTGTGGCATATTCCTTCCAGATCCAGCATTCTATATCTCCCCCTTCCTGATCCTGCACATACCAGAAAGTATCCTCCTGGTTTTTACCAAGCAGATCTACTTGGTCCCCGCTCAGGAATATGTGGATCAGCGTAAATACATCTTTGGGTCCAAGACGGCAGTTTGTGTTATTTGAGATATGGGCTGTGAGCTGTTCTGGTATGGGTGTATCAGTCACTGTAGGAGATGGCGTAAGACTTGGTGTTTCAGTTGGTAATTCCTCCGCCGTTTGGTCAGCCTGATCAATATCATCATCAGAGCCAGCATCAATCTGAGGTTCTTTTGTAGTTAGTAACTCGGCTATCGCGGCGTTTGCCTGGGCCGTTTGTTCTTTCTCTTGCTCACTCCCGGTCCAAACGATCTTAAATGGAAGGCTGCAGGCAAGCGTGATAGATAACAGAACAAACAAAGATAACACAATATAAATAAATCGGTTTCCAGTAAAAATTCCCTTAATTTTGTTCATCTTTGCTCCTCGTGGGCTCAGAGTCAAACAGTAATTTTCATTGTAGCATAGATAGGGCATTCAGATATTGATGCGGCAAGGAATTATATTAAGAAAGCTGGATATTTCAGAAGTTCTTAATGCTCAGAAAAAAAACACTGAACTTTATGTAATTGACTGTAAAGAACCACCAGGACACATAAATATGTTGATTTTTACCGTTCACATACCAATATTCTCTATATGAACCATAGCCATAATCAATCCCGCATTAAAAATAAAGGTGAAACTTAACATAATTAAGAGTGCTAAGGAATCCAGCGTAGATTGCTTATTCATACCAAATTGCTTATTGCGCCATGATGAACTGGCTAAATATGGAATCAATATTAACGATGCACCAAAAGGTAAATAAACAACCGGAAAATTGAGATAATAACTGAAAAAAGTAATAAGTTGTATAACAGTACCGAGCCATAAAAAAACAGACAGCATTGTAAGAAATACTAACCACCACTTCAGGAAATCTGTTTTCGGAGTCTCATCATCTGTCATCTTTTCACCTTTTCCTTAGTATACATTAACTCCTTTTCTATTCCTGTTGGGAAATTGGATCAAGAAAGGAAGGAAAGTTGACCCAGATACCTATTATTGTTATAATTCTCTCGCTTAGTATTCGCGGGTGTGGCCAAGTGGTAAGGCATTAGCTTCCCAAGCTAAGATGCACGGGTTCGAATCCCGTCACCCGCTCTTCTGAAAATAAACTCCCGGAGCTTTCAATGGCTCCGGGAGTTTATTTTTAGGAAGGTCTTTTTTTCTTTAAAGAGACCCCGATGCAGGTGAAAAACCTCACTCATGTTATACTTCACTACACATGATTACCAATTACAGGAGCGTGAAATGAAAGATTTTCTGGCAATTGCTGATTACACCCCGGAGGAAATTCAAGCCATCCTTGATCAGGCTGTTAAACTGAAGAAAGAATGGAGTGAAAAAGGCAATCCCCCTCTCTTTAAGAACAAAGTTATGGCTATGATCTTCCAGAAACCCAGTCTGCGGACCAGGGTTTCCTTTGACATGGCCATGCGCCACATGGGAGGAGACGCCCTCTACCTTTCACCGGCAGAGATCGGCCTCGGCAAAAGAGAATCCATCGCCGATGTGGCCCGGGTATTATCCGGCTACGTTGATGTGATCATGGCCCGAGTTTTTGATCATCAACATGTGCTTGAACTTGCTAAATGGGCTGATATCCCAGTCATCAACGGCTTGAGCGACTACAACCACCCCTGCCAGGCTGCGGCCGATGCCCTCACAATCCAGGAGAACCTAGGGAACCTGAAAGGCCTTAACGTCTCTTATATTGGGGACGGGAATAATGTCTCTGTCTCCCTGATGCATATCTGCGCCAAACTGGGCGCGAACTTCACCATCGCCAATCCGGAAGGTTACGGCATGGACCAAGAAACGATCTCACTTGCTGAGAATTTCGCTCAGAAAAGCGGCAGCACCATCCATCAGCTGACCGATCCGGTCGAAGCAGTTCAGGGCGCCCAGGTCATTTATACCGATACCTGGGTCAGCATGGGCCAGGATGAGGAAGCAGCCAAAAGGAAAAAGGTCTTCCCCCCTTACCAGGTCAACCAGAAATTGCTGGAAAGTGCCGATAAGAATGCCATCGTCCTGCACTGCCTGCCAGCTCACCGCGGTGAGGAAATCACTGATGAAGTGGCGGACGGCCCTCATTCCCGGCTCTTCCCCCAGGCGCACAACCGCCTGCATGCCCAAAAGTCCATTCTGGTCAAATTATTAACCTGATCAACTACGATGAGGTGAATTCAATGAATATCTGCATTCCAAAAGAACGTCGCGACAACGAATACCGGGTGGGGCTTACCCCAGCTGGCATTCAACTGCTAACTCAGCAGGGCCAAACCTGTTTTGTAGAAAAGGAAGCCGGGCTGGGAAGCGGTTTTTCGGACCATGCCTATCAGAAAGCCGGTGCAACTATCGTTTACAGCGGCGAGGAAATTTACGGTCGGGCAGATCTGATCCTAAAGGTGGGCAGTCCCATCAAAGAAGAATACCCCTGGATGCAGGAAGGCCTGACCCTGATGGGTTTCCTGCATCTTTCAGCCGGCTGGGCAGGCAAAGTCGATGCTCTGATCGATAAAAAGATCACTGCTATCGGCTATGAGATCATCCAGCAAGCTAACAACAACCTGCCGGTCCTAAAACCTCTCAGCCATCTGGCGGGCCATATGGTGCCCCAGATTGCAGCTACCCTGGCCCAGAATAATTACGGCGGTCCAGGTTTTGCGCTGGGAGGTGTTCCAGGCATCCCGCCCGCTGACGTGGTGATAGTTGGCGCAGGTACACTGGGGCGCAGCGCTGCCCATTCCTTCTTGGGCCTGGGAGCCAATGTCCATATGCTGGATAGCTCATTGGAAGTCCTGCAGCAGATCGACAAGGAATTTTCCAGCCGTGTCAGCACCTGGGTTTCCTATCCCTTCAATCTGGAAAAAGTATGCACCTTCGCTGATGTACTGGTTGGAGCGATCCTGGTACCAGGAGCCCCTTCCCCTGTAATCATCACCAGGGAGATGGTTCAGCTTTTACACAGCCGGGCCATCATCATCGACTGCGCCATCGATCAGGGCGGCTGCATCGAAACCAGCCGGCCAACCTACCACAGCAATCCCACTTATCTTGAAGAAGATGTGATCCACTATTGTGTCCTCAATATGACAGGCGTGCTGGGAAGGACAGCCACTCATACCCTGAGCAATGCCGCCTGGCCTTTTATCAACCAGATCGCGGAAATCGGCATTGAAAAATCTCTCAATGAAAATCCCGCCCTTCACAACGGGGTCTATACCACCCAGGGAAAAATCATCAACCAGGCCTATAAAAGCGCCCTGGAGGGAAGGAAAGAATTATGAGTTGGCAAGATCAGTATAAACAAAAAGTCTGTACCCCTGCCGAAGCCGTTAAGGCTGTTAAATCCGGCGACCGGATTTTCCTGACCGGCAACTGCTCAGTGCCCAGCCAGATCCTGGCAGCGCTGGTGGATCGGGCCCAGGAACTTAAAGATGTGGAGATCAATCAGGCTTTAACTGTTGGCTCAGCCGATTATGTCTCCCCTGAAATGGAAGGGCATCTGCGGGTCAATACCATGTTCATCAGCACCAATACCCGTAAGGCCGTGCAGGAAGGCCGGGCAGATTTCACCCCTGTGCTGCTTTCTGAATTCCCTCTGCTCTTTAAGAACAAAATCCTTCCGGTGAATGTGGCCTTTGTACACCTATCACCTCCCGATGCCCACGGCTACTGCAGTTTCGGCGTAGAAGTCGGTCTCAGCAAAAGCCCTGCGGAATCTGCCGAGATCATTATTGCCGAAGTGAATGAAAAAATGCCCCGCACCCTGGGTGATACATTCATTCATGTCAGCGACATCGATTACATTGTCCCTGTCGATTATGAGCTCCCGGAATTGGCCATGGGAGAAGGAAAACCCTCTGAAAAAGTGGAAAGAATCGCCAAATTCATCGCTGATCTGATCCCTGATGAAGCTACCATGCAAATGGGTATTGGCGCCGTACCAGACGCAGTCCTCAAGTACCTCTATGATAAAAAGGACCTGGGCATTCACACTGAGCTGTTCTCTGATGGTGTGATCGACCTGGTGGAAGCCGGTGTGATCACCAACGCTAAGAAGACCCTCCACCCGGGTAAGATCATCGCTGGTTTTATCCTGGGCACCAAACGTCTTTATGAGTGGGTCCACAACAATCCCTTGATCGAGTTCCTGCGGACAGAATATGTCAATGATCCCTTTATCATCTCTCAGAACCACCGCATGGTAGCGATAAATTCCGCTATTGAAATTGACCTTACTGGCCAGATCTGTGCAGACAGCATCGGCACCAAACTATACAGCGGGGTCGGAGGTCAGCTGGATTTCATTTACGGCGCCTCACGCTCCAAGGGTGGTGTGCCAATCATTGCCCTGCCCAGCACGGCCAGGGATTTCAGCCGTATTGTGCCAACATTAAAAACAGGTGCCGGTGTGGTCACCACTCGCAACCATGTCCATTATGTGGTCACGGAGTTTGGTGTGGCAAGTCTATATGGCAAGACGATCCGGGAAAGGGCCCAGGCACTGATCAACGTCGCCCATCCTGATTTCAAAGAAGAGTTAACAACAGAAGCCCGGGAATTAAACTACATTTAGCTATTACCAGAGATAGAATAAGAGGTTTTTATGGAACGCCGGGCTAAGATCATTGCCACCCTTGGACCTGCCAGTCAGGATAAAAAAACTATCAATAACCTGCTCACAGCTGGCATGGATGTAGCCCGGATCAATTTCTCGCATGGAACTCACCAGGAACATGCCCAGGTGATCCAGACCTTACGGGAGAGTGCCCAGGAGTTGAACCGGACGGTTACCGTTCTGCAGGATCTTTCCGGTCCTAAGATCCGTACCGGGGAAATGGCAGATGGACCTGTAGAGTTGATCCAGGGAAACCAGCTGGTACTCACTACGGAGGAGGTTCTGGGGACCACAGAAATTGTCCAGGTTAACTACTCCGAACTGCCCCAGAGTGTTAATGTCGGCGGGCGGATCTTGCTGGATGACGGCCAGCTTGAGTTGATGGTAAAGTCAGTCAAGGGTCAACAGGTCATCACCGAGGTGGTCCAGGGTGGCCCCTTAAAAGCCCATAAAGGCGTCAACCTTCCGGGAGCAAATCTGCAAATCCAGGCCTTGACCCCTAAAGATCATAAGGACCTTGAGTTCGGGTTAAGTCTGGATATCGATGTTCTGGCCCTATCTTTTGTGCGCAGTGCTGATGACATAACACGTCTCAGAAATGCCATTCAGACCATCAATCCAGAAAGATCCAGGATACCGATCATTGCCAAACTTGAACATCCTGATGCGATTAAGCATATGCATGAAATCATCCATGCCGCGGACGGGGTGATGGTTGCCAGGGGTGACCTGGGCATTGAAATGCCGCCTGAATCTGTACCTATCATTCAAAAACAAATCATCGCCATGGCTAACAAACACCTCAGCTTTGTGGTCATTGCTACCCAGATGCTTGATTCAATGATCAGCAGCCCTCGCCCCACCCGGGCTGAAGCTTCTGATGTGGCCAATGCCGTGCTCGATGGAACTGATGCGGTGATGCTTTCAGGTGAAACCGCTATCGGAGAATTCCCGGTGAAGTCTGTTGAAATGATGGCTTCAATTATCTGCCAGAGTGAAGAACACAGCGGCGATTGGGGACGGCTAAATCTCGATATAACGGACGATTCCAGCCATGATGACGCAGTATATATAACAAGGGCAGCCCGAGAATTAGCCCAGGATCGAGCTGTGGCTGCTATTGCGGTTTTCACTCGCAGTGGACGCACAGCCCGGCTGATGTCCAAAGCCCGGCCCGAAGTGCCGATTCTGGCATTTACGCCAGATCTACGCACTTATCAGTACCTTTCCATGTTATGGGGGACCACACCATACCTGATCCCGCATGCAGAAACTATTGAGGAAATGATCTCCCATGTGGATGCGGCGGTTATCGAAGGAACACCTGTAACAGCTGGACAGGAAATCGTGTTAATCGCCGGTTTCCCAATCCATAAAATGGTAGCGCCCAACCTGGCACTGCTGCACACTGTTCAATCTACCCAGTAAACCAGGATCTTTTTTTGGGAAAAATCCTGTCCTGGTAGAAGGGTTATTTTCACCACTGGGGGCAGTAAATGAACAACCAGCCTTTTATTCGTGGTGAACCACCAAAATCTTTTTATCCCCTCCAAACCTGCTTACCTGCTTACCGGCCTCAGGTTGTCAGTACCTGGTTAAAACAACTTCCCTCGAATTCAGGAATGATCCTCTGCCCATTCGGCAGCTCTCCCCAGGTTGTTCTGGAAGCCGCCAGGAGTGGGTTTCAAATCCTGACCCCGGTGCATAATCCGATCTTGCGATTTCTAATAGAATCCCTGGCCCAATCTCCGTCCAGGGAAGAATTAAGCAGCGCCCTGGTCAAACTGGCTTCCAGTTATAAGGGAAAGGAGCGCTTGCAGCCCCTAATTTTATCCTTATACGAGACTGATTGTCCTCTGTGCGGAAGGAAAACATCTGCCAGCTCCTTTACTTGGTCCAGAATCACCCGAGTACCAGTTCGGAAAACCTGCCGCTGCAGCCGTTGTGGAGAGGATACTGAAGGCGATGTTACCCCCGATGATATCCAGAAAGCCCTGGATTTCCAGGAGAACAGCCCAACACATGCCCGGGCATTAACCCGGGTTGCCGCGCCGGATGATCCCATTCGTTTTCAAGTGGAAAACGCGCTGGGATCATACCCTCCACGCTCTGTATACGCCCTGTTCACGGTACTCAATAAACTTACCGGTTCTAACATGCCGGAGGAAGAAAACATTCTTCTGGAAACTCTTCTGCTGCATGCTTTTTACCGCTGCAGCCAGCCAATCGATCCCCAAGACTCAGATCATGAAATTGAGGAGTTTTACGTAGAAGAAAATGCCTGGTTTGCACTGGAGGAGGCGCTGGATATATGGAGTGGTGCTGAAAATCCACTGCCGGTCACAATTTGGCCCGTTCATCCTCCGGAAAGCGGCGGCATCTGTCTTTTCCCGGGGAGGATCAGGGAGTTGATCCCTCAGTTGAATAACATCCAGCTGCAGTCGATAGTGATGGTATTTCCCAAACCCGCTCCTTCTTTCTGGGCTTTATCTGCATTATGGACAGGCTGGTTATGGGGCCAGGAAGCCGCCGCACCCCTGCGGAGTATTCTTAGTATCAAGAACTTTGATTGGCCCTGGATGACGAGAGCCATTGAACTCACTTTATCAGAAATCCATGAAAAGTTACCAGCTGGAATACCCTGTTTTGGATTGCTGCCAGAAATCGAAAATAAGTCCTTCATAGCAGCGGTCAGCGCTGCATCCAGAGCTGGATATAAGCTTGAAAACATTGCCCTGGATCCAGATCTCTGCCTGGGAGAAACTGAGTGGATCTCACAAAAGGGGATCTTTGATCTAAAACCTTCCTCAGATCCCAGAGAAACTATCCGCAAAGCCGGGTTCGAGATACTGCAGGTTACCGGCGAACCAAAACATACTTTATCGATCTATAGCGCAGGAATGACCAGGCTGGCAGCTGAAGGTTTTCCAGGAGATGAGACCAATCCCGACCAATATTTCCCCCAACTGCTGAAGGATTTTGAGGATAATATAGCTTACCGCCAGGGATTTCTGCATTACATTGACTCAGAAAGTTGGTGGCATCAAGAATTAAAGCCTTCCCTAACTCCCCAATCAGACCAGGTGGAACAAAAAATAGTCGGGTTATTAGTAATAACACCTGGTCCCCTCCTTGAACAGGCGATCTTCCAGGAGATCTATCGTGAGTTCCCAGCTCAACATACACCTCGCGAGGGATTGATCCAGGCCTGTTTGGAATCCTACGCTCAATCCACTTCAGGCCCAAGACCAAGCTGGCAATTAAAACCCAACGAAGATCCAGGTCGGCGAGTTCAAGATCTGACAGAAATCGAGCATCTACTACATGGGATTGGCTCAGAGTTGGGTTATGCGGTCATCAAAAAATCCGCTCCCGGCAGGATTGTACATCTCCAGTGGGCTAAACAAGACTCCCCCAGCTGCAGTTTTTTCATTTCTGCATCCGGCTTACTGGGAAATCTGCTGGGAGAGATGCCAAATAGCGCTGAAAAACGCTGGATCATCTTGCCGGGCAGTCGGGCTGGCCTGATTCATTACAAACTCCAGCATAATCCTCCCTTGGCAAAGATCATCGATCAGGAATGGGGATTGGTGAAATTCCGCCATATCAGGCGTTTGGCAGAAGTGAGGAATCCAAATTTCCTAGAGAGGCTCGATCTGGATCCCTTCCAATCTGATTCACCTCAACTGCCGTTGATCTAAACAAAATTACTTGCTAAATTGATCTATTCTCCTGCAACAGCTCATATGGCCATTAACCCCGGAAGAGCTTGATTAAATAAGTTCACAATAATTTTGAATCAATAAAAAAGGCCTGGACTTAAATGTCCAGGCCTTTTTATATCGATTTTTTTCCCAACGAATTACGGCGTTGGAGACGGGGTGGATGTTGCTGTTTGAGTCGGCGTTGGAGTATTGCTCCCCACTGGCGTCAGTGTAATCGTGGGAGTCAATGTCTCAGTTGGCGAGGGCGTAAATGTTGGAGTGGGTGTCGGTGTCGGTACCTGGATATTAATTTGAATCCTTCTCTCAGCATAAACATCATTTGATCCTGTCATATACAGCCTTAAGGTCACCCACCCACTCGGGAGATCACTGATATCCCAGGAAAAGATCTCTGAGATAGTGGTGACTGGATCGCTGAATTCCTGGAGCACTTTCCACTGAGCCGGGTCTGTACCAGGCCCGTAATCAAGCTTGGCATTATTAAAAGCACTGGTAGCGTTTACTCTGGCGAATATATCAACAGGGCTGATAATAAGGATATCCTCTTTCCGGGGAGAAGCGAACTCCAGCAAAGGCCTCGAGTCACCTGCGCTGCAGACCTTAGTTTCATCAATAACATAGGGTTTTTTGGTCAACCCCATACTTTTTGCCCACTCCTTACCTTCTTTATCGTTTTTAAGCCATTTTTTTGCCCAGGGATCATCCACATGGATACCTAGTTTTTCAGTATGATAGTCCAGGCATTCAGAAGACCATAATTTATTTGTCCAGGTGTCCACCACCACCTCTTCCCATAAGTCTTGGTCGCTGGGCAGTGGCAGCTGATCAGCGGCAAAATATTCACTACGCTGGCTGGGACAATATTTGGATGGCTCAGTCCCGGACACAGAGCAAATCACACGCTCGGTGATCCCGGCCGGCCTTGAAAAACCAGTGGGGTTTCCATTCGTCAATTGCTGGATGCCCTGCTGCATAACCTCAGCCCAGATAGGTGCCGCGCCAGTTAATCCGCTGGTATCCTGCATAGGTGTGTAATCTGCATTTCCAACCCAAACACCGACAGCCAGATCCGGGGTATAACCCAGGGTCCAGTTATCCCGAAAATCATTGGTAGTGCCGGTCTTGGCAGCCGCTTTAAAAGGCAGATTGATCACCGGGTTAGTGCCAAATCCCGGGATGCGGGCCTGGGTATCGGAAAGGATCGATGAGATCAAGTAAGCATGTTCAGCACGAATGACCTGTTCACCGGCTGACTGCTGGTATTGATAGATCAAATTGCCTTGATAATCCTCTATCCGCGTGATTGCTACCGGCGGCACCTGCCTGCCCCCATTTGCAATAGTCGCGTAGACTCCTGTCAGATCCAGCAAGGTCACTTCTCCCCCTCCCAGGGTCAGGGAAAGTCCATAATCATTCCTGGTCAATGTCGATATACCCAGACGTTGAGCAAAAGGGATTAATCCTTCTTCTTTTTCCGTGTCCGGATCATCATAGATACCCACGAAATCAAGGGTCTTTACAGCAGGAACATTATAAGAATTGGCCAGAGCTGTTCGAACAGTAACCGGACCATGGAACCTTTCGTCATAATTAACCGGTTCATAGGGATCGCGGGGATCGTTGGGGTCCCCGGATGGAGGGAATTCTGAGGGCACATCCCAGATCAAGGTTGCCGGAGTCCAACCTTTTTCGAAAGCTGCCAGATAGGTGAGCGGTTTAATTGAAGATCCAGGTTGGCGGGGGCTAACCGACATGTTGATCTCACCTTGAATCTCCTTATTATCAAAATCGGCCGAGCCAACCATGGCCAAGATCTCTCCAGTATTAGGTTGTAGGGCAATTAAAGCCCCGTTGGTAACATGTTTTGCCTCAAGTGAATCCACTTGCTCTTTGACAACACTTTGGGCCATATCCTGCAGAACGGGATCAAGAGTCGTATATACCGTGAATCCAGATCGGTATATGGTCTGGGGATCATAAGTGTTTTCCAGGATGGAAGTGATGTAATAGACCCAATGTGGATAGTGCATTTCCCAGGTAGGCGGTTCGAAATCATAATTTTTGATTTCATCCGCTGCGCTAGTGGCTTCTCCGGGTCCGACACAAATGGGCTGCTGGTTATTGCTGACATAGATGCAGCCCTGTTCCAGGCTGGTTTGATACATTAAAACCAACACACTTTCGTGCCGCCTTAGGGTCACATCTCGATTAGTATAAATATCATATACTGCTGGAAGCTGCGGCAGACCAGCCAGGAAAGAGGCCTGACCCAGGGTAAGGTTTTTCGCCGAAGTATTGAAATAAGTTTGAGCAGCTGCTTCCACACCATAGGCCAGGTTGCCAAAATTGATCTCGTTCAAGTAGAGCTCAAGGATCTCATCCTTGCTGTACTGGCGGGTGATTTCGGCTGCCAGGATGGCTTCCCTCAATTTGCGCGTATAAGTGCGGCTGACCTGCTCTTCAGGAGCGAGCACCAGCATTTTTGTCAGCTGCTGAGTGATCGTAGAAGCGCCAGAGACAATCTGGTCGCTGATCAGATTGTAATAAAAAGACCGGGCGATTGCCATTAAATCATAACCGGGATGACTGTAAAAATTTGAATCTTCTGTGGCTATTGTGGCTGCAACCAGGTAAGGTGAGATTTCGTCCAGAGGGACATAGGTTCTTTTTCCTGCGCTGGGATCAACAAGCTCATAAAGAATATTACCTTCCCGATCCAGGATGCGAGTCGTTTCAAATTGAGCCGCCTGTTCCCTCAAATCCTGTACTACTGGCAGTGTGGATGCAATCCGGTTGTAATAATAAACTGCAACTGAGCCGCCAATGATCGCCAGAACAATCCCGATAAACAGGCCAATCACCAGCATACGTATGACACATCCCCAACCCTGCTTCTTTGACAAGCTCCCGGGCCCATTGGTCTTCCACCACTTTACAAATTTTGATTGAGGTTGAACCGGGACAGTCGAAGTCCTCGTTCTGTTGATAGACGAGGGAGATGTCCTACCTGGCGACGGTGGTTCATCCATTCGCCGCGGAAGCGGCATACCTCGTTCATCTAAAGCAGGAGGAGGTGTGAACGGAGTTGATCCCAAAGAGGGCGGCGGGGTGTCATCCAGCGGAGATCGTTTCTGCGAGCCAGGTTTTTCATCTGACCGTTCCGCCTGGTACTTCTCAGATTGGAATTCCCCGGGCAAGTGAGCCTGGGTTCGCTGATAGGACACTGGCCTTCTTCGGGCAGAACCTATTGCTCTATCCAAAGGGCTATCCCCCCCGGAAGGTAAATCTTTTTCGGGGGGTTTTTCGACAGAGAAGTCAAAAGCATCCTTCTTGGGATGTTCTCCAGCCTTTTCCGAACCGTTTAGCGGTTTATTAATCTGATCTTTTGGATCCCGGGGATTCTCTGCGTCTGTCATAATATTCAGGCAATCATTAACTGCCCGTAATCTAATCTCCTCGTTCTGGAGTTATTCTAGCATAAATTAGGTATTCCAGCCCCATAAGCGGAGTGATATTTCAATCCTGGAATTCCGATTTAAGAAGATGATTGACTGCTTTCCAGCCTGACTTTAGAATTAGTGATATGAAACCAAGGACCTGGAATAGACCCCTACCAAAGAGATTTCATTTGGGAGGAGAAAGACGATTCTCTTCAAAACTCCCCCAACCCGATCAAGGCTGGATTCTGCGTCTAACCACAGACAACCCATCAGTCCCAACTGTGGAATTCCTGCCAGAGATCCCGGGAATGAGCTTCCGGTTTTTCCCTCGTTTCAGTGAACTCTCTCAGATCCAGATCGATCCTGTGGTTTTTGACCCAACTCCATATTTAGATAGTTTTTCGTGGGATTGGATCGAATTTTTATACCAGCCACAAAAAGACCTGGAAGTCAGGTCTCATTACTGGACCCCCGATTCCGGCGTGATCTGCGGAGAAAGCTGGATTAACAACCTTACTGGACATCACCGGGTTGTTGTTCTGGACCTGGTTTGTTTGCTTCAATCTCAAGGGGTTGGAAACCAGATCACCCTTGGGGAAATTATTGGCCGTCCGATCCTGACAGGATGTATTGGTGAACAAAACCTGATTCTGTTTCTGGCAGGCAATCCGAACTTCAGAGAAGATCCCTTTCCATACCTGCAAACAACGCTGTCATTATCCCCCCATGGTTCAGAAAAAGTTCACTGGATTTGCATAAAATCAGATACAAATAATGCGGCTCGCGAAGTATTGGAAAGTGTTCTTCAGCTCGACTGGCCGGGAGAAATCTCACATCGGAAAGTATCCCTGCAAAGTCAGCTTGAGATAACAACTGGGGATCCAAATTGGGATTTTGTGCTGGCACTATCCCAAAAACTGGCTCAGTCAAAATACCACCAGCTAATCTCCGGTGAGGAAATAACTCCATTCCAGGCCTTAATGTTGTTCCAATCCCTTGATAACAAAACCCCAGGATCAATAAAAAATATCCTCGATCTTGTATTCAATGATAATGTTCAAAATGAACCAGAAGGAAAGATAAATGAAGGTGATTTAACACCACCCTTACTGGCTGCAGAGCTGCTCTGGCAAATCCATCAAGCGGGATTCAATAGTGATGTCTGGTCAAGTTATCTGCCAAAAGCAGCTGGATGGTTAGAAAACTGGTTTTCAACGAGTTTAGATACCGATGGAGATGGGATACCCGAATTAGTACATCCCCTCATATTGGATCTGCCTGGATCCAAAACTGATGATGAACTGCTTTCTTGTAACAATTTAATCCTCTATCCTTACCTGGAATCTCCCGGCCTGAGCGCTCTTTTATATAATGATCTCTGCAAAATAATTGATCTAAATCAAATATTAGGGAGCAGTGCAAATCCTCACCTCCAGGAGAGAAAAGACACCCTCTCTATTTTCCTGAAGGAATCCTGGGATCCAGACAAAAGTGAGTTCCAAAACCGGGATGGCTCCAGCCATGGTACGGTTGCTGGATTGCATATTATGGAAAATTTGCAACCCGGACTGAATATCCTGCGGACAGATTTAACACAGCCTACTCGCATCGGGGTCCTCCACCATGGATCAGCGTCAGATCACGTCCCTGAAGAATTAATCATCATATTTCACGGCCTCGATTGGCGTGGAAATTATCGAATAGAGGAACTTCACTCGGGGAATATTACTTGGGCAGAAGGGACATTCTGGGGGATCTCAGAGAGCGTTTTTTCAAAACTGGATTATTGCATACTAAAAGGTTATAACCCGGAAGGGGATATCAGGCTGATCAATCCTTCCACTTCGGACAGTCATATCACTCAGCTGCTGCCCCTCTGGGCGGGAATCCTTCCACCTGGTCAAATCGGGGATTTTATAGAGAATATCCTGCTGGATGACGGCAGGTACTGGTCCCCTTATGGATTTAGTTCCTCCCCGGGTCCCAGCAGGTCAACAGTTCAATTAACATGGAACCTGCTCCTGGGGCAAACTCTACTGAAATTTAAAAAACATGATCAAGCAGCAGAGTTAGTGAGACGTTGGATGGCTGCAATTATTCCTGAAATTGAACACTCAGGAAGTCTGTTTCCAGGATATGAGGTCGAAACGGGTCAGGGAACAGGGAAAAAAGAAAGCCTGGAATCTTTATTTCCTGTGAGTTTTTTCCTTCAGGTACTTGGTATTAATTTTTTTCAAGATGCCCGCCTCTCAATAGAAGGAAAAAATCCCTTCCCCTGGCCAGTCAAGCTGCGGTATAGAGGTTTGACAATAATGCGGGAAAAGGACCAAACGCTCATCATCCGCCCGGGGAGGGAAACTATAATCCTGACAGATCCGGATAAATTCCTACTCGATCTTGTTTAATCATTTTCAATGAATTTTTCAGCCTGATAAATTTCCACATCCAGGTGATGATCCTTCCAGGCCGATGAATCCAATCCCATCTTGATACACAATCTCCCCAAAAAAAGCTCCGGATCAGGCAGTTGCTCCCAGACCTGGGGGAGAAAAGTAGCTCTTCTGAAATTGTGCTTGAGGATCACTCCATCGATTCCGGGCCGCAATTTATTCACCAGATCATCAGTTGTGGAATACTGTAATATTTCCGGTTTGGTCAAACAGGATACTTCGATTTTCAGATCAGGATACTCATTCAGCTTAAGTCCTGGGAAACGGGGGTCTTCAAAAGCAGCCCCAATAGCTCTGTCCTGGACATCTTTGATCAATGGTTGGGATGCTTCTATGGATCCGATACAACCTCTCAATATCCCATTTATGGTCAAAGTGACAAAACATGCCCCTTTTTCTTTTATCCCGGAAGGGTAGTCCTCTAAACGAATAGGAGGAATTGTTTCACCGTTCAGGTGATTTTCAATTGCCTGGCGTGCTGTTGTTAAAAGGATCTGGCCTTCCTGAGGAGTGAGTTTTTTGGCCATATTCTTGCACCTTAATAAAAGAATAATATAATCGAATCAGGACTTTTTGAGGGCGAAAAATCGACCAAAACTGGATAAAAATGATCGATTCTGCTCTATTTTAAGCCCCCAATACGCCTATTAAGGGTATCCGGGCAGCTATGTATTACTGTTTCTATACGAAAAGTACGGTAAAATTAAGCTGGATTCCGGAATGCCTTTTACCAGTATTATAACGGAATGAAACCACAAATTGACCCTCATGGAGGGCAGCCAGTCACCGGACTGGTTAGCAAAACTACCAAAGCAATACTCAATGTTTTGCTGGCTGCCATCCTTTCCGCAACATTATTTACCGCTCTGCCTGCCACGGGCATCGGTTTAAAGTCATCCCCCTTCCAGTCTCTAAACAGCAGCGGGGAGAGTGCCAACGCGGCTACTCCCCAGGTAAATTTGCATGTTGGATTGGTAGTTGGACACTGGGGCCATGGCGATGACGTAGGTGCAGTCTGCTCTGATAGCCTGGGTGGTTTCAAGGAAGTGGATATCAATTACACTATCGCTGATCTAACCCGTCAATATCTAGAAGCTGAAGGTTTACAGGTGGATATGTTACAAGAATTTGATCCTCACCTGGATGGATACCAGAGTAATGCCCTGATCTCCATTCATGCCGATACCTGTGAATACATTCCTGAATTAGGGACTGGGTTTAAAATTGCCGAAGCTGCAGATAACAAACGCCCCGAGCAGGCTGCTCGCCTGATGGCCTGTATAAAAAACCGCTATAGTGAAGCCACAGGTTTAAGGTATGACGACCACCGTATCACCGATGATATGACCAGCTATCACGCCTTTGGAGAGATCGATCCTAATACACCTGCAGTGATCATCGAAACCGGGTACATGAATCAGGATCGTGAACTATTAACCCAAAATCCAGCCCTAGTCGCCCGCGGTATTACTGCTGGAATTATGTGTTTCCTGAACCGGGAAGTGATTTCACCGGAATAACTATGTCCCAGAAACTGCCAGAAGCTGCTTTCGAAGCATTAAATGAGGCCAAGTATGCCCTTAACAAAGGTGAACTTCAACGAGCCAGGCGCCTGGCGTTAAAAGCTGTTAAACTGGCACCGGATTTTGAAGAACCCTGGTTATACCTGGCATCAGTCTCTTCAGCGGAAGCCAGTATTTCTTATCTAAAGAAGGCCCTTGAGATCAATCCTGCCAGCATCCAGGCTAAAAAAGGTATGCATTGGGCCATTCAGCGTTTCAGGAAAACAAATCCTTGGCAAACCCCTAAACGCATTAAGCTGCCTATATCCATCACCAAAGAAGCCCTGACATCGAATAAACCAGCCATCCTTTCCTGGTCCACAGTTGCCGTAATCCTGATTGGAGTACTGCTGGTCTGGCTCTGGACTCCGGATTTCTCATTTGCACTCCCCAACTTCCAGGCAACAGCTCAAACGACCCTGTCCGCCCAGGAGAATGTTCGCAAGGTCACCTACACACCCACACCGACCAATACACCAACCCCTACTCCAACACCGACAAATACACCCACGCCAACCATTACTCCGACCCCCAAACCAACTCCGGTTCCAAATACATACCCATCCTTTATCAAATCAGTCCTACCCTCTGGGGTTTATCCAGATGAACGCTGGTTCGATGTTAACCTGTCCACCCAGCGTATGTACGCCTATGATGGTGATAAGTTGATCAAGACCTTTATCGTTTCCACAGGTCTCCCTGGTACACCAACTGTCACTGGACGTTTTAGGGTTTATGTAAAATACACCTCAACATTAATGGTTGGACCCGGTTATTATCTCCCCGGAGTGCAATGGACGATGTACTTCTATAGTTCTTATGGTATCCACGGCACATACTGGCATAATAATTTCGGTTATCCCATGAGCCACGGCTGCATTAATATGAGAAATGAAGACGCCGAATGGTCTTTCAACTTTGCCAGTGTTGGAACACTGGTTAACATCCATTATTAATATGAACCAAAAATTCACCAGGAAAGACTTCTTAAATCTGAGCGGGTTAGGGGTTATCAGCCTTGTCGGCCGCCAACTGAACCCCGTGTTGAATATCTACACCGGTCAGCAAGGCAGAGTCATCTACGAGCGGATCTACACCTATCAAGAACCAACCTTTGAGAGTGAACGTGTCCGAATTCATTGGAAAGATGCAGTATTCCCGATCAGCAAAGTAGTGCTTGGTTCTGGCGAACCAGATTACAACCGGATCTGGTATAAAATCGGCACTGAAGGATACGCCCACTCGGGAGGTGTTCAACCCGTCCGAACAGACCCAAATCCGATCATCGCTGATATTCCTGAGAGGGGGCTTCTGTCTGAGATCACAGTCCCCTATACAGATGCCCTCTGGACACCCGGTGAGAGATATCACGTAGCTTACCGCTTTTATTACGAGACCACCCACTGGATCAAGGGGTTAGTGAATGGGCCAGATGGAATACCCTATTATCACATCCTGGAAGATAAGTGGGATTTGGATTACTACGTCCCTGCCTCCCACCTACGGGTTCTGCCTGAAAACGAACTGAGTCTTTTATCTCCGAATGTCCCCAGTATCTTCAAGCGTATCGAAGTTCGTACTAGCACCCAAACAGTGATCGCGTTTGAATACAACGAACCAGTTTTTATGGTCAAAGCCGCAACAGGCGCTGATTTCAGCACTGGTAAATACCTCACACCTCCAGGCCATCACATCACAAATTACAAACGCCCATCCCGCCATATGGCGGCCGGCAACCTGGCCTTTAATGGCTATGACCTGCCAGGCGTGCCCTGGATCAGCTACATCACCGAAAGCGGGATTGCATTCCACGGCACCTACTGGCATAATGATTTCGGAAAAGCGCGCAGCCATGGTTGTATCAACCTGCCCTCCAAAGCTGCCAAATGGCTCTATCGCTGGACATTGCCCAGCGTCCCCTACAATGAGCAATCGATCTATAACACCTCCGGTACCCATGTGGACGTATTGGAATAGACGTCTCTGAACGGAAAATAGCAGTTGCTTCAAGGGGTAAATCCAGCGATTATATAAAAATCTTATTGTTTGCACGCTCCAGTCATCATACAATTTAAGGGTAAGAGTTGATTATTAGTATAGGAGTGTTGTGACTTATGCCTGCTGGACCCTTATTTGCCGGGCTGGTATTTGATGAAGATGACCAGCTTGTAGAAACCACTTATATTGGATCGGAACCCTGTTATGTTGTAGATGACGATGGGTTTAAAAGACATATCTCCTCTGCGGATGTTGACTGCCAGGTGTTAAACCTGATGAAAGATGGAATCGAAGGACACGAGGAGATCATCAGCGAACAGGCAGCAAAAATGTCTGGCCAGGATGATATCTTTTCCCGGGCTATTTTCCTGGAACAATTGAAGAATATCGATCGGCAGTTTGAGCAGTTGATCGAGGAAGGCCTGCCAGAGGAAGGCCGGGCCTATATGGGCATGACTGGATTTAAAGTGATCATCAATCATCACGGCGATGTAGTCAATGTAGAACAACCGGGAATGATCACAGAAGACTGACAAGGCACAGTTATGGAAGAACCGGATATCATCTCTGTAAACGAACTGGATTTTGAAGTCCAGGTGCTGGTATATTCGGATCGGATACCAGTCCTGGTAAACTTCTGGGCCAGCTGGGATGACACCTGTAAACGGACCACTGATCAGTTAGAATCCCTGGTACTTCAAAACCCCGGACGTTTTCGCCTGGCCAACCTTGATGTGGATAAAAATCCCCTGCTGACCGGTCGTTACCAGGTCCATACGATCCCCACATTAAAAACCTTCCAAAATGGAGCGGTCACCCACCAGATAGAAGGCCTTATTACTCATTTACAGCTGATCGACTATGTCAGGAGCTTTGCCCCCGGTCCGGAAAATTTGCTGCTGGAAAAAGCAGCCAGTTATCTGGAGTCTGGCCGACATCAGGATGTGGAAGACACTTGCCTGGAAGTTCTGAAGGAGCATCCAGAGAATCCCGGCGCGAAGCTGCTGCTGGCGAAGAGCCTGATCTGGCAGGGAGAATACCTGGAAGCATTAACCATCATCCATCATTTCCCGGCCAGCACTGAATACCAGAGTGCTGAAAAATTAAGTCCACTGGTAGAAGGGCTGCTGCAGGAATTAGTTCCCGAGGGGCAGCGCGGAAATACCCTGGATGCTTATTATTTCCGGTCCCTGCATCTGATCCAGCTTGGAAATATTGCCGCAGCCCTGGATGGGCTGCTGGAGATCCTCAAACAAGACAAGAAATATCGGGGAGGACAACCAAGAGAGATCATCCTGGGGGTTTTTGAATTGTTGGGTAAGGAGCATCCCCTGGTTAATGAATACCGCACCCAGTTGGCAAACACCCTTTTTTAGGCAAGCATTTTAGAATATACCTTGACCTTATCCAGAGCATGGGTACAATTAAGGGCAGAGTTTGGGGCGGTGGCGGAATTGGCAGACGCAGGGGACTTAAAATCCCCCGGATAAAACCGTGTGGGTTCGAGTCCCACCCGCCCTACTCTCTGGAAAAAAGCGGATAAATCCGCTTTTTGGTTTAATTTCTTAACTCCATGGCCCCCAGTAGCATATGTTCCTGGTGAGTGGTGAACCTATACTAAAATTAAACCGAACATCGATAGGCGTTTTCAACCCCATCCAGTATGCAAAATAGTTAGGTTTCCTGATTGGATGTCTACTAATAATAAGTATCCACTATAATTAAACTAAGTGAATTTTCTGATTATCTAATTCAACTGGAAATCAGAGACCAACTATGAACTATTTAACTAGAAGCTGGGTAAAACCAGAACGGGAATTTAATATGCTAAACAATCCAGAAGGCGGGAATCTAAATTTCCCGCAGGGGGTTCTGGGACTTAGTTTCCTTCCCGGGTTAATACCTTCTTCAGCGAGTGATCGAATTACCCGTATGAACTTCCTGGGTCAGAGTGCCTCACCCTGGTATACGATCGGGTTTTCCCTGGCGGTCGGTCTTATCATCATCTTCACCGTTTATATTCTGTTGCTCCGGAAGCTGATCCGCGATAAAACCAAATCGCTCCAGGAAAGTGAGGAAAAATACCGCCGTTTTTTCATGACTTCAAGGGACCCGGTGTTCATCACCACCAAAGATGGAAAATGGGTTGACGCCAACCAGGCAACCGTTAACCTCTTTGGGTATGATTCCAAGAAAGATCTGTTAGATACATATGTCAGCCAGGTATATTTGAATCCCGACCAGCGATCCAGGATAATACAGGATCTTGAACGCAGCGGTTTTATTAAAGACCTCCCGGTAGATATGGTGGACAAAAATGGCAAAATCCTCCATACCCTTCTGACCACTACGGCTATAACCAACAGCAGTGGAGAAGTCACTGGGCTCCAGGGTACCATCCGGGACAACACCAGCCGGATCGAAGCCGGGAAAGAAATCGATGAACGCCGGGAAACTCTGGAACTGGCAGTGACAGGCACAGGGGCTGGGTTGTGGGACTGGGATCTAACAACCAATATCATAATGATCAATGATCGTTTTGCGGATATGATCGGTTATAGAAAATCCGAACTATCCCCCCTGACAATCGATATCTGGGAGAAACTGTCTCACCCGGATGATCTCCAGAAATCCAACAAATTGATCCTTAAACATTTTGCGGGAGACCTGTACCATTACCAGGCAGAGATACGCATGAAACATAAGTCTGGCCACTGGATCTACGTCCTGAACCAGGGCCGGGTCGTCGAACGCGGGGCAGATCGTTCCCCATTACGTATGGTTGGAACAACACAGGACATTTCAGAAAGAGTAATGATCAGAGAAGATATTCAAAATTTCTCGGACCAGCTTGAGGCTCTCCATGTCGTAACCAAATCCCTGTCATCCACACTCTCTTTAAAAGATCTTCTGAATTTGGTCCTCGTTAAACTGGAGGAAACCCTATCCTTTGACAGCGCTTCAATTTTCCTATTAGAGGATGAAGTACTGAGAATTGAAACAGTGCTCAATCATCCCCACCCCGAACTGGTAGTTGGTAAAACATTCCCCACCACAAATCAACTCTTCCAGGAAATGCAAACGAAGAAGAAACCTATCATCATAGATAATGCCATGCGCGATTCACGCTTCCAGGGCTGGGGAGAAACGCACCACGTTAGAGGCTGGATGGGTGTGCCTCTGGTTATCCATGATACCTTTATTGGTTACATCACCCTGGACAGCAGGAAACAATCCGCCTTCGGCTCACCGGAAGCTAAACTTGCCAACCTGTTCGCCTCACAGGCAGCCCAGGCCATCCACAACGCCCGACTGTATGAACGCCTGAGCTCTCACGCTGATTCTTTGGAATCGAATATCAAAGACAGGACCAAAGAATTGACAAAAATGGTGGATCATATGGCCGGTCGGGAAATCCGGATGGCTGAATTGAAGGAAGTTATTGAAAAACTGCAGAAGCAATTAAAAGACCATGATATTAAACCAGAAGTCCAAGATCCATTAAAAGACCTGGATTATTTTGACTCATGAAGACAAAAAAGAACCGCTCGAACTTTTCTGAATTTATTGACAGGGTAATTGAGAAATATCTCAGGATCCCCCAGCTGCCAGATACCAAGCAATTTCGAGTGGCAGAAACATTACACACCTTGTCATCGATCATCTTACTGATGGGTATTGCGACCATCAGCATCACCCCTTTTGTGTTTTCCAATATGGTGCTTGGATTAGCTTTCACCGGATCGATCCTTCTCTTTATCCTCATGATCCAGTACCTGAATCATAAAGGTAAAGTTAATCTTGCGGCTCATACCTTCGTCTATACAATATGGATAATAGATACCGTTATCATTGTGTTGAGCAATGGATTTTACAGCAGCTTTTTATCTAGTTACGTTTCAATCACTGTAATGGGCGGGTTGATACTGGGTGGTATATCCGCCTATCATTTTACCGGCATCAGCATTCTGTCAATGCTGGTGTTATTTTTCTTGAATTCTCAGGGGTTAATACCAGATCCAATCATTATCTTCACACCTGTGGCATTGATTATCATATCCATTGTGGGAATCTTCCTGGCTGCGTCAACCCTGGTCATGGTGATTACTAGATACGAAGATAATTTTAAACAACTGATCGAAAAAAAACAGTCCTTATCCAAAACAAACGAGGAATTGAGCCGGGAAATTCAAGCCAGGCAAGAAGCTGAGACTTTGCAAAAGCAAAGTGAAGATCGCCTAAAATCCGCCCTAATGGATTCCCCCTTCCCTACCATGTTGCATGCTGATGATGGAGAGATCCTCCTCGTCAACACTGCCTGGATTGAAAAGAGTGGATATTCCCCAGGAGTATTAAGAACTATTGAAGATTGGATAAATAAGTGTTTCCGTGAAAATGCATCCCAGGTTCTGGAAGAGATCGACCAACTCATCCAATCAACTCAACAGCAGCAGAGGGAAGGGTATTACACACTGTATACAGAGAATAGCACTACTCTTACCTGGGTGTTGCGTTGGACTCAGCTGCCAGAGTTATCCGATGGTAGGAATTTGATCCTTACTATTGCATCGGATATGACTGACCTCAAAGATGTCGAATCTGCCCTGCGAGAAAGCGAGGAGAACCTCTCCAAGTTCAGCTTGCTTACCAATGATGGCATCTGGGATTGGGACCTAAAAACCGATTCCGTTATTTTCGATCCATTGTATTACACTATGGCAGGGTATGAAGTTGATGAATTTCCCCACTTTCTAGAGGAGTTCAGAAAACGGATCCATCCTGATGATGTTGAAAAAGTATTCAGCGTTGCCGAAGATCATCTTTCGGGAAAAATTGACCGGTTCTTAGTTGAGTTCAGGTTCCTAAAAAAAGATGGTAGCTGGCTCTGGATCTTAGGCAGGGGAAAGATCACTGAGCAGGATGAAAATGGCAATCCTCTCCGTTTTGTGGGTACACACACCGATATCAGCGCAATGAAATCGGTCGAAGAGAAATTAAACCAATACCAGCTCCAGCTGGAAGATATCGTGGAAGACCGAACTCAACGGCTTAATGAGCGCATCTCAGAAGTTGAACGGCTTAACGCTGCCCTGACAAATATCCTTGATGACTATCAAACGGCAAATGAAAAACTCTCATCAATGAGCGCTAGTCTTACAGACACATATCGGGATCTGGAGTCTTTCACATATTCATTATCAAATGATCTCAGAATCCCATTGAAAAGTGTAAAAGAGTCCTCCGAGATTTTACTCAAGAAATTTCCAGATAAAATAGATCAAAAAGCCTTGGAATACATCGAAGGCGTTCGGGATAATGCACTATTGATGGACAATTTAATCGAAAATCTTACTAAATTGTCCCTTTTGGGAAGTCAGACTATAAATCCGATCTCAGTGAATCCTTCTTTACTGGTTAAAGATATCATCAAAACTTTTTCCGACCAGATCAAAAAGCGGAAGATTAAAATAGATATCAAAGAACTCCCCCACTGCTGCGCGGATGAAAACCTTTTGAAAATAGTATTTGATAACCTGATTAGCAATGCTATCAAATTCACGAAAAAACAAAAAAAACCAGAAATCATAATCGGGTATCAACCCGATCAATCAAATGAACGTGTGATCTACTATGTTAAGGATAATGGCGTGGGATTTAACATGGAGGATATGGAGGAGGTCTTTGATACCATCCAGAGTCTTCACAGCCAGGATGAATTCCAGGGAAGCGGAATAGGTTTGGCCCTGGCCAAGAAGATCATTAATCGCCACGGGGGGGAAATCTGGGTTGAAGCGGCGGAGAAAGAAGGGGCTACTTTCTATTTTGATTTGGAACGCTCAGAATAAAACGATTTAGCCGCGGGCACATCACCAAGGCAAGGCAAGACCAATGGATTTTTTATCATAGAGATATTATGAGCCAAATACAGTTTTCACCGGTTATCATACCTTCCATAATTGCGGCAATATTGGGAATTTTCTCCACTGTTATACTCTGGAATCGCCGTGAAAGCGAGCCAGCGATTCCCCTGTTTTTACTCTTCATCTCAGTTTCAATCTGGTCCTTTTGTTATTCCCTTGAAGTCATGGCAGTGGAATTTTCGACCAAAGTGATCTGGCTGAAACTAGAATATTTTGGGATTGCCCCGGTAACACTCTTCTGGTTATTATTCTGCCTCCGATATGCTAAGATTCAAAAGCCTGATACAAAATCTTTTTTCCTGATCTTCTCCTGGATCCAACTGACAACGATGATCATGGCCTTAACCAACGATTCCCATCATCTTTTGTGGTCCAATATCGCTGGTTCACCACTATATGGTGGTGTGCTGGAACTGCAATATGGACCCTGGTTCTGGGTTCATCTTGGTTCCTCCTACTTGCTGTACCTGGCAGGTTTTTATTTCCTCGTTAAGAATTATTTCAACACTCCGAAGAAAATGCGCCAGCAGGTGAGTTTTGTAGGATTAGCCGGAGCCATTCCCGGTATCGCCAGCATCATTTACCTTAGCGGACGCAATCCTTTCCCACTGCTGGATTTGACGTCG
This sequence comes from uncultured Anaerolineales bacterium, assembly GCA_964627755.1. Lineage (GTDB taxonomy): Bacteria > Chloroflexota > Anaerolineae > Anaerolineales > UBA11858 > B10-G9. Next base: position 25,090 of record CAZVIH010000093.1, read on the forward strand.
TTGAGTTTTGCTCTGACAGGGATCATTATCGTATATGTCTTATTTTTCTATCGTTTCCTGGATATCATTCCAATTGCCCGCGATACAACTATTGAAAATATGCGAGACGGCATAATAGTTGTGGATCTGAACGATCGGGTGGTTGATATAAATCCCGCTGCAGAAAGGATCATCAATCTAAGTTTCGCGGAGGTAGTTGGGCGGCCCTCCTCAGAAGTGCTCCCAGATCTGGTAAACTGGATTTCTTCGTCCAAGGAAGACAGAACACCAGTTAAGGTATTGACTCTCGGAGAAGGACAGGATAAAAAGTTCTATGTCCTAAACCTGCTGCCTCTCTCTGATGCCCAGAAATCCCTGGTCGGGTATACTGTAATATTTCATGATAATACCGAGTCCTATAACCTCACAAAAAGCCTGAAGGATCAGGCTGATCGCCTGGTCGTTTTATACAATATCGGTAAGGCGATCACCAGCACCCTAAAGATCGATGCCTTACTAGAGTTGATCTATACTCAACTCTCCAAAGTTATCCAGAGCGACGCTTATTTTGTAGCTCTCTATCTTCCAGAAACCCATCAGATGGATATCCGCATCCTCTATGACGAAGGCAAACGATACCCTCCGGCGATCGTAGATGCCGATGAAGGTCTCTCAAGCTGGATCGTTGAAAATAAAAAACCGCTCTTGATCCAGGACCTGAGGAAGGAAATGGACGATCTTCCCGTACGCCCCATCCTGGTAGGTGAAAAAAAGCTCTCCAGATCCTGGTTAGGGGTTCCGTTATTAATCGAGAACAACCTGATTGGCCTGCTTGCTGTTGCCAGCTACAAACCCAATATTTTTAATAATACTGATAAATTGTTTATGGAGCAAATTAGTCAGCAAGCTGTCTTGAGCATTCAGAATGCGCGCCATTATGAAGAGGTCACCCGCCAGGCCAAATTGGATTCCTTGACCGGGGTCAGCAATCACAACCACTTCATTGAAACCCTCTACAAGGAAAGTGAAGTCGCTCTCTCTGCCCAGTCCCCCATTTCGCTGATCATGGTGGATATCGATCATTTTAAAATTTATAATGACACCTACGGACACATTATCGGCGATCAAGTACTGCGGTTGACAGTCCAGGCCATCCAATCCCATATCAAGAATACCGATATTGTTGGCCGCTGGGGTGGCGAGGAATTTGGAATTGTCCTGCCCAACGCCACCACGTCCCAGGCTAATATGGTTGCCAACCGGATCAGAAGAACACTCTCCGAGCTGCCGTTATTCGACGTGGAAGGCCAAACCATACCAAAACCTACCATCAGCCAGGGTATCGCAACCATCCCGAACCATACCAGTGATGTAAATGAACTTGTAGTGATCGCGGACAGAGCCCTCTACCGCGCAAAAGCAAGAGGTCGGGATCAGGTTGCGGTTGGAATACCTTCCAAGGCCCCGGATTCCCGTGAACAAGAATCTAACTAATTGATATCCCGCGAACCTGAAACAATCTCTCCCTCCGCAGATCTCCTATGTTAAAATCGATGTATGGATAGTCGTATTGTATTTATGGGTACACCGGATTTTGCTGGGCCTTCTTTGATCCATCTGGCGGAAGATTTTAAGATTGCTGGAGTTATCACCCAACCTGATCGGCCATCAGGTAGGGGCAGGAAGCTGGTCCCATCAGCTGTCAAAGATATCGCTATAAAACTTGGGCTTGAAATATTCCAACCGGAAAATGCAAATACTGATACCGCTCTGCAAAAGATCCAGAACTGGAAACCAGATCTGATCTGTGTAGCTGCATATGGCCAAATCCTGAAATCTTCCCTGCTGGATCTTCCACCATTTGGCTGCATTAATGTCCATGCCTCGCTGCTGCCCCGTTGGCGAGGAGCTTCCCCCATCAATGCTGCCATCCAGCATGGTGATTCCCATTCAGGTGTGACTATCATGAAAATGAGCCCGGGGCTGGATGATGGTCCGATCCTGGCCCAGGAATCTACTGAGATCCTTCAAGAAGAGACTGCTGGATCCTTATCTGATCGTCTGGCAGAGCTGGGAGGAAATTTATTGAGAGTCACTATTCCTCTATATATTAATGGAAAGATCACTCCCCAGATTCAGGATTCATCTTCAGCAACTTATGCTCCTCAGCTAAAAAAGAGCGACGGGGAATTGAAATTCGAGCAGAACGCTGAAACTCTTGCACGCACAGTCCGGGCTTTTTCTCCCTGGCCGGGGACTTATACATACTGGAAAGAGGCACGATTGATCATCCATCAGGCACAGGCAATTTCCGTAACCTCACCTGGGGTCGGGGTGTTTACTGTATATAATGGATGTCCGGCAATTGGAACCGGCGCGGGGATATTGGTTCTGAATCAGCTGCAGCTGTCCGGGAAGAAAAAGGTAACAGGTCCAGCCTTTTTAAACGGTAACCCTAATTGGATGGAACACTAATCAAGGACACTAACAAGCCTTACCAGGGGATTTTAACAGTATATGAAGGAAATTGAAAATAAACCACCTAATTTGCTTTTTGTGTTTTTACGGCATGGTCAATCCACCGGGAACGCGGATAATCGTCATCAAGGCCAAGCTGACTATCCACTTACCGATGCCGGTATTCTCCAGGCAGAACTACTGGCCTCCGACTGGTCAGAAAGTGGAGTACAGTTCGATCTAGCCATTTCCAGCCCACAATCAAGGGCCAAACAGACGGCAAAAATCATCACTGATGTTATTAAAACAAAAGTTGAGTTCGATCCTCTTTGGATGGAGCGCGATAATGGTGAACTGGCAGGTTTGCTGCATGAAGAAGCCATGCAATCCCACCCAACCCCTGATTTCATCCCCCTCCACCAACCAATTGCCAACACTGGCGAAAGCCAGTGGGAGCTATTTTTAAGAGCTGGTACAGCAGTAAATAAACTGGTCAAGTATCCTCCAGGAAAGTACCTGATCATCTCTCACGGCGGGTTTTTGAATATGGTGATGCATGCCCTGATCGGCCAGGCTCCCCAGCCTAATTTCCAGGGACCAGTTTTTCGTTTTTCAAATACCGGGTATTCCACCATCCAGTACAGACCCGGAAATGATAATTGGGTCTTTTTTGAACAAAATAACACCAGCCACCTTGATAAAAAATAAAGTCCAGGCACATATATGAAAAAACGATTCCTGATCCTGGGGGCTGGCGCAATCGGTTCATACCTGGGGGCCTCCCTGGCCCTCAATGGACACGAGGTGGTATACCTGGAGAGGGAAAAAGACATCGCCTCACTCCAAAGGCAGGGGATAATAATGGAGCTGGAAGGGAAAGTATATTCCGTATCCTCTCCCACTTACACAAGCTCTTTGGATCTGGCCCTTAACCTAGGTTTGGATTTAATTGTCCTGGCTGTCAAAACATACCATCTTGATGCTATCCTACCCGAATTTATCCACCTCAGGGAAACTCTCCCACCCCTGCTCTGTTTGCAAAATGGTGTTGAAAGTGAAAAAAGACTCGCCGAATCACTCGGTACCGGGCTCATCATTCCCGGCACAGTCACATCAGCTGTAGATTGTCTCAGTAAGGGGAACATCATCGTCAGGAAAGTGCGAGGGATGGGTATTGCCGGAAACCATCCACTGGTAAAGGATCTTGTACAGGTCTTTCTTGAGGTTGGGATAAATTGTAAATATTATCCCAACCCTGAGAATATGAAATGGTCCAAACTGCTGACCAATCTGCTAGGCAATGCCAGCTCTGCAATACTCGATTTAACACCATCGGAGATATATTCGAATCCAGCTCTTTATCAGGTGGAACTGGAACAGGTCCGCGAAGCGTTAAATGTGATGAAAATCCAGGGAATTAAAACCGTTAATTTACCCGGGGTTCCTGTAAAAACGCTCGCTGCGGTCATTAAATATCTGCCGTACTGGCTCTCCCAACCTTTATTATCCAGGATGATTGGAGGCGGGAGGGGAAAGAAAATGCCGTCCTTTCACATAGACCTCTACAGCGGCCGAGGGCATAGTGAGGTTGGCCAGCTTAATGGAGCAGTCGCCAGAGCTGGAAAATCGCTTCAAACTCCAACCCCAGTGAATGATTATTTAACAAATACACTTCTTTCATTAATAAAGGGAGATATACCCCTCGAGACTTATAGTCAGGGTACGGAAGAATACCTTATTCAACTGGCAGCCAGCAAATTGGAAATCAGTTCATCCTGATATTATCAGCGGATGATGTCATATACCAGGGGGAGCCGGTCCACAGGAGAATCACTCCATTTATGGGCTTTCAATAATCGTTCTCTGGCCAGATCTAAATCAGCTTGATTTGCGGCGTGGATGATAAACAAATCATCACCTGCATTGATGCGGTCCCCAACTTCCCTCAGTATCTCAATACCCACTGTGTGATCGATCTGATCATCCTTTTTTGCACGACCTGCGCCGAGGTCTACCGCTGTTTCTCCCACGATGCGAGCGTGAATCTGACTCAGATAACCAGCTTCTGGAGAAGTAACCACCTCGATAATCACAGCTTCAGGGAATTTATCCGGATCTTCAACATATGATGCGTCACCACCCTGGGCTTTTACTAACTCCACGAATTTCATCCAGGCTGAACCGTCTTTAAGGGCCTGGACTGCTTTCTCACGAGCTTCATTGCCGTCAGCGGCAGCTTCTCCCAGGATCAACATCTGTTCTGCCACATCCAGACAGTGTTCCCTAAAACTTGCGGGTCCCCTTCCCTGTAAAGTATTTATCGCTTCCTTAACTTCTAGAATATTCCCTACGGCAATCCCCAGGGGCTGATTCATATCCGAGATCAAGGCGACCGCTTTCCGGCCAGCCAGGTGGGCAATATCCACCATAAATTTAGCCAGGTCTTTGGCTTCTTCCTGGGTGGCCATAAACGCTCCCAGACCGATTTTAACATCCAGGACAATCGCCTGTGCCCCAGCAGCGATCTTTTTACTCATGATCGAAGATGCGATCAAAGGGATGGAATCCACGGTCCCGGAGACATCGCGCAAAGCATAAAACTTTCCATCTGCAGGTGCCAGAATAGCTGTTTGTCCGGCCAGAACCAAACCGATCTCTTTAAGCTGGGATAAAAACTCTTCCTGGGTCAGATTGACCCTAAAACCCGGGATAGATTCCATTTTATCCAGTGTACCGCCAGTAAATCCCAGTCCCCTTCCGGACATCTTCCCTACCGGAAGTCCACAGGCCGCAACCAGAGGTTCCACAACCAGAGTAGTCTTATCACCAACGCCACCGCTTGAATGTTTATCGACCGCCAGTGGAACCGCCGGTGATAAATCCAGTGTTTCACCCGAATTAACCATGGCCATCGTCAGGTCTGTGGTCTCCTGGGGCGTCATGCCTTTTAGCAGAACAGCCATCGCCCAAGATGATGCCTGATAGTCAGGAATTGAGCCATCTGTGAATCCCCGGACGAAAAATTCGATTTCTTCCTTGGTTAATTCCAGCCCGTCGCGTTTTTTGATAATAATGTCAACAGCTCGCATGGCAGCTCCAATTCCTGAAACGACAATTCCATTTGGATGATTGTAAATTATACCGTAACCAAAATAACCTTATATTTGCTTGTAGGGGGTGTGCCTACTCTGTTTCCGGGAGGCTTTTTTTATTATTGACTCGAAATATCCCTGTCACTCCAACCATTACAAAAAATCCTCCGACGATGGTCCAGAGAGTAATTGGTTCTCTTAATATTAACCACCCCAGAAGGACAGCAATGACTGGATTTACATAGGCGTAAGTCGTGACCAGACTAGTTGGAAGCACCTGCAGGGCACTCACAAATGCAGTAAAAGCCAGGATCGAGCCAAAAATAACCAGGTATCCCCAGGCCAGCCAGGCTTCTGTTGTGGGTATAGGCAAAGGTTCGCGGACAATCAAGGCGATTAAAACAAAAAATACACCGCCAAAAAGCTGTTGATAGGCTGAACTTACTCCTCTGCTCAGGCTGACAGGTTTACGGGTTTGGAGTACCAGACCTGAAGACCAGCTGAAACTTGCCAATAACACAGCCAGAATCGATAAGATATCAGCCTTGACACCCGATGTTAGGAGAGGCAGGCTGAGTACAATTATCCCGCCAAAGCCTACAATAAGTGAACCTATTAATAATAGCGACGGCATCCGTTTATCCAGGATGGACTCAAATAACGCCACCCAAATGGGAGTGCTGGCTACAACCAGGGCAGCAATCCCGGAATCGATACGCTGCTCAGCTATTACAACCAACCCATTTCCGCCGATCCAGAGCAGAAATCCGGAAGCAATTAGCACTTTGAGATCCATTTTGCCAGGGCGAATATCCTTCCCCCGAATTACAGCCAGAAGAAGCAGAATACTTCCGGCTGCCAGAACTCGCAGGCCTCCGAACCAAAAAGGATGGAAACCTGATCCACTGCGAATGCCGATTCGGATTGCCAGATAGGTGCTTCCCCACACAAAATAAACGATAAATAAATTTATCAGGCCAGCGGGGGTTATTTTTTTATTCTCATCCACATTAAACTCCCATACAAATAATTCGTTTCTGATCACTCCAACAGCATTGCATCTCCAAAGGAGTAAAATCGATATCCTTCCTGCATTGCTATTTGATACAGCTCAAGGATCTTTTCCCTTCCTGCAAATGCGCTGACCATCATCACCAAGGTCGATTCAGGGAGGTGGAAATTAGTAAGCATACTATCCACAATTTGAAACTGAAACCCGGGTAAAATGAACAGGTCCGTTTTGCCCTGATAGGGAGATATTCCAATTTCCAGATCACTTTGCCGGGCAGCAGTTTCAAGGGTTCTCACTGAAGTAGTACCCACAGCAATGACCCTGCCACCAGATTGCCTGGTTTGATTGATAAGCTCAGCTGTTTCGTCAGGAAGGCGGCACCATTCTTGATGGATCTTGTGATCTCTGGGGTCCTCTTCATGAACTGGCGCAAACGTATCCAGACCAATATGCAGTGTGACCACAGCAATCCGGATTCCTTTTTTCTGGATTTTTTCCAGCAAAGCAGGTGTAAAATGCAAACCCGCCGTTGGTGCAGCAGCTGAACCAGATTCCCTGGCATAAACTGTCTGATAACGTTCCGGTTGATCTAGATGTTCATGGATGTAGGGAGGCAGAGGTACATTACCGATCTGGTCAAGCAAGGGTTCAATTGGATCCTGAAATTGGATCTTCCTTACAGATCCTCCCAGGTCATCCTCAATATAAACCTCCGGGCCATTATCGATCTGAATTCTAGTACCTGGCTTAATACCCTTCCCTCCAACCAACGCTTCCCAGATGCCCTTCTTTAACTCACGAAGGAGCAGCAATTCAGCTTTTCCGCCAGTAAGGACTTTTTTACCAAACAGTCGGGCCTGGATCACTCTGGTCTGATTGATCACCAGCAGATCATTTTCACGCAGCAGATCCACAAGCTGGTAAAAATGGTGGTGCTCAACATTTTCAAGTTTCCGGTTATAAACCAGCAAACGTGAAGAATCCCGGGGATATACCGGATGTTGGGCAATAAACTCTTTTGGTAAATAATATGAGAAATCCGATGTTTTCAATATTTCACTTCTTTATTTTTTAAACAAGATCAGCAAGATATTAAGAATGACCGTGATCACAATCGAGATCAGCAGCGATGATACCAGAGGAACAACACAGGTGATATTTCCCAGTTTAAACACAATATCGCCCGGTAATCTTCCCAGGGAAATATTGGATTTAGCGGCCAGGAATAACAAACCGGCAATAATTAGGAGGATCAAAGCAAATACAGCCACTATCCGGGCTAATGGCATCAGATCCATATCTTTCCTCAGTTGATTAGTCTGGGCTGAGATGCGTCTGGGGGTGGTTCCAAACCCAAATGGAGATAGGCCTGCTGGGTTGCGACTCTTCCCTGGGAGGTTCGCTGCATTAATCCCAACTGGAGTAAATAAGGTTCGACCACATCCATGATCGTATCTGCATCCTCTCGAATAGAGGCAGCTATTGTCTTTAGTCCTACAGGTCCGCCTTGATACTTTACAACTATTGCTTGAAGCACCCGGCGATCCATTGAATCCAGTCCTTCTTTATCGATCTTCAATAATTCCAACGCCTGTTGAGAAATTGATGAAGTGATCACTCCCTCCCCGCGCACCTGGGCAAAATCCCTAACTCTGCGGAGAAGGCGCAGGGCAACTCTGGGTGTGCCGCGGGAGCGGGAAGCGATTTCTTTGATCCCAGCAGATTCGGAAGGGACTTCCAGCCGTTCTGCCGCCATCACGATAATTTTCTCAATCGCATCAACTGTATAATAGTCCAGACGGTAAACCGCCCCAAACCGGGCCCGTAATGGTGCTGTAACCAATGCTAAGCGGGTGGTCGCGCCCACGATTGTAAATTTGGGCAGTTTCAGACGGACTGAGCGGGCAGAAGGACCTTTTCCAATGATGATATCAAGGGAATAATCCTCCATAGCCGGATAGAGGACCTCTTCAACCGCCCGACCCAGTCTGTGGATCTCATCGATGAAAAGGATGTCACCTTCGTTCAGGTTGGTTAAGATCGCCGCCAGATCGCCAGCTCTTTCCACTGCTGGACCTGACGTGATCTTAATATGAACACCCATCTCATTGGCAAGGATGTGCGCCAGGGTAGTCTTACCCAATCCTGGGGGACCGTAAAATAGAACATGGTCCAGAGCTTCCTCCCGGTGCTGGGCTGCAGAGATCAATATCTCAAGATTCTCCCTGATGACATCCTGCCCGATCATACCGCCCAGAGATTGGGGGCGAAGCGCATGATCAAGATGGTCTCCCGGTTTAGAATCAGAGTCCACCAGGCGGTTTGGTTGTGTATCATCCATGTCTAAGATTATACCGAAGGTGGACCTAAATGCGTAGGAAAGTGGGACAAATAGATACATCAGGATATAATCAGCATGATCAGAAAAAAGGATATAAATCAGTAATCCGGATTCAGACCTAAGGGAGATAACCATGAATACAATCTATGAATCCAGTCACCCGCTCGTAGCTCACAAATTAACACACTTGCGTGATAAAAACACTGAGCCAAAAAAATTTCGGGAACTTATCCGGGAAATTTCTGCCTTATTGGCTTATGAAGCTACAGCAGACCTGGAAATAGCCTCCAGGACTGTTGAAACACCACTTGCTGAAGCACCCGGTATGGAATTGAAGCAGCCCATTGGATTGGTTCCAATTCTGCGTTCTGGTTTAGGCATGGTTGAGGGTATCTGGGGTCTGATGCCAAACGCTGAGGTCTGGCACATCGGTTTGTACAGGGATGAGCAGACACTCCAGCCTGTTCAATATTACAACAAACTTCCGCTCGAACCCACAGTATCAGTCTGCCTGGTTCTGGATCCTATGCTGGCAACCGGAGGTTCTGCTGTGGCAACAGTGGATATTCTAAAAAAATGGGGCGTTCAAAAAATCAAGTTCCTTGGCATACTTGCCGCTCCAGAAGGTGTTGAGGCCATGCAAAAAGCTCACCCTGATGTTCCCCTTCACCTGGCCGTGATTGATAGTCATTTGAATGAACACGGCTACATCGTACCCGGGCTGGGAGATGCCGGGGACAGGCAATTTGGAACAGGATAAAACCAGACTGGATGTGTAATTCTTAAGGAAACGGATTTTAATATTAATATCAATAATCCGACACCAGGCAAATTTCTTAAGATCATTCCTAAAAATCTTAAACAAAAGAGGCTTCTCCCTGAGAAGCCTCTTGATAATTTTTCAGATATTTTGTTCAGGCAGCTGCTTTGGTGATCTGGATAAAAGCGTCAGCTTTCAGGCTGGCTCCGCCAACCAGCGCACCGTCGATATCAGGCTGCTGGAAGTATTCCTTGGCATTTTCGGGTTTAACAGATCCTCCGTATAAAATACGGACTTTATCCGCCGCTTCATTTGAATACAGAGAGGCCACCTGATCGCGGACAAATTCCTTGATAACCTGGTTAGCGCCCTCGGCAGTAGCAGCTTTACCGGTGCCAATAGCCCAGACTGGTTCATAGGCGATCATTATTTTTCCAAATTTCTCAACACTGACGTCTTTCAAGGCCGCAGTTAATTGACGTTTTACAACGGCGCCCGTTTTTCCTTGTTCATTTTCTTCCAGGGTTTCACCAACGCAGAGAATTGGTTTTATTCCTGCGTTCAACGCAGCCAACACTTTTTTATTTACAGTATCATCTGTGTCTTGAAAGTAGGCCCTGCGTTCCGAGTGGCCCAGGATCACGTATTCTGCTACTTCAGCAACCATACCGGGAGAGATTTCTCCAGTATATGCCCCCTGTTCTTCCCAATACAGATTTTGGGCACCTATTTCTATTTTTGAATCTTTGATCAGATCAGATACTTTTGCCAGCGCAGTGAATGGAGGGCAGATCACACTATCCACTTTTTCGATACTATCTAATCCTGGCATAAGTTCTTTAACCAGGGCGATAGATTCCTGGACTGTTTTATGCATTTTCCAATTCCCCGCAACACATGGTCTCCGCATTACTCCTCCATAAATATTTTTCTTTATTCCGGCTGTAATCTTAATTCTCCCCGAATCCAGGCCGGTAAATTTTCAAATTGTTCCAATTCCAGCAGTAAGTCCCTGGCCTCTTCGAAACGCTCCTGAGCAAACAGAATGTCTGATTTAAGCAGATATGCTTCCAGTAAATCCGGCCGATCGACCATAACTTGATCAACCAACTGTTCGGCGACGTCAACTCTACCGTTTAATAAAGCCTTGCGAGCTTCCAGCAAATGCAGCAAAGCTGGATCGAGATCAATATCCTGATTACTGGAAAGGACTTCTAATGAAAATTCCTCAAAAGCGGCATGATAGAGCGCTTCACTGATCTTATTCTTCAGTTCTTCCGCAGGTATTGGTGAGCCAAGCTGTTCAACTTTCAGGAAACTATAAGCTGCATAAGTCCAGATATTAATATCTGTGAGCCCCTCACCCAATTCCAGAATTATTTGAGGATTGTCTTCTGCCAGCTGATAAGATTTCTGAAATGCTTCTCTGGCCAATTGGGGCCTATCAGCATCTAGATAAGCTACACCCAGCGTATAACGCAGGAAAGGATCCTGTGGGTTTTCCCTGATCTGTTCGTTCAGAGATTTTATCTCACTCAACGCCGGATCAGATCGGAAGTTGGCTTCTTGTGTTAATGTTTCCGAGGTGATTAAATCCGGTCCGGGTACTTCCAGAGCATTCTGATAAACCATGAATCCCAGGCAGAATAGCACCAGTGCAGGTGCAGCCATCCACCAGATCCATCCTGGGATACCTTTTTTCTCTTCCTTTTCCCCCTTAGTATCCTTTTCAATCACTTTTGTACTGGCAGATTCCTTTTCTTCCTTGACACGCTCAAGGGTCTTTTTACGGGCATCTTCATGCAGTGCTAAGGTGGGTGCTTCTCCCTCGGAAGGATGATCCTTGATAAGGGAATCAAAAGCCTTTAAGAAAACAGCCATCATCTCCGAGACAGTGGCATATCTGTCTTCACGCTTTTTAGCCAGCGCTTTTAATATCGCTCGCTCTATATCTTCATTAAGATCCGGGTTCATATCCCGCGGAAGGGGTAGCGGACTGTATATATGATCATGTATCACAGAGAATGGAGTATCTGCCTGGAAAGGTACCTCTCCAACCAGAAGCTCATACATCATCACTCCGAGAGAATAGATATCCGTACCGCTATCCAGGTTACCTAAACCTTTGGCCTGCTCGGGAGAGATGTAATGAGGAGTACCCATCATCATCTGTCCAGAGAGAGTCGTCTGACTGGTTTCCGCAATCCGTGCCAACCCGAAATCTGCCAGGTATACACCACCGATCTTGTCCAGCAGCACATTTGAAGGTTTTACATCTCTGTGCAGAACACCTTGCTGATGGGCATAAGCCAGGGCAGATGAAATCACCCGGAATATATGTCGAGATTCTTTATAAGTGAGTTTGGATTTATCCAGACGGGATTTTAACGTTTCGCCCTGGACATATTTAAGAACCAGGTATGGGCGACCTTCATGTTCAGAAAAGTCGTAAATCGGAACGATATTTGGGTGTTCCAATTTTGCAACGACTTTGGCTTCTCTTTCAAACCGATCCAGAAATCCAGGATGCTCCATAAAGGCAGGATGCAGGGCTTTAATGGCAACGTACCTATCCAAACTGGGATGATAGGCTTTAAATACAGTTGCCATACCACCTTTCCCAAGTTTTTCGACCAGGCGATAGGGACCTACATTCTCACCAATGATAAACGGCATTATCCATGCTCCTTAAAATCATTCCTGATTATACCGTATCAATCCCCCCGCTCTCTACACAACCGGAATAATTTATTCGATTGTAAACTATCCTGGGCATCCGGAAGTACTATCTAACAAAACAGTAAAGGGATTCCAAACAAAAAGGCGAAACCTTATCTCTGAAACGAGGTCTCGCCTTTCAAGGATCAGTTAATGATCAATCGGATCCTTCCGCTTCTCCTATGCCATAAATCCCAGCTTTGAGCACCTTTAAAGGCAATAAAGCACATTTCAGGCGCACAGGGCCTAGCTCAATGCCCAAATTTTCAAGGATATCTTCTTTAGAAAGTTCCTTGATATCATCAACACTCTTGCCAATAATTGACTCGAGCAGCAGGTCAGCAGAAGCTTGAGATATGGCGCAGCCTTCACCGCTGAATAATGCTTCTGTGACTATACCTTTCTCATCCAATCGAATATCGATCTGGATATGATCGCCACAGGCCGGGTTATCATCTTCATAGGAAATATCATTGGGGTCCAGCACACCACGAAAATGAGGTGTTTTATAACGCTCGATGATTAATTCCCGATAAAAGTCTTCCATAAATCCTTCCTATTCTTTTCTTCAGGCAAATATTTCTTTAACCTTCTGAATTCCCTCGACCAGCTGATCCACTTCTTGTCTTGTATTGTACAAGTACAGGCTGGCCCGAGAGGTTGCTGGCAAATTGAACTTTGTATGCAGCGGTTGGGCGCAGTGATGTCCTGCCCTCACAGCAATGCCCCTGCTGTCCAGTATCTGGGCTACATCATGGGCGTGAATATCCTTGATATAAAAAGAAACCACTCCACCTTTCTCCTCGATACCGGGGCCAAGAATGTGCAAGTCAGAAATCTGAGAAAGTTCTTCAATGGCATATCCGGTCAGGCTTCGTTCATACCTCTCAATTTGCTCCATACCAAGGTCTGATAAATAATCAACCGCCGCACCAAAACCTATTGCTTCTGCAATTGCAGGGGTTCCCGCTTCAAATTTATGGGGTAGATCATTGGTCTTGAACGATCGGAGCTCTACCCGCTTGATCATTTCACCCCCGCCAAGGAATGGAGGCATTTTTTCCAACAGCTCTTTCCTTCCGAATAAAATGCCAATTCCCGTTGGCCCGCACATCTTATGGGCGGAAAATGCATAAAAATCAGCTGCCAGTTTTGAGATATCGATTGGGAAATGGGGAACCGCCTGAGCTCCATCCACCAGGGTTATAGCCCCTGCTGATTTTGCAGCCTGCAGAATCTCGTTCAGGGGATTCACTGTACCCAGGACATTGGACATATGAGTTATACCCAGCAGTTTCGGTTCTCTTTCCAACTGTTTTTTGTATATATCGAGATCCAGAAGACCCTCGGGAGTCACGGGGATAAAATCCAGCGTCAGATCTAGCTCACTTGCTAGCATTTGCCAGGGAATCAGGTTAGAATGATGCTCCATTTCGGTCAGCAGGATTAGGTCACCGGCTTTTAAGTAAGCTCTTCCCCACGAATAAGCCACCAGGTTGATAGATTCAGTTGTATTACGTGTGAATATCAGTTCTTCTGAAGAAGGAGCATTGATAAAAGCCGCTATCCTATCACGAGCGCTTTCATAGGCAAATGTAGCTTCTTCGGCCAGTTTATGGATACCGCGGTGAATATTTGCGTTGTTATGCCGATAATAGGCACTCATGGCCTTTATTACTGCATTTGGTTTTTGACTGGTTGCGGCGGAGTCAAGATATATAAGAGGAACCCCCGGGTGCACTTCTCGCTTTAAAACAGGAAAATCCTCTCTGACCTTGTTTACGTCATATCCTGTGGTTATATTGGCAGCCATTGATCTTTGCTCCCGCTGTATGTTCAAATCTGGTTGGAAATAATTAAGACCTTGCCCGACGTCTTTTCATCGGTTTGCGAATATTTTGAGAACCGAGAGCACACCATAAGACCCGATCAGGTACCATCCACCCATCGGTTAAATATACATTCTTATGAAACTGAATAGCGACTTTCTTATGACCTTTTTTTACGACAACACCTTCTAACCAATCACGGATACGGTCATCTTCAAAATCATGATCACAAAGAACTTCAACATGATCTCCGATCTCAAAATCTTTATCATTTGTGGGTGGAGCAGAAAACGGAACTGTTGACAAGATATCCTCCATCTTTGTTAATAACAAAATAATTCTATCAGGCTTCGTCAAAAAGTGAAGTGTAGAGCCAGGTTTTTGACAATAATTAATCCAAGAGTCTGGATTTTATGTTGGACCAGACCGCTTCTCCTACTTCCGGGATCGAAAACCGGGTCAAGATGTCATTAAAGAAGCCCTGGATCACCAGCTGCTCAGCTTCCTGTTTAGGTATACCCCGGGATAATAGATAGAATAGTTGATCCTGATCGATCTTTCCAATAGTGGATCCGTGAGTGCAGCGAACATCGTTATTGAGGATCTCAAGTCCCGGAATGGAATCCGATCTCGCTGCCGGGTCAAGAACAAGGTTCCGGTTCGCCTGATAGCCATCAATATGCTGGGCTCCGGGAGCAACATAGATCATCCCCCGCCAAACAGATCGACTTTCCCCATTTAGGGCACCTTTAAAAAGCAGATCACTGGTGGTCCAGGGTGCAAGATGCCGCTGTAGGGTGTTATAAGACAAATGTTGGGATTGATCCGCAAAGAACATCCCAGATATCCTGCCTTCCGCACCCTTGCCTATCAGGTCCAGGGACACAAAATGTTTACATAGAGCTGACCCCAAAGCGCCAATCTCCCATGCCAGGTAGCCGTCCCTCTCTACCAATGCTTTTTTATGACCAAAACTCCAAACACCGGAACCATAGTTCTGCAATTCTGTGATTTGGAGATTCGCGTTTGGACCTACGAAAATTTCCAGGTTCTCACCTGCCAGTGATGGTTCAGATTGATCACCCGCGGAGAGAGTTTCCAGCATAAAGTCCAGGGAAGCTCCCTCTTCCAGGTAGATCAGAGTTTGGAAAAAATGAGCTGTGCCTTGTCCAGGAGCTGTGCTGATGCCAAAAATCGGCTCTTCCATCTGAACATTTTTAGGAATATAAACAAAAACACCAAATTTAGCAAATGCTCCAACAACAGCTGCGAATTTTCCGTCCCGGGGAGATACTACTTTTCCTAGCACCTTATCTACCAGCTCAGGATGTGCAGATGCCGCTTCACTCAAACTACAAAAGATGACTCCCTTTTTCTTAAGCTCGGCTGATTGTTTTACTGTTATGCCGGAAGAATCAAGTGTGAAATATGATTTTCCAGAAATGAGCTCTTCGCTTAGAACCCCATAGGATTTCTCAGCGCCCCTGGAGACTTTTACCTGCCCATTGGGCAGTTGAATGGATCCAAAATCCAATCGATTCAATGATGTCCTGCGCCAGGCCTCATCTTTTATGGTCGGAAATGGCAGATCCTTGTATGCATCCCAAGAATCGTTTCTGAACTTTCTCAGGATAGGCGCCAAGTCTGTGGAATCCTGGACCATCTCGCGGGTAAATGTAAATCCTTTATCTGGTTGTTTTCTCGCCATAAAAATCCTTCGTCAGCCGATCGATCCTTCCATTTGCAGCTGGATCAAGCGGTTCATTTCAATTGCATATTCCATAGGCAGCTCTTTAACAAGCGGTTCAATGAAACCTGAAACCACCATACTGGTAGCTTCCTCTTCACTCAATCCTCTGCTCATTAAATAAAAGAGCTGTTCATCTTCCACTTTAGACACAGATGCTTCGTGTCCAATAGTCACATCTTGTTCATCAACCTCAATATAGGGATAGGTATCTGATCGGGAATGATCATCCAACAGCAGAGCGTCACACACAACATTCGATTTCACATTGGTACTGCCTTTATTGACCCGCAGCAAACCGCGATAGGATGCCCGACCGCCATCCTTGCTGATCGATTTTGAGATGATCTTGCTGCTTGTATCCGGAGCTAAGTGAATAACCTTACCGCCTGTATCATGGTGCTGTCCCTTACCGGAGAAGGCCATCGAAAGGATTTCCCCATGAGCTCCTTTGCCCACTAACATACAGGAAGGATACTTCATCGTTACCTTGGATCCCAGATTTGCATCTACCCATTCCATGGTGCCATTTTCTTCAACCCGCGCACGCTGGGTTACCAGGTTGTAAACGTTGTTAGACCAGTTTTGAATCGTGGTGTAGCGAACCCGGGCATTTTTCTTGACAATGATCTCGATCACTCCTGAGTGGAAGGAATCGGTGGTGTACTGCGGCGCTGTGCAGCCTTCCACATAGTGCACCTGGGAACCTTCATCAGCGATGATAATCGTCCTCTCAAACTGCCCAATATTGGCAACATTCAACCGGAAATAAGCTTGAAGCGGAAGATCCACTTTTAATCCCGGCGGGATATAGACAAAAGATCCACCTGACCAAACCGCACTGTTTAGAGCAGCATATTTATTATCCGTGAATGGAATAATTTTCCCGAAATATTCCCGGAAGAGCTCTGGATGTTCTTTCAATCCATTCTCAATACTCTTAAATATGACTCCCTGCTCCGCCAGCTGTTCGTGAATGCTGTGGTAGATCATTTCTGATTCATACTGAGCCCCAACACCAGCCAGGAATTTCTGCTCAGCTTCCGGAATACCCAGACGGTCAAAGGTGCTTTTTATTGAATCCGGGATATCATCCCAGGATTTTCCTTCTTCTTCGGTAGGCTTGACGTAATAATATATGTTTTCCAGATCAAGAGTTGAAAGATCAGGTCCCCAGGTAGGTACGGGCCTTGCCTGGAAATGCTCCAATGCTTTCAATCGGAATTTCAACATCCAGTCTGGCTCCTCTTTCATCTGGGAGATTTGACTGACGATGTTTTCATTCAATCCTTTCTTGCTTTTAAATACATGCACATCAGGATCTTTAAATCCATATTTATAATCACCAATATTTTGAATTAATTTCTCGTCTGTTGACATGAGAAAGACTCCTGAACAATTAACTTAGGAAATACTGTAGTGAAACCTATCAAGCAGTGTGTTTTTCCCGAAGCCACTCATAACCTTGTTCTTCAAGTTGGAGTGCCAGCTCAGGTCCACCAGATTGCACGATCCTGCCATGCAGCATCACATGGACAAAATTAGGTTTGATATAGTTTAAGATCCGCTGATAATGGGTGATCACCAGAACACCATGGTCCTCGTTGCTGATCGCGTTTACCCCATTAGCCACGATTTTGAGTGCATCGATGTCCAACCCGGAATCCGTTTCATCCAGAATGGAAAACTTCGGTTCCAATGTAGCCATTTGAAGGATTTCAACCCGCTTCTTCTCACCGCCTGAAAAACCGTCATTCAGATACCTACCAGCAAATGATTCATCCATTTTGAGCAGAGCCATTTTTTCTTTTAGTTTCTTCCTGAAATCGGGGATGGATATCCCTTTGTCTTCCGGGTTTTCATATTTCCGGTGAGCATTAATAGCCGTTCGCAAGAAATTGGCAACAGAAACTCCGGGTACTGCTACCGGATACTGGAAAGCCAGAAACAACCCCAGGACCGAGCGTTCATTGGGATCAAGATCCAACAGGTCCTGCCCGCCCAGGGTGGCCTCCCCTTTTGTAATGTTATATTTTGGATGACCCATTAAGGCATAAGCCAGGGTTGATTTTCCTGTGCCGTTTGGGCCCATCACTGCATGGACCTCTCCAGATTTAATCGTGAGATCCACGCCTTTTAATATCTCTATATCTTCCACATTGACATGAAGATCTTTGATTACAAGCTCAGACATAATTTAATGGCTCCAATTCAGTTTTTATGCTTATTCAGCAGTTTTTTTGACAGGCCAAATTGTAGCATAATTAATCTCATAAGTCAATATTTTAGATAAATATCATATAAATTATTGACATCTCTGGGGTTCAATGATAGACTTTTGATGATAAATCAAATAAAAGCAGGCACTTAATGAGCAATAACACTCGTAATCGGGTACTACGATCACTGCTCCTCAATCAAAAGAGGACAGTTAATGAATTGGCAGAAGCTGTGGATATCAACCCCATATCAGTCCGCCATCATGTTACTAAACTGGAAGCGGAAGGACTGATCCAATCTGAAGAAGAACGGCATGGGGTCGGCCGCCCCCGGCTAGTCTTCAGCCTTACTCCAAAAGGGATGGAACAATTTCCCCAGCGTTATTTGCAGCTGACTTTAAGATTGCTGGAACAGCTAAAATCCAATTCGTCAGAAAAAGTACTGGGAGATATTTTCAAGGAAGTTGCAGAAGGAATTGCCGTCGACCTAACCCGTGATATCAACCTGGAAGATCTCGATCTCAAAGAACGTCTGGAACTGCTCCAAGATGTGTTAATCTCAGAAGGATTCATGGTGAGTCTACAGGAGGAAGAAGGCAATATCTATATCGTTGAGGCCAGCTGCCCCTACCATCATATTGGAGAAGACTACCCGGAAATATGTGTAGTGGATCAGGAATTAATCGCTCACTTTATTTCCAGCACTCCCAAACGGATCGAGTGCATCCTCGATGGTGACAAACAATGTAAATATCTGGTTAAAGAGAATGTTATTGAGGTTTAATTTATGATCGTAGATCAATGGGAATTAGGAAAAGAGGACCGCGGACTGGCGGAAACTCTCCATATAGGACTTCAGGAAGTGATGGACCCGGAACTGGGGATGAATATCGTCCAATTAGGATTGGTCAGGGATGTTAAGGTCAAAGAAGGTAATGCTCTGGTGACCATGATCCTGACAACTCCATTCTGTCCTTATGCCCCCCAACTCATGGAGGCCTGCCGCAGCAAAACGGAGGAAATTCTTGGCGTCACAACCAAGATCGAAATGGGACGTGAGTTCTGGGACCGCTCTATGATGGAAGACGATGCCATAGATTGGGGTTTATATTAGATCAAATCACAAATCCAGACCAAGCTGTGTTAACACCAAGAGAAACCGTTACCCCTTCCCGTTATTTGGATGGGGTTTTTTTAAGCCTGAATTTTGGATATGAAACCATCACTACGGGTTCTAACTGCGGAAGAGGAAAAGAAGATCATCCAGGAGGCTATCAAACTTCTGGAAAATCCCGGAAATATCATTTCTAATACCGAAGGGCTCATCTATTATCAGATACAGGCACCAAGGTCAATCTGGATTCCCAGCTGGCTTCAATACCCGAACAACTTGTACACAACTCTTTAAAAGGCTGCCTGGGAAATTTTTCTCTTTTTTATCTCAAGGGAGATCCAACGGTCCAATATGATGGCGACCAGACCTTCAATAATCCGGGGTCTTCTGCCTGGTACATCCTTGATTCAGCAACCCTGAAAACTCGCAAAGTTATAAATGCTGACCTTGTTCAATTTATACAGCTGGTGGAATGCCTGCCTCAGATCGATGCCCAGAGCACAGCCATGGTGCCGGGAGAGGTTCTGGAGGCGATCAAAGATCTTTATCGGTTATACCTTGCACTTTGCTCTATGACCAAACCCATTGTCACCAGCATCAGAGTGAATACAAATCTACCTGAGCCCGGACTCAGGATCAACAGCAGGATCTTTTTCTATCTGCTCCTACCCCTTCCCCGCCTTCCGATATGCGGGCAGAGTTAAGGAAGATCACTGCTCTGGCTGCCAGATCCGAAGGGATGTACGTGCTTCCTTCCCTGTCCGATCACCTTGAATAATCAGAAAATTAAAATCAGCTTCTTCCCTCTTAATTTCTGTCAATGAGATGGTTTTCTCATCACTTTTCAGCACCCTTCCCAAATATACCCAACTATGCTAAACTCTTCCTCGGTCATTTAACAAATTTACTTTCCGTTTCCTGCGTACTGACCACACTGTCTGGAGACAAACCCGTGGAAAGGAGGATATGATGCGAGATTACGAACTCGTCATTATCATTACCCCGGAATTTGATGAAGCCGCTACGGCGGATGTTGTAGATAAGGTAAAAAGCTGGATATCAGAAGTTGGGGGAACCATTGACTCTGTTGAAGAGTGGGGAAGACAAAAACTGGCTTACCTGATCCGCAAGAATAAAGAAGGTCAATACTACCTCTTCAATCTCAAGTTGGAACCAGCCTCAGTTGCTACTTTGGAACGAAATTTCCGTCTCCAGGAATCAATTTTGCGTTTCCTGATTATCAACAGGGATGACTGAACGATTGCGATCTGCAATCAAGTTCGGTGACAATCTCCTGGATCTACTTTCCCTGTTAAAAGGAGGCAGCTCATGACCAGAGGTTTAAACAAAGTCTTGCTCATCGGCAGATTGGGACATGATCCCGAAATGCGCTATACAACTTCCGGTAAACCACTGACTAAATTTCGGATAGCGTCAGATCGGAGCTGGACGACAGCTGATGGTGAGAAAAAAACCGAAACAGAATGGTTCAATGTTGTTGCCTGGGGAAAATTGGCTGAAATTTGCAACCAATACTTAAAAAAAGGCCAGCAAGTGTACATCGAAGGACGATTACATACTCGCCGCTGGCAGGACGATGAAGGTGCCAATCATTCAGCTGTTGAAGTCATAGCTCAGGAAATGATCATGTTGGATGGTCATCCGAGGGACGAGGAAGTTGAAGAACCACCAGCTGAAGACGAATACCCGTTTTAATTTAGATAAGATTTAGATTATCTTAAGGAGTACCATATGTCAGAAAGAGAACATTATGAACGAGACAGATATCCGCAGGAGAGGGAATGTAGATTCTGTGCAAATCCGAAAATGAAGATCGACTACAAAGATACCGAGACACTTAGCAGGTTTGTTAGCGATCATGGAAAGATCCGTTCCCGCCGACAAACCGGCACCTGCGCAAAACACCAGCGCCAATTAGCACGCGAGATTAAACGGTCTCGGCACTTGGCATTGCTGCCCTTCACGGGCGAATCGCTTCGTTAGACCAACATAATCACTGTAGACAAAATAAAAGAGTAAACTCATGCCACCACATAACAAAAAATTCCTTGCGCAGAAGGAAAGAGAAGATCGCCAGAAGCGCATAATTATCATTGCAACCATTTCTGTCCTGGTCATTGTCTTGGGTTTGGTAGCTTATGGAGTCATTGATCGATTTGTACTCACACCAAAAACTGTAGTTATCGAACTGGAAGACCAGACCATCACCGGCGATCAATTTGATCAGCAGGTCAGGTGGAGAAGACGTAATTTGATCATGGATGTCGATCAGATGTTGATGACCTTCCAACAGCTAGGAGGCACACAAGAAATATTTGGCTATTTTGAGCAGCAATTGATGGCAGATGTCAACTCGCTGCAGCAGCCGCTCCTGGTTGGACAGGAAGTCTTACAAGATCTCACCCAGAATATTATCCTTTTGGTTGAAGCGGAAAAAATGGGCATTGTTATCGATGATGCTCGCATTGACCAAGAGATCCAAAAAGCTTTTGGTTATTTCCCTGATGGAACACCCACTCCTGCAGCAACCATGGATCTGCCGGATCCCACCAAGACCCCAACAACAGCTGACGACCAGAATGCTGATCCGGATCCAACAGCAACTCCACTCTTGGTGCCGACCGAATACACAGAAGAGTTATTTAACAACAACTACCAGGAATTCCTGCGCAGTGTAAAGGACGTAGGTATCTCAGAAGAAACTATTCGGGATATCATAAAGATCTCTATTATCCAGCAGGAAATTTTAGAGATAGTCAGCGCAGATGTAGCCCGGGATGCAGAACAAGTCTGGATCCGCCATATTCTGGTCGAAGATGAAGACACAGCCAATGAAGTAATTGAAAAGCTGGAAGCCGGAGAGGACTTCGCCGATCTGGCCGCAGAATATTCAATCGATACCTCAAACAAGGACAATGGAGGAGATCTGGATTGGTTCCCCCGCGGATCAATGGTAGCGCCCTTTGAGGACGCCGCTTTTGCCCTGGATGTTGGAGAGATCAGTGATCCCGTTGAATCCGATTTTGGTTGGCACATTCTGGAAAGTTTAGGGAAAGATGATTTACCCCTGGATCCCACAACCTATGAACGACTCCGCAACCAGGCATTTACTGATTGGCTGACTGAAAAGAAAACCCAGTACCAGCCAATTGTTAATGATGATTGGGTCAAGTATGTTCCCTCCGAACCTGCCCTTCCGCAGGAATATCTGACTTATATTCAATCCATATCTATGGAACAGCCTGAATTGCCTCCGGATCAACCAGCCGCTGAGTAAATTAAACACAAAAACCTCGCAATCAATTGCGAGGTTTTTTTATTCCTTTTATCAAAAGTTACAGATCTTCTATCGATATAATTCTGGCTGAAGGATTAATCCCTGCCCGAATGGTGCCAGGATTTTTGTATTCTAAACAAATCCTGGATGCCTTTGGAAGAATAATCCAGCAATTCGTTCAACATATCCCTTGAAAAAGTGGCACCTTCTCCTGTTCCCTGAATTTCAATATATTCACCATTCAAATTCATAACAACGTTCAGATCTGCATCAGCCCGGGAATCCTCACTGTAATCCAGATCCAATATAGGCTGACCATCAATCAAACCCACACTAATCGCAGCAACAGGAGATAAAAACACTTCAGCCGAGATCTCCCCTTGATCAACAAGTGTTTGAATGGCGATCGATAGTGCGGCATATCCACCAGTGATAGCAGCTGTCCGGGTTCCCCCATCTGCCTGGAGGACATCACAATCAACGATCAATGTCCTTTTCCCCAGTAAATCCAGATCAAAAGCAGCCCTTAAAGATCTTCCAATAATTCGTTTTATTTCCTGGGTCCTTCCACTCAGGCCGCTGGTTTCTCTTTTGACTCTCGTTGTTGTTGAACGTGGTAAAAGGGCATACTCAGCTGTAATCCAGCCCCGGGAGGTCCCTTCCTTGTCCATCCAGGATGGAACATTATTTTCAACACTCACATTGCACAACACCCGGGTCTTTCCGATCGAAATCAAAATCGATCCTTCCGGGAATTCAACATAATCCGGCTCAATACTTACAGGACGGAGCTGATCGTTCCCGCGTCCATCATTTCTTGCCATTGATTACCTCAATAATTGGAAAATCCTATGATTGGTTAATGTTCCAGGATCTGGCTCAGGAACAATTTTGTCCGGTCATTCTGGGGATTATTGAACAATCCTTCAGGTGTGGTATGTTCTACGACTTTTCCAAAGTCCATAAAAACAACCTCATCTGCCGCAGATCGGACAAATCCCATTTCGTGGGAAACACAAACCATGGTCATACCTTCCTGGGCAAGATCAAGCATCACATCAAGAACTTCTTTGATCATTTCAGGATCCAGGGCGCTGGTTGGTTCATCAAATAACATGATCTTGGGATCCATGGCCAGGGCCCGGGCGATAGCCACTCTCTGCTGCTGACCTCCTGACAAATTTGATGGAAATGCATCTGCTTTTTCCGGAATACCAACTCTCTTTAATTTTTCCAGGGCAGTTTGTTTTGCTTCATCCTGCGATCTGCCCCGGATCACTTTTTGCGCCAGGGTCACGTTTTCCAGAACGGACAGATGGGGAAAAAGATTAAAGAGCTGGAAAACCATGCCAATCTCAGCCCTGATCTCATTGATCTGTTTGGCAGCGCGAGTGAGTTTTTCACCATCGATCCAGATTTCGCCGCTAGTGGGGTCTTCCAGGTGATTAATGCAGCGCAGCAAAGTGGATTTGCCAGAACCGCTGGGGCCGATGACAACTAGAACTTTTCCTTTTTCGATATTAAGGGAAACACCATCCACTGCCTTGATTTCGCCAAAATATTTATAAAGATCCTTGACAACGATGATTGGTTTTTGTTCAGTCATGAAGTCTTAACCGCCTTTCCAGCAGCTGGACACCCAGCGACAGGATAACCGTCATAGTCAAGTACAATACCGCCAGGATAATATACGCTTCCCTGAAACGGAAAGTAGTTCCTGCATACAACCTTGAAACCTGAGTGATGTCCCTTACTGCCAGCACAGATACGAGCGACGAGTCTTTAACCATGGCTACAAAATCATTTCCCAGAGCTGGCAGCACATTGCGGATCGCCTGTGGAAGAATCACATACCGCATGGATTGTGCGTAGCTCATACCCAGGGAGCGGGCAGCTTCCATTTGTCCTTTGGCGATGGATTGGATACCAGCGCGGAAAATTTCCGCCAGATAGGCACCGTATGTAAAAGCCAGTGCTGTGATTGCCCGGGCATTCATAGAAAGATCCTGGTTTGTAATTGCTGTAAAGATCTTCCCCAGAAAATCCAGGCCTATACCGGATAACCAATAACCGATGTTATTCATTGAATCGACTAACACCGGTACTCCTACAAAAGCGATAAAAAAGATCAACACCAGGATAGGTATGCCCCGGATAAGTTCAACATAAAGACGGGATATATTATTTAAGATGACACTCTTTGATATTCTGCCCAATCCCGCCAAAAGTCCGAACAAGATCGCTATGGCATAGGATATCAAAGTAGTCTTGATAGTTATCACCAATCCTATCTTGATGAAATTGAAAGCATCATTGTAATTTTCATTGGTAGTGATGATGAAAAATACAAATATTGCAATCAAAATCAGAGCAAAAAACCACCAGGGCAGATCACGTAGTTTCCTCTTTGAAGAAAAATCAATTATTTCTATAATTGGTTTAATTGCTTGAGGTTGTTCAGCCACCGTTTTCTCCTTGGAGTTAGAGAAACGGTGTGTGAGATTGTTTCCCCACACACCGTTAATTTTGCTAGTTCATCCTATTTTATTTCTTTGAGATGGTAAACATTACTCAGATACGGGTAATGTAACTATCTCACCTGCGATGATCCCGGCTTTCAGATCTTCAATTTCAGCCTTAAGGTCATCAGGAACTTGGACGGCAGGATTGTAAACAAGATCCACGTGTCCACTAGCAATATCGCCAGCCAGGTTTCCAGCAGTGAAGGTACCATTCATGACGGCCTCAATCTGGGATGTAACAAACTTGTCAATGCCTTTTGTTGCACTGGCTAGAATGTAATCAGACTGGGCAGCATAGTCAATGGTCCAGTCGCGGTCTACACCAATCAGGAAACCACTTCCCTGATCTTCAAAGACTGCCAGAGTTCCCGCGCCAACAGGGCCGGCAACTGACATGATCACGTCTGCGCCTTCGTCAACCAGGGTCATACCCATGCTGCGGCCTTCGTCGGTGCTTTCAAAGGAATTTGTAAAGAGGCCTTCCTGTGTGGCGGGATCCCAACCTAGTACCTGAACATCGGTACCATGCACTTCGTTGTATTTATAAACACCCAACACAAAACCATCCATGAAAACAGTCACAGGCGGAATAGCAAAGCCGCCGTAGGTGGCTACAACGCCAGTTTTGGTCATACCGGCAGCCAGGTAGCCTGCCAGGAAGGTGCCTTCATTCATAGCAAATCCAGAACCGAAGATATTGTCAGCCACTGCGTAGTTAACATCCACGATTGCAAATGGAACATCGGGGTTAGCTTTTGCAGCTTCAACGGTAGCCTCTTCTAGCAGGTATCCAACCGGGATGATGATGTCGCATCCCTCTTCGAGGAAAGCATTGATGTTGGCTTCGTAGTCAGTCTGCTGCTGGGATTCGAGGTAAACACCCTCAATTCCATAAGCTGCGATTGCATCCTCAACACCTTTCCAAGCAGTGGCGTTAAACGACTTATCGTCGATTCCACCAATGTCGGTGACTTCGCAAGCCAGGAAGTCAACTGGTTCGGGCGGGAACAGATCATCATAGGTAATGGAGAAATCTGGTCCAAAGTACTTGGCATTAACTTCATTCAGGAAACCATTCTGAGCCAATTCCTCGATGGCGTCATCCACCAGCGGTACGATTTCGCTTCCCTTGGGGAAGATGAAACCGAGGAAATCACTGGACATGGAGGGGCCAACCAGCTTCAGCTGATCAGCATTCTCACCCAGGTAGCCCTGTCCTGCGACCTCATCAATAATCACTGCATCAATGTCGCCAGCGATCAAAGCTTGAACGGCAAAGGGGAACTGCTCAAAAGCCTGGATGCGGTCATCCGGCAGATAGGTGGAAGCGGTTTCGTAGTTGGTGGTTCCGGTTTGAGTACCCAGTTTGAGGTCCGGATTGTCAACGATCTCTTCAATGGTCTCAAAACGATCTTCATCAATCCTGACCAAAAGGCGCTGCTCAATGGCAACATACCCAACTGAGAAATCTACGATCTCGGCGCGTTCATCAGTGATGGTGATGCCATCGCCGGCGGCGTCAAATTGGCCATCAGCCACGGCCTGGATCATGCCTTCCCAGGCAGCTTCGACATAAACCGGGGTGCAATTGATCAATTCGCAGATTGCATCCCAAACATCATAGTCCCAACCGGCACCTTCTCCGGTATCCGGGTCAATATAGTTAAACGGCAAATATGCGTTTTCAACAGCAATTGTGAGATCTCTGCCACCTAGATCAGTCAGGGGGCCTTCATCGACAACTGCAGGTTCTTCAACTACTACTGGTTCTTCTTTGGGAGCGCAGGCTCCAAGAAGAACCCCAGTAATGAGCAGAAAAACCAATAGAACAGATAGCTTCTTCATACTAATTCCTCCTTAAGATAAATGGATGGGTCTGGAACATATTTCATTATAAACTAATTTTTGAGTCTGTACGGTTATATTTCTATCCTCCTTTAGTGGTTCTGGGAACAAAAAACCCCCGAATCAGACCGGGGATGATTTGTTGCATAATGACAGGTTTTTGGTACGCACAAACTGTCTCCGGTCAGGGGAGATTTTTAATAGGCATATGATGTTTGTGCATCCGGATGGTGTACATAGGAGGGATGTTAACATCCCTGAATAAACGTGTCAAGAGAATTTTTCCCGTAAATACTCAATTACTTTATTGTCGATTAATTTTTCGTCACCATACCAGCGCTCTTCAAGGTTTTCTTCTCCAACGAGAGACTTTAAGGATACGAGCATACTTTCATTAACCTGACCGGTGATCTCATCCTTGAAGTGGCCAGTTTTTTTCATTATTCCCTGCAGTTCTCTGGCTACACTGGGAAGAGAGATCAGATCATCCGGATCTACTTCACCAAAATATAGATGATGGTTCTCTGTCAGTTGTTTTAACTTCAGGATCGGATAGGGATGATCATCTACACGTAGATCGAGGTAGCGATCATTATCCCCTCCATATCCTCCCCCTTCCCGGACAACCAGTAAGCCAGCTGCCTGTCGACCTCTTTTATCTCCGCCAGCTTCTTGTCCTGCTTCGAGGGCAGCTACCAACCAGTCTGCCAGTTCACCATCACCCTGACGGGCTTTTTCAAATTTTTCGGCCATGGCCTCAACTGTACCTGGCAGCAGGATATTTCCCTGGCAGGCAAACCCATCCCCCACTATATGCCCGGCCCATTCCTGGCATTTTTTACCAGTGAATGAAGCGGCTTTTCCATCTTTATCAACCACTCCTACCTGCCGTTGTTCCTTATTTTCATCATCCTCAATTAACAGCTGAATAGTATCTTCCGCTGAATGACCTTCCTGCATCAAATCCAACCCTCGAAGACCATAAGTGACATTTGCGAAGGATTGAGTGGCAACAGCTCCAGCATTAGACCTGGCCCAGGATACAACTGCCGCAGCTGCCAGAAATTTGGACTGAACAGCGACTCCCCACTCTCTTTTACGGGGGTCATAGGCGACAATGGAAAAAGTATGAATAAGTTTATCCACAGAAGGATTACTCCCTAAATGAACTGGATTAGTTCAGGACTTTAAAATAAGCTTTGCAGGTGGATCCTTCTTTTTCAATTCCGGTTGTAATCAGCTCAAGCATATCTTTTTGAGCGATCCTATTAATTAAAGCTTCCAACAGGCTTGGAATCGGGCATAAAGTCCCTTTCACTTCTGCCCCACCGACACCTTTTGGACATATCCGGCACGTTTTTCCTGCGATCAATAAAACAACCTGATCTTCCCCGGCCTCTTGCAGGTCATATTCGCCAACCATGGTGAGGATTTTATTGATATACATGATCAGGTTCTTGATGACTTCTGCTTTGGTTTCTCCCGGTACAGCATTCATATTTGGCAGAATTTTCTTGGCATCAAGATACGCATAAAGATACTCTGCAGCCCGCTTGGCAACTATATTGATCGATCCCTGATTAAGCATTCCCAATTCACCTAATCCAGCAAAGAAAGAGGCAAAAAATGAATGATAAGGATTCAGATCCCTTTCAATCACAACCTTTCTTAAATCTTCCATCCCGGCCTCCTTGAAGCTCCATACTAATAAATTTTCAAAGAATTTCACTCAATTCTTCGATACATTTTTTACACTCATAGAATAACATGCCAAGGCGGACTTCTTTCTCAACCAGAGCTACCAAAATTGCATATTCTCCTATACTTCGAATAAGGATATAACCATTTGTTCCTTCTACGAGAACACGGTTCATATTCCCCCGATCCAATTCATCGCCACTCCGCGAACTGATAGAAAGGATTGCCGCTCCCATTGCGCCAATCCGATCTTCCTCAACATCTTTTGGAAGCCTGGAAGCGATTACCAACCCGTCAGTGCTGACAACTGCAGTTGCCTGGATATGGGGAACATTCCTTTCGAATTTATTTAAAATCGCATCTAATTGGGCAGAAATTGTTGGAACCATAAGAGAACTCCAGGTATATAAGACCAAAGATAATGCGGAAGGGGATTCCCTTTTTACAAATTATTATAAACCCAACTCAGTGTGTTTATCTTCTAATAATAAATGTGTAATCGTACCTGATTTATTAAATTGAGATTGAACCTGCTATTCGATCTCAGAAAGAACATTTTGATTTATCTTGGTAGGTTCGGGGCCATGTCGGTTCAGGAATCAATTACCTCATCAACTTCATCCAGCTTCAAGCTGAGTACCTGACTGGAAGAATCAGAGGACATTATGATACCGTAAATAATATCTGCAACCTGAACAGTATTCCTGTTATGAGTAATAACGATAAATTGGGTCTCTGAACTCAACTCCCGGATAAGTTTTCTGAATCTGGCCACATTGGATTCGTCCAACATGGCATCTACCTCATCCAAGACACAAAATGGCGTAGGTGAAATTTTCAGTAATGAGAAGATCAGCGCCGCTGCAATCAAACTTCGCTCGCCGCCAGACAGAAGGGATAGCCCTTGGGTTCTCCGTCCTGGCAGTCGAACATTGATATCCACACCCGACCCCGTTAAATCATCAGGGTCTGATAGGATCAACTGACCTTTTCCCCCACCAAATAATTGGCTGAAGATATCCTTGAATTCAATAGCCACAGCATCGAAGGTTTTTCTAAATTCACGCTCCATTAAGACATCCAACTCAGCAATAACTTCCTTCAAGTCTGCCTCGGCTTTTCTCAAATCCAGCAGTTGTTCGGTCAAAAAATCATGGCGATCATTTACTTCCCTGTATTCATGTTGGGCTTCCGGGTTGATGGCACCCAGTCGTCTTAACTGAGCCCTTTGTTCACGAATGGTTCCGCCCAGATCCTTGGAAATCTCCTTTACAACCGGGAGTTTTTGTACATATCCTTCCAGCGGCAGCGGGGTTGGTCCTGAGATTTCTTTGTTATATTCAAGCTCTACCAGTCCAATATCCTCTTTAATTCGTTCCTGGATAGATTCCAGCTTCTCCCTGTTCCTTGTGAAATTGATGTCTGCTTGGGCATATGAACGCTCAGCTTGATTCAATATCCGCCTGGCATTCGCTTCCTTATTTTGCAGCTCCCGCTGCTCTTCTTCATCCTTGCTTAACTCAAGATCTGTTTCGTCAATAAGCTTCCTCAGCTCATTGATTTCCTTCTGGATTGTTTTCTCCCCATCTTCCAGAAATTGGGATTCATCCGTGAGTTTCTTGATTTGTTCCTGATATTCCTGGCTTAATGTTGAGTTCGTTTTGAGTCTATTATCAGCATCCGTCCAAGCCCTTTCCCTTTCGTCCACACGTTGATTTAAATCTTGCAGCGCTCTTTCAGCAACCGCCACCTGGGTTTCCCAATGGGCAAGCTGTTCCCGTTCTTCATCCAGGGCAAACCCGCGTAAGATGCTGATGGATTGTGCAGCGCGTTCCTGTGATAGGGAAATATCTGTTTGGATCTTTTCTAAATCACCCTTGAATTGAAGAGTGTCCTTTTCTGCTTCCGAGATCTCGCTCAACAGGAGCTGGTGCTGGGCTGACTCCCACTGAACCTGTCGTTCAGCCTCATTCCTGTTGAGGGAGCTTTGGCGGTATTTTTCATCAATCGTGTCAACTGACTGTCTGGCTTCTGCTAATTTTAATTTAAGGCTGCTCTCCTGTTCAGAAAACTCAGAAATTCTTTTATCCACCTGGTTAAGGCTATTTTCCAGTTCCGAAATTAACTTGGCCGAGGTTTTAAGTTTCTCCTGCCAGCTTTTTCGCTGCCGGGATCGGCTTAGGACTCCTGCCTGCCCTTCATTGCCAGCGACAATTTCACCCGTAGTATAGAAAACTTCACCGTTCAATGTAACGGCTTTTGTACCGGGTGGTTGATCACGAAGAACCCGATTAAGGTCCTTTTTATCTTTCAGGACAAAGACACGACCCAACAGTAACTCGATTGCAGGGCGATACTTGGGCGGTGCTTCTACCAGATCCGCCGCAATACCTAATAATCCCGGGATATTATTATTCAATATAGGACGTTCAAGGGTAACCAACCGGTTCAATGGAAGCAGGACCCCTTTGGTGGTTTCCTTGAGCAGGATCTCGAGAGCTTTATCCGATCCCTTATCTTCTTCAAGAATGACCGCATCCAAAAAATCCCCCAGAGCAGCCGCAATGGGTTTTTCATACTCTTCTGGCACTTCCAGGAAATTACTGATCGTCCCCAGAGCTCCGGGAAGGTTCCCCGCGCGGGATTCAGTTAACAACAATTTGGCACCATCCGCATATCCTGCAAGTTTCTGTTCAGATTGTTGGAGCACCAGCATCTCAGCCGTTAACTGGCTGTATTCGGTTTTATTCAGAGAAAGTTTATTAAATAGATCTTGGCGGATCTTATCCCCTTCCTCTTTCTCTTCCAAAATTTGATCCAATTCTGTTTCAATCTTTGTTTTCGCAGCACTTTCACGGTCAAATTCGCTTTTGACCGTTAAGTATTGTTTATGAATATTCTCAAAGTTTTCCCGGGCTTCCTGAACCTTCTGCTCCGCAGTTTGAACTCGTTCCTTCTTTTTATCAATCTGGTCGATTCGGTCAGCTAACTGGGATCGAAGCCTGATTTGCTGATTGGTGTACTCAGTCAAATCATTCTGGGCATCAGTTGCTTCCTTTTCAATGGTGCCCATTTGGGACCGTTTTTCATCCAGAGCTTGTTTAGCCTGGTCTGCTTTGCGCTGGAATTCTGCCAGGTTTTCTTGATCTGATATCAAATCATTTCGCGAACGATCAAGCCGCTCCCGGGTGAGGACTGTCTGTTCTTCCAGGCGTACCCGTTCTGTTTCCAGGTCCTGGATCCTTTTCTCAAGCGAGCGGATCCGCTCCTCTATAACTGCTCGTTCCCGACTGATATTTTCTTTTTGATTGTGATGCTCGGACAGTTCTTTGTGCCAGGTATTCAAACGCGATCGCTGGCTCTGTACCCGAGCTTGATTTTCAGATAAGTCCCGGTCGAAATCCGCCTGGTTCTTGCGAGCTTGTTCGAGATCCAACCTATATTTGGCTTCCTGGTCTTTAGCTTGGTTCAAGTCAGCTTGAACTCTGGCCCAATGGTATCCGTACCATTCCTGAAGCAATACTCGCAGGTCAGCTTTCACCTGATCATATTGCTCCGCACGCTCTGCCTGACGTTGCAGGCTTTTTAATCGCGGTTTTAACTCAGAGAGAATATCCTCAACTCGATCCAGATTGCGGTGGGTTTTCTCAAGCCGTCTTTCTGCATCAGCCTTTCTCGAGCGATACAGGCCAATACCAGCAGCTTCTTCAAAAAGCGAGCGCCTTTCTTCAGCTTTAAGGGATAGGGCTGCATCGACCAACCCCTGGCCAATGATGGTATAGGTCCTGTCTGCAAGACCTGATTTCCCCAGGAGTTCATACACATCTCGCAACAGTACTTGTTGTCCGTTTAACAAATATTCGTTCTTGCCATCCCGGAATGCCCGCCGGGTGATAGAAACTTCAGAAAAATCGATCGGTAACCAGCCATCGCTGTTATCAAATGTGATCGTGGCTGCTGCCATACCTGCTCTGGGTCGCTGCTCAGAACCAGAGAAAATCATATCCATGGTCTTTTTCCCCCGTAACAATTTATAGGATTGTTCTCCAAGCACCCAGCGTACCGCGTCTGCAATATTGGATTTTCCAGATCCATTTGGACCAACGATAACTGTGATTTCATCTGCGAACTCAAAATTCGTTTTGGTCGCAAATGTCTTAAATCCATTCAGTTCAATCGATTTTAATCTCATGAATTCTCAGTTACCTTTTTTATTATGATTGTTCAAATGCGTTAATTTGTCCAGTGCTTCCTGGGCTGCTAATTTAGATGCTTCGCGTTTACTGTTACCTGTCCCAGTGCCCGACACTATTCCATTTACACTGACATGAACCTCAAAAACCTTTTCATGGTCCGGACCGGATTCCTTGACAGTCTGATACACCGGAGGATCCTGGGACCTGGCTTGGGTCCATTCCTGCAAAAGGCTCTTGGGATCATGGGGATGGCCATCTTCCAGAATTTCTTCTATTGCCTCCTGGATAAATGGCTCAAAAAATACTTCTACGGCTTTTACTCCCCGGTCAAGATAAATGCCGCCGACCAATGCTTCAAACCCAGCGCAAAGTAAAGCTCGTCGGGATCTGCCTCCGGAGACAATCTCGCCTTGTCCCAGGCGCATTGCTCTGCCCAGATCAAGTTTGCTGGCAAAATCAGCCAGCTGTTCCGTTCTGACCAGGGCGGTCCTCACCAGGGTCAAATCCCCTTCCGTCATTTCTGGATAATGATTATAGAGCCAGGCACCTACAATAAAATCCAATACGGCATCACCAAGGAATTCCAGACGTTCATTATCTTCCAATGCGTCTGGATTTTCATTGATAAAGGATCGATGGGTTAAAACACGCGTTAACAAGGCCATGTTCTTAAAACCCAGTCCAGCTCTTTGATTAAATTCCAGGGGGGTTTCGATAAATTCCTGACCCTTCACCTGACCCATATAATGCTCCTCGGAACTCAGGGCCAGCCAAACTCCTCAAAGAAGTGTTAAGAATTTCGCTGTCCATCAGTTCCTTTCTTTATTGAAGTGGTAAGGTTTTATTATACCCAATGACGCAGGTTAGGCAACGGTTCAACCATTTTTCAAACCGTGTCCGGTGATAATACAGATGATCGGTCCAGGCATTCTTTCGTAGACTTGCTCCAACCCGCTCCACACCAATGCAGATGTCATTTCTACGTACAGACCAAGTTTTGCAAGCTGCGTCTGTCCGGTTAGAATTTCTGATTCTTCTACTTTTAATATAGATCCTCCACTGCGGCGAACAGCTGCCAAAACCTCTTTACCATGATAAGGATCCGATATACCCACTCCCGCAGCCAACGTTTTACCTTCAGGCACAGGATTTGGTTCCAGATTATCTGTCTGAAAAACTTCATATAACGGAGCACAGGCAGCAGCCTGAACCCCAATCAGGTGCGGAATTCGGGTGATCGATCCCGCTTCCAGTAAAGCCTGGAATCCAAGATATACTCCCAGCAATAAACTGCCATGACCAACGGGCATGATCACGGTGCCGGGTGCGCTCCCGATTTCTTCAAACAGCTCATAAGCTATACTTGCTATACCTGCAGTTCCATGTGGTAAATAAGCATGGGAGGCATAAACCGCCCCCGATCCAACTTCTTTCAGGACTGCTTCTGCAGCATTGGACCTCGGGCCAGGTATCGGGATAACCCTCGAACCATAACTTTCGATCTGCTGTCTTTTAGGACCGGAAGCTGATGCCGGAATAAAGACCTTTCCTTGTATACCAGCCCGCGAGGCGTAGGCTGCAAAAGAAGCTCCAGCATTTCCAGATGAATCTTCTACTGCCTCCTGAACTCCAGCAGCTTTTAACCAGCTCATCAGAACAGCTGTACCCCGGTCTTTGAAGGAGCCTGTAGGGTTCTGGCTCTCCATTTTAAAACCGATCTTTTTATCGTAAACAGTACTCCAGACCAGGGGTGTATTCCCCTCTCCCAAACTTATCAGAGGCGCTTCATCAGGGAGGGAAAACCCGGATCTGTAACGCCAGATGCCAGGGAGATGCGGTTTTATCTTCTCGAGTATGAATTCAAGCCCGGGGGAAAAACCAAATAGACCTCCACAATCTGGGCAGCGGTGGGGAAATTGATCAATAGGAAAAGGTTTGTGGCAAGACCGGCACTGGATCATGGGAGTCTCCGATCAATCTTCAATTGCTCACACGAGAATTTCTGGTCACCTATCCACCGCTAACATGAGGGAAAAATGCTATCTCAGCCTGATCGGGGATGATCGTTTCATCACCTGAGAAAACCTGGTTCACGGAACTTAGCATATTAAGCACTGTGGGGGCTGCATCGGGATATAAACCTACCAGAATTTGTTTCAGATCATTAACGCTAGAGCCGGCTGGCAGGTTTAACTCCAGCTGTTTTTTCCCTATCCTGGCCCGAATTGTGGAAAATAATAAGATCTTTACAGTAATCATCAACTTGTACCAATAACACAAATCCTGTTATCAAGGATTCAAGGATAACTTTCTGGTGAAATTATACCGTACTCATCCCCCACTTCAGGACTAACCGAGCCCAGAAAGGAAAAAACCCCCGTGTTATAATGCAGACGATGGAAAACAACCTTGAGAAATGGAAAATTGGGCTTTCCAGGACCCGAAAATCGACCTTCGGGAAGATCGCTACATTTTTTGGCGCCAGCGAGATCACTTTGGCTACCTGGGATGAACTGGAAGATCTTTTCATCCAGTCTGATCTCGGTGCACAAACCAGCCTGGAGATCATTGATCAATTAAAAAACCGCTGCGTAAATGAAGGAATCATCCATTCTGAGGAACTGAGTGGGTTGCTAAAAAACGAACTTACCTCTCGGTTGATCATGCCCCCGCAGTTCCAGATTAAGGATAAACCCCAGGTCATATTGATCGCTGGAGTTAATGGATCGGGGAAAACAACTACGATCGCAAAATTAGGAAAATTCTATCAAGACCAGGGATTTAGTGTCCATTTCATCGCTGCCGATACTTACCGGGCTGCGGCTGTAGAACAGCTGCAGATCTGGGGTGACAGACTGAATATAACAGTTACTTCTGGTCAGCAAAATGGGGATCCCGGAGCAGTTGTTTATGATGGCATTCAATCTGCCGTATCCAGGAACAAGGATCTGGTTTTGATCGATACTGCCGGAAGGTTGCACACCAGTTATAACCTGATGGAAGAGTTGAAGAAGGTACACCGTGTAGCCGGTAAGGCACTTTCCACAGCACCTCATCACTGCTGGCTGGTTATGGATGCTACAACAGGTCAGAATGCTCTGCACCAGGCAGAATCATTCCGAGAATCAATTCCCCTGGATGGAATCATTCTGGCCAAGCTGGATTCGTCAGCCAAAGGTGGAATGGCATTTGCAATCCAGGACAAACTGGGTTTACCCATTATTTTTGCAGGGCTGGGTGAAAAACCGGAAGACCTGGTCCAGTTTGATCCATTATCATTTGTAACCAATATCATTAATCAGGAATAAGATAAATATGCAGCAAAAACTGAAACGCTATCAAAAAGATTTTGAATTTTCTTACTGTCTGGGTGTTTTCCCTACCCTGGAATTGATCAATACCCGACCTGAATCTATTCAAGCAATTCTGCTGCACTCCAAAGGATCGTTTAACCAGGGTATTGAGAAGATCCGTCTCCTGGCCGGTAACCTGCAAATCGAGATCATAGAAAACGACCGTCTGGTAGAAAAACTCGCTCTGCGGGGTAATACATATGCTATCGGGGTCTTTAATAAATTCCACTCCGACTTGGATTCTAGCCGGGATCACCTGGTGCTGGTCAATCCATCCAGCATGGGGAACCTGGGTACAATCATGCGCTCCATGCTTGGATTTGGTATCAACGATCTGGCCCTGATCGAACCAACTGCAGACCCATTTGACCCCAGGGTGATCCGGGCATCAATGGGATCTGCTTTCCATCTCCGATTTCAAAAATTCCGATCATTTACAGATTATTGGGGAATCCAGACAAAACATGCCATCTACCCATTTATGACCGATGGTAAAATAGTCCTTCCGGAAGTGGAGTTCAACTCGCCAGCTGCCCTGGTGTTCGGTGGAGAAGCACCTGGCTTGGGAGAGGAGTATCATCAATTTGGTACCAGTGTCAGGATCCCACAGGCAGATGCAGTGGATTCATTAAATCTGGCCCAATCGGTTGGCATTGCCCTGTATCAATTTTGGGTAAAAAATAACCCTTAAAATTCGTATTTCATCCAAGGTTTAGAGATCATTAAACGGAGTACAGCAATGGAATCCTTATCCAGCATCCTTTTAGAGAGTCAAAAGAAGATCCAGAATTTACTGGAGCGTCTTTGACGTAGCGGGGAAACAAACCCTGCTGGAAAACCTGAGAAAGGAATCCCAGTCATCAGATCTGTGGGATAACCAGAATCGGGCCAAAAGAGTGATGAAAACCCTGGCAAATCTGGAAGGGGAAATAAAAAGCTGGGCAATTCTTGAAGAACGTCTCCGAGATGCAATGGAATTGGCAGAAATGGGGGATGAAAGCCTTGAGGATGATCTCGAAAAAGAAGTCCTCGCGCTCCAGGTTGAAATTGAAAAGAGGGAATTTGACGCTATGCTCTCCGGAGAGTATGACCGGGGAGATGCCCTGCTTGCAATTCATGCCGGTGCGGGAGGGAACGATGCCCAAGATTGGGCGGAAATGCTTCAACGCATGTACCTTCGATGGGCAGAAAAAAGAGGTTTTAAAACGGAAACCCTGGATCTGACCCCTGGTGAAGAAGCCGGGATAAAAAGCACAACCATTTCGATTAATGGTTTATATGCTTATGGATACCTGCGCTCGGAAAAAGGTGTTCACCGGCTGGTGAGGATCTCTCCCTTTGACTCATCCAACCGCAGGCATACTTCTTTTGTGCTGGTGGAAATATTACCCCAGGTCGATGATGATCATGATATTAATATCAATCCCACTGACCTGAGGATCGATACTTTCCGCTCAGGGGGAGCCGGCGGACAGAGTGTGCAGAAAAACGATACCGCGGTCCGTATCACGCACATACCAACCGGAATCGTTGCCAGCTGTCAGAACGAACGGTCTCAGACCCAGAACCGGGAAATGGCCCTGAAAGTACTCAAAGGCCGGCTGGCGGCGTTAAAACAGCAACAGAGAACAGATAAGATTGATGAACTCCGGGGAGAATATCAGAAAGCCGAATGGGGCAGCCAGATCCGTTCCTATGTGCTGCATCCCTATCATATGGTTAAAGACCACCGCACAGATTTTGAAACGGGCAATACCGAAGCAGTCCTAGATGGAGACCTGGATCCGTTTATTGAAAGTTATCTGAGAACGACTTTGGGTGAGAAAGAGACATAACTAATTCGACTGGTGAAGTGTTATAGAATACAGGCTAGAGTCGACATACCATAATTTGTGATTGCTATCTAGATGGCAGAAGGAGGCTCCCAATGGCGAAAAAAATCGGGAAGGTCCTATTTGGCATAATCATTGTATTGATTTTTTTAGGAGCCGTCACTGCCCTTGTCGCTCCTCCCATGGTCCGCAGAACTGCAAAAAAGTCCTTTCCCGCAGTTGAAGGAGAGATCCAGATCAGTGGTCTGGATGGTCCGGTGTATATTTACCGGGATGGCTACGGAATTCCCCATATTTATGCAACCTCCCACCAAGACCTGTTTTTCAGCCAGGGATACGTTCATGCCCAGGACAGATTCTGGCAGATGGATTTTTGGCGCCACATGGGGGCAGGCAGACTGGCTGAAATGGTCGGGAAACCGATGCTGGAAACAGATAAATTCCTCAGAACCCTGGGTTGGGAAAGAGTTGCTCAGCAGGAACTGGAATTGCTTGGTTCCGATGAGCTGGCTATTTTGGAAGCCTATTCGGCCGGAGTTAATGCCTATATCTCTGAGACTAAAGGTTCAGATTTAAGCCTGGAATATTTGTTCCTGGGTCTGTTGAATGCTAATTATGAACCTCCACCCTGGACACCACTGAACACCTTGACCTGGGGGAAAGCCATGGCTTGGGATTTACGCGCCAATCTTGACTCAGAGATCGACCGGGCAAAGCTGCTGAAAACCTTACCCCGCAACCAGCTGGAGTTTTTATATCCCCCATACCCGGCAGATCACCCTTATATCGTATCTGATCCTTCTACCAATAAACAAGATGATGGGCAGGGATACAATCTAGCTGATCCTTATCACTCATATCTTCCTGATTCCATCTGGCAGCAGGTGGTCAAATCACTGGAAAACATTCAAAACTCCGAGGCAGATCTGGATCAGATCACAGGGGGTGGTTTCGAAGCGATCGGCTCCAACAGCTGGGCTGTACATGGAGATCTGACAGACACAGGAAAACCCTATCTTATGAATGATCCTCACCTGGGATCTCAAATGCCTTCAATCTGGTATGAAATCGGCCTGCACTGCCAGGATAAGACAGAAGAATGTCAGCTGGATGTGACAGGATTCTCTTTTGCCGGCGTGCCGGGTGTTGTTATAGGGCACAACGACCATATTGCCTGGGGTTTAACAAATGTAGGTCCAGACGTGATGGATCTGTATATCGAAAAAACCAATCCTGAGCATCCCACCCAATATCTGACACCAGATGGGTGGGCAGAAATGGAATCTATCATAGAAGTAATCCAGATCGCTGGGAAAGACCCAATCGAACACCAGGTCTACATCACAAGCCATGGACCGATCATCGGATCCGAATATGGCTTGGATGATTTTGATCAAACAACGGGATTAGCCATCCCCGAAAACTATCTACTGGCTTTACGATGGACCGCTCTTGAACCCTCTTGTGTGTTCTGTGCCATGTGGGATATCAACCTGGCCACTAACTGGGAAGAGTTCCGACAGGCAGCCGCCCATTTTGTTGTGCCAGCTCAGAATTTGATCTATGCAGATGTAAATGGCAATATTGGCTACCAGATGCCTGGTAATATCCCCATCCGCGTTGAAGGTCATGACGGCATGCTCCCGGTGCCCGGTTGGAATGGAGATTATGAGTGGCAGGGTTATATTCCCTTTGAAGAACTGCCTTATTCGTTCAACCCTTCCGAAGGATATATTGTCACTGCCAATAACGCAGTGGTAGGGCCTGATTATCCCTACCTGATCTCAGAAGAATGGAACCGCGGCTTTCGGGCCCAGCGCATTGTCGACATGCTGGAAGAAGCCCCCAAACCGATTAATATCTCAATGCTGAAGACCATGCAGGGAGATAATTATGACCTAATTGCTCCCGTGCTTGTGCCAGAAATTTTAAAACTGGATTTTTCAGACCCGGAACTGGCAGCTGCCCAGGAGATTCTCGTAGGTTGGAATTACCAGGCAGATCTGGATTCAGCACCGGCAGCCCTTTTTATGACATTCTGGCAGAACCTGATAAACAACACAATCCAGGATAATCTGCCAGGCGATTTCCATATTGGAGTTGGTTCAGCCAGCAAGGAAATCATCCGGCAGCTTGTCAATCAGCCAGAGAATCCCTGGTGGAATGATGCCTCTACAGCTAAGAGGGAAACCATGGCTGACATTTTCAAGCTGACTTTTGAAGAATCCTACCAGGAATTGAAAAAGGGCTATGGAAAGGATCCTGGTTCATGGCAGTGGGGGAAACTCCATACCATCACTTTCCAGAACCAGGTTATGAGCAGTTTCCCATTTGTAAAGAAATTTTTTAATCGCGGTCCTTTCCTGGCTGCTGGCGGCAACGAAATCGTGAACGCCACGGGCTGGGATCCAGGCAATCCATACGTGATCGATTGGCTGCCATCCATGCGCATGATCGTTGACCTGAGTGATCTATCCAACTCGCTCAGCATTCACACTACCGGCCAGTCCGGCCATGCCTACCAGCCCCATTACATCGACATGGCAGATTTATGGCGCAATATCTACTATCACCCCATGCTCTGGGATACAGATCACATCCAGCGCCAGGCAGAATCACTGCTGAGACTGAGTCCTTGATCAGATCATTTCAGAGCCAAATAGACTGAAGACGGATGACGGGAGACCGGTCTTTCAAACCCGGTCTTCTGTCCCCGGTCCGGCCGCTATGCGGCCACCGGTCTTAGCAACTGACCCCTTGCAAAACTAGCTCTCTTTATGTATAATATAGAACAAATGTTCTATATTAACAACTGGCAGATATGTTACCTACCCGTGTTTTAGACTCTCTTAAGTACCTCTTTCATCCGGCCCAATTTGTCAAATTGGACCAGACGTTGAGTCTTGCTCTCGCGCGCCTGGCCAAGGAAGAAGAACAGCCTTTGAACGAAGTCGGACAAAGGATGTTGATTTTTGCCCTGCAGCATCGCAAGGAAGCCACCAGGAACCTGAAAACCTGGAAATCACTCACCCCGCGCGAAAAAGAGATCACTGCTCTGGCCTGTTTAAGCTACACCAACAAAGAAATCGCAGATCAGTTGATCATTTCCCCGGCCACTGTCAAAACCCACCTGCGCAATGCCAAGCGCAAGTTCGGACTGCGCAGCAAGTTGGAACTCCGCAAGATCCTTTCCGACTGGGACTTTTCACAGTGGGCCGCCTGATCCATCTTCCCCCTTTGGAGTAGCCCTTTTTTCATCCCTAATTTCAGCCAAACGGCGATGGTCATTCACCAGCCAACCTGATAAGGTTGGCTTATGGAACTTATGACCCTGCCCCGCGCCCCTTCCCTGCAGCTGCTTATCGCACCTTCCGATTTTCAGCGCAAGGCTTCCCTGCAGTTCATTGCCGAGCTGGCACAA
Source organism: uncultured Anaerolineales bacterium (assembly GCA_964627755.1). GTDB lineage: Bacteria > Chloroflexota > Anaerolineae > Anaerolineales > UBA11858 > B10-G9. Next base: position 66,523 of record CAZVIH010000093.1, read on the forward strand.
ACTGGTCCGGTCCGTGTTCTGGATGGGGGCAATCGTTTTGATGTATTAAGTCTCAATCGGGAGCTCCGGCGCCGGGAGCTGCTTCTTTACACTGCCCTGGAGCGAATCCAGGTCGCGCGGGCTTTCACCTGCTACCAGATGACCACTCTGTTGGAAGAGCCTGCCCCACAAGGCATTCCCACCCTGGTCTTGAACCTGCTGTCCACCTTCCAGGATGAAAACGCTTCCCTCGCCGAGCGGCTCCGCCTGCTGGACATCTGCCTCCATCGTTTGAGAAAAAATGCCCGCCACACCCCGGTCCTGGTTGTGCTTCATCCCCAACCCGCCGAAGAGCCCTTTTTGGTTCGAATCCGAGAAAACGTGGACCGGGTCTGGGTTTTTGAACCCCATTATCCTGCCACTCAACTCACTTTGCTCTAAAAGGGAATCCATGGGACGAACCGTAACTTCAATCACCCAAACATTTTTAAAAGAACGGGCCGCTTTTGCTCGTTTTCGCCGGGCCTTGCGCAGCAGTGACCAGCAAGTCCTGGACGATCTATTTGCCTCAGCCCAAAAACATCTCGCAGCTGCTTCCTACGCCTCTCATGCGCTGCCTTTTGAAACTTTTCTGCTGGCTATGCTGCTGGAGGAACACAAAGAGGTCGTCCGGTTAAAGCAAGAAGTCGCAGAACTCCATCATGTCCTCCAGCAATGAGATCCACGGCTGGCTGCTGGATATCTATCCGGATCCGGTCCAGGGTGTGATCCTGTGGATTTTGGACAAAGATGGAACCCGACGGCACCGGCTGCACCAGCCTTTCCCAACCTCCTTCTACGTTCACGGCCCCCGTGATGAGTTGAGATCCTTGTGGCGCCATCTGAAGTCGCTGCCGCTGCCGCTGCGGTTATCGCGCGCTGAGAAGCAAGACCTCTTTGTGGAGAAACCTCTCCCTGTCCTGAAAATCATGACTGAAACCCCACTGGCCCAGGAAGGGCTTTTTAACCAGCTGAAAAAAAGTTTTCCCGGTTTGGTTTACTACAACGCCGATATTTCGGTTGACCTGCGCTATGCAGCCCAAACCGGCGTTTTTCCCCTGGCGCGCTGCCGGGTGCTGGCCACGGACGAAGGCGAAATCGAAACCCTGGAAACTCTGGATTCACCCTGGGCAATTGACAGCCCTCAGGTACCCCTATCAGTGATGGCGCTAGTCCCTGATTCCAATCCAAATCACAAAGAACCAACCAACCTGAAAGTGCACTTATCGGGAAAACACTACACCTTCCCCTTCCGGGATGAACGGGGTCTGCTGGTGAAGCTTCAGGCCCTGCTCCGGCGTTATGATCCTGATCTGCTGCTGACAGTCTGGGGGGATAACTGGCTGATCGATAAACTTCACCAGCTGATGGAAAAACAGCACATCACCCTCTCCCTGAACAGGGAAGAGGGCCGAGGGGTTGAGCGCCGGGAAGAGCGTTTTTACCATTCCTACGGAGGTGTGATCTACCGCGGCCCCCAGGCCCGTTTATTTGGCCGCATTCACATTTCCACAGAGAACACGGTCATGTATCATGACTATGGACTGGAGGGTGTCTATGAAATGGCGCGGGTAACCAGCCTGCGCATCCAGACGGCCGCTCGGGTTTCCCCCGGCACTGGTATTTCCTCTATGCAAATATTGACCGCCTTGCGCCAGGATGTGCTGGTTCCCTGGCATAAACAGCAGGTAGAGTGGTCCAAATCAGCCTACAATCTGCTTCAATCTGACCGGGGCGGTATGGTCTATCAGCCTATCGTAGGCCTGCACGCCAATGTGGCGGAAATCGATTTTATATCCATGTATCCCAGCATCATGGAACACTTTAACATTTCCCCGGAAACCATCGGCAAAAGCAGTAAAAACAGCACCTTTGTGCCCGAACTGGAATTAAGCATTGACCAGGGCCAGCGCGGCCTGGTTCCTGATACCCTGCAGCCTTTGCTTGAAAAAAGGATCCGGATTAAACAGGAGCTGGCCGGTATGGACCCCCGTGATATTCGCTGGCATCCTTTCCAGGCCCGTGCCTCTGCTCACAAGTGGCTGCTGGTCACCTGTTTTGGATACCTGGGATACAAAAATGCCCGCTTCGGTCGTATTGAGGCCCATGAAGCAGTTACGGCTTACGGAAGGGAAGCGCTGCTGCGGGCCAAGGAAGCCGCTGAGGAGCTGGGATTCCGGGTTCTCCACATGTATGTTGACGGACTCTGGGTCCAAAAGGAAGGTGCCTCCCAGATCGCTGATTTTCAACCACTGCTGGAGGAAATCCTGAACCGCACCGGACTGCCAACCAGCCTGGATGGCATCTACCGCTGGATCGCTTTTTTGAGCTCGCGGCCGGACCCCCGGGTACCGGTAGCCAATCGCTATTTCGGGTTATTCCAGAATGGCAGCTGGAAAGTACGGGGGATCGAGGTAAGGCGCGATGATACTTCAAAATGGGTTAAGAAGGTCCAGTGCGAAATACTTGATCTGCTGGCAGATGCTCCTGATGCCGGACAGTTAACAGACCAGCTGCCCCGGATTAACGCTCTGCTTCAAGCCCGATTATCAGCTCTGCGGCAGCTTAAGATCCCCCTGGCAGAGCTGCTGATTTCCCAGAAAATAAGCCGGAGCCTGGAGGAATACAAAGTCCCTTCCCCGGCTGCCAGGGCGGCTGCCCAGCTGGCAGAAATCGGTAAAAACCTGATACCTGGCCAGCGGGTGCGTTTTCTCTATACCCGGGGGAAGCCCGGTGTATTTGCCTGGGACCTGGATGAGAGGCCCGATCCCAAAACCGTTGATATTGACCGCTATGCCGAATTGCTCTGCAGGGCAGCCTACACCATTCTCCAGCCGTTGGGTGTGGAAGAACGGACTCTGCGCTGGTGGATGTTCACCAATGCCGGGTACGGCGCGCCCCCAGGATTCCTGCCTGATTCCTGCTCCCAGGAAACACCTCTGTTAGGGGATCTCAGCTGGATGATACACCATCTGGATCCGGTTTATTTCTCTACCCATTGACCGGGGAGTATTATTCCTTCAGGCAACCATCTTGACTTAAACCCCCCTACTCCGTATAATCTACCTGCTGTAAAAAAAGAGTAATTATCACGATTAATCGTGTGAAAAGAAGCAGGAGTTAATGATATGACACCTTTACCAAAACAACGCACTTCCAAGGGCCGCAAGAACCGCCGTCGAGCTCATGATGCGTTAAAACCAAAGCAGTTGGTCCAATGCAGCAACTGTGGTGAAAAACGCCTACCTCACCGGGTATGCCCCCACTGTGGTTATTATCGTGGCCGTGAAGTTATAGCAAAATAATCTATCCCAAAATTTGATCAAATAAATCGGACAGGCCGTGACTATCACGGCCGTCTGTGTTTTAATCAGCGATAGGTTATAATAAAAAAGGCCGCCAAACAGGCGGAAAAATAAAATTTGGGAGATCTTATGGCAACAACTGAACGTCCCCCGGGAAAAACCACCATTGCTCCAGGTGTTCTATCCACGATCATTCGATTAACCGCTCTTCAAGTGGAAGGAGTAAGCCGTCTGGCGCTAACCCCCAGCAGTGTAAATACCCTGTTCAGCCGCAATCGTGATGATGGGGTTGAGATCACTATAGAAGAAGACGGTTCTGTTCATGCAGATATCCACCTGGTTCTAACCGACAAAGTCAATATTCGGGAAACCAGCAAACAGGTTCAGGATGATGTTTCAGTAGCCATCTCTAAGATGGTTGGCATGGAAGTTGGCACAATCAATGTCCATATTGAAAATATTGATTATGAAAACAACCTGGCCTCTGAGGATTAAGACCTTATGAAGGACCGCACCCGAGCGCGGGGGATTGCCCTCCAGGCTTTGTATGAACTGGATATCACAGATCACCCGATAGGTACGGTATTAACTGATAGAATGGCTGATACGGATCTGGATGATGAGTTAGTCGAGTTTTTCCGATCGATTGTATTGGGCGTAGTGCCTATTCGGAGCGAACTTGACCATTTCATCGCTGATCATGCCCCAGACTGGCCGCTAGACCAGGTTGCTGTAATTGACAGAAATATCATCCGGATCGCTTTATGGGAGTTTGCTATTGCGGATGATATCCCCCTGAAAGTAGCCATCAATGAGGCTGTAGAGCTGGCAAAAACATATGGATCAGACAGTACGCCCCGGTTTGTGAACGGAGTATTGGGTTCTCTGGCTGACCGTCAAAATGAGATCATTCAATCTTTTCAACAAATCCAGTCCCGGGATATTGAGTAAGTCCATATGAATATTTTTGGCATAGGTCCTCTTGAGATTGTATTTGTTCTTATCATCGGTATTCTGGTTCTTGGCCCGGAAGGCATGATTGCTGCAGGGCGCAAACTGGGGAAATTCATGCGCTCAATAATTAAGTCCAGCTGGTGGCAGAATATCCGCAAGGGAGTAAGCGAAATCCAATATTTGCCTCAACGTTTAATGCGCGAAGCAGAACTCGAGGAATTGAATGAACTCCGAATGCTGACTAAAGAGGACTTTCCAAAAATAGGCGGCAAGGACCTGTTAAACTCATCTTCCTGGAGTGGATCTCCCATTCCAAAAGCGAAACCTGAAGAGCAGAAGATCACAGAAACTAAAGAGCAAAAACCTACAGAAAGTTAAAGTTTTCCGCCAGCGCTTCAACACTCGGGGATGGACCCCACACAACCCAGATCTATTTTATTGGTATTTATTAAATTGACACGTCTTTACACGTGAATATCCAGCAGAACATGCTGATTAAGTGTGCCCGCGTAGTTCTATCATCTACCCGTCACTATTGACGAAGGGAGCGTGGATCTATGAGACCTGTCTATGCCATCTCCGGAGGAGTTTCGAAGTTTGCCAAAGCTCGTCCGGACAAGACCTATCAGGCAGTGGTTAAAGAAGCCTACGATTATGCCATTGATGATCTGCAAATAAGTTTTCCAGATTTCACAAAGATCGCTGATGGTTCCGTAGCCTCCTATTTTTCCGATCACTTCAGCCGCCAGCTGATGGCAGCCATTATGGCCCAGGACTATCTTGGTTTGTGTCCCAAGCCCAGCCACCGTGTGGAAGGGGGTGGAGCTACAGGTGGTTTGTGTTTCCAGGAAGCCTGGAAATCGATCGCTAGCGGCCATATGGACGTCGTAGCCGCCTATGGCTTTGAAACCATGAGCCATGTTGAAACCTGGAAGGGAAACGAGTTCATCGCACTGGCATCAGATGTGTCATTTGATTACCCGGTGGGAGGTTTTTATTCAGGTTATTATGCCATGATGGTTACGCGCCATATGAAAGAATATGGCACCACCGTGGAAGAAATGGCCCATGTCAGTGTGAAAAACCATATCAACGCCTTTCATAATCCATACGCCCAGAAAAGAAATCGTTATTCCATACAGGATGTGCGTAATGCGCCGATGGTCGCCTGGCCCTTAACCCGCCTGGATATCTGTGTCATGTCAGATGGTGCAGCAGCTACGATCCTGGCATCCGAAGAAGGTATCCAGAAACTGGAAAAAGCCGGCGCCAAGATCCCCCGCCCATTAGTGAAAATAACAGGCATCGGACGAGGAACCGATGCCATGCGCATGGCTGACAGGCCGCATGTCGATTACGATACTTTTATCGAGGATTACGCGACCGAACAAGAGAAGGCATCCAGTGATACCATGAAGTACTATAAAAATCTTTGGGATCACGGAACTCGCTACCCGGGAGTTCATTCATTCCGGGCTGGAAGAACAGCTGGCAATATGGCCTATAAACACGCCGGTATCCATGATCCGATTGAAGAACTTGATTTTGTCGAACTTCATGACGCCTACACCTCCAGTGAGATCCAAACCTATGAAGATCTGGGGCTTTGCCGCTACGGAGAAGGCGGCCCATTCGCCGCTTCGGGTAAAGCTTTCCTGCCAGGTATTGATTACGGGTTGAAACTGCCAGATAAACCTGCCTGTCCAGTAAATCCATCCGGGGGTTTGATCGCCTGTGGTCACCCGGTTGGGGCAACCGGATTAATGCAAGCTGTCTTTGCAATTTGGCAGCTGCAGGGATCTATCAAAAAACATTTTAATGACAAAACCTTGCAGGTCCAGGATGCCAAAAAAGGTGCCATTCACTCGCATGCCGGCACTGGAACTTATGTCACTGTCAGCATTTTGGAAAAGGAATAAGGAGGAACGATGACAAAATTACCTCGCAAACAAGAAGAAACCCTGGGGGGCACAATCGTTCACAATTTACCTTTTCCCAGGGAGTTAACCCCGGAGGCATTGGCCTGGCTAAAGGAAATGGCTCCGATTCAAATTGAACAGCCGTACAGTATTACTTACCTGCATTCCTATGCTCAGGATAGTCCCTGGTTTGCAGGTTTAACCAATAAGAAAATACTCGCCAACCAGGATCCGGTTTCCGGGTATACCTACGCTACCCCCCGCGGCCATGATATGTATTCAGGCGCCGAAACAAACTGGATTGATATTACAGAAAACGAGGCGGTTATTCACACCTTTACTGTATGTCATTTTGGTTCTGAAGCATTCCTGGATCAGACGCCATTTGTACTCGTGCAGGTGGAATTTGAAGGTGTCGATACCTTGCTTCTCAGCCGTCTGTTGGGGGTGGACCCGATGGAAGCCAGCCTGGATTGGATTGGTATGAAGGTAACACCTCAATTCATCAGAAACAGCAAACTTCAGCCGACAGACGTATATTTCGTTCCAGCATAAAATATCTCTTAGGAACAGCATCCTTCTTGGATGCTGCTCCTATTGGTTGTGCAAACTAACCTAAACTGGTCTATAATCTTAGCAATCGGCTAAAATAGACCAGTTTTTGTGTGTATGAAAGAAACCAATCAGGATAATCCGATCACAAAATACTACCTCCAGGATTTAACCTGGCGTGATTTTTTAAGGGTCTTCCTGCCCTTGATCATCGTGGTTCTAATACCACTTGTTTATGGATTGTGGCGCACTTTATATGGCTACTCCTCTTTTGGTCCAGCAGCTGCAGCTGCCTGGGGGAGAACCTGGTTTTATATCGCCGGAATCCTGGTCATACTGGTGCTTCTTTATACATACCGGAGGTTGAAAAGAGCCCATACCTGGATCAATGTTTACTCCTGGGGATTAAAATTTCATTTTCCACCAGGACGTCAACGAATACTAAAATGGGACGAGGTCGTGGGGATAACCAGCTATTCGATCAATAAATCTTTACTGCGACGGGCTCGGCGGAAAAAACATTACCTGATCCTGTATTCAAAAAAGTACCGCCCCCTGCAGGTCCATCCAGGGATAAAAGATCATGAAGGCCTGAAAAAAATCATTAAAAAACACTCCTACAAACATCTGCAGCCCAGGTTGTCACAGGCATTTATAAAAGGAATAACCCTTCCATTTGGTGATGTGTCCATTTCAAAGGATAAACTCATTCTCCCAAAAGTGGAAGTGCCCTGGGATTATATTGAAGGAATTTCAGTGGAGAAAGGAGATTTTATCATCAACCTCACGGAAAGAAATTCAATCGAGATCCCTATACGCAAGATCGTCAACCTTGAAATCCTTATTCACCTCATTAAAACGGAGATCTGATATGTCGGTTTCCCACCCAAAACGGATTGTATTGAGTTTTATCTGTCTGTTATGTTTTTTTCTCAGCAGCTGTGGAAGTATCTCGTTAGGTAATATTTTTCCTAATGTAAATACCGACTCCTCAGATGAAGTAATGGTGGAAGTGACATTCTATGTTCAGATTCCACTAAATACACCTGAGGGAGAGATCATATACCTGAGCACTTTGGACGAGGTGACCGGCCTGGGGGTTAATGCGACCGCCCATCCCCTGGAACCTGCTCTGGGAGATGCGAATCTCGATCAGGGTTTGATCTACCAGACCACTATAACGGTTCCCCAGCATACCATCATCAAATACCGCTATACTAGACAAAACCAGTATGCTGTGATCGAACACACTCAAAGTGATGATCAGGTGCGCTATAGAATGGCCAAAGCAGATAACCCACTTGAAATTAGAGATGTCGTCAGTAAATGGTCAGATACTTCCTATTATTGGCCGGAACCAGGCAGGATATCCGGGACCATCAGCGACGCAATGACCGGGGAACCAGTGCCCGGAATGTTAGTGATTGGCGGAGGTGTCCAGGCATTTACTACGGCTTCCGGTTCTTATATGCTGCCAGGCCTTCCTCCCGGTATTCATAATCTTGTCGTATATTCACCGGATGGCAGTTACCAGGAAATCCAGCAGGGAGCGGAAGTTGCCTCCCAGGCGAATACCGAAGCTAATTTATCGATCACTCCCCGCGAGTATGTAGATGTGACTTTTCTTGTCTCTGTTCCTATTGGCACACCTGAGAACAGCGTCAAACTGGTCGGAAATTTATATCAGCTCGGCAATACTTTTGGAAATCTGCCAGGAGGTATGAACACAATTCCGTCCAGAATGCCCCATCTAACCTCTGCCGGAGACAATCGTTACGGAATTATCTTGTCCCTTCCCGTTGGGGCCGAAATCCGATATAAATTCACCCTTGGTGATGGTTTTTGGAATGCTGAACATAGTGATGATGGATCCTTTTTTATAAGGAGGTTTATCGTTCCTGAACACCCGGTTCAATATTCAGATGAAGTGTCCACCTGGAAATCCGGAACAAAAGATTCCATCACTTTTGATTTGTGGACACCAGGAAATACACCTGTTGGCGAAAAGGTTTACATTCAATTCAATCCATATGGATGGACAACCCCCCTGCCCATGACTGAAGTTGCTCCAAACCATTGGGTTTTTATTCTTTTTTCTCCCTTCGATATCCTCTCAGATTTGACATACAGATATTGCAGAGAAGGTGAATGTGGCATCGCTGACGATGCCGCAACTGCTGGACCTTACGCAGCAGGTCGGAAGGTGTCGCCCAGTGCTGAGCCGCAGTACATCGCGGACAGCGTAGAAGACTGGTCCTGGCTGGAGCCTACTTCCTTTGCCGAGACTGCTCCCTTGCCCGCTATCACACCAAGAGGTGAAGAATTCATAACTGGAATCGAGTTCATGCCCGGCAATAAAGCCGCCGACTCAATCCAGATGTCAGCGGCCATCCCGCAAATAGCTGATCTAAATAGCGGTTGGATCATATTAACTCCTACCTGGAGTTTTACTCATCAAAATCCCCCTGTAATCGAACCGGACCCAAATCAGGATCCTCTCTGGATAGATCTCAGTACCATGACCAATATCGCATTATCCGAAGGACTCCAGGTTGCGGTTCACCCCCAACCTCATTTCCCAGAGGACCCTGCTGATTGGTGGATGAACGCACCGCTGGATTTCAGCTGGTGGAATTCATGGTTCGATCAATATCACGCCTTTGCAATCCATTTTGCTGAAACTGCCCAGCTCCAGAACGCAGATATGCTGATCCTCGGCGGGGATTGGCTGACACCTGCTTTACCTGGTGGTAGATTGGCAAATGGAGATCCTTCAGGTGTTCCGGCAGATTCCGAACTTCGCTGGGCAGAAATCATGAACGACGTTAATGCCCATTTTTCCGGGACCATTGCCTGGACAATGTCCCTCCCCTCTGCAAGTAAAGCCCCAGATTATTTTGAGCATGTTGACCAGATTCACCTGAATTGGAATCCGGGATTAACAATCAACTCGGACACCACGCTGGAAGAATTAATCAATACAGCCAATCTTTCACTGGATGGAGAAGTTAATAATTTCTGGTCGACCTGGCTAAAAAAAGACGACAAGCTTCTGGTTTTGCGGGTCCTTTATCCATCTGTATCGGGTTGGAATCCTAATTGCTCTTCTGACAGCGATGGTCCCTGCTATCCGATCTCAACCTTTACTGCCCCTGCCCCGACAGTGATGGAATATGGAACGGGATTTTCAGAACAGGCCCTTGCCTACCAGGTTTATTTATCAACTGCTCCAAAAAAGAGCTGGGTATCGGGAATTATCTCGCAGGGTTATTACGCTCCAGCTGTTCTGCACGATAAATCAATCTCCATCCATGGGAAACCAGCAGAATCGCTGGTGCAGGAGTGGTTTTTCAGACTTAAATAAGATCTAGCTAAATTCCAGGCCAGAGACAAGTCAATATTCACCGAATATTGATTCAGTATTCGGTCCAAAAGCCGGGGGTATTGTTAATTAGTTATTTGATTTTAATATTGCCCCTTGCAAAATTGAACTCTGTTGCTATAATCATGATTCAGTTGAACAACTAACCCATCCACTGAGGGAAAGTGGATGGGTTTTAAATGTCAGACGATATAGGTATTTGGTGAAGTGTTAAGGATGACGAAAGAAATCAAAAAAGAAGAAATCTCTGAGTTCGAAAACCCCCTGGCTCACCTGCTCCAAATAGGTAGAGACAAAGGTTATGTTACGCTAGATGATATCGCAGATATTTATCCCAAGGCAGAGAATAATGTCGACCAGCTGGAAGAAGCTTTTTCTGCTCTGCTAACTGCTGATATCCCCTATGTTGAAAGCGAAAACGAAGGGGAAGATTTATTTGAGGATGAGGATGAGGATCAGGATCAGGATGAAGATGAGATCGAGAATCATGATCGTGACCTCTTTGATGAAGATGATCCGCTGGAGAATATCAGCACTAACGATACTGTTGGCCTGTATATCAAACAAGCCGGTAAAGTTCCCCTTCTAACAAGAGATGAGGAGCAGAAACTGACAAGCCTGATAGATGTTGGGCGGAAGGCTCAAACCAGGCTGGCAGAAGAGGAACTCACACTCGAAGAGAGGGAAAACCTCAGCAAGGTCGTTGATGAGGGCTGGGAAGCTTTTGAGCATCTCATCCAGGCTAACTCCCGCCTTGTGATCAGCATTGCCAAGAAATATGTCGGCCGCGGTGTGTCTTTTCTGGACCTGATCCAGGAGGGTAATATTGGCATGATGCGGGCCGCACTAAAATTTGAACGCGACCGAGGATACAAATTCAGCACCTACGCAACCTGGTGGATCCGCCAGGCGATCACCCGGGCAATAGCTGACCAGGGTCGAACCATCCGTGTACCTGTCCACATGGGCGACAAGATCAATAAAATGATCCGGATGCAGCACCAGCTCAAGCAGGATTTAAATCGCGATCCGAATCAGGATGAACTGGCTGAAGCACTCAATGTCACCCCGGATGATATCCAGGACATGATGAAACATGCCCGGCGCCCGCTATCATTGGAAATGCCAACCGGCAAAGAAGATGATGCCCAGTTAGGCGATTTCATTGCTGATACTGAAGTTACACCTCCAGACGAGGAAGCGACCGGTATCCTGCTCCGGGAAGATCTTCAGAAAGCCTTGGCCGAGCTCCCTCCCCGGGAGACCAAGATCCTGGAAATGCGATATGGTTTAATTGATGGTCGAACACTGACATTAAACGAAGTAGGCAAGAAGATGGGCGTCACTCGCGAGAGAATTCGCCAGATCGAAGCCCAGGCATTAAGAAGGTTGCGCAATCCTCGCATCCAGGAAAAACTGCAGGCCTACTTAGACTAATTCTTAACATTGATCAACAAAAAAAATGCGGAACAGATAAAGCTGTTCCGCTTTTTTCTTATTTAGGGGTCTTTCTATTTCAGATACAGATCACCCCAGGTAGTGGGATCTGCATAGAATCGTCCAGAAACGTTGCTTACAACAGATTGCTGTTTAAGTGTACCGGCAGTATCATTATCATTGATAGAAATGGTAAAACCGAAGTGATTTCCAGAAGATGGATAAGCAACACCCAACAAACTCCAGGGAATCTTAAATTCAACCTGGTAACCGCTCCCGCTCTCCAGAGATCCGATCTTTACCTCGGTCTTCTTTCCGGCATCAACCTTGGGGAACCAAAGGTATGCCTGAGGAGGTTGTGGTGTGCAGCCAGTAGCCACTTTTCCATTGATAATCATACAGGTTTCGATACCATACTGCCCGGGAGAAATTCCGAGTTGGTAATCATCTGCAGACATTGTATGAAGAGAATAATCTGCGCTAACGTAACGGTCAAAAGTAATTTCAATGCTGTCGCCGAGGTACATCTTCTCTTTATTACTTTCCTGGACGTATTTATCATCTTTTACACGGACCCCCATGTATAGATAATCCTCATCCCAGGCAGCAACGACAGTTCCGGAACAATCCTCCGCATTGGTCCAATTATTCGCCCCATAGACGACATAGTTGATTACTTTTTGAATCGGAGCATCCCATTCGTAAAGATCCCCATCAATATTGAGATTTTTATCCAGGTAATCCGCGCTTATTGAAGGTCCGCTGCGGACAGCTGGCCCTTCAAATGTAACATTAGTGGCTGTTAAAGTTTCATCCACCTCCGGCGTTTCAGTGATATCAAGATCACCGGTCTCAGTTGCTTTTGGTGTACTTGTAGCAACCGCCTTGGGAGTTGAAGTTATTTCTTCACCCCCGGATGAGGATGCAGAAGTTGCCGGAGCCGCCTGAGTGGGCTCAAACAGGGCTGTCATGGTTTTATCCGGAGTTGGGAAGGAAAATGGTGTCGGTGTTGAAAACCCGGGTAATGTGCAGCCCGTCAGTACAGTTATGACAAATAATGCCACAAGAATGTGGCGCAGCTTGTTTTTATCCATGGAAATACCCTCCTCATTGAGGCTTGTCACACTTTCTATGACATATATACTAAAATTATAAACGAGTTTCAAAGATTTAATCTCTTGTATCAAGGAGCTAACGACTTTGTATACATATGAATATCCCAGACCTTCTGTTGCTGTAGATATTGCAATTTTCAGGCCAGTG
>CAZVIH010000094.1:0-36253 GCA_964627755.1 uncultured Anaerolineales bacterium
CGGTACACCGGTCTGTATCAAGAGATCACCTCGCCCATTTTCATCGAGGTCTATCTCAAGTCCATATTTCATCGTTCCGTTTTCTGGCAAATCCTCAGCAAGATAAATGATCGCATAGGTCCAGGTAGGTCCTACCTTTAAGTTTACACGGATGATATCAATCGTCCCCTGATAAACCATATCATCAGCAGTGAATGGGCGCTCTAGGATATTAGCCTTATACTGGTCGCCGTAGGTAATATGTTCATCAGCATAATCGCCTGAGTTGTAATCTACAAGGTAAGAATCCACCCTATCCTTGATGCCTCCCGGGAACATTTTATGTTCACCGGCTGGTTCCAGGGTCGGCGTCGGAGTTGGTTCCGCGGTTGGCCGGATAGTCGGTGTGGGTGTGCTAATGGACTGGTTCTCATTAGTGCCACTAGCTTCCGCTGCAATGGCCGTTTTCCGGGCTGTCTCAACACCATCCAGCCAGGCTTCTTTGGTCAGAGTTGCCTGTACACCTACCTGGACAGCCTCCTCGAGGGTCATAGGGCCGGTTTCCCCATCGTAGTTACATCCAACCAATCCCAGTATAAGAAGCAGCATTACTGCTCCCCAGATCATGATAGTATTACGCATTATGTAAAGGATCCTCCACTAAACAGAACTCTTCAACTATTTACTCAATAATATCACTCCGTCAACCTTGTCAATTATACAACGATGACAAGTAAATAGAAACCTTAAATATAAATTATTTTAATTTTTATTTCTAGAAAAGAATATCCACAGCAATCTCTAGAAGTCACCTGAAATTATCGAGGAAACTCCCCATAATTTTCACTAATCTCATACCCTATTGCCTATTTTGTTATCCTCTGATTCATTTTTTTTGAAATTGTTCAGCTAGCGAATCCCTAGCAATCTCATCAAAATAATAATTTCAAGGCAGTGAACAAGGAATGCAGAATCTTTTCGCTGGGCATGTTGACAAACAGGGATTATTACCGCAGCCTGAATAGATCGGGTCTGGTTCACACCAGCCGTATCCAGGTCTGTTCTTTACTACCTGCCCTTCAGTAAAACACAATCCTGGCTCAAATCCCGAAGGTACATAGCCGTACCAGGCTTTGCATGTGCTGTCTACCAAAGCTACCGCTTTTAGTGGATAGCGGTAATTTCCTTTATTAGGAGATCCTGCTTCATCAAAAGTAAAATGATCGTTGATGTCAAAGAGAGCTGGATCCCTGATCCCTTCGTCTGCCCAGATACTCCACAAGAATCCCAGATCCCCAACCAGATTTTCCTTAAAAGCAATTTGAAGTTGATTTTTGTAATCAGGATCACGGCGGGACCAGGCAAGATCCTGGTCCTGTCCGATCCCGTCAGAAAAAATAACTGCTTCGTAGCCAGTAGAAGGAGGATTTGCTACCTCCTCGTAAGCTGGAAAGATCCCGCCTATATCATCATCCTGATCTGCAAAAATGGAAACACCAGCGGTCGACCAGGTCTTTTCAGCTGGAAGGTCTGTCACAATCAGGAAATCTCCTCTACCATCATGATCTGTATCTAACTCCACAGCATAGCTGATATCACCATCTTCCGGCAGCTTCCCAATGAGTGTGATCGTAATATAGATCCACTTATTTGAAGAAACCAAACCTGCCTGATATATATCCAGATAATCCTTATAGATCATAGTCTTTGGGGTGTAAGGTCGTTCGAGCCTGTTCCAGGAAAAATAATCTCCCAAGGCTGTCTTTTCCTTGGCCAAATCTACTGTGACTATGTCTGAGATATACATATGGACAGTAGAAGGAGAACCCGGGATCAGCCTGTGGATCGGATTGAGGGTCGGGGTTAAAGTGATTGTCTGGCTTGGTGATGGTGTTGACGTGGCGGCCTCGGTTGCTGTAGGCATATTTAAGACCTGTTCAGTTTCACGGGCCGAATCAATGCTTTGAATAAATGCTTCTTTTGTCAGAGTTGCAGCTACACCCGCCTGAACTTGATTATCAAATGACTCTTCGTTTCCCGTTGCTCCAAAGCAGGCACTCAGAACAGCAGTAATAAGAACAATAAATAACGGAGCAGTCACAGCTTTTCTATGCATAACTGGTTGTCCTGAAAGTGATTAAAACAAGATATGTCATTGAGTGTATACGATTGCAGAAATGCTGTCAATAAATCTTTCCTTACCAGGATGATAGATGGTACACTTTGTCCATTGTGATTAAACCGGAGATAAAACTTAGGATTAATAATGAATTGATCAGTTGGTATCAAGCTAATGCCAGAGATCTGCCATGGCGCCGAACCGCTGACCCATATGCCATCTGGGTATCCGAGATCATGCTCCAACAAACCAGGGTTGAGACAGTCATCACCTATTACAAAAACTGGTTGTCTGAACTGCCCACCCTGCATGCTCTAGTATTGGCAGACCAGGACCAGGTTCTAAAACTCTGGGAAGGATTAGGTTACTACCGCAGGGCCCTCAACCTGCACAAAGCTGCAAAACTGGTTGAGGAAATTTTTGACGGAAATGTACCCGAGGATGCCAAATCCCTTGAGTCCTTACCGGGGATTGGTCGTTATACAGCAGGAGCAATTTCTTCCATAGCATTTGGTCATCACGCTCCCATTCTTGATGGGAATATCCGACGTGTTTTTTCGCGCCTTTTTAACATATCTACACCGCTTAAGTCCTCGGATACAGAAAATAAGCTCTGGCGGATTGCCAAGGAACTATTGCCTGAGAATAAGCCAGGTGAGTTCAATCAAGCCTTAATGGAGTTGGGAGCCCTGCTCTGCCTGCCTAAAAATCCTGCTTGTGATCGCTGTCCATTGAAAGTTGATTGCCTGGCATTTCAATACCATCTCCAGGATAAACGTCCAGTTCGAAAGCAGAAAACCTCCCAACCTCACCTCCAAGTGACCGCGGCGGTAATCGAAAAAGATGATCGGGTTCTGCTGGGAAAAAGACCCCCTGAGGGTCTGCTGGGTGGAATGTGGGAATTTCCCGGGGGAAAACAGGAAAATAATGAAACTCTATCAGAGACTTTAAAGAGAGAAATCAAAGAAGAACTTGATGCAGACATCCAGGTTGGTGAGCTTCTGGGCACCTATCATCATGCCTATACGCATTACAAAGTAACCTTGCATGCTTACCAATGTCACCTGGTGTCAGAAGATCTGCAAATGCTCTACCACACGGATCTGGCCTGGGTCCCGCCTGGATCCATGCAATCCTACCCGATGGGAAAACTCGACCGCATCATTGCAAAACAGCTCCAAACCAGGAATGATCTGGCTGCCGCTCATCAATGATCCATTCTCATGATCATAGATTAGCTTCTTGGGCACCCTGTCTATCACCAGACTGATGGAAAATAGTCACCCAGACCAGGATGATCACTCCAAACATAATGACCGCGCCAGCTACTCCGGGTGCCCAGGTCCCCAGGGAACCCAGTAATATTCCCCCCAGGCTGGGTGCGATCACTCTTGTTAAACTTTCAAAAGAGGCCGAAATGCCCAGAATCCCTCCCACCTCTTCCATGTCTACAACCTTTGTTAACGAGCTGCGAAGAACCGTATTCAAAACGCCGCTGGTACCTGCCAGCGGGATCAAAATGATCAACAAAAGGACAATACTACCGGTAAAAGCCCAGATTAAAAGAGAGATTGCCATTATGATGGTTGTGGTCAATATGATCCAGCGATCAGGAAAACGTTTTGAAATCGGACCAACACCCACCCCTTGAACCAGGGCGATCAATATACCTACATAGGCAAGCACATATCCTGTTTGGCGGGCGTCTAGATCCAATTTGTATTGAGAAAAAAGTGAAAACATCGTGGAGAATATAGCAAAGGCCAGGCCATACAGGAAAGTCACACTCAAAATCGGTCCGACCTTGGGTCGTCTTAAAGCCTGGAATAAAGCGTTCAGATTGACTTTGGGTCTTTTAACTAATGCAGAAGCATCCCGATCCTCCCTTGATAGGGACTCAGGAAGCCAGATAGTGACCATAACCAGATTGATGGCGGACAAACCTGCTGCAGCGAACGCAGGGACAGCAAATCCGAAACTGCTTAGAAAACCGCCCATAGCCGGTCCAAAAACAAAACCTAGACCAAATGCAGCACCTACCAAACCCAACCCCTTAGCGCGGTTCTCTTGAGTGGTTACATCAGTGATATAGGCCTGGGCAACTGAGATATTCCCGCCTGTAAATCCATCCAAAGCCCGACTGAAGAATAATACAGCCAGTATCATGATATTGATCGGCACCCCCAGTAAGACGGCTAGTTTTTGTCCCACGGGCACAGCAAAACCAAATAACAGGAATCCAAGAAAAGTACCAAAGATGCTGATCAGAAGGATAGGCTTGCGTCCAAAACGATCTGATAGGCGCCCCAATAAAGGTGCTCCAACTAACTGGGCTGCGGCATAGATTGCGGTCAATAGCCCCACCAGGAAAGGTGTAGCGCCAAATTCATCGGCATAAAATGGCAGCAAGGGAAGGATCAGTCCGAATCCAAGCAAATCTATAAATACGATGATGAAAATATTGAATAAACGTTTATTTTTCATGATTTCCTCAGCTAATAATTATTGGTCAATTATATATCATCGCCCTAGATGCCCTGGCAGATTGATCAATTTCTTACCAGACATTAATAGTTGGATCCGCTTCTTTTAACGGGATACTTAAATTTTCCATTTTAACTGGCTGCCATTTTCCCAATTTTCCCAAGGGTGGCCCCCATTGTTCCAGCCAGCATCCCAAAATATGCTGGAAAAAAAATTAAATGAATTGTGTCGTTATGAAATTATTCCAGAAGATTTTTTTATGATCAAAAATTATATCCAGAACTGGATGAGTTCATTCCCGCATATCTCTTACCAGCTGGATCAAGGTCCGATTGATAACAACTCCCTTCTTGACATAGTTCTCAGGATCAGGAATTGCCATTGGAGTATTCTGGCTGTCTTCCCAGATATATATACTTGGCAGATCGCTGTTAACTGGAGAGTTATAGGAAGTCGCTGACTCAATATTCAGATGGGCAGCTTGAGCTGCCTGTTTGAATACCTTAGTCATGAACTGTGTTGATTGATCAGAATAAGCCATAATCGCAGGATAATTGCTCAAATCACCGATTTCCACCCAAAACGCCGGTTTAACCGGATTGGTATTCATATAGGGATTCATATTTGTAGGCACTTTGGCGACCAGTTTATTATTTTCAAACAGACCATAAAGCATATCTTGATACGGACCTTCAACACCCTCTCCTCCCCAGATCACAAATTGCACAGATCGCCTCGGATCAACTTTGTTTTCTTTCCAGGTGTGCATGATTTCCAGTAACACAGCAATCTTCGCCAGGTCATCCTCAGGCACTTGTTCCTGATTATATTCAGATAAACCCAGGCCATCAAATGAGGTATAAATCACAAGGATCTCATCCGCGTGATCAATATCGTAGCCTCCAATAAAACCCATCACATTAGGTACAAAAACAGTGGTTGGTTCTGATAGTTGCAGATCCAGAACTACACGCACATCCAGGTCCAGGGCTACTTTTCCCTCCAAGGCCTGGACCCTGAGAAGATCCCAATCCTCTCGAGCTTGGGCTGTGATCCTCTTTGCTACAGCATTAGTAATACGGTAAACCGGAATATCATCAACCGTGCAAAGATCCGCTTCCGGATCAGGAGGGACCTCATATTGGGATGTGAGCGGAGGCCGATCTTGAGTAACTACCAGGATACCTTCCACACCTTGCAGCGCTGCTGCCTGAGCAAAATCAGGATTATATACTTCTTCCAGTGTGAGAATTATTTTTCCCCGAAATTCCTTCCTCTGTTCGATAGTTAGATCAGATATCCCGCTATTTAAAAAGATGATCTGACCACTGCCGTAACCGCTTCCTGCACAGCCTTCTGCAAGGAAGGAAAATTCATTCAGGTAATGATATTCACCCCTTGTTCCAACGCTCAGCAGCGGTTCTTTAATCGGCTTAATTAGAGTAGTTTCAATGGGGTAATAATAATATGAGGTTAAGGTTTCAGACCAGCCATGATCAATATCATATTCTTTTTCTTTCTGTATGATGTAATCAACCACTGGATTTGATACTGATTCCCTGGCAATGTTATTATATATTTTCAGTTCCTCAAGTCTCGCGACTACACTGTCCTCATGAAAAGCTTCAGCAACTTGTTGATAGGATACCGAGGCATTGGTCATCTGGAAGATCACTACCGAAATACCAATAAAAGCAGCCGTGACCAACAGCATCTTTTTCTTGAGGAAAAAAGCTGTGCTGAATGGCCAACGGTCAAATATTCGCCTTAATCCTTCCCCGAACGCATTTAGGCCCAGAATGGCAAAAAAGAAAGCCATAGCAGGTCCCAGGATCATATAAGGATATGTCCGTAAATAAGGGGTTCCCTGAGCAACCAGAGCACCCCATTCAGGAATCTCGCTGATCTGGATGATCACAGGTGAAAATGCGTCGGCGCGAAACCGTGAACCTCCTCCTACATAAAGACCCAAAAATCCAAGTTCAGCCATTATCAGTAGAACTGCGCCCATCTCCAGGAAAGATATACTCAATAAAAAGGAAAGAACGTTAGGCAGGGCATGTCTGATGGCTATCTGAAAACGGGTCATCCCCAATGCTTCAGCCGCCTCTATATATAACATCTCTTTGATACGGATGAATTCACTTCTAACAAGTTGGGAGATCTCAGTCCACCCCAATACAGACAGAGAAACCACAAATACCCAGACACCTTTGTGGATATCTAATGCCAAGATCATCAACATCGCGCTTAACAGAAGCGGGATTGATGAAATTACTGTGCTCATTCTCAATACCAATCTATCAAACGAAGAACCTTCCGTCCATCCGGAGATCCCGCCCAATATCAATCCCAGAAGCACCCTACCGGCAGTGATGTACAGGCAGGAAATCATTGTCACCCGGGCCCCGTAAAATATCAAACTTAGGATATCGTTTCCAAAGCGGTCTGTTCCCAGAGGATATTCCGGGCTGGGATCAAATGGCGGTCTGACCATCACGTTATTAACACTGTCATAATAGGAAGGCGTTGACCGGCTGGTGATAAATGGATCGTATGAAGAAAAGCGAGGCCCAAACCAAACAACAATAATCATCCCGATCACAATAATCACACCCAGTACAAAGGGAGGATTAAAGATACCTTTCCAGGGAACTTTTCTGGGTTCAATTTCCTCACTGGAATCAGTGAACTTCCAGATACCCGATCGGGGATTGATCAAGTAGGAAAAAAGCCTCTTGAACCCTTTCATGTTTCAGTCCTCAAACGCGGATCTAAGATTGGATACAATTTATTTAGCAAGATATTGATGAATTGGATTGTCAAACCGAGAGACAAGGCAATCGCCACAACCAGATCCATACGGTGATTCCAGATACCTTCCAGGAACTGCCGGCCCAGTCCGGGCCAGGCAAATATAAATTCTACAACTGGCAAAATGCTGATAGAAAATCGTAGCGAAACACCAATTACTGTAAGTACGGATACGGCCAGATTCTTCAAGGCATGAACAAGAACGGTGCGAGAATATTTCAGGCCTTTGGCATATGCCGTCCGGATATATTCTTCCCCCATGATCTCGTTGAGGTTGATGAATGTTACTCGTGTTATCTGGGCTAAGGGTCGGGCGGTTAAAATTAACACGGGGATAGCAAGGTGCTTAAAATCCCAGGCGTAGCCCCCCATACTGATCAATTGATTTCCAAAAGTGACTGTGTATCTGATACCAAGGCTTTGAAGGAGAACAGCCAGCAAAAATGACGGAGCGGATATACCGAGTAGTGTCAGCACCAGGATCAGATACTCCCAGCGGCTCTGAGAAGCCAGGGCAGCCAGACCACCAAACAGGATTCCCAGCACAGCTGCCAGGGCTAGTGATAAACCCAATAATCCAAAACTGTTTTTATAAGAGTCCCACAGGATCCCACTGATTTCCCGGTTCCCGGAGACCATCCTAACAGTGCCCAGATCACCCTGGATCAATCCTCCCAGGAAAGTCAAACTGCTTGAGATAGCTTCTTTAATTGTTTGTTCAAGATGATATCCGGGATTGGGTCCATCCCAGTTAGCGGCCATTTCCAGACCGAAATAAGTAACAAAGACAATAGCAATACAAATCAATGTTATTGTTACGGCTGCTTGGGTAATGCCTAATCCAAGGGATAGGGCGCGTTTCATAGTATTCAGCCTTAGATAATGGGAAAACCAACTTTTGAGATTATAACATTGGAGAATTTTCAATCTCTAAATCCCGAAAAGACCACCCTCAAGGACTAGTCCCATGGGATTGTCAGCTTCTAAACCGATACGCCTTGACAGTTAAAACCGGATATGTAATAATCCCTTTACTCCTTGGCCTGCCCCCCTCAGGTCAAGGGGTATTTTTTTGGGTTAATCAGCTACAATATGACCAAACACCAAAGCTCATTTCTTTGGAGGGTCTATGTGTGGAAGATTTACTCTGACAGTCTCCCCGGAAGATTTACAGGCGGCTTTCCCCAATTTTCATATCCCGGGTGATTTGCCTCCCAGTTATAATATTGCACCCTCACAACCCATACCAATCATCCCTAATGATGGGACAAAAAGCCTTGATTTTTACCGCTGGGGTTTAATCCCATCCTGGACCAAAGCCGAGAATGTGGGCAAATTCAATTTGATCAATGCCAGGTCAGAAACCGCCGCAGAAAAACCATCATTTAAAAACAGTCTCAAAAGGAGACGCTGCCTTATTTTGACAGATGGATTTTACGAATGGAGCAAATCAATTTCAGGTAAAGGAAAAACCCCCTATTATTTCACAATGAAAGACCAATCACCCTTTGCCTTTGCAGGCCTGTGGGAAATCTGGTATTCACCGGAAGGTGATCCACTCAAGTCTGCCTGTATCCTGACCACAACCCCCAATGAATTGGTCAAACCCATTCATGACCGCATGCCAGTGATCCTGACTCCGGAAGACTATGATACCTGGTTGGATCCTGCAGAAAAGAAGGGTGAAGTTTTTCAACCCTTGCTAAAATCATTTCCGGCCGGGTTGATGCAGACCTATCCTGTATCACCTTTTGTGAACTCACCAAAAAACAACTCACCTCAATGTATTCAAGCCAGCTCCCTGTTATGATTAAACCAGCAGAGTTACTCCTCACAAGAACTCTCAGGGAAAAGCCCTGGGGGAAAAAAGTTACCAGGATCCTTGCCGCTTCGCTGGCGGCGGTCGATCCTGGGGCGGCTCTGGATCGAGCTCTTCAACGAGACGGGGTTTTTTTGCGTGTTGCTGGGCAGAAATTCAACCTGGATGATTTCAGGAATATATACCTCCTGGCGATCGGCAAAGCCGGCATCCCTATGATGATTGCTGCAGCAGATTTGGTCTCCGATCATCTTACTGGCGGAGCTGTCCTTTCAAAAGCTTTGAGATCCAGCATTCCCAATCGTTATCGCGAGAAAATCAGCTTATATCATGGTGGCCACCCTTTCCCCAACCAGGACAGCCTTAAGTCGACAGAGGAAATTCGCTCGTATCTATCATCCCTGACCGGAGAAGATCTGGTAATCATCCTGGTCTCTGGGGGAGGTTCAGCTCTATTTACCGCTCCCGTTCCAGGAATTTCTATAACAGACATACAGCAAGCCAACCAAATATTCCTGGACCATGGCTTGAATATTCAGGAAATCAACACCATCCGCAAACATATTTCTCAGGTTAAGGGCGGCCGACTTGCTGTTTCCTTATATCCGGCGAAGATTATTACGTTGATTCTTTCTGATGTGATCGGAGATCCAATTGACATGATCGCATCTGGGCCATCTGTACCGGATCCCTCTACTTTTCAGGATGTCCAGACAGTTATCAAGAAATATCAGCTGGAACAGCTTCTGCCATCCTCTGTAATAAGACATCTTAAGGCCGGAACAGATGGAAAGATCCCTGAAACTCCCAAACCGGATGATCCTGTCTTCCAGGGCCAAACAACTCTGATCATCGCGTCTAACCAGGACGCAATTAAAGGAGGATTAGAGCAAGCTCAGATGGAAGGATTCAAAGGGCAAGTTCTTCCTGAACCTTTGGCAGGAGAAGCCAGACTGGCTGGAGAAGCGCTCGCAAATATCCTTAAACAATCTTCTGTTTCCGGCAAGACCCATCTTTCCTGCCAGATCGCTGGTGGAGAAACCACTGTTACTCTGACAGATACAATAAACCCGGGTAAAGGTGGGCGAAATCTGGAACTTGCCCTCAGCGCAGTAAGGTTGCTGGCCAATCAAAAAGACCTGGCACTGATCACCCTGGCAACAGATGGGGAAGACGGTGTGACTGATGCGGCTGGCGCAATTGTCACCGGGGAAACCCTTGCCCGGGCTGGGGAGCTGGGATTAAACCCGGATGAATTCCTTTCCAAGCACGATTCCTATTCATTTTTCCAGGCACTCGATGATCTGCTGCTGCCAGGTGTAACCGGGACCAATGTGAATGACCTTTGTTTTCTTTTTACATTCTAAATGAGGATCCATGATAAAAGACAAACCGATGGTTCTATTAACTCATGATCTGCCTGCTGATTGGACTGGAGAAACCCTGGCTGACTTTCAGGTTATCCTCGGGGATAATGATCAACGAGGGATCGATAATAAATTGAAAGACTATCTTCCTCAAGCTTCTGGAATAATCTGCCTGCTGGATGATCCAATATCAGCCCCTATTATCGACCAGGCTCCCCTCCTGAAAGTTATCAGTAATATGGCAGTGGGCACCGATAACATTGACGTCAAGGCCTGCACTAGGCGCGGAATCCCGGTGGGCAATACACCTGGCGTCTTGACGGACGGCACCGCTGATCTAACCATTGCACTGCTGCTATCTGTCAGCCGGCAGTTAGCCGCAGCAAATCGTGATGCCAGGGATGGAAAATGGTCAAGCTGGGAACCAACCGGATGGCTCGGCAGGGATCTTAAAAACGCGACTGTTGGTATCATCGGGTTGGGAAAGATCGGTTCAGCGGTTGCTGAGAGATTAAAACCTTTTGGAAGTCAGTTGATCTTTACCAATCGCAGTCCCCTTCCAGAGCAGGAACAAAATCTGGCTGCCAGGCAGGTTGATCTGGATGAGCTCTTGTCGACTAGTGATTTTATTTGTCTTCATGTCCCCCTGACCCAGGATACAAAAGGTTTGATCGGGATAGAAGCTTTTAACAAAATGAAGCCAAACACAATTCTGATCAATGCTGCCCGCGGTCCCGTGGTGGACACAAACGCTCTACTGGAAGCTCTTCAAACAAACCAGATCCTGGCTGCAGGGCTGGATGTGACTGATCCTGAACCACTGCCGCCGAACCACCCGCTGTATCAACTTCCTAATTGTTTTATCACTCCCCATATCGGATCTGCTACAGTCAATACCCGCCGGATAATGGCCGGCATTGCTATCAGTAATTTAAAAGCCGGGATCCAAGGAAACCCCTTGTCTTATTGCGTCAATCCTGAAGTGTACCAATAACCTGCTTTGAAATTAGCGGCTGATAATCATCTATTCTGAATCGAAATCAATTGCTATTTTCAGGACACTTTTACGGTATAAAAATTACCCCTAGAAATTAGGAAAAGTTATGCTACACTATTAGAAAATTTTTACCCAAGAAAGAGGAGTCGTTTTGACAGCCAACGCAGATCACAGGGTCCATGTCAGTGTTCAGATTGAGGGCAATACAGACTCCTCCTTCCTCACAAATCTGGGGAATATTTACGGTACAGAGCGCGTGCTGATCTATAAATTATCTCAAAAAAGATTTATCCGCCTGTGTGATCTGCCTCAAACCCCAGCCTCTTTTTTGCTTAAGATTGGAAAGAAGCTGTTGAGCAATTCACTATTATTCGATAATAATTCAAATGATAGTGAGCTGGCACTATTTGATCAGAAAAGCTTTTTCGCCCGCAAGGAACTCCCGGAAGATACAGCTGCAGTTTACGGCTATTTTACTCCCAGTCTATTTAAGGGAATATTTGATAATCCTTTCATCAGTATTATCCTCAAGGATCCCCTGGAAAGAATGATCTCCTTATACGAGGAATGGAATAATCTTAGGGGTGAAACGGATTGGCGTATTAATATCCCTTATGATGAGGAACTTGGTTTCACTGATTTTGTTTATCAGGATGGGTTTATAAATTTCCAATCCAAGTGTTTGGGAAATCGGCGGCTGGGCGATTATGATCTGGTTGGTGTATCTGAGTGCCAGTCCGGTTTTATTGCCCAGCTTAGAAACAAAGACTGGACCGGGTATATCAAAAATAAATCAACCAGTTACAAACTGGACAAAACAAAATATAAAAAACTGGGCATTACTTCAGATTTTGTGGAAGAGTTTAAAACAGCCAATCAGATGGATTATGCCATCCATCAGCAAGCCAAAGAATTTATCGGGTATTATTGAGCGGTTTCATTAATTTAAAATCAAAAACCGCTGGAACTCAGCGGTTTTTTGTATTCTGGTCGGGGCGGTCGGATTCGAACCGACGGCCTTTGCAACCCCATTGCAACGCGCTAGCCGGACTGCGCCACGCCCCGGACGACATGCATTATAAAACCTTCCCCACAATCTGGCAAGATATCTGCCCCGGAAAGAAAAAAATCAACTTGAAATCGGGTAATGATAGACTTGCCAACGTTTATAGATCTCTGCGCCTAATTTTTCTGCAGTTAACACTGAGGTTGGATTGTCAACGCTGGTAATGGACATATCAATCCATTTATATCCCTTCTCCCGGGCTCTGTGATACATCTCTTCCATAAGTAATACCACAACACCGCGATTCCAATACTCTGGCAGTACCAGTACGCTCTTGGCGGTTAAACTTTCAATTTTACGCCATTTCATCATCCACAGAAGTTGAAGATAATTCCAGGGATGCTTTAACCCATTCACATCAATGAATATTTCATTTAGATTTGGCACTCCGGGTAAAAATCCCACAGTTTCACCATCCACTTCAGCGAAGAGGATCAAATTGGGGTCTGCAATAGTTTTAAAGGGCGCCAGGGTTGCTTCCAACGCTTCTCGATGCCAAC
Organism: uncultured Anaerolineales bacterium; assembly: GCA_964627755.1. Classification (GTDB taxonomy): domain Bacteria; phylum Chloroflexota; class Anaerolineae; order Anaerolineales; family UBA11858; genus B10-G9. The sequence continues at coordinate 13,146 of CAZVIH010000094.1, forward strand.
CAATGGAGTCGCCCAGATGGGCCAGGGCTTTGCCCAGGAGAAAATGGACGAAATCTATTTCCTCCTGCCAGCGATCAAAATTCGCAGGGCGGATCGTTATCCTTCCCTGGGCTTTTACACGCCCGGCCAGCCTTAATAATCGCTTGTATTGGGGTGAATCATCTAATGTAATGCGCAGAGCGACATTTTGGGCCCGGGCCGGTTGAAATCCATATCTAGCCATATACCCCTGATAATATGGTGGAGTATGACCGCACATCAAAGCCGGTGGCGCGTCTCTGCCTTCCACCAAAACCCCGTAACTGTCCTCATAATCCAAATTCCAGGGACCGTATAGAGTATCCAATCCTCTCGCTCGGCCCCATTCCTTGGCTGAAGCGATTAAAGATTCAAAAACCTCATAATCTTCAATATACTCCAGGAAGCCAAAAACACATTCCTTCTGGCCGCGTTTGAGATTGGTTGGGGGGTCCTCTGCAGCACAGATCGTTCCGGCAAGTCGACCATTCCTATAAGCCAGGAAAAATTCTGCTTCTCCCCGTCTTAAGAAAGCGCCCTTTTCAGGATCGAGGACATTCTTTCTTTCGGGCAACAATGGCGGCACCCACAGAGGGTCATCTCGATACACTCTCCAGGGGAAAGTCAGAAACCGTTTCTTTTCTCCCTCTGTCTCAACCTTTTTAATAATGATCTCAGACATTTCCGATCCTTACTCTAAATCACTTTTAGCTTCCAATACCCGGCGTTCTTTGATCTTTTTCACAATAGAAAGAAAATCATCCCGATCGAGAGGGTATTTATAGGCAATAAAGATCCCCACACACAGCAAAACTGCAGGAATCGGTCCGATGACCAATTTAATACCGCGGACAGCTTCAGCACTTTGAACGGCAATATTAGGCTGATATCCGGTAAGTTCCAGGACCAGGCCGATCAGCGGCACCGTACCCGCCGAGGTTACTTTGCGCGCCAGTGTAGTAATACTGTAAAACATGCCTTCATGCCGTTCTCCTGTTTTGTACTCATACCATTCAATTGCATCAGGAAGGATGGCCCAGGGAAGCACATGGGCAGCAGCCACGCCAATACCTGCCAGGGCACAAAAAACCAAAATCAGGGCCAGCGGTGTGGATGGCGTCATCATGATTAATACCAACTGGACCACAGCCCAGAATGCTATACCGATCATGTAGGCATAACGTTTGCTCCAACGATTTGAAACCCAATTCCAGATTGGTAGTGCGAACATGGCTATCACAAAAATCATGGCCATGATAATCTCGTTTTGATCTTCGCGTTGGACCACGAATTTTACGTAAAATAACAAACTTGATTGCAGGATATCAACCGAGATCCAGGTCGCCAGGAAAATGCCTAATCCATAACGGAAGGGAACGTTCTTCCAGACCGATCTTATGGATTCCAGCAGGGATGGTTTAACAAGATCCGCCAGGTCTTCCCTTTCCTTTGTTCCGAAGAAAGTCAGGAACATCGGCAAGGCAGAAACCAATCCAAAAATCCCGCCCATCAGCAGCACTCTGGGCGCATTCTCAGGTGTGAATTCTCCAACAATGATCGAGGGGATAGTAAATGCCAGCAAACTTCCCAGGATGGAAAAGAACATCCGGTAGCTGGTCAAGGATGTTCTTTCGTCATAATCTGAGGTTAATTCCGGGGTCAATGCAAAATAAGGCATGTACAACATGGTGGCAGAAGCTTCGAAAATAATATAGGCAATAGAATAATAAGCTACCAGGGCCGATGTGGATTCGAATCCCGGTTTATACCAGAGCATGGTAAAAGTAAAAGCCAGCGGTAGTGCTCCAAAGAGCAAATATGGCCGTCTTCTGCCCCAACGAGTGCGAGTTCGGTCCGATAAATGGCCAAAGATGGGATCATTCACAAAATCCCAGATCTTCCCGATCAGGATGGGTATCGCGGCTATTCCCGGCCTGATTCCCACCACTTCAATCATAAAAAACAGGAAATAAACCCCCATGATCGTACTGGTCAGACTGAAGCCGATATCTCCAGCACCGTACATCAATTTCATCTTTGTTGATAATTTATCTTTCATCCACTCCATCCTCCGATCCATAATTGCAATACTGTCTTTCACTATTAAAACCAGTCCTAGAGAGAATAGTTATACAGAGTAAATTGCAATTCTTTTCTCTCGAAATTTAATTTTCCGTTAATTTATTTCACAGGATCCGTCAGTCGCCAAAACGTTTCCAGACAAATTCAATAATGATGCCATAAATAACACCGGCAAAAAACGAAACCCAATCACTGGCTCCTGATGTGAAGAAATAGGCTGCGCTCACGATTAAACCCAGACCAGCTCCCCGCAGGATCCAATTCCAATCCCCCTTGATAATCATTAGGTTTCCTGCAAGTCCAATTAATAGTCCCATCACCAGCCGGTTGTACCACAAAGCAAATAACAAGAGCTGATTCCCTTCCCATCCCAGTCGAACAGCCCCTCCGATGATACAGAATACCCCCAAAATAGCACCAGATATTACGCTCAAAGTTAGTCGTTTGTTCATGAGGTTCCTTCCTTCTTAATATAATGTCTGCATTTTTTTATTGTATCCCAATTACCAATACCGGCTATTTTTTCTTTGTCAATCTCCTGCTAGGCTTGACTTTCAACCCAAAATTTGTTACGCTTAATCTACCAAACGGTCGGTAGGGAATTCCAGCTATGACCAGGGAAAGCATACTCCAGGCGGCGGCCACTATTTTTCAGGAAAAAGGGTACCATGCGGCATCCATGCAGGATATCGCTGAAGCTGTTGATTTAAAAAAAGGCAGCCTCTACCACCATGTTAATAGCAAGCAGGATATCCTATTAGCGCTGCTGGATGAAGCTCTGGAGTTGATCGTGGAACGCCTGGAGGGAGCAATTACTCCCAACCTATCCCCCCGCCAGAAGCTGCGCCAGGCGATGCAGGCCTATTTAGGATTTTTGGCTGAAAACCGATCTCTCTCATCTGTCCTTCTGCTTGAATACCGTTCGCTTGAACCAGAATATAAGGACCTACACATACCTCGCCGCGATCAGGTGGACTGCATCTGGCAGGGAATTATCGAAGAGGGTGTCTCAACGGGAGAATTCCAAACCTCAAATCCGGGCCTGGTAAGTAAAGCCCTGCTGGGTGTTCTGAATTGGACTATTACCTGGTATCGCGAGGATGGCCCTCTCACAACCGAGGAGATAGCTGATCAATTTACCGATTTATTTCTTCAGGGTTTAAAAATCCGTGAATAATTCCAGGATCAGGAAAACAGGAGGTGATCCAGAATTCTAATTTTATTCACTATTGACCAAGAGTGTTATCCATACCATGAATCCCAGGCTGATCATTAATCAACTTCCATATTTCTAATCGTTTTATACATATCGGAGGGTTTTATGTACTCATTTACCCCAACTGAAGAGCAGCAGATGCTTCTGGATGCTGTAAAGCGTTATGCCGAGGGGGATATCCGGCCGGCAGCTCGGGAAGCCGATGAGCAATCCGAGCTTCCCGCAGATCTGATTGAAAAGGGCTGGGAACTGGGTATCCTGCAAGCATCAACACCAGAAGACTACAATGGCTTCGGAGATTATTCCGCCCTGACCGGTGTCCTTGCCGCAGAAGGTTTGGCATATGGAGACCTGGCAGCAAGTTTAGGAGTGATGACTCCAAATCTCTTTGTGCTCCCAATCCTGCTGGCAGGGACTGAAGAGCAAAAGAAGGAATTGATCCCACCTGTAATCGAAATGGAATGGAAAGCCTATACTGCGGCTTTGATCGAGCCCAAATTTGATTTTGATCCCCTTGATCTACAAACCACAGCAGTCAAAAAAGGCGATTCGATCTTGATCGATGGGGAAAAAACCTATGTCCCTTACGCTACAGATGCTGAAAAGTTCCTGATCTATGCCAACCTGGATGGAATAACCCAGGCTTTTATCGTCCCTGCCGATGCCGAAGGGCTGATTGTCGGAGAGAAGCAGAAGACCCTCGGCATCCATGCCTATCCCCTTTATTCTCTGAAGCTGGAGAAAGTGAAGATCCCTGTCAGCCAGCAATTAGGTGGTGCTGAAGGTCATCCCATGGAAAGTATCCAGGCCTCCTGGCATATCGGGTTGGCCGCACTTGCCCTGGGTGTCGCCCAGGCAGCGTATGATTACGCAATTGAATACGCCAAGGATAGAGAGGTATTTGGGGTTAAAGTAGCCCAGAAACAAGCAATTGCATTTATGCTGGCTGAAATGGGTACAGATCTTGAAGCTACTCGCCTATTGGCTTGGGAAGCGGCCTGGATGCTGGATGAAGGCAAAGAGGGTGCTTATAAACAAGCTTTCCTGGCCTACAACGCTGCGGTCGATATGGTGATGATGGTCACTGATCGGGCTGTTCAAATCCTGGGTGGCCATGGCTATATCCGGGAGCATCCGGTAGAGATGTGGATGAGAAATGGCCGGGGTTTTTCAACATTCATCGGTCTGGCAATGGTTTAAAACCACAAATCGATTATCCCCCACCTGGATTTTCAATCCGGGTCTGAAAAAGGAGAAAGATCATGATTAGTTTTGAGATGCCAAAACCTCTGGTTCAAACCAGCACTGTGGTTGAAACGGTTGCCAAAAACATGATGAGGCCCGTTTCACGCGATATGGATGAAAATGAACATGAAATCCCCTGGGCTTATATTGAATTTATGCACACCGCCACCAAAGCCCTGGGCAGCTCTTCAATGGCCCCCGATGAAACAGCTGAGAAGAAGAAAGAAGAGGATCCCGAAAAGAAAAAACGCCCACCCATCAACTACCAGCGTTTGATGGTAATGGTGGAAATGTTATCCTGGGGTGACGCAGGTATCTACCTCTGCACACCTGGGGGTATGCTGGGAGCAGCCGCAGTTAGTGCCGCCGGTACACCAGAGCAGAAGAAACGTTTCCTCAGCCGGTTCACCGGGAAGGAACCGGTCTTTGACGCCATGGCCATGACAGAACCGCAGGCAGGCTCAGATACCTCGGCTATCAGGGCCACAGCCGTTTTAGACGAAAAGACCAACGAATGGATTCTAAACGGAGAGAAGATCTTTGTGACTGCCGGCAACAAAGCTTTGGTAGATTCAAAGGGATTTATTGTTGTCTGGGCCAGCCTGGATCTGGAAGCTGGAAGAGCTGGTATCCGCTCCTTTGTTATTGAAGCGGATACCCCCGGATGCAAAGTTACCAAAATGGAAGAAAAAATGGGCATCCGGGCCAGCGATACGGTTTCAATTGTCCTGCAGGACTGCCGGGTTCCATATGAAAATATCCTGGGATCCCCTACCATCGAAAAAAGCACCAAGGGATATAAAGGCGCCATGGAAACCTTTGACGCCACCAGACCCATTGTAGCCGCCTCTGCTCTGGGCGTGGCCCGGGCTGCCCTGGAATTTGTCCAGGAAAAACTCGCGGAAGAAGGAATCGAAATCCGCTACGGACTGCCGCGCCAGAAGATGTCCAACCTGGAAAGGGAGGTCATCGACATGGAAACCCAGCTGCGCCAGGCCTGGCTGCTGACCTTAAAAGCCCTCTGGATGGCTGATAATAAACAATCCAACGGCATGGTCGCATCAATGAGCAAGGTCAAAGCCGGAAAAGTTGCCACGGTGATCACTCAGAAAGCAGTTGAGTTGATGGGTCCTGTGGGATACAGCCGGGAGTTTTTACTGGAGAAATGGTTCCGGGATGCCAAGATCAATGACATTTTTGAAGGCACCGGCCAGATCAACTTACTGGTTGTGGCCCGCAACATTCTCGGCTACCGGGGCAGTCAGCTAAGATAATCAGATGTCATAACTGTTATCCAAAATAAACCTCCTGAAGGAGGAGAGATAATATGAAATATCAAATCAACAAAGCAGTAGTGATTGGGTCCGGGACGATGGGGGCTGCGATTGCCGCCCACCTGGCCAACACTGGCATCCAGGTTAGTTTACTGGATATCATTCCCCGGGACCTTACCGAAGAAGAGAAAAAGAAGGGTTTATCCCTTGATGATCCCGCAGTCAGGAATAGGATCGTCAACCAGGGTTTTCAAGCTGCTTTAAAATCCAGACCGGCAAGTTTTTATTCAGCAACTCCTGCAAATCTGGTTAAGCTCGGAAATCTGGAGGATGATTTCGATCTTATTAAGGATGCTGATTGGGTCATTGAAGTGATTATCGAAAACCTGAAGATCAAACAGGACCTGATGAAAAAGATCGATGAGATCCGTCCTGAAAAAACCATCATCAGCACCAATACCTCCGGAATCCCAGTTACTTCTATCGCAGAAGGCCGCTCCAAGGGATTCCAGGAACACTTCCTGGGCACTCACTTCTTTAATCCTCCCCGCTACCTGAAACTCCTGGAGGTCATCCCGACTGAGAAGACCCTGCCTGAAGTCGTGCAAGATTTCAGTCATTTTGCTGAATACCGCCTTGGCAAAGGTGTGGTCTTGTGCAAGGACACCCCCAATTTTGTAGCCAACCGGATGGGTTTTGGCAGCGGCGCCTTTGCTTTGGATTACATCCTTAAGAACAAGTATTCCGTTAAGGAGGTGGACAGCATTACTGGCCCCCTGATCGGACGACCGAAAACTGCCACATTCAGACTGCTGGACCTGGTAGGTATCGATGTTTGGAAACATGTGGGAGCCAATCTAACCGAGGCGCTACCCAAAGACGATCCAGCCATGCCCTTCCTTGCTTCCCAACCGGCAAATCAATTGATCTACGACATGGTAGAAAAGGGTCTACTGGGCAACAAATCCAAACAGGGATTTTATAAACAGGTCACTGTGGAAGGCAAAAAAGAATTCTGGCCTCTTAACCTGGAAACCAGGGAACATGAACCGGCCGAAAGCATCCGCTATGACTCAGTTGGCGCGGCCAGAGATATTGAGGACCTCGGTGAACGTTTAACCAAGATGCTGGAAGGTGATGATCGGGCATCTGACCTGGTGCGGGCAATCACCCTCCAGGGATTGTCGTACGCTTCTCACTGCATCCCGGAAATTGCTGATTCCGCCAAACCCATAGATGATGCCATGAGATGGGGATTCGGCCATGAAGCCGGTCCCTTCGAGATCTGGGATCTTCTGGGAGTTGAGAAATTGGCAATATTAATGAAAGAGGCTGGTTTTCCAGCAGCCCCCTGGGTAAAGCAGATGATCAAAGACGGATTGACAGGATTTTATGAGTATGAGGGAAAACAAAAGACCACCGTCTATGAACCAGGTACTAAAAAATACACTTCCATCCTGCCCACGCCCCAGATCCTTCTATTAAGTGAGGTCAAGAGCGATAAAGAAAAGATCCTGGACCGCAACACCAGTGGTTCCCTGATCGACCTTGGCGACGGCGTAGCCTGCATTGAATTCCAGACCAAAATGAATGCCATTGACGACGATACCCTAAATTTGATGAACCGGGCTCTGGATTATGCCATGGAAGGGAACCTGAACGGAATTGTGATCGGCAGTGACGCTGATAACTTCAGTGCCGGCGCTAACCTGTTTGGAGTTGTTATGGCTGCCCAGGGCGGAATGTGGGATCAGTTGGACGAGATCGTTCGCAAACTGCAGGATGTGAATATGCGCATGCGCTATTTTCCAAAACCTGTCGTTGTGGCCCCAGCCGGACTAGCTCTAGGTGGCGGTGCCGAGATCACCATGCACGGCAATCGAGTAGTCGCTGGCGCTGAGCTTTATATCGGTTTGGTAGAAGTTGGCGCCGGAGTTATCCCTGCTGGTGGCGGAACCAAAGAGATGATCCGCAGAGTAGTCAATCCACCCATGCACACCAACGACGCAGTATGTTTCCCCTACCTGCAGCGAGTCTTCGAACAGGTTGGTATGGGAGCGGTTGCCACCAGTGCCCAGGAAGGTTTGGAAATGGGAATACTGGGCCAATCTGATCGGATCATCATCAATCGCGACCATCTATTGGCTGAAGCAAAACGTGAGGTTCTCCATATGGCCCAGGGAGGGTACCAACCTCCCCCGCCTGAAAAAATCTATGCTGCAGGTCGTGATTGCCTATCAGGGTTGAAGATCGGATTACACAGCTTCAGGGCTGGCGGGTATATCACTGAATATGAAGTAGAGATCGGCAGCAAATTAATCTATGTTATGACCGGCGGGAATATATCCCAACCCGAGTGGGTAGATGAACAATACTTCCTAGATTTGGAGCGGGAAGCATTCCTCAGCTTATGCGGTGAACAGAAAACCCAGGAGAGAATGTGGCATCTGCTTCAAAAAGGCAAGGTACTTCATAATTAACCCTCAAGAAATTCCGGTCAGGAAGTTAAGGAGTGTCTAATGATAGAAACTAAAGATCCAAAATATGATCCAGTGATAGTTGCTGCCACAAGAACCGCCATAGGAAAGGCCAAACGGGGAACATTGAAATCAACCCGCCCTGAAACGCTGGCAGCAGCTGTAATCAATGAACTGCTCAAGCGAGCTCAGGATCTTGATCCCCACGAACTGGACGATCTGATCGTGGGCTGCGCCTTTCCAGAGGGTGAGCAGGGAATGAATATCGCCCGGCTAATTGGTTTCCGGGCCGGACTCCCTGTAGAGGTTCCCGCAGAAACAATTAACCGCTTCTGTTCTTCTGGTGTACAGAGCATTGCTCATGCTGCCCAGGCAATCTCGGCAGGATATTTTGATGCTGCCATTGCCGGCGGGGTTGAAGTAATGAGCATGGTGCCAATGACAGGATACAAATTCAGCCCGGACCAGACCCTGGCAGACGAGTATCCCGAAGCATACACCAGTATGGGCATCACAGCAGAGAATGTCAGTGAGCGCTATAAGATCACCAGGGAAATGCAGGACAAGTTTGCCATTAAAAGCAACCAGAAAGCCTATCAGGCAGTGGAATCTGGCCGCTTTGATGAAGAGATAGTCCCTCTTGAATTAGAGATCGTCGCTCCCTCCGGGACGAAAAAAATCACCTTCAAGCGTGATGAGGGACCCAGGGGCGATACAAGTCTGGAAGTGCTGGCAAAGTTAAGGCCGGCCTTCAAATTGAACGGTACGGTCACTGCAGGTAATTCCTCTCAAATGTCAGATGGGGCAGCTGGTGTGATCATCATGTCCAAAGCCAAGGCAGATGCCCTGGGATTAAAACCGCTAGCTCGTTTTATCTCTTTTGCCGCTGGAGGAGTTGCCCCTGATATTATGGGGATGGGACCTGTCGCAGCTGTCCCTAAAGTCATGGAACGCACCGGCCTGAGCCTGAGCGACATCGGTTTAATTGAACTGAATGAAGCTTTTGCTGCCCAGGCAGTAGCAGTTATCCAGGAATTAGGGTTAAATCAGGAGATTACCAATGTCAACGGCGGCGCAATCGCTCTTGGTCACCCTCTGGGCTGCACAGGGGCTAAATTATCCGTCCAGATGATCCATGAATTAAAAAGAAGGGATCTTGAATTTGGACTGGTTACCATGTGCATCGGCGGAGGTATGGGCGCAGCAGCGATCTTCCAGAATATGAACTGATCAGGATCACACTAAGGAGATAATAATGGCTGAATATACTGTAAAAGAATTGGTCTTCAATCACGAAAAGGCATTTATCCCCGAGAAAGCAGCCGGGTTGGAAGCTGTGGTGCAATATCATCTGACCGGAGATCAGGGAGGGGACTATATCATCACAATCGGGGGAGATAAATGCAAGGTGGCTGAAGGTGTGGCAGAGAATCCTGTTATGACCATGACCGCAGATGGGGCTTACTTCGGGGATGTCCTGCTCGGGAAAGCTGACGGCATGAAAGGGTTCATGGAGGGAAAACTCCAGCTCGCGGGTGATCTTAACCTGGCCATGAAATTGACCAGTTTCTTTAAAATGGGGTAAATAATCTGCTGTTCGATATTAGAAATATTGGAAAATAATTCAACTCAGGCAGGAATTAATACCTGCCTGAGTTTTTGTGAATTAATAATATATCCATAATAACTGCCATGCAATATAATCTGCATGGCGGTTTTTATAGAATGAATTCAGGTTATTGATCTGTTATTCTTGAGGATAACAAATAACAATCCTGGATTGCTATATAATTGGGTTTATTAATTAAAGGTCGTTTAATGCCGGCTTCAAAAACAACAAGTGATACCCAGGCAACAAAAGGGATAACCTTCCAGCGCAAGGATCAACATTTAAGTCTTCCATACATCTCTGGATTAGATGGTATCAGGGCAATTTCTGTGTTTGCTGTGATCTTTTACCATGCCAATTTTTCCTGGGCCCTGGGCGGTTATTTAGGTGTGGAATCATTCTTCGTTATCTCCGGATATTTGATCACTTCATTGCTGATTAACGAGTGGAATGAATCAGGAGCCATAAACCTGCTTAGATTCTGGCTTAAGAGGGCCAGGCGTTTGCTTCCCGCCTTGTGGTTATTATTATTCTCCCTGGCCATTACAATTCCGGTTTTGGCCCGTGATGGAGTCTCGAATTTTCTGAAAGATTTACCTCCCGCTCTGTTTTATTACACAAATTGGGCTTATATCTTCCAAAAAACATCTTACTTTGAGTCCTTCGGCCGCCCCCCTTTGTTAAAACATTTGTGGTCATTAGCCATAGAAGAACAATTTTATTTCTTCTGGCCATTAATACTTTTTTTTCTGCTGAGTGTATTTGGAAATAAAAAGCGCAAAAACCTGCTATACCCTATCCTGGTACTGGCTGCAACATCAGCAATTTGGATGTCATCTCTTTACACGTTCTCGAACGATTCTTCTCGAGTCTATTTTGGTACTGATACCAGAGCAGCCGGCCTTCTGATCGGCGCTTGTCTGGCAACTCTCTGGCAACCCTGGAAAGAATCTCATCAAAAATCCCGAAAAAAATGGCTGATCGATATCGTGGGGTGGTGTTTATTAATCCTGATCATCTATTTTTTTATAACCTATAATGAATTTCAACCACTTCTCTACCACGGCGGAATTACTATTTTCTCACTAGTTAGCGCCGGTTTGATTTTCGCAGCTACACATTCCGAGACTACCCTAAGCCGGTTTCTCGAGATCCCCATTATGCGATGGCTTGGTACCCGAAGCTACGGAATATATCTCTGGCATTTTCCGGTCTTCATGATGTCGCGCTCTGGTTTCGATGTGAACCTGCCCGCAATTCCCCTATTTGCCATCCAGTTATCCGTCACTTTATTGATTGCCGAGGCCAGCTGCCGCTGGATTGAACTTCCGATCCGGAAAATTGGATTCAGATCCTTTGTCAACACATTAAAAACGCAGTTTATAAAAAAGCCCTATCCCTATGTAATAACCATCATCGTCCTTGCTCTGTACACCTTTAGCATGACAAATAGCGGCAGGGAATTTTTTAGCAGAACCTTCAATACGGATCCAATGAATATCCAGACCTCATCATCAGATCAGATAACAACAAATGGAATTCAAGATAGCCAGACCAGCCTGTCTGGAACTTCACAATCCACAGAAACACAGACTCCACGACCAGTAGCTGCTGATCTCATTGCACATGCGACCAGCCTGCTCCCCACTTTATCAACACAGGTGGAGCAGCAAGCGCCAGAGACAGATATTATATTAACTCAAGCAACTGAGGAATTACAACAAATGGATTACACCTTTATTGGCGATTCCGTCATGGAGGGCGTGTCAGATATGCTGCTAGCTGCTTTTGGAGAGAATATATACATCGATACAAAGAAAAGTCGAAATATGGAAGATGGTCCGGAAATTATCGATACGCTGGCAGAAGAAGGAAAACTTGCCCCAATCGTTATCATCCATTTGGGCACTAATCGACTATTTGAAGAAGATCATGTCCAAACTTTATTGGAAACGCTGGCCGATCATCAGGTTTCACAGGTTTACATCATCAATGTTCGAAGACCAATCCGGTGGGAATCTTTGGCAAATAAACGTCTTAAGGAAAGTGTAAGCGGTTGGAGCCAGGTCACCCTGCTTGATTGGTACACAATATCCGACAGTCATTCAGGGTATTTTGGTGAGGATCAGGTCCACCTGACTACCTATGGGAAAAAAGCCTATCTAAACCTCATCCAAAATACGATTGCTGGCAATTCTGATTAATCCAAGCTTTTCCCAAGGGAAATAAGACTCTATTCTTCGAATTTAACCTTGGGAAGATTCTCTTCTATGGACTTGTACAAATTTTCGACCGTTGCTTGAACCTTTTCCAGGATCTGATCAATCGGGATCAAATCCTTTTCTTTTTGATCTCGCAGTTTCATTTCAATCCCACCCTGGTCCAAAGATCGCTTCCCAACGGTTAGACGCAAGGGGATTCCAATCAAGTCCGCGTCATTAAACTTAACACCCGGACTTTCCTCCCGGTCATCGTACAATACTTCAATTCCAGCACTCTGTAGATCATCGTAAAGTTTTTCTGCTGTCTTGATAACTTCCTCATCACCTTCTTTCCCGCCAAACAGCAGCACCAGATGCACTTCATAAGGGGCAATAGTTATGGGCATGATCAAACCATATTCATCGTTATATTCTTCAGCAACGGAGGCCAGCAAACGGCCGCTGCCAATTCCGTAACTTCCCATCACGATCGGCTTTTCATTTCCATCCGCGTCCTGATAAGTGGCTCCCACTGCCTCGCTGTACCAGGTTCCGAGTTTGAAAATATTTCCCACTTCCACACCACGAACTGCTTTCAATGCCTCGCCGCACTTCGGACAGGCATCTCTATCCTGGGCTGCAGCAATATCAGTCACAATATCGGCAGTAAAGTCGCGGCCGTAGTTGACATTTTTAAAATGGAAACCCTCTTGATTGGCTCCGGCTACCAGGTTAGGCGAGTCCGGGATCAAATCATCCACAACTACCAGGATGTCCTTAAGCCCCACCGGAGAAGCATAACCAGGTACAGCACCGCAGGCCTTGATCTCAGCTTCTTCTGCCGGTCTGAGGCTTCTGGCGCCTACTGCGTTCACCAGTTTGGTTTCATTCAATTCCATATCGCCCCGTACAATAGCAAATACCAGGGTTTCTTCTTCACCTTCTGCTGTTGATCTGGATGCCATCATAAAAACTGCTTTGGCTGTTTTGCTCTCGGGTATATCCAGCAAAGTTGCCAGGTCAGCTATGGTTTTTGTCTCTGGAGTGGCAATTTTCTCACGTTCGAGGGCGTTTTCTTCTTTAGCCTTTACCTTCTTAAATTCTGCAATCTGGCGATTGGCGGAATACCCGCAGGTCTCACATAACAGAAGGGTATCTTCTCCAATTGGAGAAAGGTACATATATTCATGGGCTAAATTTCCTCCCATCATACCCACATCGGATTGCACAGCAATCACCGGCAGCTTGCAGCGTCCAAAAATATTGAAATAAGCCTGATAGTGATTGGCGTACTGGATGTCCAATCCTTCCCAATCCCGATCCAGACTGTAGCTGTCTTTCATGGTGAATTCCCTGACCCGGATCAAACCCGCCCGGGGCCGGGGATCGTCCCGCCACTTTGTCTGAATGTGATAGATCATCATTGGCAGCTGGCGATAGGATTGGACTTCGTCTTTTACGATCGCAGCCACAGCTTCCTCGTGGGTCATGGCCAGTACCATATCACGGCCATTGCGGTCCTGGAATCGACCCATTTCTGGACCCATTTTTTCCCAGCGTCCAGTTTTTTTCCAAATCTCAGCCGGATGCACCACCGGCATGGACATTTCCTGCCCATCGATCTTATTCATTTCATCCCGCATGATGTTTTCAATTTTGGTCAGAGAGCGTTTAGCCAGCGGCATGGCTGTGAAGATTCCTGCGGCCATCTGGCGGATATACCCAGCGCGGACCAGTAGTTGATGGCTGACAATCTCAGCATCTGACGGGGCTTCCCTGAGTGTTTGACTTAATAACCTGGACATTCTCATGGAGGTTCTCCTCATTCTTTTGAAAATCAATAAAAAAACTCCGGTATTTCAGTCCGGAGGTTTATCAGTTGCATCCAATACTAACCAGCGCCAGGCGACCGAAATCCATTTAGGGGATCTGGATGCTAGGGACGGGTGTTCTGGATTCAATCCTTTTTTTCATGATGAAGTTAGTGTACCAAAGGCTGTAAGTCTGTCAAGGCAGTATATAAACTGGATAGAACAAGATATTGAAGCATTTGACATCGAATTGGATGGGAGGGTGATCATCTTGTATCCAGGGGAATAAATTTAGTTTGGCTGCTCGATTTCTTATATACAGTGTCCCCCTGTTCCATATAGCCAGCTAATTCAGGAAGCAAAATAACCAAATCTGCCAATCGATGGGGGTGAATATCTCCGTAATAGCTTTACAGAATCTACTATCTTCACTAAAATGAAACCACAACAATCCATTTTTCCACTCGTCTTGGTGTATGGAGTCAAATCTAACCGGGGTAAACAAGGTCTATGGAATTTCAAAACTATTACAAAATTCTGGGTATCGCGGAAGATGCTTCCGAAGATCAGATTAAAAAGGCTTTCCGGAAAGGAGCCAGGAAATATCATCCTGACGTTAATCCTGACGATCCCAAAGCTGAAGAGAACTTTAAGAAACTGAATGAAGCATACCAGGTTCTTTCTGATCCTGAAAAACGCAAAAAATACGATCAATTTGGAAGCCAATGGAAACAATATAGCCAAACTGGCGGCCAACCGGATGACTTTAACTGGTCGCAATGGGCATCTGGGCCTGCAGCCAACCAAGCCAATAGACAAGAAACGCGCACCGTCAGTCAGGAAGAGTTTGAGCAAATCTTCGGTCAAGGAGGGGGAGGATTTTCAGACTTCTTTGAAACTCTCTTCGGATCTGCCGCTGCCCGGAGTGGACGCACAGGGGCTGGTTTCCAACAGCGGGAAACTTACCAACCATTCGGTGGAAACCGCGCTGTTCAACAAGGCCAGGACCTGGAAACACCAGTAACTATTTCTTTGGAAGAAGCCTATCATGGAACCAGCCGCATTATTCAAAAGGGTCCCGGCGATAAGGTTAAAGCCAAAATCCCCCCCGGAGTCCGCACAGGATCCAGGGTTCGCCTGAAAGGGAAAGGCCATCCTGGTCCGGACAGTCAACATCCTGGTGACTTGTACTTGATTATAGAAGTGGCTCCTGATCCGAATTATGAGCGCAAGGGCGATGACCTGCAGACTATTATTCCTGTAGACATTTACACCTTACTCCTGGGAGGAAATATTGAAGTAAAGACCCTTGGTAAAACCGTCCGGCTGGACATACCCCCAGAGACACAAAATCAGACTCGTTTTCGCTTACGTGAATTAGGAATGCCAAAACAGAATCAAAAAAAAGGGCGGGGAGATTTGTATGTGCAGGTGAGTGCTGTTCTTCCAGAGAATTTGACAGAAGAAGAGCGGGAACAATTCGCGGCTTTACAAAACTTGCACCAGTCCAAAGAAGCGAGGAAAAACCATGCCTAATGAAATAATCCACTACCCAGATGATGAAAAAACTGTCTATGTCTCATTTCAAGCTGCTTATATCGCCTGTGTAGCACTGGATTTTCTCCTGGCATGTGAGCAGGAGGGGCTGATTACCCCACAATATAGAGCCAAGGGAATCACAGGCTACACGCTGAAAGAAATCGAAAGATTGCAAATTATCCGCCGGCTGCATGAAGACCTTAATCTCAATTTTCCAGCAATTGATGTCATTCTCCACCTGCGCGAGCAGATCGAGGAGCTGGCTGAACAGCGCAGTTCCATCGAGCGTAAGCTATTAGAACAACAAGCTGAACTCCAGCAGTTGAAAAAAATCCTGCAGCTTCTTCAATCATCTGACTAAATTCTTCAAACACTGCAGAGGTTTTCCTGAAGATACATAATCACCGGTCTTTTTATTTTTACTCTGTTGACAAAACACACCGACCTGCTAACAAGGGTAAAACTCAACCCCCTGACTAATCCTGAATTCCCCTACTCTGCTGATCGAGCCAGGAGGGTTTTCTTTTTCGTTACACCTGCAGATATCATAGTAATCAATCATCATTCCTTTTGCTTATCCTTGAAACCAAATGGGCAATATTGTATACTGGTATCAATCCCCCGTTATTGATTTCAAATTTTAATTTTTTCTTAATGGTTTCAAACCTACCATCAGAAACAAATCAGAATCTAACTTCCCACTAAACCGCAGGTATAGTCAGGCACCCTTCAAAGTGTCTCCATTAACAACTTGACTGATCTCCCTGTGGATGTTTTTTTATACAATTATTCTTTTTGAACACACCAGGAGTAATTATGACTGAAGGGAAGAAAAAAACAGGTTGGGCAGTATTTGGACTCGGCTGTGGTTGTCTGGTCTTTGTTGTCCTTGTAGCGCTTGGAATCTACCTCTATGCCGGCTGGGTGGGCTACCAGGAAGATCCCATGATTGTTGAGGTACAGGAATCCAGGTCACAGCTGGTTGACCCATACACTCTCAGCTCAGCCCAGCAAGAACAGCTCTTCACTTATGGGTACCCGGAAGCGTTTACGATCCTGTTTTACGAAGAGGAAACCGTCGGAGGGGGTGCAGCCCCTGTTCGATTGGAAACCTGGGATTATTATACCCAGACGATTGAATTAACCTTCATCAATGGTAATCTGGTTGCTGAAGATCCACTTGAGATTGACGAAGTTGGTTCTCTTGATCCACTGCCCTATTACCCGGAACAATTCGGAGCTTTTATGAGTCTGGAGGAAGTCATTGCTGCCGCTGGAATTGACACCTATGTGGATATTCCCCTGGAAAAAGAATTTATGGAAGAAGGTGTAATGTATTTTGCCAACGCCCTCACTTTTGGATTAAAAGACAATGAATTGATATATATTGAAGCACTTGCTCTAAGCGAAGAGTAATTAGGTCAGAAACTAATTCCGTAAGGAGACAAAATGAAATCGAAATCCATCTTTTTACTGGGCATCATAATCATAAGTATGTTCCCGCAAAATATAATCCAGGCTGAGGAAAAGATCACCCGTACATTTTCCAGCGCGTTGGATTTTCTTTATTTAAGTGATGCAATACTGCTTAACCAGGTGGAAGATGATGAAACCAGTTCGATATCTGCGCTTATGTCTCCGACAATTCCTTCTCCTACACTTGATATCAAGACCGATCTGATCAATCAAATGATCAATGCTGTCAAGAATCAGCGGAATGATCATTTTAAGAAATGCACTGAAACGGTCAATTTATACAGAGAACAGGGGAAAACCTGTGAAGCTGATAAAGCAGAAGCTTATTGCAAAACCAAGTATCAGCAATTGACCGATAAAATTTCCTCGCTGAGGATCCTTCGGGGAGGAGACCGGAGGAATTTTTTCACCAAAACCTGGCACAGTATTAAAAGATCAGGGGCAAAAATCTGGCACAGGATTGGTCCCCTGGCCAGAAAAGTCCTGCGCGAGGTCGGTCCCCAGGCACTGCAAATTGTCTCAACCGGAGGTGCTGGCAGCCATGCGGCTTTAAGACAGCTTTTTAAACATACAGTCAAGAAAATCGGACGGGAGCATCTAAAGGAAATCGCTTTTAAGGGAATTCAACGGATCCTAAAAGTTCAAATTGATGTAGCCACAGCCGCTGGAATTGACATCTGCGATCCGGAGAAAGAACAAACCCAGGAAGATAGTGAACAGCCGAAAGTTGAAAATAAAACCGGGAATGAACTAAAACTGCCCGACACAGGAGTCTGGAATTTGCGCTGTCAGGATACCGATGAATTTCGGGATAAATATTACCAAACGGTTGTATGGAATGTAACAATAGATTGGAAGGCCCGGGCTTTCACGGGGATCATAGAAGCCCAGGGAGATCAAATATCTGTAACTGAAGGTGCCTACGGTGCACCGGATATTGTTGATAAAATCCATCTGGATTGGAAGGAAGAAGGCAGTGGTTCTGTAACTGAAGATGGATTCTTTTGGGGAGAATTTTCCCAGGTGATCACATCCACAAATACACATCAAGAGGTAGTGACAGGTAGTTATACCCAGGAGTACACAGAAAACTGGATCGGCGCCATATCTGAAAACCTTGATCAGGTTTGTTTTTCCCGAGTCGGCGCGCGGGATTGGTTTACCCTGGATTGGATTCGAGAGCGGGGCAGGCAAGAAATGCTTGATAATCCGGGAGGTTTTTGTGAAGCATTATGTTATGTTAAATAATGATCTCACTCGGCTCTCCAAAATTCTTGTGAGGTTTAGGACAATTGCATTAAGTCAAATTTAACTGCATCCTGATGGCATTCAACTGACTCAGGTTGGTTGAGTAGAAACGGCTATTGGTCAAATGGACTGGCTGTTTGATATTGAATAGCTCTACAAGATCCCCATACACTTTCCAACCGGGAATAGTGCTGTTTGATTTAATGGATAGTATTTGGTTTTTAATCAGAGAGAAAGATCATTCAGGGGAACAGCTCAAGGTTTTTATTATTTCATAGGCCGGAAAATGCGTCTTTTATTACATCTCACATGATCTGTACACCAAATTAATTTTAGCGAAACAATTGGCAAGCAGTAGTTAATTGAATGATTAGTCATTCTGATAGGACAAATCTTAATTCTTCAAAAAGGGGAATTGTATTCAGCGCTGAATTCTCGCAGATCCACCCTAGGCAAATGCTTTTACCTGCTCCAGCGTAGCCATGGTTGTGTCCCCGGGGAAAGTCGTGATCAAAGCGCCATGAGCCCAACCCAAATTCACCGCTTCCTGGGGATCTTCTCCATTTAATAACCCATAGAATAATCCGGATGCAAATCTGTCTCCATCACCTACCCGATCGTAGATCGTTAACTCCGCAGCTGGTGAAACATAGGTCTGGCCCTCGATCCAGGCAACAGCACCCCAGGAATGGGGGGCGGTAGTATGCACTTCTCGCAGTGTGGTTGCTACCACCTTGATCCGGGGAAATTTCTGCACAACTTTCCCGATCATTCCGAAGAACGTTGAGGGATCCAATTTCGAGCTGGATTCCACTTCCGGACCTGCAACACCCAAACCAAGCTGCATATCCTCTTCATTGCCAACCAGAACATCAACATTTTCAACGATCCTGCCCATTATTTCCTGAGCTTTATCAATTCCACCCCAGATATTCCAGAGTTTGGCTCGATAATTTAGGTCAAAACTGGTTATGGCGCCCGCTTTTTTGGCGTCTTTCATACCCTCTATGATCAATTCTCCGGTCGTTTCTGATAAAGCAGCATAAATCCCACCACTATGGAACCAGCGCACGCCCTCTGAGAATATTTCATCCCAGTCAAAATCGCCAGGTTTTAATTGAGCGCCTGCTTCATTGGCCCGATTATAAAAAACAACTGGCGCCCGAACGCCATATCCCCGATCGCTGTAGATCGTGGCCATATTGGGTCCATTGACCCCGTTATGTTCAAAATATTTATAGAAGGATTTAATGCCCATCATTCGAACCCTCTCAGCAATCAGGTCGCCGATCGGGTATTTCACCATCGCTGAAGCAATCCCTGTCTTCAAACGAAAGCAATTGGCTAAATTGGCTGCCACATTATATTCTCCCCCACTGGGATGCTCTGTTCATTCTTTGGCTTTGCTAAAGGGAACAATACCGGAATCTACCCGGTGGTTCAATGCCTCCAGGGAAAGAAAATCCAGAGCCGCTTCTTTTTTGATCTTCAGGCTATTTGTCATCACCAAGCCCCTCTCTTAGGCATTATAGGTGCTGGATGTGATATCTCCACCTGTACCGGTCCAATTGGTATGGAAAAATTCTCCCCGCGGTTTATCCACCCGTTCATAAGTGTGCGCCCCAAAATAATCTCGCTGGGCTTGCAGCAAATTTGCCGGAAGTCGTTCCCGCCGGTATCCATCATAAAATGCCAACGCACTGGACATGGCAGGCACGGGAACGCCAGCCTCAACAGCTGTGGCAATCACTTTCCGCCAGCCCGCCTGCGCTGAATCGACTTCTGTTTTAAAATACTCATCCAGCAATAAATTCGATAAATTCGGATCCTTATCATAGGCTTTTTTAATCTTGCCCAGGAACGCCGAACGGATAATACATCCTCCCCGCCACATCAGGGCAATGCCGCCATAATTAAGGTCCCAGCCATATTCCTGTGCGGCTGAACGCATTAACATATACCCCTGAGTATAGGATATGATCTTGGAAGCATAAAGGGCATCCCGGATTGCTCGTATGAATACTTCTTTATCACCTTCAAAAGCATAGGCGGCGCCCTCCAGCACCCTGGAAGCCTCCACACGCTCCGCTTTGAGCGCTGAAAGGAAACGGGAAAAAACAGCCTCATTGATCAGAGTTAACGGGATACCCATATCCAGGGAGGAAATCGCTGTCCATTTACCGGTTCCTTTTTGGCCAGCAGTATCCAGGATCTTGTCCAGGACATATTCGCCTGTCTCATCCTGGAAACCCAAAATATCCCGGGTGATCTCGATCAAGTAAGAATCCAACTTTCCAAGATTCCACTCTTTAAAAACCTCATGCATCTCCTGATTATTCATCCCCAGGATATTTTTTAACAAGTCATAAGCTTCACAGATCAGCTGCATATCCCCGTATTCAATGCCGTTATGGGTCATCTTGACATAATGACCAGCGCCATCGCTCCCCACCCAATCACAACAAGGCACTCCGCCATCCACTTTGGCAGAAATCGATTGGAATATCTCTTTCACGTGGGGCCAGGCTTCCACTGAACCTCCCGGCATGATCGAAGGACCAAATCGAGCTCCTTCTTCCCCACCGGATACACCTGTCCCAATATATAAAAATCCTTTGGACTCAAGATAGGCAGCTCTTCGGATCGTGTCGTTGTAGTTAGAGTTACCACCATCAATAATAATGTCACCTTTTTCAAGATGCGGTACCAGAAGCTCAATAAAATCATCTACCGGTTGGCCGGCTTTTACGAGCAGCATAATCCGGCGGGGTTTTATTAATAAACCCACAAGCTCCTCAATGGAATGGGCTCCAATAATCTTGGTACCTTTTGCCTCTCCATTGATAAAATCATCCACCTTGGATATGGTCCGGTTATAAACTGCGACCTTATAACCATGGTCATTCATATTCAAAACCAGGTTTTGACCCATCACCCCTAAACCTATTAATCCGAGATCGCTTTTTTCCATGTTGCACTTCCCTTCAAAAACCTAAAGAAATTTACTATTACCCGGAAACCTTCCCTTGGGTACATTCCCAATTTATTATAATCTCTCACCAGGTAACCTATACCTTTTAAGACAACATCTAACTCTCAATGATTGGCAACAATTCCAATTATCATAAAAAACCTCAGCAAAATGGATATATAAATCCCGTTTCGGCCAATCTAATTTCCATTTATCTGGGGTCAATTACCTTATAAATTCCTATCGGACAACACCATTATATTTTTCTTTAATCAAATTCTCGACATCATCCATTGATCGGTTAAATGGTCCTTGATTTTCCATTTTCAGACTTGTCATTGCCGCCGCCCAGATACTGGCTTCCTCCGGGGATTTGGATTGACGCACCGCAAGATACGAACCTACGCAAGTATCCCCTTTCCCGCTCCGGCCGGAAAAATTCTTTGGATAGAAAGTTCGATTTCTGGAAAGTTCCAGTCTTGATCAGATAGAATGACAGCATCCCAAAAAAGAATATCTGACCCTGTCCTTTACGTTATGAAGGCATTCTTTTGCATTAACTCCATTATTTAGGTCTGTCTTATTCAAAAATATCATGTCTATTGGTAATAAACCGGGTCGTGATCCGTCCCCTAAGATGTACCTTCCCTGATTGAAGTCCTATACCTAGCCAAATTATTCCCTATGGTAAAATTTCTCCATCAAAGAATACTCCTATCAGATCTAATCACGGAAATCCTATGATCCCACTGCGCGATGATAACCCTACTGAAAATGTTCCGATAGTCAATTATTTATTGATCTTGTTAAATGTCCTGGTATTTATATTTCAGACCTTTCTGGGCTCTAATAACGATTCTTTTGTTTACCAATTTGCCCTGATTCCAGCCAATGTGACCTCATTATTCTCTATCGGCAGTCTGTTTAATATCTTTACCAGCATGTTTATGCATGCCGGTTTAGCTCATCTTGGCGGCAATATGCTTTATCTGTGGATCTTTGGTGATAATGTGGAGGACAGGTTAGGGAGTATAAAATATCTTCTGTTCTACGTCATCGGGGGTGTGGTTGCCTCCCTCACTCATATCCTGACCAATCCTAATTCCACTATCCCAACAGTTGGCGCCAGCGGAGCGATCGCTGCTGTTCTGGGCGCTTACCTGGTCCTTTTCCCCGGGCAGAAAGTGCTTACATTAATACCTCTGGGTTTCTGGCTGCGTATGACCATGCTGCCTGCAAGTTTGGTCCTGATTGTCTGGTTCGCCCTGCAGTTCTTCCAGGGAGTGCTCACCCTGGGAGGCCCGGATGTTGGCGGTGTGGCAGTCTGGGCCCATATTGGCGGATTTGTCAGCGGTGTTGTGTTGGGACAGCTGTTCAAGAAACCAGAAAAGGATTATCCAGCCTACCACTGGTAATTTTGGAGAGCAGTACCCGATAACTTGAAGAACAAGCTAAGCTGGGTTATAATCACTCGGCATCGGGATGTAGCGCAGTCCGGTAGCGCGCGCCGTTCGGGTCGGCGAGGCCGTGGGTTCGAATCCCTCCATCCCGACTCAAAAAGCCGCTGGTTTTCACCAGCGGTTTTTTATTACCATTGAGGGACTGAGTCCTTTCAAAAGGACTCAGTCCCTTATGTTTTATAAAAGTTGAGACCGGGAATCATCGCCCGCGCGAGCGGAAAGCGGTTGATACGCGGGCTCCCGTTGAGGTGCACGCACCGCAGGTTTGGCAGAGGGGCGATAACCTGGAGCGGGGTTCTTGCGGCTTGACACAGGGGCCTGGCGTTTTGAGGGAGCAAATTCCACTCGCAGCTGGTCCTTGCCGAAATAGCGGTCACCCGCGACCGAGAACAGGCCGATGATCAGGACCCGCAGGAGCCAGATCATCACGGCCACAAAGATCGGCACTACCTTGAGCAATGTCTGGCGGGCGATCACTGCG
>CAZVIH010000095.1:0-5640 GCA_964627755.1 uncultured Anaerolineales bacterium
CGCAGTGATCGCCCGCCAGACATTGCTCAAGGTAGTGCCGATCTTTGTGGCCGTGATGATCTGGCTCCTGCGGGTCCTGATCATCGGCCTGTTCTCGGTCGCGGGTGACCGCTATTTCGGCAAGGACCAGCTGCGAGTGGAGTTTGCTCCCTCAAAGCGCCAGGCCCCTGTGTCAAGCCGCAAGAACCCCGCTCCAGGTTATCGCCCCTCTGCCAAACCTGCGGTGCGTGCACCTCAACGGGAGCCCGCGTATCAGCCCCTATCAGCCCAGGGTAGAGAACACCATTAAGGGGATTGATGTATTCTTCTCCTCCTTCCTCCTCTGACACGCAGGCAGCCTATTCCAGTCCCTCCGGCTGCCTGCGCCGTTTTTTAATACCTCCTCTTGCCGTACTTATAGTCAGTTTTTTACTTGTTTTTGGATTGAATAAAATAGATATCGTCCAGGCAGAATCCCCTTCCCTATCGGGAATACCTGAACCAAAAGTCCCCGCTGGAATTTCTCCGATATTCACACCTGAAGTGCAAGCCTGGGAGCAAGAAATCCTGGGTTGGAGCAAAACATACCAGCTGGATCCTAACCTGGTTGCTACCGTAATGCAAATAGAATCTTGCGGTTTTATTATGGCTGAGTCCGGAGTCGGCGCTAAAGGTCTTTTCCAGGTCATGCCCTATCACTTCCAGGTAGGGGAAAATCCTTTTCAACCTGAGACTAATGCTAAAAGAGGACTGCAGTACTTGCGTCAAGCCCAAGAAGCCGGAGGGAATTCACAATTGGCCCTGGCAGGATATAACGGGGGTATAACAGGAGCTGCACTTGCCCCTGAGGACTGGCCCGAAGAAACCAGACGTTATGTATATTGGGGTCATAAAATCTATAAAGATGCCCGCAATGGCCTGGATCATAGCGACCGTCTCGATGAATGGTTATCTTCCGGGGGAGCGTCCCTGTGTCAGAAAGCCAGAAAAAGCCAGCAGTGATCTTTCCGGGGGGGGGTAATCCTGGGTTGGGAATTTAGCAGGAACTGTAATTGAAATTGTTCTAGTAAAAAGAGCTTTACTTCGACCTCCGATTTCGTTTTATGCTTAAACTCCTCGCTCTTTAATATTGCTGTGATTACGAGGGCCTGAACGAAGTGGTGGCACTAAAGTTATTTATTCTGGATTTATCTGAAATGTTCCTATTTACATTAATACCTTCAGAGGCGGAATCTGTCCGCTCAGTGATTAACCGTTGTTGAATTTTAATCCCGGTTTGATTTAACTCAGATTGCATCGGAAGCCTCGCCTCTTCGCAATGATAGAATTAGAATCAGGGACTCCTATCTACTTAAAACAGAAAGGCCGCCCGGGAAAAATCCCGGGCGGCCTTTCTGAACCCGTTTGATTGATTAAGCAAGCACAACAGTTGCGCCAGCTTCCTCCAATTGTTTCTTTGCATCTTCTGCGGCATCTTTGCCAGCACCTTCAAGAACCTTGGAGTCTGCAGCTTCTGCCATATCTTTGGCATCTTTCAGACCCAGGCTGGTGATTGCCCGAATAGCTTTGATAACTTCGATTTTCTTTGGTCCGGTGTCTTTGATGATAACGTCAAATTCTGTTTTGGCGTCCTCACTTTCACCAGCATCGCCACCTGCGGCAACGGCAGCAACAGCTACCGGGGCAGCGGCGGAAACACCCCATTCCTCTTCCAGCATAGAAACCAATTCTGCTGCTTCGAGGACTGTTAGTTTATCCAGTTCTTCTTTGATTTTTTTGATATCAGCCATTTTTTTCTCCTTATAACGGCAATTGATCCGTATTTCTTTTTCTTTTATTACTACGCTGCAATCTCTTGCTCTGAACGAGCCTTGAGAACTGCGGCTAACGATCGGCCAGGTTCTGCCAGGGTTCGGACGAGTTGGGAAGCTGGTGCCACTATGGTGGCTAGCAGTTTAGCTCGCATTTCGGACATTGACGGTAGATCTGCCATCGCTACGATCTCTTCCACAGTCATCAGGCGATCTGCCAGGTAACCACTTTTGATCTCGATTGTGCCGTGTTCCTTTGAAAAATTCTTCAGGACCTTTGCTAGTCCAGTAGGATTCTCATAGGAAATACCCAGGGCAGTAGGGCCAAGAAATATTTCTTTCTTAAATTCCCTGCCACTCTCTTCGAATGCCCTCTTTGCCAGCGTGTTTTTGATAACATGGAACTCGCCGCCGGTATCTCGAATCTCTTTGCGGAGATTGTTGATATCTTTGACAGACAAATCATGGTAGTTTGCCAGGACCAATCCATCACTCTCGGCAACCCATTTCTTGTATTGCTCTACGAGTTCTTCCTTTTGCTTTTTTGAAATAGCCAAAGTATTTCACCTCCTTCAAATCGGGTTCAGTTCTGCTTAGATAACAAAAAGTCTTTATCTAACCAGCAGATAAAGACTTTTAAAAATCCGGGGATTTCGAAGCTCTACCTGGGCTGGTAATTAAGTTTTCTAGGAAAACACCAGCTTTCTCTGGTAAACAAGTATTTTGTTATTAATAAATGTATAAAATGAAAATCTTATTCGAATTCCATTTCTGATGCAAGTATTGGGTCCACGATAATGCCGGGCCCCATACTTGTTGCTACTACAACCTTCTTGATGTAGACACCTTTGGTAGATGGTGGTCGGTTGCCCACCAGCGACTCCATCAGAGCACTCATATTATCATGTAACTGCTCAGCTGTGAAGGATACCTTTCCAATCGGTACATGGATATTGGCTGTTTTATCAACCCTGTATTCGATCCTGCCCGATTTAGATTCTTCGATCACCCGTGGAAGATCTTCACCGGGGATCATAGTTCCTGCTTTGGGGTTCGGCATCATGCCCCTGGGACCAAGGATAGGGCCGAGGACGCCAACTTTTCCCATCATATTGGGGGTGGCGATAGCTACATCAAAATCGAACCAGCCGCCTTTGATCTTATTGATCATATCATCGCCGTCAGCGATGTAATCAGCGCCAGCCTCACGAGCAGCAGCAGCGTCTTCCCCCTGGGCAAATACCAGAACCTTCACAGTCTTTCCCAGGCCGTGGGGCAGGTTTACCAGGTCACGAACGATCTGTTCAGCATGACGGGGGTCAACACCCAGCCGGACATGAAGTTCCACAGTCTCATCAAAATTGGCATAGGAAAGTTCCTTGGCCATTGTGACAGCTTCCAGCGGGGTATATTTATTATCGCGATCGACTTTTTCAAATGCTTCTGTATATTTTCTTCCGTGTTTTGCCATTTAAATCTCCTTGTGGTATTAGCGGATAATCTAATATCCTCCCACCAGAAATTATTTCTTTATCGTGATCCCCATCTGCTTGGCTGTACCTTCGATCTGGCGCATGGCGCCTTCGATATCAACCGCATTGAGGTCTTTCATCTTGGTTTGAGCAATCTCCCGCAGTTGGTCGCGGGTGATCTCAGCCACTTTCACCTTATTGGGTTCTGCTGAGCCCTTTTCAATACCAGCTGCTTTCTTCAACAAGACAGCTGCCGGGGATGTGCGCAGAACGAATTTAAAGGATCCATCAGAGAAGATGGTGATATCGGCAGGGATGATATCTCCCATTCGATCAGACGTCCTGGCATTATATTCCTTGCAGAAGGCCATCAAGTTGATGCCGTGTGCAGCCAGAGCAGGACCAATCGGTGGGGCAGGATTTGCCTTGCCTGCTTCAATCTGTAATCTTACGTTTGCTTTTACTTTTTTCGACACAATAATCTCCTTCGTGGTGTTAGCGGATTTTTATCCTCCCACAAATCTTAATGACTAGGCTTCCTCCACCTGGAGGAAGTCCAATTCAACCGGGGTTTCCCGGCCGAAGAAATTAACCATGACCCGGACTGTAGCCCGTTCCATGTCTATTTCCGCAACTTTTCCGTAAAAATCTTCAAAAGGTCCATCTACGATCCTGACACGTTCTCCAGTTCGGAAAGTGACATTAATGCGCGGGGATTCAGATTCCATCCGCTTGAGGATCTTGGCGACTTCTTCGGGCTGCAGGGCTGTGGGATCATTCCCCATACCTACAAATCCAGTCACACCAGGAGTGTTTCGGACCATATACCAGGACTCTTCAGTCAGGATCATATAAACCAGGATATATCCCGGGAAGACTTTCTTTTCAACTGTCTGCCGTTCACCGTTTTTGATATTTACTTCATCTTCCGTTGGAACAACAACATCGAAGATCAGATCATCCATACTCATGGACTCAATTCGCTGCATGATATTATGGCGTACTTTGTCCTCGTTGCCAGAATAACAATGGATCACATACCAAGCCCTTCCATCGTCCGCGACAGGATCTTCATGACCGGATGCCGCAGCATAGGGATCAACCGGAGCGGCGTCTTGATAAACAGACGCCGAGGCATAAGGATCATTAACAATGGGGTCCGTTTTAACTTCTACAACTTCAGTCAGGAGCTCTTCCTCGATCACAACGGGGTCAGCCTGTTCCTGTTGGCCTTCTTCGATTTTCGGCTCAATCAAATCGTCAGCAAAATCATCTTCCAGATCTGGGTCAGATTCCACTTCAGCTTCAGCGTCAACTTTCGGTTCGGGTTCAGGTTCAGGTTCCATTACAGGCAGCTCTTCCAGAATCTCAAGGGGAGCTGATCCAAGGTCCGGAGCATCAATTTTCATATCCGCTTCCGCTTCCTGTTGCTCTTCTTCAGGTTCCTGATCTACTTCTAAAAGTTCAGGATCAACAACCTGGGTTTCACCTTGAGGTTGTTCCTGTTCCGGCTCTGGTGCAGGTACCGGTTGAGGATCGCTGGAAAGCGGCTCTATTTCTTGCAGCTGGTCTTCGTTCTCGTTTATATCCATAATCTAATCATCCAAGAGCAGACGGGGCGTTTCTAGACGCTCAGTATCAAACCGAATAACTGGGTGAAAACATAGTCCAGGAGGCCCAGGAATGCTCCCATCGCAAAGATCACGATGATTACAACTCTGGTCAAATGGATCGCTTCTTCCCGGGTTGGCCAGGAAACTTTTTTTAGCTCTGCCATAGTCTCGCGGTAAAACTTGCGAATACCCTTTTGTTGTTTTTTTTGTGCAGCCACATCAAACTCCTTTTACGTCCAAAACGCCGCCTGTTGAGACGGCGTCAAGCAAATGAAATAGGCAGGCCAGGTAGGAATCGAACCCACAACCCCCGGTTTTGGAGACCGGTGCTCTGCCAAATTGAGCTACTGGCCTAGAGTCTGGCAACAGGTGATCGCCTTTGTGATAACACTTGGGCGATCACCATGTTTATCCTTACTTCGTTTCTCGATGCAGTGTATGTTTCCGACATCTGGAGCAGAATTTGTTAAGCTCCATGCGATTCGGATCATTTCTCTTATTCTTTTCAGACGTGTAATTCCGTTCATTGCACTCAGTGCATTCCAGGGTGATTACCGGTCTGATTCCTTTTTTTCTTGCCATATTTAAAATCCTGTTCCAATAATTAGGAAAGAACTACTCCAGGATCTCAGTGACCACGCCGGATGCAACCGTCAGACCACCTTCTCGAATAGCGAACTTTCCGCCTTGCTCCAACGCGATGGGAACGATCAATTCCACTTCCATATTCACGTTGTCTCCAGGCATTACCATCTCCACACCTTC
>CAZVIH010000096.1:0-57086 GCA_964627755.1 uncultured Anaerolineales bacterium
CACCCACTGCATTAACACCCGCACCAGGGAAAGCGCTTCTGCCTCGGTTTTGTTCATTTTCCAGTTGCCAGCTATCATGGGCGTTCGCATATTAATAGATCACTCCAATTCAGCGATATAGAGGGAATCCACAATTCCCACAATCACAGAGATCACACACCCATCTGGATTTTCCAGGATCTGGCGGGCGCCATTGCCTTCCCGATTGACAAGCACAGTATCACCGATACCGGCCTGTGAATTGTCTAGGGCAACAAAATCTCCCTCAGGCGGGTCACCCGGCAGCGTCAGAGGCTGAACGACCAGTAAACGGCGGTTCTTGTAATGCGGGTGACTGATCGTTGTCACCACAGTTCCAGTTACTTTACCCAGGATCATGTGTATTTCACCGATCCCTTTTTCAAAGTGACATCAAATTGATCGTCCGGGTGCACAACCAGCTCATCAACAATACCGATAAGAGCCAGGTCAACCGGCACAAAGGTATGGATATCCATCGCCAGGGCAGCTTCCCGGGATCGGACCATAACACACAGGTCTCCCGGCCCAGCCTGGACGACATCTACAGCAACCTGCAAGGGTCCGGTTGGCTCGAGGTGTCTGTTCAGTGGTTCAACTACCAGTAATTTCATCCCGGTCAGGTCTTGATATTTCACTGATGCAACTGCGGTACCCCGCACACGGCCAAAAAGCATATTAACTGCCTCCTACGCTTTTCAGGACCCGGTGGATGATGGTTTTTAGCAAGCCAGCATCAACCGAATCACCAACCTTGTTTTGGACAGATGACAATACACGGTCTTCCAGGGTTGCCGGGGTTGGAGTAGCCGCCGGGGTCTGAGGCAGGGAAGGCGCTGCACTGGGAGATCTTTTCTCAGTGATATAGGGACGGATAGGCGCGCTGGAAGGTTGATCATTTTCCTTCAACAGTTCAACACCCAGTTTGCGGGCTTTTTCCCTGGCAAGATCTGTGACCACCACATCGTCATTCACAACCAGGGTGGTCACACCACTATGATAGAGATCCTCAATATCCCGTTCCGTATAAAAGATTTTGGGCATAGGATGACTCCTAGTACTTCAAGTTATTTACTGGTAATGCCTTCCACATTTTCCATGGCCTGGATGGCAGCATCGCGGGCGGTTACCATCTCCGATTCAGTGCCAGACATCCACAAACGGCCAAATCGTCCTACAGAAGCAATATGAATGATCTTCAAATTGGATTTTTTCTCAGCTTCGTTGGCTGCCAGCATGATGTAGGCTGCAGGGGCTACTTCCAGCACAAAGAGAGTTTCCCCTGCCACAAGCATGGATCCACGGCGCCAGCGGTTAAGA
Source organism: uncultured Anaerolineales bacterium (assembly GCA_964627755.1). Taxonomy (GTDB): domain Bacteria; phylum Chloroflexota; class Anaerolineae; order Anaerolineales; family UBA11858; genus B10-G9. Next base: position 1,339 of record CAZVIH010000096.1, read on the forward strand.
AGCTGGGCCTGATAAGGATCCACCCGTGTGATCAAATTGGAAGAGAATACACTCGGTTTAAGGCGATCCTCTTTTACCAAATTTAATCGATCCAGGACAATTCTCCCGGATTCCAGCACAGCTGCCTGGTTCATGGAGTGGACCTCGAACATACCAAACTCACGCTCAACAACCTGGGCGCCAGGTTTGGCTTCTGTGGCCTTCACCGCAATATCAACGGTGCGAAAGACCTCATTTCCTGGCGACATCTCCACATAAAGAGATGCCATACCTTCGATAGGCAAGTCTCCTTGTGTGATGGTACCTACAAAAGCTGCCACCTCAGACTGCATGCGGTCCAGGTAACAATATACACGTAATGAAAAATCAGATTTAGCCATACGATCTCCTTTTTGGATCTGCAGGATTCATCCGGGATGGACCATCATGCAAAATCCTCGGGGTTGTAGTTCATCGCCATGCCGATCGGCGTAACCAGAGCAGGATGAGGGGGTACCCAGGTTGGGATACCGGTGTACTCCTCAATAACTTCTTCCGCCCGGTAAAAGGCGCTGCTGCCGCCCACCAGGGCAATTTCTGGGACTTGAAATCCCTCGATGTGCCTGGCAACGATGCTGGCCACTTTTTCCAGCACGGGTCTGATCACCGGAAATAATACCGGCTGTTGGGCAATGTCGATCTTAAGGGTTTCGGCATCCTCAAATGAGATATTGTGCGCCCCGGCGATTACCAGTGAAAAGTGGGTCCCGCCAGTAGCTTCATCCGCGGTGTAAACAACCTGCCCGTTTTCCACCACGGCAATCCCGGTTGTGCCACCACCAACATCAACGATAACGCCGTTTTCCAACTGGACCAGCGCATTGGCGGCTGTAGGCTCGTCAATCAGTCCGGTGCAGATCATACCTGCTGCTTCCACCACATGAGCAGTAGCCTGAACTTCCACGCTGGGTACACCAGGCGGATAGCCACTGGCCGCGTGGGTCAGTTCTCTGCCGATGCGTCTTTCGATCCGGTCTTTCATCGATCTGACCAGGTCGACCGCTCCGACAAAATCCACCACCAGGCCGTCGCGCGCAACTTGCGCAAACTGGTATTCACCTGTAACTGGCTGGTTCTGTTCATTGAGAACAGCCACCGTCAGATATGCCGTTCCCAGATCAACACCCACTTTTAATAAACCTTCAGGCGGATTATCAAATGGGGCCGGTTCCGGGTCAGCAACCCAGTGAAAGAGTTCCGCAGCGCGGTTTAAGGTCTCCAGAAGAGCCGGCGATTGCAAGGCAACCCCGATTATTTCTTATCTTCTGAACGGCCGCCGAAGCTGCCCTTGGAACTGTGCGGCAGCACCATTTCCACATTTTCGTGCGGGCGCGGGATGACATGGATGGATACCAGTTCCCCAACCCGTTTCGCGGCTGCGCCACCAGCGTCTGTGGCCGCTTTAACAGCGCCCACGTCGCCCCGAACCATCACGGTCACAAATCCGCCGCCAACGTATTCCGATCCGATCAGAACCACATTGGCTGCTTTGACCATGGCATCAGCGGCTTCCACTGCGCCAACCAGGCCGCGGGTTTCCACCATACCGAGGGCGATGAATGAAGGATCTTGTTGTGCCATTTTTTACTCCTTGTACTAAATGAATAAACAGATTTTTGATATGAATGAATTATTTCGATTTCAGTATTTCTAATACAGTTTCCCGAACCAGGCTCTCGAGAGCCTCATAATCTGGTGCCTGGATACTTCCGGAAGGCACCCGGCCCGGTTGGAATGCTTCATCTGGTGGAAGGCTGGTTTCAAACGCCATACGTTTGATATTGTAGAGATGATGCACATTAATATTATCGCCAGTGATCGCACCACCAACTCCGCCGGAACCCAGTGTCAGAGAGGGTGTAATACCGGTGGTATAGCCTATCATACCCAGGGTACCCATGGTGTTCACTCCGATCCTGAAAACCGGTTTTTCCAGGCCAAAGGCATAAATTATCTCCTCATTTGTGGCATGGATGATCAAACTGTGTCCCCTGCCTCCAAAATTGATCAGGTCCAGGCAGCGGTCGCAGCCGGCTTCCCAACCATCAGCGATATAAAATCCCAATACTGTGGTCAATTTTTCCCGTGATAGAGGTTCATCTTTGCCAACACTTTGCAGATCAGCTACCAGGATACGGGCGTTTTCCGGAACATGGAAACCAGCCAGCGCGCCAAGATACTGGGGAGATTTTCCAACAGATTTGACATTGATAGTGCCATCCGGGAAGAAAAGGGCCGTCCGCAGCAGATCTGCTTCAACAGGAGATACCCAATATGCTCCCTGGGCCTGCATTAATTCTTTCAAGCGGGAGGCGATCGGACGATCTGCCACCAATGACTGCTCGGTGGCGCAGATCGTTGAAAAATCAAAGGCTTTGCTGTTAGTAATGTAACGGGCTGCTTTTTCAAGATCAGCCGAACGATCCACATAGACCGGTACGTTGCCAGGACCAACTCCGTAGGCAGGTTTTCCCTTCGAATGGGCAGCCCGCACCATAGCGCCGCCTCCGGTGGCCAGGATTAAGGCTGTATATTTATGTGAAAGCAATTCATCGGTTCCTGGAAGAGTAATTTCCGACATACAGTGGATCAAACCATCCGGCGCGCCTGCAGCTACTGCGGCCTGATTCATCAAGCTGGCAGTTTCCACACAACAGTTCACAGCTGAAGGATGGGGAGCGATGACAATAGCATTGCGGGCTTTTACTGCCATCAGGATCTTATTCATGACAGTCGATGTGGGATTAGTACTGGGGGTCAAGGCTGCGATCACACCCATCGGCCAGGCTATCTTATAAAGTTTCTTCTCTTCATCTTTATCAATGAAACCAACGGTTTTTACATCCTTAATGGATTCCCAAACTGCTTTGGAAGCGAACTGGTTCTTGATCTTTTTATGCTCGGGGACACCAAAACCGGTTTCCTCAGCTGCCATGCGCCCCAGACGTTCTGCAGCACCATAGGCAGTCTCAGCCATGGCTTCGCAGACGCGATCCACTTCGACCTGGGTAGCAGAACCCCATATCTTCTGGGCTTCTCTGGCACTGAGCACCATCTGCCGGGCTTGCTGAATGGAGCGTAAATCCTTATCGAATTCTGGCATAGGAACTTCCTAAATCTATCAATTCAATATTTCAGTCTTTCTTGTAGGTTACTTCTCCCAAGACACTGAGATGATCAATTACGGCCATTATCACCGCATCCACTGGCCGGTTTTTTGTAATATCTGTTTGCCTACCGCTGGAACCATGGGCAGTTAAGACAAGGTCGCCAATCCCGGCGTCCAGAGTATCCACAGCTACATAAGGTTTGCCAACCGGAATACCATCCACATCAGTCTGGCGCAAGATCAGCAGTTTGCGGCCTTCAAGAGTTGGTTCCTTGATAGTTGATATTGTCGTTCCAATAACTTTGGCAATCAGCATCGATAACTCCTGTAAATCATTTCCTAAAGGTAATCTCGCCGTCCACTTCCAGATGATCCAGCACTGCCATGATCACCGCGTCAGTGGGTGTCTCTTTGGTGATGGAGGTCTGCCTGGCTGCTGAACCATGACAGGTCAGTACCAGATCACCGATCCCTGCATCAACCAAATCAATCGCCACGTAGGAAGTACCGAGTTCTTTTTTGCCGTAAGCATCGGTCTCACGGCAGATCAGCAGCTTGGTATTCATGATCCTGCGGTTTTTGATTGTAGAGATGGTGCTTCCAACAACCCGGGCGATTTTCATTAAGATTTCCTATTAATAAGCTTTGGCTGCTGCTTCAGACTTCACGCTATGTCCATTGCTGTGAGATTCCAACTGACCCTGGACTATCTTCACACCTGCGCTGGCACCCAGGCGAGTAGCGCCTGCTTTAACCATGTTCTGAGCATCTTCAAAATCCCGCACACCACCAGAAGCTTTAACACCCATTTCTGGTCCTACTACCCTGCGCATGAGGTTGATATCTTCCACAGTCGCTCCGCCGCCGGAAAATCCAGTAGAGGTCTTTACAAAATTCGCCCCAGCTTCCTTAGCGAGCAGACAGGCAGTAACTTTTTCCTCATCATTTAACAAGGCGGTTTCAATAATAACTTTCACTAATGCTCCTCCGCCATGTCCGACCTTAACCACTTCATTAATGTCCTGAGCTGCGAGGGTCAAATCACCGGCTTTCAGAGCACCGATATTAATAACCATGTCAATCTCTGTGGCGCCGTCTTTCAGGGCGGTTTGGGCTTCAAAGGCTTTCACTTCCGGAGCAGAGGCACCCAGGGGAAAACCAATCACAGTGCAGACTTTAACTCTGGAGCCCTGAAGCAGTTCAGAACAAAGCTTGACATGGGTTGGATTGACACAAACAGAGGCAAAATTGTACTTTCTTGCCTCGTAACAGAGCTGGGCAATTTGGTCCGCGGTGGCATCAGGTTTTAACAAGGTATGGTCGATCATGCTGGCAATATCAGGATCTTCCGGGATCTTGCCTAGCTGGGATGTCAGGCGAGAGGCGCCGGCGCTGACAACTTCCCCTACCTTGTTGAAACAGGTATCAACGCAGATTCCTTCTGCGCAATCCGATGAGCAATAATCACCCGCAGATTGGTTGGCGCGGTACTCCATTTCATTCATTGCCACCAGAACTTCCCGGGTGATGATTTCGACCAGATGTTTAACTTGCACTTGTGTAGTTTCCATGTTATTTCTCGATCTCCATGATCTTTTCGACTCGACGGGCATGACGATCTCCGCCAAACTCGGTTTCTAAAAAGGTACTAAGAATCTGCTTGGCCAGATTGGGGCCGATCAATCCGGCGCCAAGGGTCAATAGATTTGCATTATTATGTTCCCTGCTGTTGAAAGCAGTTGCGTAGTCATAACACATAGCTGCCCGAACACCACGAACCTTATTGGCTGCCATGCAGCTGCCAATGCCAGCTCCATCAATCATCACCCCCCGCCAGGCAGATCCGGCAGCAACCTTTTCAGCGACTGTTTTGGCAAAATCAGGGTAATCAACAGAATCTGTACTGTTGGTACCACAGTCAATAACCTTATAGCCTTTTTCTTCCAGGAAGGTTTTAAGGTTTTCTTTCATCAGGAAACCACCATGATCTGCCCCGATTGCAACAGTCTTTAGATCAACTGCGGCAGGAGCTGGGTCTCCAGCAGGTTCCGGTGTCATCCGGGAAGGCATTTCCCGCATTATTCCGGATACCACTTCGTCAACTATTTTTTTCAGATCTGGATCACTTATGTTATCCATAAATTTCACTCTTGTTCTGGATTGATCGGAAAACGCTGGAATATTGCGGTTGGGGATGATGCTGATGCTTTTAAGTTCGTATAAAAACGGAAGCGGTCTGCCCGGAATTCAGATTCCACGTACTCGATGACCCTGCCCTCCGCTGTGCGAGTTTCCCGCCGAATTACCAAAACCGGCGCCGGATGACTTAATCCCATCAATTCCGCAACCTGGGGAGTGGCGATTTCTGCGCCAATTTCCTGTTCAGCGTGATCAGGTTTCATATTATATTGGGCAGCCAAAACATCATAGAGTGATTCCTGGGAAAAATCATGCTCCAGGATTCCAAGGCAAAACGCATGCGGTAAATAGGCTCGCTCTATGGCAGCTGCTTTTCCATCAACCACCCGTAATCGATTCAGAAAAACCACTTCTGCACCCAATTGGATCCTGAGCACCCGGGCTAATAGTGGATCTGCTGGAATGATTTTGGATTCAATGACCTGGCTGGCAACATTCTTCCCGCGCTGAGCCATCTCCTGAGAAAAACCGTACAGGAATTCCACGGTCTTTGGAAAATGATCCTCAGTTACAAATGTCCCTACTCCATGGACGGATTCAAGATAACCCTTGGCAGCCAGATCACTCAAGGCATGGCGAATAGTATTTCGTCCAACACCGTGATGTTCACTTAAAGCACTTTCTGACGGAAGACGCGCTCCAGGTTGAAGCTCCCCGTTTTGAATCTGCTCCAAGATCGATTCCGCAATTTGCTGATAAAGAGCTCTTGTCATAACGTTTTCCCGTGCCAAAAGGCGGATCACTTTCCTACATGTACCTACTTGTTCCCACATGTTCTATTCGAAGTATACAAGACTCTTCCCGGCTTGTCAAGCAGTAAATTTCCCCCTGATTATGTCTTAAAATACAATAACCCCCCACCTGTGGGGGTTAAGTTTTATTCTTTTTCAGATTGTAAGGTCTTTTGAGGGAATAAAGGCCTCAGAAATCAGGGAGAGCTGTACTTATGGAGATCAAGATTTGTAAAATCAAAATCAAGGAAAGGAATCTCTTTTTCCAGACGCTCTTTCCTGCCGTCTAGATACCAGATACACCAGGGATCATTCAGGTTATCAACATCGAAACTGCGGTGGATCACGGCATAAAGATCAATCTCTCTTCTTTTTAAAAATAATGGAATCTCCTGGAACCAGATAGGGGCAAGACCATATTCAGAAAAATAGCCTGGTAAAAAACCGGAAAGGAAATTATCAGTAAATCCGGCAGGATCCTCCTGCTGCATCACAGAATAAAAAAGAACCATAGCAATATCTTCCACAAACCAGCTGTAAGAGCTGTCATCAAAATCAAAAAAAGTGATCTTGTCATTATCATCCACAAAAAAGTTACCCCGGTGAGCATCCTGGTGGATCAACCCGAAGCAGGAATTGTCCTTGGGTAAGTTTTGGGTCCTTTTTACAAGGTCGTGAAAGACTTGTTTGATCTTGTGATCTTGCGGTGGGATGAACCGTTCCACTTCCAAATGAATGGGATCATCCCAATCCGGGCGTTTCCAGGCTAAATTTTCAGGCTTATAGGCCGTGGTCAGTTTATGCATTAATCCGATCTGGCGGCCGTATTCAAATAACAGCGCTTGAGACCAGTCGCCCCTGTGATGATGTCCGGCAGCTTTTTCAAAGGCATTAGCCAAAAAATACTCCCCGGTGCCATCATCGATCTCCTCAAGCCATTTATCATTCAGTGAAATCAATGGTCGGGCCACAGAAGCGCCGCCAGATTTCAGGTAGTTGATCCAATCCAGTTCTCCTCGGATCTGATCTAGGCTGCGGTGAAAACTGTGGGCGATCCTCAAAACACCTTCTTTCTCTCTGCAGGAAAATTCATACATATAGTTCTCAAATCCATCCAATTCCCGGATTTCTTCGGATTTGATCCCATATGCTTCTCGAGCCTGGTTGAGAATGGATTCTGAATAACGGTCCCGGATGCACTGTTCCATATTTAACCTTCCGGATTAGCTGCAGAAGGGATGGGCGGTTGAATGGCTTTCAGTGAGAATAGGACGGCCGGAACAAGGATAGCTACAAAGATCCAGAGAGAAATCTGGAAGCTTCCTGTCAGATCAAAGATCACTCCGGTGATAAAAGGACCCAGGCTGCTGCCAGCTACCTGGGCTGTCAGCACTCCACCCTTGAGTTTTCCCAGGTTAGCCTGGCCAAAATAACGGGCTAATAAAGTTCCCCCCACCAGGGAAATCAAACCTGTCGATAATCCGATTAAAACAGCATAAAAATGGGCTAGCAGTGGGGACACAGCAAATGTAAGAACAGCAACACCTGCGGCCAGAAAAGCCATACAGCCCATAAGCATATATTGTAAGGATCCCCGGTCCGCCACCGGTCCCAGCAAGAGCTGGGTTAACAATGAGGCAGCCGCATAAGTGGTATAGGTTGCCGCTGCGACCCCGGGGGAGATTCCAAGCGAATCAAAGATGGACAGCAAATTGAAAAACACCGCTGTGACGATCATAGCCCACAGAGCGCTGTTGATCAGCAGGATCCAGTAAGCCGGTGTTTTCCGGGCTTCTTTTACTGTAAAGGAATATAAGCTACTGCCCTGCTGGCTAAAGATTTCCTTCTTTTCCACAGGACCGCCATCCAATATCTGACCAACTTCTTCCGGGTTATTCTTGAAGATCAGCAGTAAAAGGGGAAGCATGATCAGCCAGACCAGGAAACCGAGCCAGGTATAAGCTGCGCGCCAGCCCTTTAGATTGATCAGATAGAGGAAAAAAGGTGGGATGACCGCCATACTGACAGAAAATCCACTGCTGATAATGCCGGTTACGGTACCGAGTTTTTCCCGGAACCACATGGCTGCGATATTGCCTGAAAGCAGAGAGAGACCACCCTGGCCGAGCAAACGCAGCAAGAAAAAACCAAGTAATAACATTACCAGAGAATTAACCTGGGCAAAAAAGATACAGGCACCACCCAGCAGGATCACTAACCCGATCATGGTTTTTTTGATGCCAAAGCGGTCCATCAGTGAACCGATAAAAGACTGGGGCAGGGATGCCAGTAGTGTACCTACCATATAAGCCCCGGATAAAGCGGTCAAAGTGATCCCCAGCGAATCCAGCAGGGATGGATTAAACACAGAAACACCGTATGTTTGGCCCACCCCCGTCGCCGCCTGGGCAATAATAGCTACAGGCACCATCAACCAGCCATAATAAAACGGGATCCGCCCTGCCACCCCAGTTCCTTTCTTTTGGGATTCCATTCAGATCTATCCTTTATAAAAGTCCCAGATCTACCAGATCTTCTCGGAGCTGCTCAGATGAAGAAAATCGAATCACTTCAAATCCTTGCCGCTGGGCTTCCTGGATATTTTTTTCCATATCATCAATGAACACACAATCCCCGGCATCCAGATCCAGTTCATGCAGCATGATCTGGTATGCTTCCGGATCTGGTTTTTTATATCCAATGTATCCCGAGATCACCAGGGGGGAAAACCAGCTCAGGAATTCATACTGGTCTTTTATTCGAGGAAAGGTTTCGGAGGACCAGTTGCTCAGAGCAGCCAACGGGTAGCCAGCCTCCTTCAGCTCCCTCAGAATCTCCACAGTGCCCGGAAAATCTCCAGCTATCATCTCCTCCCAGCGTTCAAAATAAGCCCGGATCTGTCCTTCATAGTGAGGATATTTCGGTATCAGTTCATCTATGGCATCCTGGAAGGATTTATCTACATCAGTATGGACATTCCAGTCCAGGGAGCAAACTTCCTCTAGGAAGTATTCCAGCTCATCCGGATCGGAAAAGATCTTTTGATAAAGATGCCGTCGGTCCCAGTCCAGCAGCACGCCGCCAAGGTCAAAAATAATTGTTTTTTTCATTAAGTCCATTTGCTCCATAATTTTCCACTCACTATTCAACCGATAACCCAGTGGATTATAGCAGGAAATATTTAAGACGGAAGACCGAGGATTGGGGACCGATTGGAAGCAATGCTTCGGACATTATTTGAGAGAGAAGTAGGAACAAGTTCGATTACTAAAAAACCAGCACAAATTCCTGGAAAGCCAGCAGGGCTGCGAAGGCCAGGGTGACTGCAATGCCGATAGCCGCGCCAGAAGGCCCCCTTTCATAAGCTTCGGGGATCAGCTCGGCGAATACCATCCAGACCATCGCCCCAGCTGCCAGGCCCAGTCCCACAGGCAGCCAGGGTTCAAACAGGATCACAAAGAGGAAAGCTGGCACTGCCATTAAAGGTTGGGGCAGGCTGGTAAAAATCCCCCATATGCCTGCTTTCCAGGGTTTGGTTCCTTTGGGAACCATGACCATTGCGATTGCCAAACCTTCCGGAATATTATGGATCGCTATTGCGGTAGTGATGAATAAACCCAGTTTCTGCCCGCCTCCGAAGGAAACTCCCACCCCGATTCCTTCAGCGAAAGAATGTACGGTCATGATGCCCAAGATTAACAAGGCTTTTCGGGCATCTCCCCCACCCAGCTCACCCAGGTCTACATCACCCCGGCTGCTGATCAATTTGTCGGACAGGACGATCAAGATCAAGCCGATCAACATGCCCGCAAATGTTCTGTAGGCATTAAGATGGGCGCCTTCCTGGATCAAATTGTGGCTGGCGCCCAGCATCAAGCCGGCCGTAGCTGCCTGAAAAATACCCAGCCACCATTGGTTGAATTTTTTAAAGAAGAAGAATGGCAGGGCGCCCAGACCTGTGACTACCGCGGTCAGGCCTGAAGCAAGTAGAATTGTCCACAGATTAATAGTAATTTCCATCTTAATGATCCTTTTCTACGAGAATACTGCGGCTGAAACCAATCGCAGGAGATCCCGAAATGGAAAATCCGGCTTCATTAATCTCTGACTCCATCGCCTGGAATTTGTATCTGGTGACATGAAAATACGGTTCAGCGATCAATAACCGACCCCCTGTTTTAAGCATACCCAGAATCTGCTCCAAGAATGATCGCGAATCATGCACTTCATGCAGCATCCAGAATGCGAGGATAAAGTCTGCTTCTTCAGAGACTCCGATCTGATCCTGAGTACAATGATGGGTTTTGATCCTCTCTACCAGACCGGCTTTATCAGCCCGACCCCGTAAACCAACCAGCATTTGTTCCTGCAAATCAACAGCGATCACCTTGCCCTGTTCCCCTACCAGGGCAGCCATGGGGATGGAAAAATAACCCATCCCGCAGCCGAGGTCTATTACTGTACTACCGGTCAGTAAATATGGAGCCAGGATCTTATACGGATCTTGATACAGTTTTCGAAGAGGATTATCAAAGGTGAACAGGAACCACCAGGGACAGGTTGGCTGCTTAATCTTCAATTTACTGATTTCCATGATATCTCTCGTTTTGAACTTTTCAATGGAACATCCGGCTAATGATCAGGGAGCAGTGATCTTGGCAAGCAGATCAGCTAATTCCTCAATTTCGAATGGATCGAGATTTTCTGTGATCCTTCTGGCCAGGATCTGATGGACTTCGCTGTGAAGATCGTTAAAACGCCTCCCCTTCTCGGTCAGATGAATGTAATAAACCCGTCCATCCTGTTCTGACTGCAACTTGGCCAGATAGCCCATTTTGATCAATTTCTTGATGATGCCAGATACCGATGGTCTGGTCACGCCCAGATCTTCAGCAATATCGTGAAAAGCTGGCTGTCCAAGCCGGGCAACTGCTTCCAGGTACAGCATCTGGTTCATGGTGATATCCGAAAAACCTTCCTGTTCAAAGGCTTTACTTTCTAACTCTCCCATCAATTGAGAGATCATTTCCACGGTATCCAGCACAATATTCTTTTTATCCATCATTAATAGTTAGTTTATCCTAACTAATTATATTTGTCAACCTCAATTTTTGCCCTCCCCACTAGTTACGGCAATCCGGGATGTATTCCTGATGACGGAACCAATTACCAAGTAAGAATATCCAGCCAGATGACTTCCAAGAATATATGGAGAGAATATTTACTCTCACTATCATTCCAATATTGGCTTGATCTGCGGTGATCCTTAATAAAAACGGAGACCAAAATTTTAAGTGATGCGATATTATTAAACCAATTCATTCTATTGATAAATATCAGACCACATTTAAAAAACAAATACAGGAAATCAGACATGACTGGAAATCAAATATTCATTAGTATGGGGGATTACAGGGCAAAAATAGAAAAGGCCTTTTGGGATCTGGAAGACAACAAAATTATGACCCGGATCTGGGACCATGACTATACGGTCTGGAAACCGGATCCAAAAGAGATCAGCAACCGCCTGGGCTGGCTGCATAGCCCGCATGCCATGCTCGAAGAGGTTGCCCGGCTCGAGGACCTGGCTTCTGACTTGCAAGCTGAAGGATTCACCCGAGCGGTATTGCTGGGGATGGGCGGCTCAAGCCTGGCGCCGGAAGTGCTGCGGGAGACATTTGGCGTTCAGGCTGGGTACCTTGACCTGTTTGTTCTGGACAGTACTGACCCGGACGCAATCCGAGCGCTGGAATCCAAACTGACTGTGCCCGAAACAGTTTTTATCGTCGCAACAAAATCCGGCGGCACAGTTGAAACTTTATCATTCTTTAAATTTTTTTATAACCTGGTTCTCGATTCCGCTGGTCTGCAGGATGCAGGAAAACAATTTATCGCCATCACAGACCCCGGCAGCAAACTGGAGCAATTGGCCAGGCAATATCAATTCCGTTCTACATTCTTAAATGATCCCAATATTGGCGGCCGATATTCAGCGTTATCCTTCTTCGGTTTGGTGCCCGCCGCGCTATTGGGCATCGATCTGGAAACCCTGCTGGCCAGCTCCCTGACCGGCCTCTGCAGCTGCGAAAGCTGTGACTGCGCCATGGACGAGAACAACTACGGGGTCCAATTGGGGGCGGTCCTGGGTATCCTGGCCCAAGAAGGCAGGGACAAACTCACTCTGGTCACCTCCCAGGAAATATCCAGCTTTGGAAATTGGGTCGAACAGCTGATCGCAGAAAGCACAGGCAAGGAAGGCACAGGCATTTTGCCTGTAGTGGGCGAAAATATTACCACACCTGATCAGTATCTTAATGACCGGGTATTTGTATATCTCAAACTGGAAGATGACCTATCCCAGGATGCGGCTATCAATAAGCTGATCGAAGCAGGCTATCCTGTGATCTGGATCCAGCTGGCAGACCACTATGATCTGGGCGGACAGTTCTTCCTGTGGGAGCTGGCCACTGCAATTGCCGGCCACATCCTGAAGATCAATCCCTTTGATCAACCGAACGTCGAATCATCCAAGATCCTGGCCCGCAAGATGGTCGCAGAATATCAAGAGACGGGAAAACTGCCCGGGGGAGAATTTTCAAATCCGGATCCTGCTGTCCTGGATAGGTTCCTGGATGAGTCGATCCTGCCTGGCAGCTATCTAAGCTTGCAGGCTTATCTCCAACCCACCCCGGAGATTGAGCAAGCCCTCCAAACCCTGCGCCAAAAACTCAGAGACAAATATAAAATTGCCACCACCCTGGGATTTGGTCCCAGGTTCCTGCACTCGACCGGGCAGCTCCATAAAGGCGACGGCGGCAAGGGAGTCTTCATCCAGTTTATTTCCCATTCCGAACATGACCTTCCCATCCCGGATCAGGCTGGAAAGCCCGCTTCAAGGATCGGGTTTGGCATCCTGAAATCTGCCCAGGCGGAAGGAGATGCCCGGGCCTTGCAGGAAGGAAACCGCAAGATCATCCGTTTTGATCTTGGTTTAGATCCGTTGGAAAAGCTGAGGGATTTCCTGTCCTGATTAATCAGGGCAGCACAGGTTCATAGCCCAGATCGCGCAGCGCCTGGGCAATCACTTGAGCGCCCAGCTCGTTAGGGTGTTCGCCATCCTTGGTGTAGCCCAGATCATTAGGGTCGGTATCCCAATTTGGTCCATTCCAGGCCTCTGCAACATTAGCAACAGGTATATCAAAAACCGCCGCTGCTTGATGGATAGCGGCGTTATAATTGATCCCCCAGCACTGCCGGCAGTCTTCGTACACACTCTTTTCCTTGAATATATTGATCCGCGGATTATAAGCATCATAAGTCCGGATGATGGTGGGTTGGCCGGCCCTGAGCTCGAACATCTTTTGATAAATAGCTTCCAGGTGTTCAACATAGACCCTGAATATTTCGGGGTCACAATCAACAACATAGGATCCATAACCAGAAGTACACTCCCAATCCCCCGGCCTGGATTCATTAATCGATTCACTAGGATTGCCGTAAAAGACAATGATCTCGGCTTCGGCAACCAACTCCGGCATTTGATCAATAGTCATGCTGGGGCCGTCATATACCCCGGTGAGGGACTGGAAGATCAGGGCAGCAGGCAGTCCCCCGATCCATTTATCATGGACATTGATTATTTTTCCGGTATCCTCAGCGATCATTGCGGCATAAACATCAGCCACATCCCAGCCTGAGGAATCCGAGATCCAAAGCAGATCCCATTCCTCCAGTTCCTCCAGGGGTATGATATCCACAGTTGGTAGAGGTTCTGAGGTTGGTTCTGCTGTCGCCGCAAGTTCTTGATCCAAGACCGGCTGTTCGTCAGCCCCAGAAACTGGGCTGCAGGCGGCTACTAAAAACATCAATATTAATAAAAGATATGAGATCATCCAGCGTGATTTTTTTTGGCTACGCATTTTCTCTCCTCCATTGATCTGTGGATGATCAGTCTGCCCACCCACAGGTTCTTAATGAACCTGCATCATAAAAGGTTTTTTGGTGCTGGATCTTGCCCTCACCATCCGGGGTGAGGATCAAAACTGCCTGGATCTGACAGGGGCTGCCCTGCCCATCCAAAGTGGTGATCGTAAAGGTACCTCCCTTGGAAGCCAGGACCTCGGTTTCACCGTTGGCAAAATCATCTTCCGCAAACGGGTAGGTTAATTCCCAGCTTATCTCGGGGTTCTCTGAGAGGACAGTATCAGCATAGACCCGAATTGCCTCCGGACCATAAGCAACCACACCCAACAGGGTATCCTCTACTACAGCATCCGGGGAGTATAAGCCCAGCACGGATTCCAGGTCACCTTTGGACCAGGCAGCTGCAAAGTCCTGGAGGAAGCCTTCGTCGATTCGGTCACTGTCAAAATGATGATCATAAAACAGACGCCAGAAGGAGATCTTCCCCTCCCGAGTTTCAAGAATGTCAAACTCAATGCCCGGATCCTCTTCCTTCCAACCTGAAGTGTTCCAGAACATCCAGGTTCCGAGACACTCATTTTGTGAGATATAAGTTGGACCGGCTTTCATTTCCCAGCGCGGGAAAGCCCTGAACATCATCTGCGCCATACCAAGTACTTCATCAATCCCTACAAAGAGAGGTTTGCCATCAAAATGGACAATATCATCGGTGTAGACTGCCCTCAATTTTTCAGTATCTTTTGAAATCCAGGCCTCGATCTGGGCCTGATAGATCTCAGCACAGCTCTCTCCCAGGGCCAGGATCTGATCGGCTGCTGGCAGGACAACCTGCACGGTAGGATAGGGCGTGAAGGTGGGTTCAGCAGTTGGTTCTGGAAGGGGTGTATCTGTTTGAATATCAATCTGCGAAGGCTGATCTGTATCCGGGACAGGTTCGTCAGAAGGACTGCAGCCAGCAAGAATGAGACAGGCTGCCAAAAATATTCCGGTCAAACGAAGTAATATCTTATGGTACGTCATTTTTTCTCCTTAGATAGTAATTAACAACCACAGCTGCGGCGGATAACTAATTCTGTGTCCAGGACCACTTTTTTTCTGGATGGCTTCTTTCCTGATAAAAGCTCTTCCAGCATAATAAATGCCCGGGAACCCATCTCGGCCGCAGGCATGGATATGGTTGTTAAACCAGGAGTGACAAGGGCTGCCGCTGGGATATCGTTCGCTCCCACCAGGGCGATATCATCTGGAATCTTAAGTCCCCTGCCCTGAATGGCGCGCATAGCACCCAGTGCCAGTCGATCTGCGGCTGCCACGATAGCTTCCGGCCGTTGTGTTAGATCTAAAAGCTGATCCGCGCCATCCTGCCCGCAAGTGTCCTCAAAACAGTCAACCACAGCGGTCAGCTCTGGATCAGGTGAAAGGCCGGACGCCAGCAGGGCTTTTTCATACCCCTTGTAAAAAGGCATCACATTGGGCCATTCCAGGGGAGGTGTGATCAAACCGATCCGCCGGTAGCCGTGAGTCAGGAGGTGTTCTGCAGCCTGGCAGCCTGCATATTCCAGATCAATCAGCACCTGGTAGCCGGGTATGTCCGGCATATCTACCGAGATAATGGGGGGATATTTTTTCAACAAGCCAGGGTTCTCAAGCAGGGACGGCAGAGCCAGGCCTGTAATGATAAAACCATCGACGTGGCGAGAAAGCAGCTGGTTGAAATAAGACTCAGCCAGAAAAGGATTGTCAAAGGCATAACAAAAGATCGGGAAATAACCCCGGTCCAGGGCCTCTCTTTGAATGGTCTGGACATATGGGGAATAAAAAGAAACCGGGGTGGGCAGGATCACCCCAATCAGTCGGCTGGTTCTGTCCACACTCACCGCAGCCAGCGCTTCCGGATCATATGCAAGTACTTCTGTCCCCCTGCGGGTCCTGATCGATACCAGGCTGTTGGCTTCTAAACGCTGGTAAGCCTGGCGGACTGTGTGCATATGAACCCCCAGCTGCTCTGCCAGCTCCCGCATGGGAGGAAGCAGATCTCCTTCGCTTAACTCCCCACTGGCAATCAGCCAGGTGATCTGCTGGCTCAACTGAGCAATCAGGGAAATATCCGAATCCGGATTAAGCTGTATACTCTTAAAGGTTGAGAACAAAGCCATAAGTTACTATTGTTATAATTGTTATATAGTTATATAACAATTATAAAGATAAATCCCGTGTTGTCAATAATTCAGTAAACAGAAAAATGGGATCTGTCAGGATCCCTATTCCGCGGTCAATTTTGTTCCGGCAGTACCTTGCCAAAAAGCTGTCAGAGCGATTAAGATAGGGTATGCCCAGCCGCGCCCTAAAAGTACTCTCAGTCAGCGACAGGATAGATTCCGAACTGCTTGAGGAAAAAACCTATCAAAAATTCAAGGACATCGATCTGATCCTGTCCTGCGGTGATCTGCCTTATTACCATATCGAAAAACTGTTTCAGCTTTATGAGGTCCCGGTTCTATATGTGCGGGGCAATCACGATCCGCGGGTGGAATACGGGAAAAGCGGACCGCTTTACGGACCGAGGGGAGCGATCGATCTCCACAACCGGATAGTGGTGTTAAACGATTTGATCTTCGCCGGATTCGAAGGTTCACTACCCTATAAAGAAGGTCCTTTTTTACACAGTCAAAGCGAAATGTGGCGCTTCGTTCTTGGTATGGTTCCCAGATTATTGTGGAGCAGACTGCGCTTCGGGCGTTATCTTGACGTTGTAGTAACACACTCACCACCCAGGGGCATCCATGACAAGCACAACAATGTACATGGAGGTTATTATGCCTTCCGCTGGTTGATTAAAATCTTCAAGCCAACCTATTTTTTCCACGGGCATATTCATGTCTACACTGAAGATGAGGTAATTGAGACTGTGGTAGGAAAAACCAAGGTCATCAACACCTACGGCCACCGCAAGGGCCTGCTGCGTCCCGACCAGCACCATTACACACATAAAGAAAGACCGTATATTCCATCCCTGGCAGACACAGCGGAGGACTTCCGCGATGCCCGGCGGCGGGGTGCGCTTGAAAATATCTGGAGCACCCTGACAGGATCCGCCAAACATTTAATTCAGTTCCAGCAGGTTGAGGAACAGCTGCACTACGATCAGGCTGCCAAGTTAGGACTGGTGGATATACCTCTGGATGCCATTGTAGGCAGCGTCAGCCGCCCCAATGATTTCACCCGCAAATTCTTTCCCCGGGAAGCGGTGGATCCCGGACGATGGCAGCGCGTAAAAAAAGTCATGGACCAGGCTATCCGTCCGATCGAGGTCTACCAGATCGACCAGGCCTATTTTGTACTGGACGGTAACCACCGGGTCTCTGTAGCCCGCCAGCGCGGCATGACCCACATCCCGGCTTACGTTACCAAGATCGAGAGCTCTATACCTCTTACACCTGAAGATGATGTGGACGACCTGATCATCAAAAACCAGCAAGTCCACTTTCGGAAAGATACGGGGTTGGAGGAACTCCGGCCTGATCTGGAATTTGCCACCAGTTTCCCCGGCGGCTACCAGCAGCTCCGGGAGCAGATCAACACCTATCAGTTCAATCTGGATCTATGGCATCATTATCCCTACTCGTTTAAAGAAGCGGCTGAAAACTGGGTGGAAGAAGTTTATCTCCCTATTCTACAAACTGTCTCACAATCTGGTTTGCTGCGTGATTTCCCGGAACGCACACCCACCGATCTTTATATTTGGCTGACCCAATATCAAAAAGAGATCAGCCAGGAGTACGGATGGGAGATAGAACCTGCCGAAGCGGTAGACAGCCTGGCAGCAGCTTACGGCAACCGCTTGATCCAGCGCTGGAAGAGATTTCGCAAAAAGCTTTTTCCCTGGGCAGCCACCCAGCAGGGAGAGATCGGGGACTGGCGTCGAACCCACCTCATGCCCCGTAAGAAAGGACAGATCTTCTCAGCCATCCTGGTCGCTTTCAACGGTAGAGATAGCGGCTGGAAAGCCCTGGAGCAAGCCATCATCATCGCGTCAATAGAGGATAGCAGCATCGCAGCTATCCATATAGATCAGGATGATTCCGGGCTGACTATGAACGACCAGAAACTTAAGGCTGATTTCCGAAACAGAATACATAATCAGAAGCTAAAAGCAAAACTGTATTTTGAGGATGGTGAGGTCCTGGGTACACTCACTCAAAGAGCCTTGTGGAATGATTTACTTATCTTTAGCCTGGAACATCCTCCCGGGGACCATCTGACTGCCAGGCTTCGATCAAGGATCCGTGCACTGGTGCAAAGCTGTCCCCGCCCCCTGCTGGCAGTACCCGCTGTCACGGAAATGAAACACGGGTTATTAGCCTTTGACGGCAGTCCCAAAGCTACCGAAGCGCTCTATTTGGCAGCCTATTTGGCAGAAAAATGGGGAGTAAAACTCACAGTGGTAACAGCTCCAGAAGACAGCGCCTCCCGGACCAACCCCCTGGTAAAAGCCCGGGAATATCTGGAAGCGCGGGAAATTCCAGCCGAGTTCTATTCCGAGATCGGGTCACCTGCCGATGTGATCTTAAAAACGAAAGAGTCCCGGGGATGTGACTTCCTAATCGTGGGCGGCTATGGATACCAACCGATCATGGAAGCTCTATTTGGCAGCACCCTGGATGCCCTACTGCGCAGATCTGAAGTTCCCATCTTGATTTGCCACTGATACCAAGACAAGATATTCTTTCTTATTAGAGTTTTTTAGAGGTTGAATGATCGAATTATCCCAGGAAAGAGAAATCGTGCGGGCGATGATCCGCCTGTACTGCCGTAAAAATCACACTCCCGATCCACTATGTGAAGAGTGCTCCCAGCTCTGGTTCTATGTGGATGAGCGCCTGGAAAAATGCCCCTACGGCTTTGAAAAACCCACCTGCCAAAATTGCACCGTACACTGCTACAAACCTGAAATGCGCCAGCGCATCAAGGAAATTATGCGCTACTCCGGACCGAGCATGATCTGGCACCATCCCGTTATGGCAATCCGGCATTTGATCCACAACCGAAGATCCTAAGGTTATATAAAAGATGTGGGGCCTTGGGGAATCATGCCGGAACAATTGGGGCAGCAGTTGTAGCTCAACGAAGGTTGGAATCTACTTAAGGGCACCAGAACCTAACCACTTCCACTTTCTTGGGGGATAAAAATCCTCACGTATTAATTGATAGTTAGCTGGTCCAATCTGCACCATCATAATAACGGGTACCCCGATGGCCTTTCCTAGGAAATGGCTTTCCTAGTTTTTCCCCTGGGGTCTTTACGAAGATCAAACTTCGCGGTTTCCCAGACTGGGGGTTAACTGCACCAGGCTCAATGCGGATGATCTGGCAGCGTCCCACCAGCATATCCTGCCAGATTGTGTAAACGTAATCACCGACTTTCAGGCGGGATGGTTTGCCCGCCATATGAAATTCGTATTCCCCTCCTCTTCCGCTGTATAAGGCTTCAACTGCTTCTTCACCATGTTTTTGGGGGATTGTTTTTGTTATACCGCTCATGATTTTCTCCTACAGACTATACAGAAATCCAGCTCAATTTAAATAGATTTACCTGAATCCTATTATAGATCCACAAGTATCCTTATACATCGAGTTTCTACGTCAGATGATTCTAATCTAAAACAAAAAAACACTTATTCAAAGATAAAAACCGCTCAGGATCTATCCTGGGCGGTTTGTGTACCCCGGGAGGGAGTCGAACCCACAACCTATGCTTTAGGAGAGCATCGCTCTATCCTATTGAGCTACCGGGGTGTGGGGAAATTATAGCATCCCCTGATACCTCAGACAAGTAACCCTAAATACGTTTGACCTTGGGCAGGTTTAAACAGTCAAAATTTTGATCTTCGCTAGCTTCAGCTTTAGTATTCAAACGTTTAATCCTTTTTACTTTCTTACCTACCAACTTTTGGCCTGCAACTTTCCAACGGAATTAGCTGTACTACAATATAGACATGGCTAGTTCCGGGGAGCAAGCATTAATCAGGAAGGTGAAAAAAGGCGATCTGGATGCCTACGGGGCTATCGTCCAGGATTACCAGTCTTCTGTTTTTAATGTCTGCTGCCGCATCCTGGGAAACCGCCAGGAGGCTGAGGACCTGACTCAGGAAGCTTTCCTGAGGGCTTTCCATCAGATCGCCAGTTTTGACCTCAGCCGGCCATTTGGCCCCTGGATGCGCACCGTGGCAGCCAACCTGTGTTACAACCACCTCAAACGGTCACGGCTGAATCGGGTTCCGCTAGAAGATGAAAGGGATACGATCAAGGATAATACAATATATGGACCAGAAGGAGCTTTGGAGATCAATCAAGAACATCAAGCCCTCTATCGGGCCATCTGGGAACTGCCGGACATGCAGCGTATAGCCCTGGAACTGCGCCATTTCCAGGGATTATCGTACAAGGAAATGGCTCATGCCCTGAACCTGCCCTTGAATACTGTCCGCAGTCACCTCTACAGGGGGCGCCAGAAATTGGCGGAGCTGCTGGAGGAAAAAAATGAATAAAGGTACTGAACATATCTCAAACGATATACTGCAGGCTTACCTGGATCAAGATCTAAACCAAACCGAACTTCAGAAGGTCAAAATCCATCTGAACCAGTGCCCCACTTGCCGGGAAGAATTAACCCGCCTGGAAAGTGTCCTCACTAAACTGGAAAGCTTACCGGTTCTGAAGTTGGAAAAGGATCTCACAAGCTCTGTGCTGACCCAGCTCCGGGAAGAATCAAAGCTCTCTCAGGGCATCACCTGGACCCTCTTGCTGGAAGCACTGAGTGCCGGCACAGTGATCAGCCTGCTGATCCCTGCCGTGCGGGCTGCTGCCTGGCTGCCTGAGCTGGCTGACACTCACGCAGAAATCCGGGCCGCGGTCAATATCTTCCTGACCCAGCTGGCCAGCAGCTGGCTGGTATGGTGGGCCGGGTGGCAATTGAATATTAAGCAAACGGCCAAATCCCTTTCCAGCACCATTTTTTTCCCAGGCAGCGAGTTCTCACCCTGGATCCTGATCCTGGCTGCCGGCGGAATTGGTATTTTGGCTAACTACATCCTGCTGCGTTCCAATCCCATCCGCAGCCGAAATCACAAGTTTTAAAATTGAGGAGGATCTCATGGAAACCATATCTATCATTTTGATCTCGATCCTGGCCCTGATTACCCTGCTGGCCAGCCTGATCTTTATTCGGGGGTTATTTCCAATTCGGGTCAACAAGATCCAGCGCACCCTGGCAAGCAACTGGAAAAGATCTTTCTGGCTGGGATTGGTCAATACAGTCCTGATCACAATTTTTATCTTCGGGTTTGGCGCATTGGGCAACGGCAGCCCCATCTTTTATATCCCGGCCTTTGCAATGTACGGAGCTTTCCTGGTTGGACTTTTATTCGGCCTGTCTGCCTTTATTCAGATCTTGGGAGAAGGGCTTTTTCCGGATCTGAATCCAGTCAAGCGCGACGTCAGGGCGGGAGCGGTCTTACTGCTCACTTCCCTGCTGCCATTTGTGGGCTGGTTCCTTTTATTCCCCTATGTGGTCAGCCTGAGTGTTGGCGCTGTAGTGATCACACTTTTCCAGAATAGGAAAAAGAGGGAGATGAAAGTGGATCTGGAAGCCTAAACAGGCTTCTTGTATCGAAATATACTCCCGGAGTTTATCAGCTCCGGGAGTTTTCATTTAATGAAATGCAACTTTCTAAAGCCTAACCTTGTATACCCCCATAGATGAATAAATCAGCGGGAGTTTATATCCACTCCCAATTCCAATTTCATGGAGTAAATCATGGCAAATGTTGGACGCGATTCTTGGCAGTTTGGTCCTGGTTGGGCTTATCCGGCCCTGTTAACAGCCTGGTGACTGCTATTCCCTGATAAGGCTGAATCAACCTGGGTCCGGATTTCGGAAAAGCCAACAAAGGATCCAGGTATTGGCCTCCGGACCGGAGTTCTGTCACCCCCCGCCATCCAATAGCGCAAAATATATAGATATAGGAATCCTATGAATACAGAAATTTCCGTACCCAAAAAACATAAATGGCTGTTCTGGATCATTCTGGCAGCGTTTTCGACTTTCTTTGCGGAGGTCTTATCAGGATCGGACATGTTCCCTTTTTTTAATGCCTGGGGAATACTTGTTGTAGTGCCGCTGTACGGGTTGCACATCATCCTGCTCGCCAGCCTTGTGTACCGGGCTGATAAACCCCGTTTTTCCAGCCTGATCTATGCCGGGATGCTTTTTGGTTTGTATGAAGCCTATCTAACCAAAGTGCTCTGGGCTCCACCCTGGGGTGATCCGGTCATTATCGCTGGTTTTGCACCTGTAGAAACGTTAGTGCTGGTCTTTTGGTGGCATGCCTGGTTTTCTTTCATCATTCCCCTTCTGGTAGTCGAAAAACTACTCACTGGCTCTACCAGCCTGAGTCACAGTCTGCCAGGTAAATTCGGGAAGCTTTTCAACAGCTGGGGCGGACTGGCCGGAGTCATGGCTTTCGGAGGATTGTTCCAGAGCATCAATTCCCCTGGTGTGGGAGCATCACTGCTTTCCGGGATCTCTACCACTGTTGTTTTAGTTAGCCTGGTTTTGCTCTGGAAACGCATCACAAAAGAC
The DNA here is from genome assembly GCA_964627755.1 of uncultured Anaerolineales bacterium. GTDB lineage: Bacteria > Chloroflexota > Anaerolineae > Anaerolineales > UBA11858 > B10-G9. Next base: position 23,981 of record CAZVIH010000096.1, read on the forward strand.
CAGACCTACTCCATGGCTGAACTGCTGCCCGACCGAAAACAGTTCAAGTGGTTATTGATCCCTGTTGGGATCATGTATCTGACGATGGGGATTCTGATCCGTCCTGATGGGTATCCGCGCTTGATAGGTCATTTGATGATCTGGATCCTGTACGGTATCACGATCTATTTGTTCTCGAAGAGTCAGAAAAAACCAGCCCCTGAGCTAGATGAAAACGAACTGGATAACTGGACACCTCAAAGATGGCTGTTCCTGGCCGGGATCTTCACATTGTCAGCCACAGCGGGGGAAATCCTGATGGGACAGATCTATGAACCCCTGGCGCTGGTCTTCTGGTTCGGCGGGATCATCTTCGGTGTGGTGATGTTCATCAAGGCCGTACGAATGACTTTCTCCAGAAAGGCAGGACCCGGGGTATCAAGCCAAAGCAGCTGGAGTAGTTAGCTGAAGACCGAAGACCGCTGATGGGGACCGGAATAGAGAGCTACAACCCTCAGCGTGTTACATTGGATATTAATAGTACATAAAGAGTTCTGGAGGTTGATTGCTGTATACTGATTTCAGATCCTTACCCGACTTATAATGTACGACTTACTACATACAGAAAAAACGCAACTTATGTTCCCGAAACACGTATATAATGACAGGAAAACAGGAGTAAAAGAATGTCACTTATTGGAAATATTATCTGGTTGATTTTTGGTGGGATTTTAACCGGCCTGGGATACTTAATCGGTGGAATCGTGCTTTGCGCTACCATTGTGGGCATCCCCTTCGGGGTTCAGGCGATCAAGATCGGTCTTGCTACTTTTGCCCCTTTTGGCAGAGAAGTGCGGGATTATGAAAACGCCAACAGCGTGGGCAATATCATCTTTAACATGCTCTGGATCATCCTATTCGGATGGGAAATTGCGGTCGCCCACCTGGCGCACGGGATATTCCTGGCTATCACCATTATTGGCCTGCCCTTCGCCAAACAGCACTTCAAATTGATCCCACTGGCTTTGCTGCCATTTGGCCGCGGATATAACTAACCAGCTGGCTTTATAAAGCGCTTCTCCTTGCTCTCCCCGCCTGCTGCAGCAGGCGGGGTTTTCGTATTAAATAAAAAAGGATACGATTTCCTTCGAGAAAATCGTATCCTAATATAGAAAACAAAATCCCTAATCCACACTCCCCTTCATAATAGCCTTTTTCACTTCCCCGATCGCCTGGGTGACCTGGATATCACGCGGGCAGGCATCTGTACAGTTGAAAATCGTGTGACAGCGGTAAACTCCGAACTGCTCGTTGAGTATTTCCAACCTTTCCATAGCAGCCTGATCCCGGCTGTCGAAAATAAAACGGTGAGCATTAACGATGGCTGAAGGGCCGACATATTTACCATTGACCCAGAAGGATGGGCAACTGGTGGAGCAAGCGGCGCATAGAATACATTTAGTAGTGTCGTCAAAACGCTCCCGCTCTTCTGGGCTTTGCAGTCGTTCCTTTTTTGGCGGCGGATCATCATTAACAAAATAAGGCATCACGGAGCGATAATGATCAAAAAATGGCTCCATATCCACGATCAGGTCTTTCTCAATCGGTAAACCCAGAATTGGCTCAATCAGTACGGTTTTGGATTTCAGATCCTGGACCAGTACTTTGCAAGCCAGGCGGTTGACTCCATTGATCCGGACAGCATCAGATCCACAAACGCCATGAGCACAAGCCCTTCTGAATCCTAAAGTGCCGTCTTGTTTACCTTTGATCCTTTCCAGCAGATCCAGAACCCGGTCTGTAGGTTCGGCTTCCAGAGTAAATGTATCGTAGTGTTTTTTCTGGTCGTCTTCCGGGTTATACCGGAAAATCTTCAGTGTTACCTGCATGAGATTCCCTCCTAGTAAGACCGGATCTTAGGTTGATAATCCGTGATGGTGACGGGTTTATAAGCCAGACGAACACCCCCGTTCTCCATCCAGGCCAGGGTGTGTTTAAGCCATTTTTTATCATCGCGATCTGGATAGTCATCCCGGGAATGGGCTCCCCGGCTTTCCTTGCGGGCCAGGGCGGAGACCGCTGTTACATGCGCAACATCAATCAGGTTGCTGAGCTCCCAGGCCTCGATCAAGTTCATGTTGTACTTTAAGCCTTGATCTTCCACCTTAATATCTTTAAAGCGTTCTTTTAGTTCCGCAACTTTGTTAACAGCTTCCTGCATACCTTCTTCAATCCGGAAAACACCCACATGATCGGCCATGACCGACTTCATCTGGGAGGCAATATCCACCATATTCTCTTTGCCGTTAGTATTCCGCAGATCATTGAGCTGTTTCATAGCAAATGCTTCCGGCTCAGCAGGCAGATCTGTATAAGGTTCGCCAGCAGCAAATTCCGCAGCCTTTAATCCTGAATATTTTCCAAATACTACCAGATCCAGCAAAGCGTTGGTGCCCAGGCGATTTGCCCCGTGAACAGAAACACAGGCAACCTCCCCGGCAGCATAAAGCCCGGGCAGGACCGTGTTCTTTTCATCCACGACGACTTCGCCATATTTATTGGTAGGGATGCCGCCCATAGCGTAATGGGCTGTGGGCTGAACCGGCATTGGATCAGAAACTGGATTTACACCGATGTAGGTTTCACAGAAATCAATAATATCCGGTAATTTTCTGAGAATATCACTTGCAGTTACCCGGTAGGGCGAACCATCCGGATTTTTTCTTCCGTCAATTTCGGCATAATGATTGACCACTTCCGGGGTCACATCCAGGTTCATAAAGTTCTTTCCGTTTACTCCCCTGCCGGCCTTCATTTCCAGGTACATAGCCCTGCTGATCACATCCCGGGAGGCCAGGTCCTTGACTGTTGGAGCATAGGTTTCCATGAAGCGGTCGCCTTCTCCGTTGATCAATACACCGCCTTCGCCCCGCACACCTTCAGTGATCAGGATGCCCATCCGGTAAATCCCGGTAGGATGGAATTGATAAAATTCCATATCTTCGGCAGGAATGCCTCTACGAAGAGTCAGGGCCACACCATCGCCAGTATAGGAATATGCGTTGGATGTGGTCTCCCAAACCCGGCCATGACCGCCGGTGGCGATAATGACCGCTTTGGCCTGGAAGATATGCATCTCGCCGGTTGCCAGCTCAAGAGCCACCACACCAGCAGTTCTGCCGTCCACGATCAAAAGATCCAGTACATAAAATTCGTCGAAGAACCTGACGTTATTCTTAATGCTTTGTTGATAGAGGGTTTGCAGGATCATATGGCCAGTGCGGTCAGCTGCATAGCAGGCCCGCCTGACGGGTTTTCCTGTATTGTTATTGGTATGTCCTCCAAAAGGACGCTGAGCAATAGTACCATCCGGGTTGCGGCTGAATGGCAAACCCATATGCTCCAATTCATAAACCGCATCAACCGCTTCAGCGGCCATAAAATCAATCGCATCCTGGTCTCCCAGGTAGTCGCTGCCTTTTACCGTATCATAGGCATGCCATTCTGGATGATCCTCTTCTGTGTTGCCCAACGCGGCCCCGATACCTCCCTGAGCTGCACCGGTATGGGATCGAGTGGGATATAGTTTACTGATCACAGCTGTGCTGGCGTTTTTTGAAGCATAGAGTGCTGCTGTTAATCCAGCTCCACCTGCGCCGACTACTAAGACTTCATATTGATGTTTTTGCATATCAGGTCTCCACGCAGCTCTCTCAGGAGCCGAGAATAACGTAAATGCCTACCAGGCTTGAAAAGATCCATAACAAGAAAACCAGGAATCGCAGGAAAGCCTGCCAGAATCCCGGTTTGGAGTAGTCCTCCACGATCACCCTCAGACCATTAAATCCATGGGTAGCCGCAAAAGCGACCGCCAGGATCTGAATGATCTGCCAGAATCCATTGGCCCAGAGATAAAGATCAGGGATCTCACTATCCAATACATGATTGGAGTTTGGGAAAAAAGCCCAGCGCATCAGCGTTCCCAGATCCAATTGCGTTCTGGCGCCCATTATTAAACCAAGGCCAATACCCAGAACAGCCAGCAGGATGAGGGTTAAACCTGATATGCGTGTAAAAATCCACATCAGATATTCCAGGTTCCAGCTGGGTTTTGGCATAACTCTCGATCGCATTATTACCTCCGTGGCTGATTAACCCGCCAGAAAACGCCGGATCATGATATAAGCTGTCAGGATATAGAGGGGCAGAATCACAATCCATTCCAGCCAGGTGGATTCTTTCTGATAACGGATCAATCTCGGCCAGATATCCAGCAGGATGATCCGGAAGCCATTCACTCCGTGGAATATGGCACAGAAGACAATAAAAAGCTGGAAATAGATAGATTCGTAAATGATATTGATGAAGATCCCCAGGTCGCTGCCTAATTGCTGGGTGAGGAATGAGGCCAGGACATGCAGGGTAACAAAAATAATAATCCCCAATCCAGAGATACGATGAAGTGCCCAGGCCAACATTGGTCCCCCGCCTTTGTATTTTAGGACTTCGAACAAACCCACCTTGCGGCTTAACGCCATGGTTTCCTCCTTAAACATCAATCCCGGATTTTCAGATTTAATGTGAAACCTAACATGTTCTTTCAATTATCCCATCATTATGTCATCTGAGGGCTTAATTCTGAAAGTGACATATCTCACAGTTTGTTAGTCCAAGATATCATCAGACTTGAACGCGGTTCTAGTCTATAATGATGAAATAATTTTCTGGTCATCGTATCTGGCATAAGTATATTATTGATCAAAATCATTTCTGGAGTGGTTTATGCCCTCAAAATATCGCTCGCCTGTTATGGATAGAAAAAGTTTTGTCAAGATCGTCACCGCCTCTTTGGGCTCGATAATGGCAGCCATCGTTGGGCTGCCTGTGATCCAGTATTTCATCTCCCCCGCCCTGGGAAAAACCATCGGGGATGATTGGATCTCACTGGGTTCTTTAGACAACTACCCAATTGGCATTCCCACGTTATTTAATTTCACTATCACCAAGGTTAATGGATGGGAAAGAAGCAGTCATAGTTATGGTGCTTTTGTCCTGAGGAAAGAAGACCAGGATCCAATAGTTTTTTCAGATGTCTGCACCCATCTCAGCTGTCGCGTGAACTGGAATGAAGAAATCAGTGAATTTTATTGTCCATGCCATGCCGCCATTTTTGATAAAAATGGAGAAGTGGTTTCTGGTCCCCCTCCCCGCCCGCTGGATCGTTATGAAATAAGACTGGACGGGGATCAGTTATTTATTCATCTCACGGAAGGTTAATATGGCAGAGAATGTTTTCAGCTGGTTGGACGAACGTTTAGGTTTAAAGGCGATTTACGATACTATTCTTGATCGTAAAGTCCCTAAAGTGAACTGGTGGTTCACACTGGGCAGCGCCAGTCTCTTCTTAGGTGTCATGCAGGGGATCACTGGCATGCTGCTCTCAGTGTACTATGTGCCTACGCCCGATCATGCCTATGACAGCATCACCTTCATCATGACCGGTGTGCAGTTCGGCTGGTTGATCCGGGGAATACACCACTGGGGTGCCTCGTTGTTGATTCTGACAGCCTTTATTCATATGCTGCGTGTTTTCTTTTACGGCGCCTATAAGTATCCCAGGGAATTCACCTGGATCACTGGAGTGACATTGCTCATCTGCGCCTTGGGGATGGGCTTTACAGGATACCTACTGCCCTGGAACCAGCGCTCATACTGGGCTACAACAGTCGGCACTGAAATAGCCGGAACAGTTCCCTGGTTGGGAGATTTTCTCTTGAGGGTCTTGAGAGGCGGATCAGATCTAAGCGCCCTGACCCTGTCCAGATTTTTCTCGTTGCACATCTGGATCATACCTGCCATCGTCCTGGTTATCGTCGGCACACACCTGTACCTTGTGATCCGGTTGGGAATCTCCAATATTCCTGATAAAAACAGTTGATCCACTTGTTGAATGATCGCGAACTTGATTGAGGAGGGACCCTGTGAACGAAGAACAAAAGGTGAAATATAAACAGAAATACGAACAGGCCAAACAGAGCGGTGTAAAGTTCTGGCCCGATATCATCTACAAAGACCTGCTGGTTTCATTCGCTTTATTCATTCTGCTAATCGGGTTAGCAACATTTGTTGGGGTTGCTATCGAACCCAAGGCAGATCCCAGCGATTCCACTTACGTTCCCAGACCGGAATGGTACTTCCTATTTCTGTTCGAATTCCTGAAATTTATTCCCGGGAAAATAGAATGGATGGGCACCTTTGTTATTCCTGTGATAGGGATACTGGTGCTGTTTGCCCTGCCTTTCCTGGATAAAAATCCACTCCGCCATTGGAAGAATCGCCTGACAGGTGTCTCCATTATGGGTGTCGTAGTCCTGGGTATGGTGGGGTTGACCATTCGCTCGGTGATCACTACTCCTAAAAACGAGGAGGGATTAGTAGCCAATACTCCAGCGGGAAAAATGGTCCTGGGTGGGGAGCTGTACGGGATCTACTGTGTTGAATGTCATGGCCCCGATGGAGAAGGTGGAGTGCTTGCTGGTGTCGAGGGATTGGAAGGAGTGGAACTCAAACCCATCAGCAGCCAGGATGAAATGTACACTCGCTCAGATGATACACTGCATGCCATTATCAATTACGGCCAACAGGATCAGGGGATGCCTCCCTTCGGCCTGGCATACGGTGGCGAATTAAAGAAATCAGAAATCGATGCAGTGGTGTTTTTTATGCGATACACCTGGGACGATCGAGCCGAGCTGCCGGCTGATGCAGCATCTGCTGGCGCAATTCCAGATCTCCCAGAAAATGAGGTTCCCTCTTACGAAGTGCACATTTCCAAGATCATCCAGCGCTACTGCATTTCCTGCCATCGACCCGGGAAGGAAAATAACAATTATCTGATGGGCACCTACCAGGAAATCCTCAGCACTGGTGATAATACTGCCAATAACCTGATAGCTGGCGATCTGAACAGCTACCTGATCCAGACTATCAACGGGGAAGAAATTTTCGATGAAAATGGAGAAAGGATCATTCAGCAAATGCCACCCACCAAGTTAATCAAGGAAGAATATATTTCAATCTTTGAGACCTGGGTATTGAACGGAATGCCAGAAAGCGCCGCGGAGGCGGAGGCTTTGAAAATTGAGGCAACCGCAGAAGAATAAAAGTCTTATATATTAAATACAAAACGGTTTCCTGGTTAGAAACCGTTTTGTTGTTTTAAAGATATTGATCCTTTAAGGTGAAGCAAAGAGCGTGGCTTCCAGCGTGTTCAACTTGCCCGCCAGAAGTTCAAGGTCTGTTTGAACAGTATAACCATCACCCTGCAGCTCGATCATAATTAGGTTGTGACGCTGGATCATATTTTCAACCACTTCTGCCTGATCAGCATTTAACATCCCTTTCAGAGAAGCCAGGGTTGAGCCGACTTTATCAAGCGCCAATTTGGCATCCGCTGTGCGGTCCTGCTCAACAGCCAGGGTCGCATCCGCTACGGCTGCCCGGGCGCTTAACAAGGTAATATGGGTGGTGATGTTATCGATCTGCTCCGTTAAGCTGATATTTTCGTCTTCAAATTGGCCGAGTCTTTCGATTTCAGCTTCCAGGGAAAGGATTTGGTCATTTGCTGCAGACAGATCCTCCTTTAGCACCTTCACCAGCTCTACTTGCGGTTGATAACGGAACGCCGTATCAAAGAAAAAACCTCCCGCAAATGCAACGGTTATCACTACCATCCAGACCAGGAACATACGCCAAATCTTGCGCGCCTTGGATGGTTTTTCCTTCTCAGGTTTTTCAGGACTTTCTTTCATCTCGGATTCAAAAGGCGAGGTGACATCTTCTACCGGTTCTTCTTCTTCGATCTGGGCTTCTAGCTCAGCCTCAGTGATTTTTTGCTCAAGTTCTTCCTGCTGGTTATCATCATTAATAGTCATCCGAACCTCCTCGGTGTATTTCAAACTCGTGTGGGACATTATACCTGATTCCATTTCCAATTCTAATGGATAGGCCATCATAATTCTACAGGCTGAATGTCGGCTGTCAGCCATACCGGCATGGATCATGATCAAAGGGATACCTGTGCCGCTTTGTTCATAATAAACCTGGGCATTCCCGTTATTAACAAAGCCAAACTCTGTTTCGACCTCTTCCATATTACACCTCGTAACTCTGTTGAAAATGGACTATTCGAACTGTTTTAGATCTACTGTGAGTTTCTATGTCATTATTAAGCAGAAGAGCTGGCGCATATGCCAGCTCTTCAAACCACTAATCTTAGGAGAGATATGGATGGTTTATTTTGCTTTGATTTTGATTGTTTTTGGCAGAGCTTCCTCGGAAACAGGCACCCGCAAGGAAAGAATGCCATTTTCCATACTGGCTTCGGATTTCTCCATATCCAGTGCTTTCGGCAGACGGATCATCCGGCGGAATTTTCCAGTGGGTCGTTCTCTGCGCAGGAACTTAACATCATCATCAGCGGCTTTGAATTCACCCTGGATAATGATGGTTTTCTCGACGATTTCGATTTCCACCTCGTCCGGTTCTAAACCAGGGACGATCATTTCGATTACGTAAGAATTGTCTTCAGCAATCACATCCAGGGGGACATGAATTTCACTTTCTGCTGATTCCCAGCGGTATACTGGACGGTTGTGGTTGTGAATGTGAGGTTTGATATACATGGACATTTTATTCTCCTTCAAGAAACGGATAATATTTTTTTATCTGAAGAATATGATACATGCCCAATATAAGAAATACACAAGCAAAATGTTAGAGAATAACAAATGCTTTATTGGTGATTTATTAACATAACTCTGGTTATTCTGGGGTTAGATAACGGAGTGTCAAATACTTGCTTTATTCCCAATCAGAATAAGGTAAGGAGAGTCTTCAGAATATTCACTGTTATCAAAATCTCCCAGAGTTGAAATCTCATCAAACCCTGCCTCAAGAAGCTCTTGCTGGTATGTCTCAAGTGTTGTTAGATAATGTTCTGTAGACTGGACAAAACGATCAACTCGCCCATCAGGAAGCAGTTGGTCGTAAATCCAATCCCATCCCAAACTTTGGTCCTTGGCTTTCAACCTGCTGCTGACTTGAACCGGATATCCTGTTTCCGGATGAAGGAAGGATGTTTCCAGGTCTGTTTCGTACTGCTCCTCATATTCCCTCAATTCTTCATACAAGGACCGAACCTGAACAGGATTTGGCATACTGAGAGCAAATATACCTCCCGGTTTGAGTAAATGGTAGATCTTAGAAATAATAACCTGGCGCTCTTCTTTGGGGAAAGTGCTGAAAGTATTACAGGGAATGATCACAGCGCCAAATGAATATTTTGACTGGAAGTTCATGATGTTCTCATGAATAATCAGCATTCTGTTCTGAAAATCGAGTTTTTTTTGACCCAATTCCTCTCTCAAAGAATTAATTGCGGGTCGGTCAATATCCAGACCGACAACCTCTCGCCCTGATGTTAAAAGTGGAAGAGTAACCCGGCCATGTCCACATCCTACTTCCAGAATCGGATCTCTGCCTTCTGTCCAGGAAATCCAGAAAGGAATGTCATCCAGGTATTCAGCATGGTGGATTCTTATCAGATCGGTTTTATTCATATTTTGCCCATCGTAAACTGGACGTCCTTGACTATCGCCAGCATAAAGATTATACTGCTTTGAGCTTAATAAATAAGACATCGGGGTGTAGCGCAGTTGGGAGCGCGCCGCGTTTGGGACGCGGAGGTCGACGGTTCAAGTCCGTCCACCCCGACTTGATTTTTAAAAAAAACCCAGGCAGATAATTCTCTTGAATCAAGGGGAATTATCATTTTTTTTAAGTTCGTTTTCAGAGGAAAAGAGACTGGTATAATCAAAGAAAACCTACCCATGGCAGATCTCTATGAGAACAATAGACCTTTCTAAATTCCAGAGCGAATCAGGTTCATCGAAAATAATAAAAACCATCCAGGGTCTTTTAACTTATGGTTGGTCCTGGCAGCAGAACCGTAAAAGCCAGGAGGAGTTGGTTGAGATTTTGGAGACGGTATTAGGGAATGATTGTGTTCTTCTCCGGGACGTTAATATACCAAAAGTAAATAGACCAATTCCTATAGTATTGATCACTCCTGCCTTGCTGCTGGTTATCAATCCAAAATCCCAGCAAGGGTTTTTCAGAGCGGAAGGAAAGCGCTGGGAGGAGCTGGGCCGTGACGATGAATACCGACTGGCACAGACCAACCTCATCCGTGAAACCTGGCTGTTCCAAAAAACTGTCGAAGGTTATCTCAAGCAGCACAATTTTTCTGCGCCAATGGATCGCGGCGTAATGATATTTGTTTCTCCTGAAACTGTCGTAGAGTCGATCCGTCCCCGGGTCCGCGTCATCCAGGCGGATGGCATCCGTAATTTCGCCAGGGAATTGGCAATTTCAAAACCCGTTTTCAGCGATATGGATTTCCGGTCCGTGGTTAAGTTATTAACCGAGCCGCGCCTGCCTGATAAAACCAAAAAGAAAAAGATCGCACCGGAATTATTGGAACCGGAATTAGAAATAGATGAAACGCTGGCTAAAGTAGATGAAAGCATCGGTAAGATTACCAGGAAGATCAACTTTACCCGCCAGGAATGGATTGTCGTTGGTTTTCTGGTCGTTGGCGTAATTGTCGTCCTGATTGTGCTGATCTTGTTGATTATTTCCAATCTCTAACCAAAAACGGATCTTTTGTGTTCCTTTCCATCATCATACCCGCCTACAATGAAGAGAGTCGCCTCCCAATTACCCTTAACAAGATTGGCTCATTTCTTGGTAGCCAATCCTATTCATCTGAAGTCTTGGTTGTAAATAATAACAGCACGGACAGAACTGCAGAGATCATCAAGGATTATTGCTCCCGTTATCCTAATATGCAGGGGTTATTTGAAGGACAACCAGGCAAAGGAGCTGCAGTACGGTGCGGTATGTTACGTGCCCAGGGGGAGTTTGCCTTCATGTGCGATGCCGATCTCTCCATGCCCATTGAAGAGCTGAATAATTTCCTCCCACCTCAACTGGAAGGCATAGATATATCGATCGCATCCAGGGAAGCCCCTGGGGCAATCCGCTATAACGAGCCTAATTTTCGCCACTTCGGTGGCAGGTTGATGAATTGGCTGATCCAGCTATTTATTTTGCCAGGCTTAAATGACACCCAATGTGGTTTTAAATGTTTTTCTATGCAAGCGGCAAAAGATCTTTTTAACCACCAGACCCTTCCGGGATGGTCATTTGATATTGAATTGCTGTTCATTGCTCGCCAGCGGGGATATAAGATCCAGGAAATACCTGTCCCCTGGTATTTTCACCAAGAAAGCAAGGTGCATGCTGTCCGCGATGGTTTGCAAATGCTGATGGATATCCAAACCATTCGCCGCAACTCCAACCAGGGTAGATATGACCCTGAGAATTGATCCTTCCTTAATCCCTGAAACCCCCGATCTCAGTTTTGAACGCGCCCTCTGGAAACAGGGAATAATATATGTTGCTGGCATCGATGAAGCTGGAAGAGGCTGCCTGGCCGGTCCGGTTAGTGCTGCTGCGGTGATCTTGCCTAAAACCGAAGATCAACCGGTCCTTTTTTCCGGATTTCGGGATTCCAAACAGCTCTCAAGAGAGCTACGGGAAAAAGAGCAAAAGATCATTGAGGTGAACAGCTTGGCCTGGGGTGTTGGCCATGCCTCCAATCTGGAGATCGATCGATATGGGATTGTCCCTGCGACCCGACTCGCTGTAAGCCGGGCTCTTGAAAAGCTTAAACATCAGCCCGAACATTTGTTGGTTGACTACATTGTATTACCCGATAATCCTTTACCTCAAACCAGGCTCGTAAAAGGAGATGCCCGGTCGCTCTCGATCGCGGCCGCTTCCATCCTGGCCAAAACCCACCGGGACGCTGTGATGATCGCCCTGGCTGAAAAATATCCTGCCTATGATCTGGAAACCAATAAGGGATATGGAACCGCCTCCCATAGGGAAGCGATCCAACAATACGGACCCTCTCCCCTGCACCGGATGAGTTTTGCTCCTATGTGTACTGAATGATCCTTTACAATCCAATCATGTTGATCTCCTCATAGTATGATGTTAGAAAATTCCATGACTGAGAAAAAGATCAAACCCTACGGCCAATGGCCATCAGAAATCACTCCCTCAATCTTCGCCAATCTTCTGAAGATCAGTGAACCTGCCTGGGGGAATGATGGCTCCCTGTTCTGGCGGGAACGATCTTCGTCCCTGACAAAAATCCAGATGATTGCTCCTCAATCCGACGAAATTCAAACGATAAGTGGAGATTTAAATGTGGGGGGAGAGCTGTTATACGGCGGCGGTGGATATACAATCGCCGCAAATTCATTGATAGTGGTCAACAAAATTTCTCATCAGCTGCATCAGATTCATCCCGGGAAAGGCAAACCTGAACAATTGACATCATCCCTGGTATACAGCGCCTCTCCCACATTATCACCGGATGGAAAATATGCCATATTTGTGCACTCTGATGGCGATGTTGACTCAATTTTTATCCGAGGGCTGGCTGACATATCACCTGCTCAACCCCTGATCTCCGGGTCAGATTTTTACAACTACCCCCGCTGGCATCCTAACAGCAGCCGGATCGCCTGGATCAGCTGGGATTTTCCCCATATGCCCTGGGATAGCAGTTATTTATGGCAAGCCAGTCTTGATTATTCATCTGAAGCAGGACCTAACCTGACCTCAAAATCGCTAATAGCCGGCGGTGACGATATCTCCGTGCTGCAGCCCGAGTTCTCACCCGATGGTAAATATCTGGCTTATATTTCGGATCAGGATGGCTGGTGGCAAATATACCTTTTTAACATACAGACTGAAGATCATCGCCAGTTAACCAAAGTAAATGCTGAACACGGCCTCCCACCCTGGCTTCAGGACCAGCGATCTTTCCAATTCAGTCCTGACAGCAACCGGATATACTTCCTTCGCAATCAGAATGGCATCCGGACCCTTTGGGCCCACGATCTAACATCAAAAAAGGAAATCAAGATCAGCCTGGATGAAAAATATACCTGGCTGGAGGATATATCAATCTCCCCGGATGGTTATCAGTTAGCCCTGGTCGCGTCTGGGGCAGACCTTCCTCCCCGCTTGATCACCGTAACCCTGAACGGAAAAACGAAGATCATTCGAAACTCCGCCTGTGTCCAGTTATCAAGAGAGACTTTTTCGGTGCCTGAACCTGTTTCCTGGCCCGGCGAGGATGGCCAGGAAGTCTACGGACTGTTTTATCCTCCTCAAAACCCACAATACATCGGGGAAGGAAAACCACCCCTGCTGATGATCATCCATAGCGGTCCCTCACGGCAAAAATGGGTTGATTTCCAGACCCGGACACAGTACTTCACCAGCCGGGGCTACGCTGTCCTGGAGGTGAATTACCGGGGCAGCACCGGGTATGGCAGGGAATACCGCCAAGCTCTGAAAGGGAACTGGGGAGTTATGGACGTTGATGATTGTCTGAGTGGGGCAATCCACATCACAGAACTTGGATGGGCAGATCGGGAAAAAATGGTTTTAATAGGAAGCAGCTCTGGCGGTATGACCGTCTATCAGATCCTCGTAAAATATCCTGGTATCTTCCGGGCTGGAATATCTTTGTACGGGATTGCCAATCACCTCTCTCTTTTACAGAACCCGCCAAAATTTGAAAAGTATTATTCCGATTGGTTAATTGGTCCATATCCGGAGGCAAAAGAACTCTATCAGCAGCGTTCACCAGTTTTTTTTGCGGACAATATCCAGGATCCTGTGGCAGTTTTCCAGGGTGGCAAAGACCAGATTGTCCCCCAGGACCAAACCGAACAAATTGTATCTGTCCTGCGCAAGAATCAGGTGCCCTATCTTTACCGGCTCTACCCGGATGAAGGCCATAGTTTTAAACAAACATCGACCCTGGAAGATTTTTACGTCCAACTGGGCAGATTTCTGGAAACACATCTCAGTTGATCAGAAAGCTATTTTCCACAACCCAAAAACAAGAACGTTTATAATAGAATGGTTCACGACTTTCGCTATTAAGCCTGCATTTGAAACCAAAAAGAATAGGATTCTTCATCAATCAGAGAGATATACATTCTCACCAAGGAAGGTTTATATGAAAAAGAAAATAATCGTTCTGGGAGCTGGATTAGTTGGAAGTGCCATCGTTTTTGATCTGGCTCAGGAAAAAGACTACCAGGTCACTGCGGCGGATATCAATCCCAAAGCCCTGAAGAGTGTAGCTGATATACCGGGAGTGACAACAAAACAGGCTGATCTTTCAAAACCGGAAACCATCCAATCCCTGGTCAAAGATGTTGATCTGGTGATCTGCTCTGTTCCGGGATTTATGGGTTATCAAACTCTGCGGGAAGTGATCACTGCTGGCAAGAATGTGGTCGACATTTCCTTTTTCCCTGAAGATCCTTTTGGATTGGATGAATTAGCTAGAGAAAAAGAGGTAACTGCAATCGTTGATTGTGGAGTCGCACCTGGGTTGTGCAATATCCTCGCCGGATACGTAGCCGAAAAGCTTGATGAGACATTATATTATCATTGTTTTGTAGGCGGATTACCTGAAATCCGGGAGTGGCCTTTTGAATATAAAGCTGTATTTTCTCCGGCAGATGTACTGGAGGAATATACCCGCCCGGCCCGGCTGGTTGAACACGGACAGGAAGTGATTTATCCTGCGCTTTCCGGTCTGGAGTTAATAAATTTCCCGGGAACTGGCACATTGGAAGCCTTTAATACTGATGGACTGCGAACCCTGCGTGACACACTTGCCTTTCCAACTATGATAGAAAAGACTCTGCGTTATCCGGGACACGCCGATCTGATGCGGGCCTTTAGGGAGAGCGGCTTTTTTAGTCCGGATCCAATAGAGGTGGATGGCAGCCAGGTGATACCGCTTTCCTTGACTTCCAGATTGTTATTCGATCAATGGCATATGAAGGAGGGGGAAAAAGATCTGACGGTAATGCAAGTAATCCTCAAAGGCAAGAAGAAAAACAAACAGGTCGTCTATCAATACGATCTGCTGGACCATTTTAACGAGAAGACCGGAATCACATCCATGGCCCGAACTACCGGGTATACCTGCACGATCGTCGCCCGGCAGCTGTTAAAAGGAATGATCCCCAATCCGGGCATCTGCCCTCCGGAATACCTCGGAAAGGTCCCCCATCTTTTTGAAGATCTGCTGAGAGAATATCAAAAACGGGGAATACACTTGGTGGAATCGATCAGCTAGAACATCATTGATCTCTTCCCTGAGGTACGTTAAGGATTTGATGAACAAGGATTTGGATCATATACTCCAGCTTGCTATCTCACTAGGCGCCAGTGACGCTCATTTGATATCCAGCAACTCAATCATCGTGGAAGACCTGCTGGCGCGTAAATGCATTGAGCCTCAATGCGAAAATTACGGCCTGTCATTCAGCTGCCCGCCTTATGTGGAAGGTCCCGCTTCCTTTCGGGAGTTGATAAAAACCCACCCCCAGGCGCTTGTTATCCGGCTGGTGATCCCCTCCTTGATGCTTCTTTCCTGGGAGCGAATCGAGTTGGGCAGGGTTTTACACGAACTGGTTGCCACTGTTGAATTGGAAGCAAAGAAAATGGGGTATACCAATTCTTCTGGATTCGCCGGTGGTTCCTGCAAAGAATTATTTTGCCAGGACCATCTCAACTGCAGGCGGATCGAAGAAAACGGTCCCTGCCGGCACCCTGACTTGGCAAGACCATCCATGTCTGGATATGGGATCGACGTGTTTCAACTTGTCAAGAGTTGCGGTTGGAAAACAAATCTGAACCAAGAAGATGAGCTGGATGCCGAAAACCAGCTGACCTGGGTCGCAGGACTGATCATGATCGGATAATGGGTACATTCTTAAGAGGAATAAAACATGCCAAAATTAAAAATTGAAGGTATAGGTGAATTTGAAGTAATCGCTGGAACCCGGCTGGTGAACGCACTGGAAGATAATGGGGGGGAACCCCTGCACCGCTGCGGTGGTAATGCCCGCTGTACTACCTGCCGGGTGGAATTCCTGGAAGGGGAACCAGAGCACATGACGGAAGCTGAAAAGACCAAACTTGAAGATAAAAAAGACAGCCTGGGACAATTCCGCTTATCCTGCCAGTGTACTGTAGACCATGATATGCATGTCAAAGTTCTGATGCCTTTCAGCGAAAGCGGCTTCGACGATCCCGGTCCCAGACCAGCAGATCACGTAACACCTTAGAAGTGGAAAATGAATAACAACATAATAAAAATCCCCAGGGGATTAAAAACCTGGTTTGTGATCCACTTTGTGATAGATATGCTTTTTGCCATCCCGCTTTTGTTGCTTCCGGAAATGATTTTGCCCTTGTTTGGTTGGGAATCTTTCGACCCGGTTATGCCAAGATTGGTGGGCGCAGCCCTGCTAGGTATTGGCGGAGAATCCCTGTTTAGCAGAAATGCCACGGGTGAGGCATTTAATGCTTTACTGCGTCTGAAGATCATCTGGGCTTCCGGGGCGATCCTGGCCCTGGGTTTGGGCATTCTCAGAGGTGGGCCACCCGCCACCTGGGGATTCCTTGTAATATTTGTTGGTTTTCTGGTGATTTGGATATATTTCAAGATCAAATTGAACGATATTGATCAAAAATAAGCCCTCAGATGAGGGCTTATTTTTGATCGGGTCTTTTTATAACTAATTACCGCTTTCTGCCAGTGCTTCCTCAATTGCCAGTCGGAAACTCTCGATCGGCTGGTTCCCGCGCAATAAAACTCCATTCACCAGAAATGAGGGGGTTCCGGTGATTCCGTTCTGGCGTGCCAGACTTTCATCATTTGCTGCCAGCGATTGGTAGGTGCGGTCTGTCAGGCAGGTTCTAAATTGCTCCAAATCCAGATTCAGGATTTCTGCATAAGTAATAAGTTTTTTAGAATTATCCGCAGCCCGATTGCCAAATAGGTTGAGCTGGTTGGTAAATACCAGGTCATGGAAAGTCCAGAAATTATTCTGTTCTCCAGCGCAGTAGGCCGCTTCTGCTGCCTGTAATGTCGCAGCCGATCCCAATAACCCGCCCACACTGTGGAACTGCAGATATACTATACCGCTGTCGATGAATTCCTTTTCAAGCAATTTTTTGGTTTCAAGACCAAAGTCAGCGCAGTGTGTGCAGCCAAAATCAGAAAATTCCTGAATTACCACTGGAGCATTTGGATCCCCCAATCCGCTCAGTTCATTCTGTTGGTATGTTTCCAGTTCGGGTATGACAACCTGATTGGAAGATATGATCGCATAAACGATTGCACTAACTACAAGAACAACACCTACCCCCATGATCCAGATAATGATATTTTTCTGACGCTGCCTTTTCCGGCGGCGTTCTTGGATAGCCTTTTTAGAACTCATAAATACCAACCTTCTTCTGTAATCCGTTTAACATACCCATTTTACACATAGATCTACAATAAAAATAAGTTCTAACAAAATATTAAGGTAATTAGTGATAGTTCTCATTTTGCCAGTTAACAAAAAAATCCACCGTTTCCGGTGGATTTTTAATTACTTAGATCGATTTCTATTTCTTTCTTTTCCCGACAAATACTTTGGTTAACTCTGCCGCGATTGAGGGACCCAACAGCAGGGGCAGGATCACTTCCCATTGAGTCCAACCCAGGGGTACAGTATCAAAAATGCCCTGCAAGAAAGGAATATAAACAACCCCCAATAGTAAAACCAGGGAGGAAAGAATTGCCCAGTTCATAACCTTGTTTTTAAACACTCCGATTTTCAAGATCGGCACCCGTTCGGATCTGGCAGTAAAGGCTCGCAGCAGTTCCGAGAATGACAGAGTCACAAAAGCCATGGTTGGGGCCATTTCAGGAAAATAGGTCAATCCTATCCAGTAGGCGCCCAAGGTGACTGCTGTAATTGCCACTGTTTGAATACTGATACCGGTGAGCATAAATCGATTCAGAATCGGCTCATCTGGATCCCTGGGGGGCTGCTCCATCAAGTCAGGGTCCCCTTTTTCAAGACCAAGCGCCAGGGCAGGCGCACCATCTGTGATCAGGTTCAACCAGAGGAGCTGGATCGCGCTCAAAGGTGATTTCCAACCCACCATTGTAGCCAGGAAGATAGTTGCGATCTCAGCAATGTTGCAGGACAGCAGGAAATAAACGAATTTTCGGATATTGCTGTAAATCACCCTGCCCTGCTCTACCGCAGAGACGATACTGGCGTAATTATCATCCGTCAGCACCATATCGGCGGTTTCCTTGGCCACATCAGTTCCAGTGATGCCCATTGCTATCCCAATATCTGCCATCTTAATGGAGGGGGCATCATTGACGCCATCACCGGTCATGGCTACGACTTCGTTATTGGATCTGAAGGCATCAACTATGCGCACCTTATGCTCCGGTGATACCCGGGCAAACACATCGGTTGTTCTTACCGCTACTTTCAACTCTTCATCAGAGAGTTCATCCAATTCCTTTCCGGTTATTACCTGGTGTCCCGTCTGGAGCAGACCAATTTCCTGGGCAATGGCTTTGGCAGTATTTGGGTAATCACCGGTGATCATCGCTGTCCTGATACCAGCTTCACGAGCTTTCTGCAGGGCTGGCTGGACTTCAGGACGGGCAGGATCGATCATACCCAGCAAACCTACAAAGATCAGTTCCTCTTCAATTTCTGAACTCAAATCGCCGTTGTGGTGATATTCCAGTTCTTTCACTACCCGGTATGCCACACCAAGCACTCGCAGTGCCTGAGAGGTCATCCGGTCATTGGCAGCCAAGATTCGCCGCCTCTGTTCTTCATTCAAAGGAACAGCGACATCATCCCGGCTCTGGTAATGGGTGCAGCGTTCCAGGACTACATCCGGAGCGCCTTTTTGAGCAACTACATACCAGGCTTGATGTTTTTGATCTAAAAATGGAGACACATCGCCTGCTTCTGGCTGATTGATGGCATGAACGGTTACCATTCGTTTACGTTCGGAATCAAAAGGAATTTCTTCAATACGGGGATAGGCTTGGGATAGTGGCGCTGGCAAAGCGCCGCCCTTGGCTGCGGCAACCAGCAGAGCTCCTTCCGTAGGATCACCTACCATCCGGATGGTTTTCTTCCCTTTGTCGTCATAATCTGTTTCCAGGATAGCGTCGTTATTTAATGCGCCGATCCACAGCGCAGTCCGGATCCCGGGATAGTCTCCAGCCAGATCCACAATCTCACCATCACAAAGGAAATCACCTTCCAGGGTATACCCTGTTCCCGTAATATCCAGAAATTCTCCATCAACCGCGATATGGGTCACAGTCATTTCATTCTGAGTCAAAGTACCTGTTTTATCCGAGCAGATAATGGTCGCTGAACCCAAGGTTTCCACAGATGATAATTTTCGCACCAGGGCATTGCGGGCAATCATCTCCTGCATACCTAATGCCAGGGTGATCGTAACCACTGCCGGCAATCCTTCTGGAACAGCAGCAATGGCAAGACTGACAGCGATGATGAACATTTCCAGGGGAGGTGTGCCGGTGATCATCCCCTCAACAAAAACAATCCCGCTGATCACCAGGGTCACCCAGCCCAGGGTACGTCCAAAACTATCCAACCGCTTCTGAAGAGGAGTGTCACCCTCCTCTACAGTCTGGAGCAGGGTTGCGATTTGTCCGATCTCAGTAAACATGCCGGTATTGGTAACCACACCGACTCCACGGCCGTAACTTACTACGGTGCCAGTATACGCCATGGTTTTTCGATCTCCCAGGGCTGCGTCTTCTTCCAGCTCCATCTGGGCATTTTTGGTCACTGCCACTGATTCGCCGGTCAAGGCCGCTTCTTCGATCCTAAGATTGACAGTTTCCAGCAGACGCACATCGGCAGGCACATAATTACCCGCTTCCAGGAAAACAATATCACCCGGCACGACCTCCCGGGCAGGAATCGCTTGTCGGTGCCCATCGCGGAGTACATTGGCATCCGGGGAGGCCATTTTCTTAAGCGCGGCCAAAGCTTCTTCTGCTCTGCTCTCCTGGATCACTCCCAGACCGGCATTAAGGACAACAATGATCATAATGGCTGCGGCTTCAACCCAATCGCCCAATACAGCTGATATCAGCGCCGCAACAAGCAGCAGGATGACCACAAAGTTGGCGAACTGTTCATAGACCTTGACCCAGATGCTGGTTGGCGGGGCTTCCTGAAGCTCGTTCTTCCCGCAGGAATTTATCCGATCCTCTGCCTCGGCAGCTGATAAACCTAACTCCCGGTCGACCTCCAGTCTGGAGACCACCTTGGCGCTTGGAATAGCATGCCAGTTATCATTTATTTGATTATTCTTGTTTTCTTTTTGGATTTGATCTTTACTCACGATACCTGCTCTCCATCAATATCTTCGTGATTAAGGAAAACAGCTGGTGATTTATTCTCCAACTGTTTGGTCTTCAGTAGGTTCTAAGCCTCCAGGCACTTCCACATAGAAATACCAATCCGGGATAGTTTCCAGACGATCAGAGGGTTCAAAAATTGGACCGATTCGGACGCCCTTAACTTCAGAGGAAACACCATAAGTATAGACCGGATAGTACAGGGGAAGCGCGGGAAGCTGATCATAGAATCTGACCTGGAAGTTCTTGTATAATCTTGCCCTTTCACTTATATCCAGGATAATGCGGGCCTGCTCCAGATATTCACTGGCCCGGCGATCATTCCACATGGAATAGTTTTGCCCTCCCGTTGCCTGGGTCTGATGCCAGAAAGGATAGGGGTCTGGATCCGGCATACTGGTTAAATTTAAATCTACCAGAGCAGCTTCGTAATCCCTGTAATCTAACCTGTTCAGGACTTCCTGGTACGGCAGAGCTAATAGGTTTACCTCAAATCCCAGGGCAGTCCAGTTCTCCTGGATAGCCTGAGCGATCTGAGTATGCAGTCCGGTTTCAGGATAGATCAATTCCACGGACAAACGGTCGCCATCCTCATTGGTGCGGGCAAGACCGCCCTCTCCTGGGAAAGTGTAACCCAGATCACGAATGATCTCTACCGCTTTTTCTGGATCAAAATCATAGCGGGGTATATTTTCATAATATGCCCAGGTTGTTGGAAATATAGGACCGTCAGCGATAATTGCCTGTCCCTGATTAATATGATCGACCAGGTACTGCCGGTTGATCCCATGCAACAAGGCTTTCCGCATATCAACATCCTGGAAATAGGGGGTTTCTGGATTGTCCAGATTCAATAAGACCAGGGTCATCTCGGGTAACCGACTGGTATATAGTTTCAAATTCTCGTCAGCCAGCGCGTCTTCCAATATTTCTCCAGAGACCTCTCCGATACCCTGAATCTCACCTTCCAGGTAAGCATCCCAAACGGATTCATAATCGGGATAATACTGAAATGCAACCTGGTCTAAAAAGGCTTTTTCACCATAGTATTCCCGATTCTTTTGTAATACTACACCCGTGATCTGGTCATCTTCAATAATGAGACTGTCGAACCGGAATGGACCAGTCCCAACAGGCTGAAGATTAAATGGCGCATCTACAATTTCCTGGACCGACAGATCCGCAAGCAGATGTGACGGCAGAATTCCAAAATCAAGGTAATCTAAAAACGGTGAGAAGGCTTCCGGGAGTTTGAACTGAAGAGTCAAATCATCCAGTGCAACCACTTCGATTTCCTGCCAGAAAAGGGCCAGGTCTTCGGGAACAGGAAAGTCGGGGTTTTTCAGCAAATTTACAGTAAATACAACATCTTCGCTGGTTACAGGTTCGCCATCATGCCAGAATGCGTCCGGGCGGAGGGAAAAGTTATAAACATCTCCATCCCTGGAGATACCCCAGAAATCTGATAGATCTGGCTGGGGCAATCCTGTACTGTCAAACTGGATCAGACCGCTGTAGATCAAACTGCATGGGTCCTGGTCCGGAGGGTTGAACATAGCCAGCAGCGGGTTTAAGCGCATCAGTGAACCCACAATGCCCTCAAAATAGATACCACCACTGGTTGGTTCTGGAGCTTCAACAAGCACAGGTTCTGCCTGCTGTCCCCATAAAACAAATCCAATGACAACTAATGCCAGGACAATTATTAAAATCTGCCAGCGCAGTTTTTTTATCAATTTCATGGGCATTTTCCTGCTGTAGGGTTGGGCTTCTCCCCCCATGGAGTTAAACCTAGCCGGAAAACATGGAGTACCATATTTTCCGGCGATTCCTTGGCATTAAAAGGTATTCTAAATCAAGCCAGGCTTCATATTAAACTGTTACAATTACTGAGGCAATTGCCAAACCAAAAAACAAAACACTGAGTCCGATAGTTGCCCGAAATAAAGTCTTTTCTATACCACGCCGGGCAGAGAACACACCACCAGTGTCGGCGCCGGTCAAACCACCCAAACCTGCTCCCTTGCTCTGAAGGATAACACTGGCAATCAAGGCGATGGATGTGATAATCAATCCGATATTCAAATATGTTGACACAAAAACCTCCCAGATCAGTAAAAATCAGGAAAATCGATCCCAGTTCCACTAATCTATTTACTAATAACCTGCTATTCTGATAACAAGCAGGGCGATTATACCTTCTCTACTGGGAGAACGTCAAGAAGTTCCTCTCCCACCGATTGTAACCTGAGAAAAAATCACCCATAAACCTTCCAGACCAATCCACAAATCAGGAACCAATTATGTTTGAAATCGCCATTAATCTTCATATGCACACTCTTCATTCAGATGGTACAGGTACCCATCAGGATATTGCGGAGGCCGCGATTAAAGCAGGTTTGGAAGCTGTGATAGTTACCGATCACAATATCCTCGTTCAGGACCAGGAAGGATACTATACCAAAGGCAAGGATTCTGTCCTGGTTTTAGTTGGAGAGGAGATCCACGACAATAATACTGCCCAAAGGAACAACCATTTACTGGTCTTCGGCGTAAATCATGAATTAGCAGATCTGGCTCCAGATACACAGGGATTGATCACCAAGATCAACCAGGCTGGTGGGTTATCGTTTTTAGCCCATCCCATTGATCCGGCAGCACCCAAGTTCAACCAAGGGGATTTTTCCTGGGATAAATGGGACGTCACTGGTTTTACTGGTCTTGAACTCTGGAATGGTTTCTCCGAGTTCAAGACCAGACTCAATAGCATTCCTGCAGCACTCTGGTATGCCTTCAACCCTTCCCGGATCGCCCAGGGTCCCATTCCTGAGACAGCAATGATCTGGGATAAATTAACCGGAGCCGGAAATAGGATCGTGGCTGTGGGAGGGTCGGACGCACACGCCATGGATGCCAATCTCGGTCCGATAAAACGCACGGTTTTCCCTTATCTCTATCATTTCCTGAGTGTGAACACCCACCTATTGCTCCCTGAAAACCTCTCGGGAGACTTAAAGACAGACAAAGACCTGATTTATGATGCTCTGCGCCAGGGTCACGCCTTTATTGGTTATGATCTGCCCCACTCAACAAGGGGATTCAGATTCACTGGAACGGGAATTGGCGTAAACGCAGGAATAGGCGATGAAATCTCAGTGAGTGATGGTATCACCCTTCAAATCACCCTTCCCAGCAGGGCAGAGTGTATTTTAATTAAGGATGGTCAGCCTGTAAAAAGCTGGCAGGATAAAAGTGTTTGTTCTTATTCAGCAACCCGGCCAGGTGTTTACAGGGTAGAGGTCTATCGGCCATTCCTCGGTCGCAGGCGATCCTGGATAATCAGCAACCCAATTTATATTCGTGCATGAGGGAAAATGGATTTTAAATTACAGGCGCCATTCCAGCCCATGGGGGATCAACCCCAGGCTATAAAAAAAATCATTCAAGGCATCAAGAATGGTGAGCAGCATCAGGTATTACTGGGCGCCACAGGAACGGGGAAAACCTTTACGATAGCAAACGTGATCCAGGAAATGCAGCTCCCCGCGCTGGTCATTGCCCATAACAAAACCCTGGCAGCTCAGCTATACGCCGAGTTCAAATCATTTTTCCCAGAAAATGCTGTGGAATATTTTGTAAGCTATTACGACTATTATCAGCCCGAAGCTTATGTACCGCATCATGACCTTTTTATCGAAAAAGAAACTGACATTAACGAGGAAATTGACCGTTTACGACTGGCTGCTACTACAGCTCTGATGTCCCGCAAAGATGTCATTATTGTTGCCTCGGTTTCATGTATTTACGGCCTTGGTAATCCTGAAGCCTACGGCAAAGTAGTGATCGATTTAAAAGTGGGATCGGTTTACCGCAGGAACGCCCTGCTCCGCCAGCTGATCGAAGGTCAGTACAGCAGGAATGATATCGACCTGAAACCCGGATCCTTCCGCGTCCGGGGTGATACATTGGAGATCGCCCCTGCCTACGATGATCAATTCATCTACCGGATCTCATTTTTTGGGGATGAAGTGGAACGAATCACACGCATAGACCGGGTGACAGCTGAAATCCTGGAAGAGATCCAGGAAGTGAGTATCTTTCCCGCCAAACATTTCATCACAGATGAAGAGAAGCTCCGCCAGGCCATCCAGGATATTGAGAAAGAGTTAACCGAACAGGTCAGTATGTTCAATAAACACGGGAAATTACTGGAAGCCCAGCGGATCGAACAGCGTTGTAAATACGACCTGGAGATGCTGCGTGAGATCGGATACTGTTCCGGAATTGAGAATTATTCCCGCCATCTTGACCAGCGGCCTGTCAATTCCCCTCCCTGGACGATGATGGATTACCTCCCGCAGGATTATCTGTTGATCCTGGATGAATCCCACATGACCGTGCCCCAGATTCGAGGTATGTTCAATGGTGACCGTTCCCGGAAGGCTACTCTGGTAGAGTACGGTTTCCGTCTACCTTCCGCTCTGGACAACCGACCACTCCAGTTCGAGGAATTTGAAGAAAAGATGGGGTATACCATCTACACGTCGGCAACACCCGGCCCATATGAGCTGGGGAAAGTCAAAAAAGTTATTGACCAAGTGATCCGCCCCACAGGTTTGATTGACCCCGAGGTTATTGTCCGCCCCATTGATGGCCAGGTTGACGATCTGATCGGAGAAATTTATCAGCGTACTGGTCGCAACGAGCGGGTACTGGTTACCACACTCACTAAACGCATGGCCGAGGATCTTTCAAAGTATCTGGAGGACAGCGGTATTAAGGTTCATTATTTACACTCAGAGATAGACACCCTGGAAAGAGTAGGGATCCTGCGTGATTTGCGGTTGGGGATTTACGATGTTGTAGTTGGCATTAACTTGCTCCGGGAGGGTCTGGACCTGCCAGAAGTTTCACTGGTAGCAATCCTGGATGCGGATAAAGCTGGATTTTTACGCTCTGATACGGCTTTAATTCAAACCATCGGCCGGGCAGCACGCCATTTACAGGGCACAGTGATCATGTATGCAGATAAAGTCACCCCGGCTATGCAAACCGCACTGGACGAGACAAATCGCCGGCGGCAGATCCAAGCCGAATACAACCAGGAACATGGCATTGAGCCAGAAAGCATTAAGAAAAACATTTCTGATATCACTGAGCGGGTGAAACTGGGTGTTATCAAGGAAGAAGGCACTGATTACAAGGGCGGGCTGGAAGGAATACCAGTGCCGGAGTTGAAGAATATCATCCAGGAGCTTGAAAAACAGATGCTGGTTGCTGCTGAAAATCTGGAATTCGAAACCGCTGCCGGGTTAAGAGATCAAATTTTCGAATTGCGGGAATTATTGGCTCTGCAGACGGATCTGAAACCTTGGGAGAAGATAAACTTGTTGGCGGGAAAGGATTTATAAGACGGAAGACGGGAAAGAAAAGACCGGCACCAGGAAATGACGGAAGGTTTGTATCATCATACCCAAATTGAAGACAGAAGACAGGGGGCAGATTATAGAGGATTGAATGCTGATTCCTGGTCAGTAACCCTGTGATATTGATAGTACGTGTGGGGGATTAGATTTTTTTCATCAGGGGGATAAAATTCTTCCACAACCAAATCCCAATCTTCATTATCAATAACCGGGAAATATACATCAACTTCAAACCCGCTATGAACTCTGGTCAAATAAAGTCTATCTGCCAGGGGGAGAGCTTCCAGGTAAATCTCGGCGCCCCCAATTATAAAAACTTCGTCTTCTCCAGCGGTTTCTGCCATTTCCAGCGCTTCATTTAGACTTTCTGTTGTTATACAATCCGGTGCCTCAAACTCAAGGTTCCGGGTCAGGATGATCATTTGTCTGCCAGGCAGCGCCGATCCGATCGATTGGTAGGTTTTCCTGCCCAAGAGTAAAAAATGTCCCATAGTAAGCACCTTAAACCGGGCCAGATCAGCAGGCAGGTGCCAGGGAATTTGATTTTTAAAACCAATACCCCCATTCTCATCTACCGCAGCAATGATTGATATGATCATACCGATACTTTGGCCCTGATATGGGGATGAGCCTGGTAGTTTTCCAGTTGAAAATCCTCATACACAAAATCAAATAATGAATCAACTTCCGGGTTGATGTTCATCACCGGCAGCGGGTAGGGTTTACGTTCCAGCTGCAGGCGAGCTTTATCCAGGTGATCCAGGTACAAATGGGTATCTCCCAGAGTATGCACAAAATCGCCCGGTTTCAAACCACATACCTGGGCCATCATCATCGTCAGCAGGGCATACGATGCAATATTAAATGGGACACCAAGGAACACATCCGCTGAACGCTGGTAAAGCTGGCAGGATAGTTTTCCCTCGGCGACATAGAATTGGAATAGCAGGTGGCAGGGCGGTAAAGCCATTTTTTCGATCTGACCCACATTCCAGGCACTGACCAGGATCCGGCGCGAGTTGGGATTGTTCTTGATCTGTTCAACCGCCTGTGCGATCTGATCTACAACACCGCCATCAGGGTCTTCCCAGAAGCGCCACTGAAAGCCGTAAACCGGGCCAAGTTCCCCCTTTTCATCCGCCCACTCATCCCAGATGCGAACACCGTGTTCCTTAAGGTACTTGATATTGGTTTCCCCTTTCAAAAACCACAGCAGTTCATGGACAATGGACTTCAAATGCAATTTTTTAGTAGTAAGAAGAGGAAATCCCCGGCCGAGGTCAAACCGCAACTGATAACCAAAAACTGATTTGGTCCCGGTTCCGGTCCGGTCCCCTTTTTCAACTCCATAATCCAGGATATGCTGCATTAAATCCAAGTATTGCTGCATATTCACCTCATCAAAAACATGTTTTAAAACCCTTCAAACTTAAGGGGGTGTTGTGCCAAAATAGATCTCATCATAATAGATGTGCGTCTGTGTTCCCTCGGTCTGCTGCAAACACTGCTGCAGACCCAATCGGATAGAACTCACACCCTCAAGGTTCTCTTCAAGGATGCCAAATCCAACCTTATTCCAGGTATTTGGATCAAGATCGACACATCCTGTAACTTGGGTAGTGATGGTCCCCCCGTTTTCATCCAGGAACTCAGCACTGACAAAAGCATCCGCTCCATCAGGGGTCATAGCCCAGACTTGAAATACATGCCAGACTGGACTCTCAACCGGGATCGGATCAAGTAAAAACCAGCCCGGAAATCCCTTGTTGGCAGATTTTGTTGCACTCACCAGCAATGAATACTGTCCCAGTTTAGCCTGGTCTGTTGTCCAGGAAGCAACCACATCTGTGTTCTTAGTATCAATGTACCAGCCGGGCTGGGTAGTTTCAGGGTTGGCCTCAAATGAGCTATTGCCAAGTAAATTCCCGCCTGTGGCGGGTTGGGGCTCTGCAGTCGGAGGGGGAGCTTCCGTTGGTTCTGGAGCAGTTTCAATGGATGAGAAAATCTTGCCTTGACAGCTAAATGGATCCCAATCCGTCATTGAAAATTGCCCCTGCTCCCAGCGCTGGAGCGTCTGGATCAGGTCTTCCGGATTTCCGGAGCAAATTTCATCAAACCCAGCCGACGCCTGGGACTGTTCCATCGCCAATCGCTGAGCCTCTATATCTTCTTCACTCTGACCAGAATCCAGCAGCTGCTGGACTGCTTCATCGGAAAACGAGATTTTCACTTCATCGGTGATAACTGAGAACTCGCATGTGTCATCCAGTGGGCCTAATATCTCCAGGTGCAATGTCGTAGAAATTTCAGCACCCATCATATTCAGACTCTGGTAATAATCAAGGCTGGATTCCTGGCAGGAGCCCAAAGAATCATAAAAACAATCCAAATCTGTTCCACAATCCATGAAACTTTCAGTGGGTGTTGGCTCAGGTTTAGAGGTCGGCTCAGGCCCAGTCGTTGGCGCAGTGTCCTGGTCAGTCCCTTTTTCGCCTTTTCCCAGATCAATTGAGATAACAGAAGGTGCACAGGAAGCTAACAATAAGAGGATTGCTATAAGACTAAGGATTTTTTTTATCCGGGCCATGAGTCCTCCTTATTCAAGAAAATCAGCTGTCACTACGGTATTCTACTGATAGCATATCATATTTCTAATCCTGCTGCGACTGGGGAGGTCTGATAGAATATTATTCAGCAAAACATGGATAGAAAACGATGGCAGTAAATAATGTGACCCGATTCCTGGACAGCCGGAAGGTCCCCTACACTACCTTTGAACTTCCCCGAGAAAAATTCGGGGGAGAGGAAACTGCCCGCTTGCTGGATGCTCTCCCGGAGATTGTTTTTAAAAGCATTGTTATCCTGCGCAAGGGATCAGGTAAACCCATCCTGGCAGTGGTCCCGGGAGACAAGGAGGTCAATCTAAAAAAGCTGGCCGCAGCCGTAGGAGAAAAGAAAGTTTCACCCTCCACCCAGAAAGAAGCCGAGAAAATCACCAGGCTGCAGGCCGGGGGTATCTCTCCCCTGGCTTTAATAAACCGGGGATTTGAGATCGTAATTCACAACACAGTTCTGGATCTTGAAAAAGTCCACGTGTCCGGGGGAGAACTTGGAGTCAATATCCGTCTTTCATCCGATGATCTGATCAATCTGACCGGAGCCAAAGTCGCAGATATCAGCTAAAAATTCAACCTTTGATCACAACCAGCGGTTTAAGCTGGGCAACCTTGGCGGCGATACCGGCACCTGTCACCGCCTCTATTACCGCATCTACATCTTTATACGCCGCCGGGGCTTCTTCCGCCAATCCAGCCATGGAACCGGCCTGGATTTGAATACCATCCCTTTTAAGTTGTTTCAGCAATTCCTCACCCCAAATGGTTTTTTTAGCTTGTGAGCGGCTCATCACCCTTCCCGCTCCATGACAGCATGATCCTAAAGAACGGCCCATGGCTTCTGATGTACCGCGAAGTACCCAGGAAGAGGTGCCCATGCTGCCCGGTACCAGGACAGGTTGGCCAGTCTTTATATATTCAGAGGGTAATTCTTTTGTCCCAGGGCCAAAAGCCCGCGTGGCTCCCTTGCGGTGAACACAAACTTCCATGGACATGCCATCGATCTGGTGGGTCTCAATTTTCCCGATATTATGGGCCACATCGTACACCAGATGCAAATGCCAGTCCTGGACTCTGCCCGCCAGCACACTCTCAAAAGCCTCCCGGGCGTAATGGCTCAACACCTGGCGGTTTACAAAAGCATAATTAGCTGCGCAAGCCATGGCAGCCAGGTAAGCTTCACCTTCCGGGCTGTCCATCGGTGCGCAAACCAGCTCCCGATCCGGAAGGTGGATGCCATACCTGTTAACTGCGCTTTGCAAACTTTTAACGTAATCTGAACAAACCTGATGCCCCAACCCACGGGAACCACAGTGGATCTGCAGCGCCAGGTCTCCTTCGTTTAAGCCCATCGCACTGGCAGCTTCCTCATCAAAGATTTTAGAGACCAGATCGATCTCAATAAAGTGGTTTCCAGCACCCAGTGACCCCACCTGCTCTGTACCTCTCTTTAGAGCCCGGGGACCCAGAAATTGGGGATCAGCTCCCGGGAGCTGACCTCCATCTTCAGTCCTCCGTAAATCCTGGTCGGTCGCAAACCCTTTTTCTTTGGCCCAGCGCGACCCATTACAACAGACTTCTTCGACTTCCCTGGTGGATAAACGGTGGTGACCGCCAGTGCCTACTCCACTAGGGCAGAACTGGTTCAAAGCGTTTGCCAGCTCTCCCAGATGTCTTTTCCCCTCCTGATAGGATAACCGGCTGCCTAACAGCCGGACACCGCAATTTATATCGTAGCCAATCCCTCCTGGCGAGATCACACCATCGGGATAACGAGTGGCCGCAACGCCGCCAATCGGGAAACCGTATCCCTGGTGCATATCCGGCATCACCATTACCGAGCCTACCAATCCTGGCAGAGCGCAGGCATTGACTGCTTGCTCGAGGGATTTATCCCTGGCAACATCCTTTAACAGAATCTCTGATGAAAAGATCCGCACCGGGACCCGCATATCTGCCCGGTAGGAAGTTGGAATCTCCCATTCATAGTCTGATATTTTTTTTAGATCAGTGGTGGAAACCATGCAGAAATATCTCTAAATACTGATAAATTAGATATCAAATACGATATTCACCTCGTAACCATTCTCAGTCTCGCGGATATTTAGCCGATGATAAGTGACCGCTTTGATGTCACGCTGGTAGGATCTGATCTGAGTTCCTCTCAGTTTGGCCTTGAGTGAAAATTCATTGCTGACTGAAATTTTATCCACCGAAAATAACATATAATCTTCTGTCAGCCGGTATAATAGTTCCTCCAAAAAGAGGATCAAGAGGCCTTCATTATCCATTGCATCCAGAGAGATGGTTTCCTTAACAGCAGAGAAGCCTTCTTCGGAATCCTCTATACCAGAGAGATGGAACATTCCATCTGCGGCTGCCTTAAAAAGGGAAGAGAGATCCTCTCCCCAGACCTTGATTTCCAGGTCAGCAGTATGGGATACTTCTTCAAAGCCAGCGAGTTTGTCATTCATCATTACTTTCAGTATACATAATTTTGGGTATTTTTTCAGCACTTTGGTTAATAAAGTAACTAAACTCATAATTAATAAAATCTATTGAGGGTGATGAATGTCAATCTTGTGGAAAAAGTACCCTTCTTCTATAATCTCCCTTACAGATAAATAATAGGAATAATCAACGGTGAAATATGGCAACAACTCCCCTGTTTGCAGTAATTGGCGGTTCTGGTCTCTATCAAATCCCGGGATTATCACACACCACAGAACATGCAGTTAATACGCCGTTCGGTAAACCCAGCGGTTTGATCGTCGAGGGGGAGATTAACGATCAGCGTATATTCTTCCTGGCCAGGCACGGTAATGGTCATCCCATCAACCCTTCCCAGGTCAACTACCAGGCCAATATCTACGCTTTAAAGTCACTTGGTGTCGAGCGGATCATCAGCGTTAACGCCTGCGGATCGCTGAGGGAAGATTATAAACCTGGCGATTTAGTGATCCCGGATCAGATCCTGGATATGACCAAGTACCGAAAAAACACCTTCTTTGAAGATGGATTAACTGCTCATGTGGGAGTTGCTGATCCCTTCTGTCCAGATCTCTCTGCGATCCTGTTACAAGCCCTCAAAAAAAGTGACGCTACTGTGCACGATAATGGGACTTTTGTGGTGATCGAAGGACCCAGGTTCTCTACCCGGGCGGAATCCAACACATTCAGAGGTTGGGGTATGTCAATTGTCGGCATGACCAGTGCTCCAGAAGCTTTTCTGGCCCGGGAAGCCGAGTTATGTTACGCATCTATTGCTCACATCACTGATTACGACGTCTGGCATTCCCGGGAAGAGGATGTCTCAGTTGAGATGGTGATGAAGATCATTGCCAAGAATACAGAATACGTAAAAGACGCTCTGGTCTATCTAACAGAAAATTGGCCCGAAAAAAAGCGCACCTGCGGCTGCCAGTCCGCCCTGGAAAACGCTTTGATAACCAACCCGGTTGTCGTTCCTGAAAATACCCGAGAGAAACTGGACTTACTGGTATCAAAATACCTGGAGGATTGAACCATGAAAGAACTCACCATTCCTATTTCCGCTGAAGAAATTCGTGAGCTGCATACAGGTGATACTGTTAACTTGACTGGAATTCTGGCTACCGGCAGGGACGCGGTCCATAAATGGATGATCGATACCTTTATCCGCAAGACTCGCGAACCTCAGGGAGATGACCTGGAAGTTTACGAAGCCATCAAACCCATCTTTAAGGAAAGCGTTATTTACCACTGCGGTCCGGTCGTCTCAGGGCTGGACAGCGGGGATTATAAATTCGTGGCAGCCGGCCCGACCACCAGCATCCGCGAGGAACCCTATCAAAGCGAAGTAATGCACCACTTTGATATGCGGGGCGTAATTGGTAAAGGAGGGATGGGAGCCAAGACTCTCCAGGCCTGTCAGGATATACCGGCGGTCTATTTCCATGCCATTGGCGGTGCAGCCACACTGATTGCCAAATCTGTGGAAGAAGTTGTTGGCGTTTATAAACTGGATTTTGGAGTTCCGGAAGCAATCTGGGTCCTGAAGGTTAAAAATTTCCCGGTAGTGGTAACCATGGATTCCCATGGAAAAAGCATCCACGCTGAAGTGGAAGAGGCATCACTGAAAAAGTTAAAAGAGTTGATCGGAAATAGTAAGTAGTAAATAGTAAGTAGTAAATTGTAAATAGTAAATTGTAAATAGTAAATCGAGCAATTAGTAGATCGAACAAAAAAATTCCCTGAATGGAGGTTTGAATTGCAGCAGCCTACTGTTTTCCAAAGGACGCCGCAGGCAAAACCGTTGGGTATTAATAAAAAAGGGCGACGCGGTGCGTCGCCCTTTTCGATTTATTTTAGTCACCAACCCATCAGGGGCAAATGCATTTCGGCGCTGTTGTCACGCCGCCAGAGCTCATATGCCCTCCAGCCGCCTCACAATCACCAGAGGTAAGGTCAGCAGTGCAGCTCGTACCTGGCTGATCGGTTCTCGTTAACTCCGGTATCGTCACCTTGGGTATCGTCAAAACCGGGTCTGGACAATCGGCCATGTAAATCTCCAGATCCTGGAGAGTGCCCGGAGCGGATGGCTGGAGTGTGAACATACAGTACAGCCGATCCTCAAAACCCTGTTGATTGCAGAGGTT
>CAZVIH010000097.1:0-7696 GCA_964627755.1 uncultured Anaerolineales bacterium
GGTAACCACCGCCAGTATGCTGATTACAGCTTTCAAAAAGATGATGGAATTGCCACCATTTCATCCCAGGAACAGCAAAACCAGATCATCGCTGCCACAGTTCATTTTTTAGATGGCCTTCAATAGCCTGCCGCTGAGGGGCCCCCAAAGCTCGTAGCAATGCAGGTGTTGATAATGATCCAGAGTTCCTTGTTCTCTAAAAATGAAAAAAGCGCTCAACAACCTGGTTTGGGCTAGTTATTGAGCAGAGCGCCCTTGAACCGGAGCTTGATGTCAGATATTGCAGTAAAACCAATCTCGATCTACCGGATGATTTCATTTTTGGAATACATAGCTTAGATAAACTGTTTCCCCCCTGACAAAACGGTCATAGATCAGGGAGCCGGATGTGCCGGCAAACTGAAAAAAGAAGCCAATCAGCGGCTGAGGAACTCTTTCCCTGATAAATGCAGATTTGCGTTCGTGGTCCAACTTCAGGGCCTCAACGATATTTAAGGTGATGTCCGTCTCTTTGATTAATGTCAATCCGGAATCCATGATTGATTTTCGCAGACTCTCTAGGCTTTCTTTTCTCCGGAAATCAGCAAATATAAAATACCCCCCATCCCGCAGAACCCGCCGAACCTGGCCCAGAAAAGCATCCATGGAACCATAACAATGGGAAGATTCCACATTGATCACGACATCAAAACTGTGATCGCTAAAAGGCAAGGATTCTGCGTTGCCTGTTTTGAAAGATAACCCGCTGACATCATAATTCTCACTGCAAAATCTAACAGCCTCCTCTGAAAAATCCACTCCAACCATTTCTTCAGGCTTTAAATAACGTTTGATATAATCTGCTCCCCCACCCCGACCACTTCCAACTTCCAGCACTTTCAAATCCCTGAGATCGATCGGTTCTATACTCTGGTGATAGAGCTGGATATTATAAAGATTGTCTTGATCCGCCTGATCCAGGTTAATGACCAGATCTTGACCGCTGACAGGGGCATAACCATAATTCATAAAGTTCCAGTCATTCTTCTGATAGGATCTGGCTAATAATTTGTACCAGGGTTTATAAAAAAAACTCCTCAGCTTGGGAGATATTCTGGAGAACCTTGAAAGAAAGAATTCCATCATATCAGAAATACCTTTTATTATTTTAGGATTTAATTTGGCCAGACCAGGACAAAGCAAGCTTCTTTGAAGTATTGTATGATAATTATTTCATTTGAGCTGTGAAATATTGTGATTTAAATGCTTAACTCCTGATTGGAGATTGAGCCCCTCCCCACTCACAGAAATAAACCGCTTCATAAGAAGCGGTTTATTTTGACCATCTGATGGTATCAGATATTTATACTGTCAGCGTCCCTGCCAATGAGTCCGATCACTCCCAGCGGAATGTTTTGGCAGAGATCAACACCCCAGCCGCCAGTACTGCCAGCAAAACCCAGACCTCCGTGATATGCTGGCTCCAGACCTCCCCGGTCCACAATCCCCGCAGGAGGGTGACCACATGGGTCAGCGGCAGGAACTTTGAAAGGTTGCGCACAGCCTGGGGAAGGATCTCCAGCGGCATGCCCGCGCCGGACAGGAATAACATCGGGTAAAAGATCACCATGCCCACCACCTGGGCGGTCCTGGCGTTGGGCATAATGGAGGCCAGCACAAATCCCAGCGAAAAGAAGCTCAGGCTGCTGAGTACAAAAGCCAGGGTAACGTTGAGGGCATTGCCGTCAAAGCGCAGGTTGTACACAAGTTTTCCCGCCAGGATCAGCAGCAGCATGCCGGCAGCGGTCATCAAAAACATCACCACCACCTGGGCGATCAGGATCACCTGGGGCCGCAGCGGGGTGACCCGCAAACGGCGCAGGATGCCTTTTTCCCGGTAGGTTGCCATGGTGATGGACAGGCCCAGGATCCCTGTAGTCCCGATGATCATGGCCGTGTAAGCTGGCACAGAAACATCCACCGAGCCGTAGCCGTTAAAAAGAGCGGAAGGCTCATTGCCGTAGATGCTGCCAAACAGGAATAACATCATCAGAGGAAACACCAGGGTGAAAAAGGCTCCCATGGGCTCCCGAAGGTAGAGTTTAATTTCAGTCCAGGTGTATTTGACTAAAGCTTTCATTTCAGGCACTCCTTTCTTCCCGCAGCTGGCGCCCGGTTAAGGTAAGAAAAACATCTTCCAGATCGGGATGTTCTGTCCGCAGGTCGCTGAACTGGATCCCGCCTGCTGTCAGGGCATTAACCACCTCGGTCACGATGGTAGCAGGATTGACAGACCCGTTGGACTTGCCATATACCACCCGCTTGTCTCCATCACACTCCACCCTCTCAACCCGGGGATGACTCTCCAGACCGGCATAATCCCAATCCCCCGCGACCCTGAATATAACTCGTTCGCTGATGCCCAGACCATTGATCAGGTTGGCAGGTGTATCCAGGGCAACGATCTTGCCGTTGTCCATGATTGCCACCCGGTCGCAGAGCTGTTCAGCCTCTTCCATATAGTGGGTGGTGAGGAACACGGTTTTCCCGCGCTCCCGCACTTCCTCCACCAGATCCCAGATGGCGTGGCGGGCGTGAGGATCCAGGCCGGTGGTCAATTCGTCCAGAAAGACCAGCTGGGGATCATTGATCAGCGCCAGGGCGATAAAGAGCCGCTGCTGCTGCCCCCCGGAGAGTTTCCGGAAGGCCGCAGTTCTTTTTTCTTCCAGGCCAAGCTCCACCAGCAGCTGCTCCCAATCCACGGTTCGGTCATAAAAGGAAGCATACAGATCCAGAGCTTCCCAAACCTTAAGATTGTCCGGCAGATGAGCCTGCTGGAGCTGGATGCCCAGCAAAGGGCGCAGCTGGCGCTCCTGTTTGACCGGGTCCAGTCCCAGGACCTTGATCTGACCACGGTCTGCTGCCCGTAATCCTTCGACGCACTCAATGGTAGTGGTTTTGCCGGCTCCGTTAGGTCCGACCATACCAAAGATCTCGCCCTCCTGAACCTGGAAGGAAACCCCGTCGACTGCCCGGGTCCTGCCGTAGGTTTTGAAGATCTCGTTAACGGAAATTACTGGGTTCATTTTTACCTCACTCATTTTTCAAAATCGCTTCCAGGGCTGCCACATGCTCCTGGAATATCTTTCTCCCGTTTGAGGTGGCAGAGATAAAGGAACGCGGTTTGCGCTCCACAAACTCTTTCTTAACAGTGATATAGCCGGCATCTTCCAGCTTGCGCAGGTGAGCTCCCAGATTGCCGTCAGTAACATCCAGCAGCTCCCGCAGGGAAGTGAAATCCATCTCTTCATGCCCGGCGAGGGTCACCAGGGAAGCCATGATCTGCAGACGGATCGGTTGGTGGATAATTTCATTAAAACCGGCCATCGATCACCACCTGCTCCGGATGTACAAACCCAGGGCGATCATGCCCCCACCACCCAGAACTGCCATCCAGATAAAAAAGAAATCCGGCAGCAGAAAATAGCCGATCAGGGCCAGGACAGTGATCCCCAGACCCCACCAGATCGATGCCACCGATAACAGCAAACCCATTGCCACCCAACCAATGATCACAAAGAGGATGATGATCATCGCCAGCTGTTTGCCATCAGCAGGGGAAGTGATCAGGATCATCAGGAAACAATAAACAAATAACAGCAGCCAGAACATTCCAATCCGCCTTCCGGAAGTCAGCCCGGAAGTTGTGCGAACCACCCTGCCGAGGCGGATGCCCAGGATAGCTGAGCCCAGGCCGCCCAGGATATCCAGGGCTATCCAGATGTAAGCGGCGGTCTGGCCATCGGCAAAATGGTTGCCGAGGAAACCGATCAACCAAACAGCACCCCAGAGGATCAGGAAGTTATAAGCCCCACTGTTCGCAATCAGTTTTTTGGTCCTGGAGACCATGACCTGGATCGATTCAAGAGCCTGCTCAGCTTCAGATGGTGAAATATTCATAAAACCTCCAATAGAGTAGTGTATACTATAGATTACTCTGTTATACAGAGTACTCTACATTAAAAAAGAGGTTTTGTCAAGACCTTCTTGAGAGATCTTTTCCCGAAATAAAAGCACCCACCCGGGCGGCCCAGGATCGTGAAAATCAAGAATCAGATCGAATAGCCTTCTTTTTCGAGGGCCTGCAGCAGTTCCAACCCCTGTTCTGCCTGCTGGATAGATTTGGCAGTTGAACCTTCCCCGTTTCCCCCATTATTAAGGGTTCTTAGATCCTGGCGGGTTTGGTCCAGATCCAGATCAGGAAGCGCAGCCAGGTGGGCAGGCCAGTCAGGCAGTGCCCGGAAGGTCTGTTCAACTTTATCTGCCACCAGCCTGGCCGCCAGAGTGCTGGTTTTCCCCAATTCCTCCTGGATGCCGCGAGTGGTCCGCAGATCCGCCAGGTCCTTGCGGCCGATCAGGAAACATGACAGGCCCAGAACGATCAGGGCCAAACCCATTTCACTGCCTTCGATACTGGCTTCAAAAAACTCGATCACAAAGGGGTCACTTTCCCCCACCCCGGGAGGCAGAAAGATCATCACCAGTCCGATAATTAATAAAACAAACCCGGTGCCCACCATTAAATGCCAGAAGCGGATCCTTCTTAATATCTCCATACTTTCCTCCTTAAATCAGAAAGGGATATTTATCTTGAGATAACAAACAAGAGGCTCCTAAGAAGCCTCTTATGATCCAATACAAAAAAAATCGGATGTCTTAGAGACATCCGATTTCTGATAATACTCCGGGAGATTTATTCCATTTAGATTGACCTGATTTCCTGGACGTTGATACCTTCGGAGCTGCCCTCTTTTCCAGGATCCAGGCCAATATTCTCATCAGTGCCTTCTTTATTATCCTCAAACCACTTCATTCAGGCGGCCATGATCTCTTCTGTGGGGTGTTCAAATCCGATATGCAACAAGACAAACTTATTCATCTGCTCTCTAATTATTCATTTAAAGTCCACAGACATAGACGATGCCAGAAGCCTAGATTTTACCTACCGGCGCCAGGTAGATCACATATTCATCCTCACCATCCAGTTCCAAAATAGCATCCATGGCGGCCTGGTCATAAGCTCCAATGGCGCAGGTACCCAGGCCCAGCGCTTCTGCCGACAGGTATAAATTTTGGCAGACATGACCGGCATCGAGCAGCATTGTCTTATGGGCGTACTGCATGTAGCGCCATTCAGCCCGGTAGGGAATACAGCTCCAGGCAAAAACGGCTGCGGCATTGCCCACAAACTTCTGACCCAGGTTGGCTTCAGTCAATAACTCTGGAAGATTCTGGGCAGGTTCCTGGAAATACAGCTCGTGGCTGAAAGGAAGGTAGCGGTAAATGCCCGGCTCCAGATCCTCCACTCGGTTGATCGCCAAATAGGTCTCAAAAGCATGCCGGGCCCCGCCGGATGGCACCGGGCGCCGGCTGGCGTAGCCCAGACCCAGCGTCACGATCACGCCCTGGGTGGCCCATAATAGATAGGACAGCTCCGCTAATGAAAGGCTTTCCGGGGTGAATTTTCTCCTGCTCTGGCGTTCGAGAAGGAGGCGGTGAAAATCGGGTTTTACCAGCCGGTCCGAATCCGGGTCAGGCAGTTGGATCAGCTGGATCTCACCCTCCGGCAGCGGTTTCTGCAGGGGAGGATAAGGCACATTATTAGCCTGATCAGATATTTCGTGAACGGATTCCGCAAAATCGGATTTCATAAAGTCCCGGTTGGTTTTATAATCGCTCATCAGCTTGTCCTTTAGGAATAAATCTATCCATTTAATGGAAATTACCGTGCTATACTGAAAAATATAATTCTGAGGTATTATACACGTTCCACAAGTTTCCAAAGTACAATCACTACTTATGAGTAATAAACAACCACCCCTTGATTTTGAGAAAACCTGGCAGAGCAAATTATCCGCTGGCCTGGATCAGACTTTGGATCCAAAAGAACGGGACCGGATCCTGGCAGGGGGAGAGCTCCTTGAACAGGGCAGCCCCACTCTGGATAAAGCCGCCTGGACCTGTGGGATGTTCACCCGCCTGGAAGAAGTCACAGATGAAAAGACCCGCCAGGAGATCCTGACCGGCTGCGCCTGCCATTATCCCAAGGAAGAACTGGATGACGCCCGGGGCATATTCCTGGAAACCGGGGATGTGGACCAGGTGATCGATTTGCTGCAGGCCAAATTTGAGGATTTTCTACTGGAGGACCTTGAGCTGGATGAAGAGCTGGTGGGCGAGATCATTACCAGGGGCTGGGGCTTGGCGGGTATCCGGGAAGGAAAGCAGATCATCGCTACCAAGATCCCCAAAAGCGGCTATCTGGAGGAATATTTCGAGACCGAGGACCCTCTGGAAAAAAGAAAACTCTACTGCCACTGCCCCCGGGTCCGGGAAAACGTGGGAGAGGAACCCCAGCTGCCCGACACCTACTGCTACTGCGGGGCTGGATTTTATCAAGGCATCTGGGAAACGGTTTTGCGGGAACCGGTCCAGGTTGAAGTCCTGGAGAGCGTCATGGAGGGAGGCGATGTCTGTAAAATTGCCATCCATCTCCCCGAATCAATCACATTGAACAACAACGAATGAGCCTGATCGATCCCAGGGAAACGATCCCCGAAGAAATTCCGGCTGATCCAATCACACAGATAAAACTCCACCGCAGTCTCTTGTATATCGCCCTGGCTGGTTTACTGGCTCCCTGCGGTCTATGTTGGTACAGCACCCGTGTCCCAAATATCGAACATATTTTGATCCCCGGTTTATTGGGAATCATTCTATTCATCTATACTATTTTCATCATCTACAAACGCGAACTGAACCAGGACCTGACCCCTCCTCTATGGCGGGTTATTTTTGTCTTTATACTCCTGCTGGGCGCTGTCGCCCTAGCCGTCATCTGGCTGACCGCCTCAATTGGCTGGCATCATATTTCCGGCCCGGCCATCCTGGTTCTGGGAGCCTGGTCTTTTTTCCTGGCCGGCCGCCGGGTGTGGGAATCCTGGTCATTTTTTCATCTGGCTGTCTTTGAAGAAAACGACCAGGCCGAGTTGAAGATGATCAGCATCGACGGGGGGCATCCGATCCATCCCGAACTGGCTTACTGTTATGCGGGAAAATACCGCGGACAGATAACAAACAACCGGATCCGAAACAAATCCCCAGAGATCCGCCAGGCAATCAAGGATGGAAAGTTCCGGGTGGTAATCAAATACCTGCCTAAAAACCCCAGGGTTCACCGCTTCCTGGGCTGGAAGATCCTACCCTAAACTACGTTATTTCAAGGAGAAGAAAATATGAAATCTAAACATTCAAAATTCCCGGGATTGCTGGCTTTTCTCCTGGTCAGTGTTCTTGTGCTCGGCGCCTGTGGGGGCGGTTCCCCGGAACCGGATGTGATTGACCTGGACCTCAGCTCTGATACTGATGACCCTGATACAGAGACTGCGATTGTGGGCCCATCCGGCGCGGATGATTATTATTACATCGGCACCAACCTGGAAGGGGTGAATGTCTGCGAGCTGATCCCGGTGGAAGAAATCGTTAACGTGGTCGGCGCCCTCCGCGAGGATGAAACCAAAGTGGACCTCAGCCTGGCCGGCGAGGTAGGCTGTAAGTGGGTGGACCAGGATGGGCAGTGGTATTACGTCACCTATTATCCCCTGGGAGATTGGGGTTTTGTTGAATATACCCTGAATGAATCCGAAAAGATGGACGG
>CAZVIH010000098.1:0-65218 GCA_964627755.1 uncultured Anaerolineales bacterium
AAATATGAACGGAAAAACTGATAGAAAACTGTCATTTTTGGACCGTTTCCTGACGCTGTGGATCTTCCTTGCCATGGCTGTTGGCGTTGGGATTGGTTTTCTTTTTCCTAAGGGTGTAGAAACTTTCAACGCCGTAGTCTCCATCGGAACCACCAACCTCCCTATCGCGATTGGCTTGATTTTGATGATGTATCCTCCCCTTGCGAAAGTGCATTATGACGAGCTGGGCGATGTATTCCGCAATTGGAAAGTGTTGAGTTTATCCCTGATTCAAAATTGGATCATCGGACCAATCTTGATGTTTGTTTTGGCAATTATTTTCCTGCGCGGATATCCTGAATACATGACCGGTTTGATTCTGATCGGCCTGGCTCGCTGTATCGCCATGGTGATCGTCTGGAACGAATTGGCTCATGGTGATAACGAATACGCCGCAGGGTTAGTTGCCTTTAACAGCATTTTCCAGGTCTTGTTTTACAGCGTTTATGCCTATCTATTCATTACAGTTCTGCCAACCTGGTTTGGGCTTACCGGCAATATAGTGGATATTACTATCGGTGAGATTGCTAAAAGTGTCTTTTTCTACCTGGGCATCCCCTTCATCGCCGGATTCCTGACCCGCTTCTTCCTGGTTCGGGCCAAGGGTAAGAATTGGTATTATGAAACTTTTGTCCCAAAAATCAGCCCGCTGACATTAATTGCCTTATTATTCACCATCGTAGTAATGTTTTCGCTTAAGGGTGATTTGATCGTAACCATCCCCCTGGATGTAGTCCGCATTGCAATTCCACTGCTGATTTACTTTGTGATCATGTTCCTGGTTTCCTTCCTGATGGGGAAATCAGTTGGGGCAGACTATTCCAAAACAACCACGCTGGCTTTCACGGCCGCCAGCAACAACTTTGAATTGGCAATCGCCGTTGCTGTAGCAGTATTTGGCATCAACTCTGGAGCAGCCTTTGCTGCCGTGATTGGCCCGTTGATCGAGGTGCCGGTGATGATCGGACTGGTCAATGTGGCTTTCTGGTTCCAGCGGAGGTATTTTAGCTGAGAAAGATTGACGTTTTCGGGTTTTTCCCTAAAGCGGCAGATATATTGCTTTCATCATGAATTGACATCGACGAGGAACAAGACCGGGGCAATTTTGTCCATCCTCTCGATGGAGTTAACTCGAGAGTGTCCATTCTAAAACTATCAGAAGCGCCTTATTAAGATAAAATTCATGAGTAAGGCTGCAGGGAATATCAAGCAGATAATCTCTCTGCCGGATCTGATGATCAGGTAATATTCTTTCTAATTCACGGTTCTATCTTTGGCCTAACTTTTTTTATTTTCCTTGTTCTGCCATCTCAACCGCCTGGTTAAAGATATGCAGACCTTCATCTATTTCACTTTTTGTTATAGACAAAGGGGGAGCGAAACGGATTGTGCTCTTACCGCAGCCCAGCGAAACCATTCCATGCTCAAATGACAATCTCTCTACCCGGTCTCTTATTTCAGCATCAGGTTCTTTTGATATCTGATCTTTCACAAAATCAACACCAAGCATTAAACCAATTCCCCTAACCTGGCCAATACTGTTATGGCTGGATTTAATTTCTTCCAGTGCACCTATCATATATTGACCCATTTCTTCCGTATTCTTCAGGTATTCCTTTTCTATCAAATCTATCGTTGCAATCGCTGCAGCACACGCTACAGGATTTCCGCCGTAGGTATTACCATGAGCTCCTTTTGGCCAGGTCATAATACTCTTTTTTGCTATTATTGCCCCTAGCGGAATACCTGACGCAATGCCTTTTGCAGTTATGATAATATCTGGTATTACATCAAAATGTTCGATCGCCCACCACTTCCCGGTCCTTCCCATACCAGATTGAACTTCATCGGCAATCAGTAATATCCCGTGTTTATCGCACAGTTTCCTTAAAGCAGGGAAGAAGCCTTCAGCTGGCACAATATACCCACCTTCTCCCTGAATCGGTTCAACTAAGATTCCAGCGATGTCCTCTGCCGGGAGTACCTTTCCGATCAATTGTTCCTCTATATAACGAACAACGGTTTCGCCGTAAGGTTCACCATCTTTTGAATTTAATATTTTTCTGAATGGATCAGGATAAGGGGCATGAACTACCCCATTCATCATGGGGAAAAAACCATGGCGATAAACCGCTTTGCTAGCGGTAAAAGCCAGGGAGCCATACGTTCTTCCATGAAATCCTCCCAAAAATCCGATAAATTGGGATCGACCTGTATGGAATCTGGCAAGCTTAATAGCAGCCTCTACACTTTCAGTGCCTGAATTAGTCATAAAGGAAGCAGATTCTTCGTCAAATGGCGCAATATTATCGAGCCTTTTTGCCAGCTCTACCCATAATGGATGGTAGAAATCCGAAGAGATATGTAAAAACTTTTCCGCCTGCTCTTTGATCGCCTTAACCACAACAGGATTACTGTGTCCTGTCGCTGTTACTGCAATTCCAGCCGCAAAATCGAGAAAACGGTTGCCGTCCACATCCCATACTTCTGTCCCTTTTCCATGATCCATCACAAAAGGATAAGCTCTTGGATACGATTTTGAGATAAACTTACTATCTTCAGAGACGATCTTTTTTGCTTTGGGTCCTGGCACATTCAATCTTTCCATTAACTGCTCCTTTGAATCGTCCCGATTTTCTCTAAATACTTCTTGTTGTTTCCCTGAGAGCGTGGATTATTATAACACGATGAGTTTTTATCATCCCCTATGGAAAAGTTCATAACCAAAAAAAATATTTAGTATATAATCACGCTATGAATCAGTATCATTCTTTTGATCTCCAGATTGTGAACGTACTGTCTGAAGCAAATAGTTTACCCAGACATCGAGAGATTAGATAATCGGTCTATCGTTTTATAAAAACCCGGAATGTGGTCATCCACTTGATTGAAATACTTATAAAGGCAATCAAGACCAGCACCCCCTCCCGATTTCAAAGCAAGGAGGCTTGATAGATATGGATGTTCCTAACCAGAACCAGATACCTGTTATCAAAGCCAGCGGATCCTACCATGATATTGGGATAGTAATAGGCCGAACGATGAAGGACCATATCGCTGCAATCCTGGCAAAAGCCCGAAAAGACCTCCCACCGAATATTCTATGGAAAGATATACTCCATCAAAGCAAACTCTATCTGACTCACAGCCAAGCGGTTTACCCGCAGTACATCCAAGAATTGGCAGGGATTGCTGATGGCGCCGATTTGCCATTTGAAGATTTATTTGCTTTGATGTGCGAGGAACTGTGGGATTCGCATATCTGGAAGTTTGGAACCCACCGTCCCTTGAAAGGTTGCACCGATCTGGTTGCCCGCGGCAGGGCGACAATGGATGGCTCCACCTTATTGGCACATACCAATGACGAACAACCCGGCCATGAAAACCATCTGGTGATTCTGAAAATCCAGGCAGAGGATGAACCGGAATTCTTGGGTGTATCTTACGGA
This sequence comes from uncultured Anaerolineales bacterium, assembly GCA_964627755.1. Classification (GTDB taxonomy): domain Bacteria; phylum Chloroflexota; class Anaerolineae; order Anaerolineales; family UBA11858; genus B10-G9. The sequence continues at coordinate 3,489 of CAZVIH010000098.1, forward strand.
GGCGCGGAGATAAGCTCCGGATATAACGCGGCCGGTATTGGCATTACCGGTAATCAGGTGGACAGCAATGACTGCCGCCCCGGGGTCCCTCGTTTGCTGATGGTGCGCGCCATTCTGGCAGCCCGCCGACTAGGAGAAGCTCTGGCAGTGTGCACACTTCCAGGTCGGGCATCCAATTACAACAATATCATTTCAGATACCTCCGGTGAGGTCTTCAGCATGGAGGGATCGGCTTCCGAATGCGAGGCGATATATATCGAAGAAGATATCCTCGCTCACGCCAACCATTATGTCAGTCCACCTATGCGTAAATTTATAGCAGACCGGCATGAAATTGCCAATTCGCTGGTCCGGCATAACCGGGCCATGCGCTTGCTTCGGGAAAATTACGGACAGATCTCACCTCTCAAGATGATGGAATTTCTTACTGACCATACCAATTATCCGGCCTCAATCTGCATGCATGGAATCAAATCAATTACTGCTTATAGTATTATCATCCAGTTAAATGAACTTCGCTGCTGGATAGGAAAAGGCAGACCTTGTGAGACAACCTATACTGAATATAAGCTAGCACCCTGGATCTCAGCCCAATAACACACTAATAAATTTATTGTTATGCCAACACTGATTAAAAGTTTGTAACTAGTTTCACAGGCAAGACTTCGTGAAACATGATTGACTTCTCGAAAGTTAATAGGATAAGGGACATTGCATCGCTGGATGACAATTTTCATAAAAGTCCCGAGTTAATCTATTTGGCAGTAAATATAACAAGGCAAATCAAGGATCAGTATCATCCATCTTGCTATACAAGAAAACCTATCCTTAGGAATCCCCCTGATCTGTCAATAGACCAGATAGAAATATCCAAAGTTAAGGGGCAGGTGGTTGAAGATTATATCCCACTCACCAATAGGTTATGGTGGACTCATTTTTTTTACATTGATACTATAAACTGATCTAATTTGTTACAATACATCATATCCAATATCAAAGCAGGAGCATACCATGACTGATCAGATATTCAAAAAAATGGCACAGAGCATTATCGATGGGGAATCTGAGATTGCCGTTGAACTGGCAATAAAAGCTTTAGCAGAGGGAATGGATCCCCTGGATGCCATTAACAAGGGTTTTGTGCTGGGTGTTGAGCATGTCGGAAATATGTTCAGCTGCGGCGATGCCTTCCTTCCGGAACTGGTCATGGCGGGAGAAGCCATGAAGGCTGCAGTTAGCGTTTTGGAGCCCGAAATGGCCAAACAAGGTACCGAGCGTAAAAGCCTTGGGACTGTCGTCTTGGGCACCATCGAAGGCGATATCCATGATATCGGAAAAACCCTGGTTGGAACCATGTTATCAACTGCTGGCTTTAAAGTCTTCGACCTTGGCGTGGATGTTCCTATCATGACCCTGGTGGAAAAAGCCCGCCAGGAAAACGCTGATATTATCGGGATCAGCTCCCTGCTCACTACAACAATGGTTAAACAGCGGGATGTCATTGAAGCCCTGGATGACCTGGGTCTGCGGGGCAAGGTCAAGGTGCTGGTTGGCGGCGCTCCTGTTACCAGGAGCTGGGCAGAAGAAATTGGGGCAGATGGGTACAGCGAAGATGCAGTTGGCGCAGTGGAAGTTGCCAAAGAAATCCTTCAGGCAGACTGAAATCTTAGACATAAAAAGAGAATCCATGCAACCACAACTAAGAATCCTGGCACCAGAATTAGTTCCCCAAATCATCGATGAGGCTTTCCAGCTGCTGCTCAAACCTGGAATAAAGGTCCAGCGGGAAGAAGCTCGCGACCTGCTGGCTGGAGCAGGTGCCCGGGTGGACAAAGATCACGAGGTTGTCCAGATCCCGGAAAAATTGGCTCGCGAAGCGTTAGAAACCGTTCCAAGGGATTTTTTCCTATTTGATAAATTAGGTCAGCCAGCAGTACATTACGGTGGTGATGATGTCCATTTTGATCCTGGATCTTCCGGGGTAAATGTGCTTGATGCCGATACAGGACAGCACCGTCCAGCCACCAGCTCAGATTTGATCAAAGTCATCAAGATCACAGAATCGCTTTGCCAGTACGACGCGCAATCCACTGCCCTGGTATGCAGTGAAATTCCTAAAGAGATAGGCGACCTCTACCGCCTGTACCTTGTGCTTCTGTACTCAAATAAACCGGTGGTTACCGGGGCGTTCTCGATCCAAACAACCAGTTCCATGATTGAAATGCTGTCTGTCTTTGCCGGAGGGCTGGATGCCCTTGCCAAAAAACCGACTGCGATTTTTGATGTCTGCCCTTCGCCTCCCCTGATCTGGAGCAGTTTTGGCTCTCAGAACCTGATCGACCTGGCCCGGGCTGCTATCCCCGCCCAGATCGTCTCCATGCCCCTCGCTGGTGCTGCTGCCCCTGTCACTTTACTGGGTTCAGTCGTCCAGCACGCCGCTGAATGTATCAGCGGTATGACGATCCACCAGCTGGCCCAGCCCGGCTCTCCAATTGTCTGGGGAGGTGCTCCAGCAATCATGGACATGCGCCAGGGCACTACTCCTATGGGTGCGGTTGAAACTGCCATGTTGGATGCTGCCTATGCGCAAGTTGGTAAATCTTTTGGATTTCCTACCCACGGATATTTGGGCGCCAGCGATGCCAAGATCGTTGATTACCAGGCCGGGATGGAAAGCAGCACTACCGCAATGATTGGCGCTTTAGCCGGGATCAACATGATCTCCGGCGCTGGTATGCTGGACTTTTTAGCCTGCCTGAGCCCCGAAAAATTAATCATTGACGCCGAAGCGATCGGGATGGCAAAACGAATGCTCCAGGGCATGCTGGTTCACACAACACCCCTGGCTGCAAATATGTATGATGAGATTAATTTCAAGGGGGATTTCCTGAAACAGCGTCTTACCCGACAATTGGTCAAAGAAGAACAGTATCTACCTTCCGCAGTTATTGATCGCGGTTCGATCCGCACCTGGCAGCAGTTGGGCAGCACCACTGCGATGGATCGGGCCAAAACGAGATTGAAAGATCTATTAAAATCCTACCAGCCCCCGGATCTGCCGGCAGACCAGGTCGCTGAACTCCAAACCATGGTGGCCAGACTGGCATCAGCTGCCGGGTTGGAAAAACTGCCGCCCCTCGGAGATTGAGGTTTTATTTTTCGATTTCATAATCCGAATAATTATTATGGAGATCAAAAAATGAATCCATGGAAAATTATCACTGACCAGGAAGTTAAAGCCATCCACCAGGCAACTCTACAGGTCTTGAACGAGGTCGGTATCATCCTCGATCACCCCCAAATACGTGAGCGGCTGCTGGATGCTGGCGGGTCCGAAAGTAACGGCAGGGTGCAGATACCTCCCGAACTGGTTGAGAAATCCATCCAAAGCAGCACTAAAAAGGTCACTACCCGCGGCCGGGATGGAAATGTGGTCACCCTCGGTGATGGATCACTTCACTGGCACAATTTAGGCGGCGCCAGGGATGTCTATGACCCGGTCAGCGGAACGATCCGCCGGGCAACCATCCAGGATGTAAAGGATGCCACCCGCCTGTTAGACGCCCTCGATCAAGCCACAACGATTACACCATTCTTTACACCGATTGATGTGCCGGGTGAATTGATGTCCCTGGCGATGTACCGTTACGCCCTGCCAAACACAACCAAACCCCTCCAAGGACCGGGAGTGCAAACTGCCAGGGAAGTAAAATTCTCTGTCGATATGGCCGAGTTGATCGGCCCTGCATCTGAGGTGCTGACCATGAGCGTCTCACCTGTCAGCCCATTAACCTTTCCAACGGAACTGGTTGAATCGATGTCTGAAATCGCCAAATATGGCATCCCTTTTGGACCTTTACCTTGCCCGACAGCAGGTACAACCGCCCCCATGTCGCTCGCAGGATCTTTAACCCAGCAGAATGCCGAAGTATTGGCTTCCGTTGTCATCGCCCAAATGGTCAATCCGGGTTTGCCCATCATCTACTGTGGGCGTTTGGCTATGATGGAACCCCGTACAGGTATTTCAATCTGGGGTGGTGTAGAAATGGGAATGGCTTCTGCAGCCACTGTCCAGATCGGACATTCCTATGGTTTCCCTGTAAATGTATATGGCTTTTCCACCAATTCGCATTCCCTGGAACTCCAGAATGGATTTGAGCGGTCGCTGAATTCTCTCATTCCTGCCCTGGCCGGCGCCGATGAACTTTCCGGAATCGGGGAGATGGCCGCAGGTATAACCGGTTCATACGCACAGATGGTTGTAGATAACGATATTGCCGCCAGCGTCCGTCGTGTGCTCCGGGGCTTCGATGTCAATCAAGATTCCCTAGCTGTAAATGTGATTAAAAACGCTATGGATAACCAGCATAATTTTATGGGCCAGCGTCATACCATCAATTACTTGCGCGGTGATGAACTGCACTACGAAACCCTTGGCGTGCGCCGCTCTTTTGAGGAGTGGGAAAAATCTGGCCGGGTGGGTCTGGCGGAAAATGCCCAGACGAAAGCAGAACTTATCCTGGCAGAACATCTGGTTGATCCCCTCGAACAAGCTCAGGAAAGGGAATTGGAAAGAATCATTCAAGCAGCTGAATCCGAACTGGTAAAAAACTAAAGGCACTGCCAACTCTATTCTCTGGTATAAATTAATATATTAAAGTGTCTTGAATTAATTCCGCAGACTACGCAAGGAGGTGCCACAATCTAGATACGATCTTCTTATTCCCCCAGATCCATTTACCCGGGCTCTCCCGCCCCAGAATGTTAAGGAGGAGAAAATATGAAGCATAGATGGTTGTTTACCCTATTGGCCGTTATAACCGTGCTCGCCCTGTCATTGACAGCCTGCGGCACACCCAAGGTCACGGAACCAGAGGCCGAAGCACCCGCTGCAGAAGCGCCAAGCGCTGAGGAACCTGCAGATGAAGCACCTGCAGCTGAAGAAGCCATTGAACCGAAAGTAGTCACTTTCTCTTGGACCCAGGAACCCGACTCGCTCAATATGTTTTACACAGACATGTGGTTCTCAGCCATTCTGCATCAGGTTTACCTGTGCTGGGCTTGGGAATACGATGACCAGAATCAGGTCTATCCTCACCTGGTAGCCGAAATGCCCTCGGTCGAAAATGGCGGCCTGTCGGAAGACGGGCTGACAATTACTATGAAACTGCGTGATAATATCGTCTGGTCAGACGGGGAACCCATTACCTCGACTGACTTCAAATTCACCTACGATATGATCATGACTGATGCCAACGCGGTGAATTCCCAGTACCCCTACGATGCGTTGGTTTCTGTGGAAGCCCCTGACCCGCTGACCGTGGTAATGAATTTTGAAGAACCCTTTGCAGCCTGGGAAGCAAATTTTTGGCACGGAATTTTGCCCGCACACATTTTCCAACCCGTTTTTGATGCCGAAGGCACTATTCAGAACGCCGAATGGAATTTAGCCCCCACGGTTGGATGCGGTCCATATAAATTTGCCGAATGGGAATCCGGAAGTTTCCTGCGCTTTGATAAGAACGAGAACTACTGGAAAGAACCCGCCAAGATTGACGAAATCTTCCTGCAGTTTGTACCGGATGATGCCTCTCAGACCGCAGCGCTCATTTCAGGAGATGTGGACCTGGGAACTTTTGTTCCTCTTTCTGATGTACCCGCCTTTAAAGATGCAGGGCTTTCTGTGTTTGTCGTTGACAGCGGATACGCTGAAGGCTGGTTCTTTAATTTCCGGGACATGGCTTCACCAGCGATTCGTGACGTAGAAGTCCGCCAGGCGATCGCCATGTCCATTGATCGCGACGCTATCTCCGAAGACCTCTTACTGGGATACACCCATCCAGCTGAGACACTTTGGGATCCAATTGCAGGTGGAGCTTATGTGTCACCGGATATCGTACCCTGGACATATGACCCAGAAGCTGCTAAAGCCAAGTTGGAAGCCGCTGGTTACGTTGACAGTGATAATGATGGCATCCGGGAAGACCTGGATGGCAACCCCCTCACCCTGGTTCACGGCACGACAATCCGCGAGATCCGCCAGGATATCCAAGCAGTTGCGCAGCAGCAGTTGTTAGAGGTTGGTATCAATCTGGATATTCAAAGCCAGGATTCTGATATCTACTTTGGCGGTTATGCTGATGGTGCTCCTCCAGCGATTGGTGAACAAGACATAATGGAATGGTCAGACAGCACCTACTTCCCAGATCCCGACACCGATTACTGGCTCTGTAGTCAGCTCCCCGATGATGAAAACCCATGGGGCTATAACTACTATGGCTGTGATGAAGCCCTGGATGCGCTCTTCCAGGAACAGCTGATCCAGACCGATCCCGCTAGTCGGATAGAAATCTTCCATGAGATCACCAAATACATGCATGATCAGGTCTACTGGTACGGCATCTACAGTGATCCGGATTACTGGGTAGTTAATGGCTCCCTTACCGGAGTGAAGTTCTCTGGCGTGACACCGTTCTACAACATCGCGGAATGGGATTTTGCCCAATAACAAATCTAGTTGATTCAAAGAAGCCGGGATACACAAACAGTATCCCGGCTTTCAAGTACAGCAATACAGTCATTATTGATGCGTTATCAATCGAACTTAAAGTTGAAGGCAGGAACCCAGAACTAGTACCAGCCTGTACATTGTATCTCCGTCATTCCTGAATAGAAATATTCCGGATTGACCGGTTTTGAGTAAATCGCACCAACTCAATTAAGTATTCTGAAGGAGGGAATGTGTCACGATATATATTCCGCAGAATTCTTCAAGCATTCCCATTGTTGTTCATTATCAGCCTGATGTTGTTTCTTTTAATGATTAACACTGGAGATCCGCTGGCGACCATGGGAGGACGCAGGGTCACCCGCCCGGCGGACCGGGAGCGGCTCTCAAGACAACTGGGCCTTGATCAGCCTTACTATAAACAATATCTCTTCTGGTTAATCGGTAACGAATGGACTCAAACCGATATGGATGGTGACGGTACTCCGGAAACACCCGGGGTCCGCAAAGGTGTCCTGCAGGGCGATTTTGGCACCTCTTTGGTAACCAGAGGCAAGCCTGTGATCGATATTATTATGGATAGGCTGCCTAATACACTGCTCTTGATGATACCAGCTGAGGTCATCGTAATTGCCCTGTCGCTGGCTGTGGGCGTATATTCAGCCCTGCGCCAGTACTCCCTGATAGACCATACCATTACCGGCTTATCATTTATTGGATATTCCATGCCGATCTTTTTCGTGGCTTTGACCTCTATGTACATTTTCGGGGTTAATTTTAAACGATGGGGCTTGCCCTACCTGCCCACGGTGGGTATGTTCGACCCTAAAGTGGGCAAAACCACAACCCAGGTATTTCTCCATATGATCCTGCCCATATTCAGCATGACGGTGATCACCGCAGCGGGATACAGCCGTTTTGTGCGCTCGCAAATGCTGGAAGTGATTACTGAGGATTACATCAGAACAGCCCGCGCCAAAGGATTACCGAACAGAATGGTCATTGCAGGCCACGCCCTCAAGAATGCTGCCCTTCCCCTGGTTACCATCATCGGGCTTGATATCCCCTTATTATTGGGGGGAGCAGTAGTCACCGAGAGCATTTTTGCCTGGCCCGGGATGGGACGGTTGTTCATAGATCATCTCTCCCGATCAGATACTCCAGTGGTGATGGGAATATTGATCATGATTTCAGTAGCGGTAATCCTATCTCAACTAATCACTGATATCGTCTATGCCTGGTTGGATCCAAGGATCCGCTATCATTAAGATACTCCCAGAAATCCAGTTTCTATAACAAGGAGACTTGTATGGAAGCATCAATTCTAAGCGATGTCGTAGTACAAGAAGAAATATTAACTGAAGCCCTCACTCCCAGGCAAATGATGTGGATGAGGTTCAAACGCCACAAAATGGCTGTTTTAGGTTTGATTGTCCTCTTCCTTCTGGTGCTTTATTCGTTTGGAGGAGCTTTTATCTACCCGGAGGCTGAAGCCAATTTTACCAATACAAAACTCCGCCTGACCTCTCCATCAGAGGATCATCCATTTGGAACAGATACCGTTGGGCGCGATATCTTTAAACGTACTATCTACGGTGGCCAGATCTCCCTCCTGATAGGATTATCAGCTGTGATCGTGGAGGTGGTTGTGGGAGTATTGATTGGCGCGATTGCGGGGTATTACGGGGGATGGATTGATGGATTGCTGATGCGTTTTACCGAAGCAATGTTTAATGTCCCCCAATTATTTCTGCTTCTGGTAATGGCAAAATTCTTTGGAGGCAAAATTCCCACCCTGCATTTTCTGGGGCGTGAATTCAGCGGCAGTGTGATCGTGATCATCGTGATTATCGGTATTACCAGCTGGATGTATCTGGCCCGCATTGTCCGCGCTAATTTTATGTCCCTCAAGGAACGCGAATTTGTTTTGGCCGCCCATACCACCGGGACATCAAATGCTTCAATAATTTTCCAGCACATATTGCCCAACAGCATTGCTCCCATCGTTGTATCAGCCACTTTAGGGGTTGCAAACGCGATTATCTCCGAAGCCTATATCAGCTTCCTGGGATTGGGCGTTCAACCTCCGACAGCGACCTGGGGGAATATGCTAGAAGGAGCCTACAATTACGTCGAAAGTGCCCCCTGGCTTTGGATATTCCCTGGGTCACTGATCGTTTTAACCGTCCTCTCAATAAACTTCGTTGGCGATGGTTTACGGGATGCCCTGGATCCGCATGCCATTGTCGAGGCAGGATAGGAGTTGTCAATGGATCCCATTGTTGCATTAGATCATCTGGAAGTAAAATTCGACACCCTTGACGGAGTGGTTAACGCTGTAAACGGTGTCTCATATTCGGTTGAGAGCGGTAGAACATTGGGGATTGTAGGAGAAAGCGGCTGCGGTAAAAGTGTCAGCGTGTTATCGATCATGCGCCTTATCCCCAACCCTCCCGGAAGGATCACTGGTGGGAAAATTCTCTTCAGGGGAAAAAATCTTCTGGAATATCCTGAAAACAAAATGGAGCAGATTCGTGGAGCTGAAATAGGGATGATCTTCCAGGATCCCATGACATCACTTAACCCGGTTCTGACCATTGGCAAACAAATCAGTGAAACCATGGTTGTCAACAACGGCATAACCAAGGAAGAAGCCGATGACAGGACCATAAAACTTCTTGACATGGTTGGAATTGCCAACCCGGAAGAAAGGGTTAAAGAATACCCCCACCAGTTCTCGGGCGGCATGCGCCAGCGCGCCATGATCGCCATGGCACTCTCTTGCCGCCCTGATATCCTCATCGCGGATGAACCCACTACCTCCCTTGATGTCACCATCCAGGCTCAGATCGTAGACCTGGTCAAACGCCTGCAGGCTGAATTTGGTATGGCAGTGATCTGGATCACCCACGATCTGGGCGTCGTCGCCGAACTGGCTGACCGCATGGTGGTGATGTATGCCGGTTATGTGATCGAGGAAGCGAATGTTTACGAACTATATGGAAACCCCAGCCATCCTTATACCCTGGCACTGCTCAAATCGCTCCCTCGTGTTGACGCCAGTCGAGGAGGAGAACGGCTGACATCAATCCCTGGATTCCCCCCTGATGGAATCACTGTAAGTCCCGGCTGTCCTTTTGCACCTCGCTGCAGCTTTACTGTTGATCGCTGCAGGCATGAAAATCCACAACTGATCGATTTCAACAGCGATCACAAAATCGCCTGCTGGGTAGACGTTACCACGGGAAAGGAACGATGATGAGTATGGAAAAACTTATCCAGGTGTACGGGCTAAAAAAATATTTCCCCATCACCGAGGGTGTTTTAATCCAACGTGAAACAGGATCTGTCAAAGCGGTAGATGATCTCAGCTTTGATATCTTCCGGGGCGAGACACTCGGCCTGGTTGGTGAAAGCGGCTGCGGGAAAACTACCACCGGTCGGACCTTAATTCAACTTTATGAGCCCACAGCCGGAGAGGTTCTTTTTGAGGGACAGGATTTGGCTGAAATGAAGTCCACTAACCTGCGCGGTTTGCGTAAACGCATGCAGATGATCTTTCAAGATCCATTTGCCTCGCTTAATCCTCGCTGGACAATTTCCCAGATCATCGGTGAGCCTCTTAAAGTCCATAAGATGGGGAATAATAAACAGAGGGCAGAACGTGTACAAGAATTACTGGATATTGTGAAGCTGAACTCCTTTTATATGAATCGCTACCCGCACGAATTCTCAGGTGGCCAGCGCCAGCGGATCGGTATTGCCCGCGCCCTGGCATCCAAGCCGGATTTTATCGTCTGCGACGAACCTATCTCCGCTTTGGATGTATCCATTCAGGCTCAAATAGTCAATTTATTAGAAGACTTACAGGAGCAGTTTGGGCTAACATACCTGTTTATCGCCCATGACCTCAGCATGGTGCGCCACATCTGCTCCCGGGTTGCAGTTATGTACCTGGGAATTATTGTTGAACTGGCCAGCCGTGATGATTTATACGATACACCTATGCACCCATACACACAAGCTCTGCTCTCGGCTGTACCCATCCCGGACCCTGTTGCCACTCGCTCTCGCAAGCGCATTATCCTTGAGGGGGATCCACCCAGCCCGTCAGATCCACCTTCAGGCTGCCGCTTTCATCCCCGATGCGCGATCGCCAAAGAACACTGCCAAACAGATATTCCAATCTGGCGGGAAATCAAACCTGATCACTGGGTCGCCTGTCATGAAGTATAAACCGAGCTAAGCTATGCCTGACATCTTGGATTTAAGAACACTAATTAACGTACCTTTAGTCGAACCAGATTTGGGTTTTGATATCTCTCCCGACGGTTCAAAAGTGGCCTTTTCTTGGAACCGGAGCGGACGCTGGGAAATATACATGCTGGAAATCAATGGGAAATCTCCCCCTCAGCAAATCACCCATGGATCCGGCGCCAAGTTCGCACCTCGCTGGAATCCCGACGGACAGCTGCTGGCTTATGCCCTTGATCTCGATGGTGGTGAGAATTATGACATTTTTTCATTCAATATAGAAACTGGTGAACATCAGAACCTGACCCCCAATACTCCAGACGCGCTGACTACTTCTTTTGCCTGGGCACCTGATGGCAAACAAATCGCGTTTTGCTCTGACAGAGCTGGGCGCTTTGATACCTATATTATGGATATTGATTGGGGGAAACCACATAAAGTGTTAGATCATCCCTTTCCAGACTGGAAAGTAATTTGGTCGCCGGATGGCTTGCATCTGGTAGTTACATCTGAGGCTGAAGCCCAGGATTATTATACATTTTTAGTACCGCTTGACGGTGGTGAACCCTATCCAATCGGAGTTGATGGCATCCCAATCAGCGTAAAGGATGCCTGCTGGTCACCAGACAGCAAGTACCTGGCGTTTGCATCTGACCTTCATGGAAATTTCCAGATTGGAGTCTATCACATCACATCAGGCTCAATAGACTGGCTGACAAGCGGCTCTGGTGAAAAAGAACATCCTGATTGGTCTGATGATGGTTTCCTAACCTACGTAATCAGTTATGGCCCCAAGACCGAATTAGCTCTGATGGATATCAAAAACAGATCTGTCACTACCCATCAGGTTGAGCCGGGGGTTATCTACCAACCCAAATTCACGCCATCAACCGAACAAATTCTCTTTATATTTGATAACCCGCGCCACCCTGATGATCTATGGACATTCAGCCGGGCTGATTCAGATTTTCGGCAGATTACTCACTCTCTGCCCACTGATATCGACCAAAACTCTCTATTCATCCCTGAAGAGATTTCCTACCCTGGCCTGGATGGCGCCGAAGTACCTGCCCTGATCTATCGACCGCCTCAAAAACATAACCTGCCCCCTGCTGTGGTATACATTCACGGAGGCCCCAATTGGTTGACACAAATAACATGGGACCCGCTTGTACAGCACATGGTCAGCCGGGGATGGGTAGTTCTGGCTCCCAATTACCGGGGATCCACCGGTTACGGACGGGAGTGGATGAATGCCAACCGCTTTGACCTGGGGGGGATAGATACCGCCGATGTTGTTGCCGGAGCTGACTATTTGGCTGATAAGAAAATTGCCGACAGCACCAAAATAGCTCTCACAGGAAGAAGCTGGGGAGGATATCTGACGATGACCTGCCTGACTCAATACCCCGAGAAATGGGCTGCGGGATCAGCAGCGGTACCTTTTTTGAATTGGTTCACCAGTCATGAAAACTCGCGGGAAGACCTTCAACATTGGGATAGGGAAAACTTCGGGGATCCAGTAACCAACCACAAACTGTGGTATGAGCGCTCACCATTCTTCTTTTTAGATCAAGTTCAGGCTCCGCTGCAGTTGATTTGTGGGGCACAAGATGTGCGCTGCCCTGCCAGTGAATCCAAGCAGGCTTATGAAAAATTGATCAGCCTGGGAAAAGAATGTGAATATCATCTCTTTCCTGATGAAGGGCATAGTTTATTAAAAGTCGAAAATCAGATCAAAGCCAAACAACAACGGGCAGATTTTTTAGCGAAGTATTTGGAACAACAATCAAAATAACATTTTGAGGAAAAAATGCTAAACAAAGCGAAAGCGATACAACCGGATATGATTAAATGGCGACGGGATTTCCATATGCATCCCGAGCTGGGTTTTAAAGAAGAAAGGACAGCTGCAAAAGTTGCTGAGATCCTTGAGGAATTTGGATACAGGGTTCAGAAAGGCGTTGGAAAAACAGGTATTGTCGCGGAAATTGGATCTGGAAAACCGATCGTTGCCATCCGGGCGGACATGGACGCACTCCCTATTGACGAAGCCAACCAGGTGCCTTATAGATCTAAAAACAAAGGAGTTATGCATGCCTGCGGCCACGATGCGCATACAGCAATTGCCCTGGGTTCAGCCAAACTCTTCGCCCAGGAGGACATATCAGGAACCGTCCGGTTCCTGTTCCAGCCCGCTGAAGAAGTTGAGGATGAAGAAGGGATCAGCGGCGCGCCAAGGATGATCGAGGATGGAGCCATTGATGATGTTGATTATGTCCTGGCTTTGCACGTAGCATCTTCAATCAGCACTGGTGATGTTGAAATCTCTACAGATTATGTATCTGCCGGAGTAGATACCTTTTATGCCACAATCATCGGGAAAGGGGGTCATGGCTCCACACCGTCCAAGGTGATTGACCCAATTTTCCTCAGTGGTTATGTAATCCTGGCCCTGCATGGGATTGTATCCAGGCAGCTGAAACCTTTTGACCCTGCAGTTATAAGTATTGGATCCATCCAGGGCGGCGTTGCAGACAACGTGATCCCTGAAGTTGTTAACATGTCCGGCACAATTCGTTTCCTGGAACCCTCGGTCCAGGAGAAAATCCACACCGAAATCAAAAAAGCTCTGGAGATCACCCGGGCTTTGGACGGAGACTATGAATTAAGGATCCAGGAAGGGTATCCACCTATGCACAATCACCGGGGAACAGTGGACATGTTAAAATATGTTGCTGGCAATTTGCTAGGGGAAGACAAAATAGTCCCACCTGAACCCGGGATGGGAGCAGAGGATTTCGGATTCTTCCTCCAGAAAGCCCCCGGAGCCATGTTTATGCTGGGTTGTAAAATCGAGGACGATGAAAGGCGGCATCATGATCCCCGGTTTGATATTGACGAAAACTGTATGCCAATAGGTGTGGCTATTTTTGTCGAGACTACTCTTCGAATCATGAATCAAAAAGAGAAATAATCCTGCTCATTTTTAGAGAGAGACTTATGTACAACATCGCAACTTTATTTCCAAATACATATGAAGCCTCCCGCGAACGCTTCCGCGATTATTTGAGCGAAGTTCAGAAATACTGGCCTAATGCTGTACTCTCTCACCATCGTCTGAAAGGAAGCGAAGATCTTACGATTGATTGGATCCAATCCGCTGCCCTGGATCAGAATGAAAAAGTCCTGTTAATCACTACCGCGGAGCACGGTATTGAAGGGTATGTCGGGTCAGCTATGCTGGAGCTTTTTATAGAGCAGTTCCTTGATCAACTCGATCCATCAAACACAGGGCTGCTCCTGATACATACGATCAACCCCTGGGGGATGAAACATCGCAGGCGAACTAATGAGAATAACGTTGACCTCAACCGGAATTTTGTCTACCAGACCACCGATTTAGACCCTGATTACAACCCGGCCAGCAAAGAGATTGATGCCATCCTTCATCCGCACCAACCGCTTGGGAGTTACTTTTGGAGTCATATTCCTTTTCTTCTGCAAGTATTTCGCTATTCTTTAAAAATGGGGTTGAAGAATTTTCGTTCCATAGCGTTATTAGGCCAGTACCATAACCCCCAGGGCATCCATTACGGCGGCAAGAAGATTCAGGAGGAGACTCTGGCAGTGATGGAATTCTACCGCGAGGCGTTTAGGGATTATCAGCAAGTCCTGCTTTTAGATATGCATACTGGTCATGGGCCGCGCTACCAGATGAGTCTAGTTAACTCGGTTTTCGAATCCGGAAAATCCCAGGAGTTTGAAAAACGTTTCAATTTCCCGTTAGTTGTGGCAGCCAACCCGGATGAATTTTATGATCTTCGGGGTGACATGATCGACTATATCTATACCTTGAAACAAAAAGAGTTTCCCAGCAAGCAGCTCTATGCCGTTTCTTTCGAATTTGGCACCTATGGAGATTCTACCCTGGCAGTTCTACGCAGCATGCGAACCATGCTCTTCGAAAACCGGGTCTTTTGTCAGGGAGTAAAAAAATCAAAAACTCGCACCCGGGCAGAACGGGCACTAGGAGAGATGTTTGCTCCCAAGGAAAGAGACTGGCGAATCAAAGCTGTGGAGGATGGCACCAAGGCTTTTCAGGGGATATTAAAATCTGAAAAATATATCTGTTAAGAGGTCTGCAGACAGATGTGAGTTTGAAATAAAAAGTCAGGTTTCCAAGAATTTATCGAAAAAATAAGGTACGCTGGTTAAGGAGATAGCCTTCTAGCGTCGTTTTAGGGATTAGCTGCCAATGCTTGAGTCGATTGAATCAAGTATGATCTCCATACTCTCCTGGATTTGATTTTCAGTAATGATATACGGAGGGGCAAACATAAAATGATCGCCAGCCACGCCGTTGATAGATCCGCTTCCGGGATAGAGAATCAATCCCCGTTTGAATGCCTCATCAACCACTTTTTGTGAGAAATGAATTTGAGGATCAAAGGGTTGTTTTGTGGTTTTGTCCTGAACGAATTCAACCCCCCAAAGCATACCCCTCCCGCGAATATCACCTACAACCTGATGATTATCAAATTTTTCAAGCAGCTGTTTATGAACGACATTCCCTAAATCAGCCGCTCTTTCAAACAAATTAAGATCTTTGATGTAATTTAATGTTGCCAGCCCAGCTGCAGCGCCAACGGCATGATGAGAGAATGTTCCCCCATGATTGAAGTTGCCACTGCCCCCCGCAATCAAAGCAACATACTCCCCTTTTACCGCCACGATGCTGAGCGGAAAGTACCCGCTTGCCGCACCTTTTCCTATTGTAATGATGTCCGGAGTCACTTTCCAATGTTCAATTGCAAACCCAGTACCTGTGCGACCCATTCCGGTCATCACTTCATCCGCAATCAAAAGCAGGCCATATTGATCACAGATCTCCCTGATCCTCGGCCAATATTCAGCAGGTGGAACGGCACCACCGAGGGTATTGCCGCTGATCGGTTCTGCCAAAAAAGCACTAACATTTTCCGGTCCCTGCCTTAAGATTTCCTCTTCCAGGGCTTCAGCACAGGCAACCTGGCAAATATTTTTTTCCAATCCAAAAGGACATCGGTAGCAATAAGCGGGCGGGATATGAGGCATGTCTTTAAACATAGGCAGGTAGGGAGCTCGGAGTTTTTCTTTTCCGCTCACAGCCAGTGCTCCAAGAGTCATGCCGTGATAGGACATCCAGCGTGATATGGTGATTGACCGGGAATTTTCGCCCCGCTCAAGATGAATTTGACGCGCCAATTTGATGGCTGCCTCGATAGCCTCTGATCCACTGGTCAGAAAGTAGAACTTGGGGTCCGGCAACGGAGTGATTTTCCCCAGAGCTTCAGCGTACTCCTCCAAAACCTTGCTGGTAAACATGCTGCCGTGCAGGTATGCTGCCTGGCTGGCTTGAGCGGAGATAGCATCAGCGATGCTCTTTACTCCATGCCCTATACCAACAACAATCGCGCCGCCAGAACCATCGAGGTAGCGTTTCCCCTCTGCATCGAATAGATAGACGCCATCGCCTCTAACTATCAGCGGATGTTCATTCTGCATCCGTCGGTAAAAAATATTCCCGAAAGGTTGTTTGTAAGGTCTCATCGCTGTAGGACAATGCTCATGCCCAATCCGCCACTGATGCACAGGGTTGCCAAACCCAGTTCCGCATCACGATTTATCAGAGCGTGCAGCAACGTAACCAAAATTCGCGCTCCTGAACAGCCTGTTGGATGCCCCAGTGCAACAGCTCCTCCATTGACATTCCTGCGCTCTGGATCCCACGCCAACTCTTTTTCAACCATCAGCACCTGGGCGGCAAAGGCTTCGTTCAATTCTATTAAATCAAAATCTTCCAGTTTTGTCTTAGTTTGCGCCAGCACTTTCCATGTAGCAGGAACAGGAGCCAACCCCATTCGAGCAGGATCCACACCTGCGCTTGCAAATCCCTTGATGGTCGCCAGGGGTTCGATCCCTTCTGCCCTTGCAAGATCTTCGCGCATTAAAATCACTGCGGCGGCGCCATCCGTGATTCCACTAGCATTGGCTGCTGTGATCGTTCCACCTTCCGCCTCAGGTCTGAAAACCGTTTTAAGTTGTGCCAGTTTCTCTCCATTGGAATCAGGACGGGGATGCTCGTCACGAGTAAAAAGAGTCGTTGTTTTACGATCCTTAACTTCAACTGGCACAACCTCATTATTAAAACTGCCATTTTCCCAGGCAGCCGAGGCTTTCTGATTGCTAATAACAGCAAATTGATCCTGTTCTTTTCGAGAGATCTTGTATTCCTCAGCCAGACGATCCACTGTTTCACCCATAAGCATTTCAGCAAGCGGGCAAAAATAACCATCTTTGTAATTCGAATCGACCAGGGTGTCGTTTCCCAGCCGATACCCCCACCTTGCTTTCATCAGCAAATATGGAATTTGAGACATTTGTTCAACTCCCCCAGCTAAAACTACCTGGTTTTCGCCCAACATAATGGATTGGACAGCCAGGGTGATTGACTTTAACCCTGAACCGCAGGCTTTATTGACTGTATAAGCAACTTTTTCTACGGGGATTTGGCTGCGAATAGCAATTTGCCTGGCAATATTCGGACCATTACCGGCTTGTCTGGCGCAGCCAAAGATAATTTCATCTACCATTTCAGGTGACAGTCCCGCCTTTTTTATGGCTTCCCGGCCCACAATTTCACCCAGCTGGGCTGCAGAGATATCTTTTAAAGCGCCCCCAAAATTACCGATCGGGGTACGTAACGCAGATACTATTGCTACATCAATCATGACAATTTACCTTTGTATTCAATCGATATGGCTGACTATTTTGAGGTGTACATTCCCCCCGGATCCAGTTCTTTCCGAATAATCCGCAGCTCGTCGTCAGACGGTATGGGTGTTTCCCGTACATCTTTAGCGGCCTTGAGCGGCCAGGCTACTTCATCCCTGATTTCCTGTTCCGAGTATCCTGGATGAATGGAGGCCAGGGTCATTTCCCCTGCTCTGAAATCAAAAATTGCTTTATTGGTGATCACCAATTGTGGGCCGGCTCCCGGCATCCCAAGGTTTCCACGTTCTCCCAATTTTCCAGAAAGATGGCCGGGAGATGTGAGGAAATGGAGCTTATCTACAAAGGAGCGTTTACTCAGGGGCATGATGATAAATACCTTCCTGGCATGAATAGCAATTTCACAAGCTCCGCCACTCCCTGGAAGGCGCACTTTCGGATGGGGATACTCACCGATCACTGTTGAATTCAGATTGCCAAAACGATCGATCTGTGCCGCCCCTAAAAAGGCGGTTTCTATCCTGCCGCCCTGCAGGTAATTCATGAACAGGTCAGCCATGCCCACAACTGATGTAGCCCCGGCTACCAGGGTTGGATCGCCGATAGAGAGGGGTAAACGGGCCGGACGTGCGCCAAAAACACCCGATTCATATACCAACTCCAGATCAGGTGCTACCGTTCGTCGTGCCAGGTTGCAGGCTATATTAGGCATACCGACCCCAACAAAAACTATCCGTTCCCCTGCCAGAGCCCGGGAAGCGGAGACAATCATCATCTCTGATGCTGAATAATCATTCTTTTTATCCATAAATTCCATAATTGACCGGCGTGCTCAATGCACTTCCTGGAGCCAATCGATCCCAAATTGCTGGTTCTTCCTTCAGCAGTTTTTCTAAATATCCCTCCCAGCTATCCACACCAAAGACCCACTCTTCCAGCCAAGAATCAACAGCCTCTTTTTCTCTCGAGATTGTTTCCCAAGCAAGGTAGTGCTGGTTATCCCGGTCGTAATATCCCTGCACATAGGAAGGATAAGCCCCATATGGTTGATGCACAATCGCATCAACCACGATGTGCGGGATAAGGGTCCGGTTAGGATCACTCCGGATCAGGTCTTCATCCACGATCTCTTCCACAACGACAATCACGTTTTTGGCAGCAAAAGCAACTTCTTTCTGCATGCCGATCAATCCCCAAAGCTGTGTGTTCCCCTGCGGGTCACAGCGCTGAGCGTGAATGATAGCAAGATCAGGATTTATGGCTGGCACAACAGAAATACGATCATCCCCATAGGGATTGTCTATAAACCGTATTTTGGGATTAACCCCTGCGATATCGGCGCCTTGGTAACTTTTCAAGGGGAAAAAAGGCAAACCGGCTGCACCCGCCATATACCGGCTTACCATTCCAAAATGGGAGTACTCTTCGATCTCAAGCTCCCTGGGGATACCGTTTTCTATCGCCCGGCGAATGCAGTGCAGTGAGCCAACACCCGGATTTCCAAGGTAACTGAAGATCATTTTTTTAGCACAGCCAGCCGCAACTATCTGGTCATAGATCAGGTCGGGCGTCATCCGGCAGATTGTGAGATCTTCCTTTTTCTGTCTGATGATTTCATGGGCTGCCGCAAAGCAGATGAAGGCGGTAAAACCTTCAATGGCTATGGTATCACCATCGTGAACGTATTTTTTTACTGCGTCCTGCATGCTGATAAGTTTCACGAAGCTCTCCTGTTAACCTTATTCCCAATTGTCCGAAGTAATCAGGACATAACTGCCAGATCCATTTTTATGAATATACAATTTCACTCAGATTGAGTTCTTCCAGTTTTTCCTTTGTAGGCACTCCGTTTTCATCCCAACCCTGCAATGCATAAAATTCCGGGAGCATTTTATCAAGGTGCACCACATAGCCTTTAGCCGGCCCGGATGATAAAGGTTCCAGCAGCATCCGGGGAGGTAGAGTATCATCTTTACCTGTAAAACCAGCCCCAATTAAAAACATACGCTCCAAGTTAAAGATGCGATCCGCGGCCCGGATTAAACTTTCCGGCGTGTATTCTGCTCCGGTGGTTAAATTCATTAACTCTGTCAATCGGGTAGGCCAGAGATTAAGATCAGGGTCAAAGATATACCGGACAGACAGGAAAACGCACATGCCGGTGGAATCGATACTGACAAATGCATTGCCAAAACGTTTTACCAGCGCGGGTTTACCCTCGGTAGCCAATGGGTCTATTTTCTCTGGCACACCAAAAACCTCAGCATAAGCGACATCACCAGCCATATGAGAAGCCCCCACGCTGGCCGTGGCATATAATAAACCCATGCCCTGGGCACCTCTGGGATCGTAACCAGGGAATTCCAATTTACGGGCGGTAACCGCAATTTCCGGGTGTTCATATTTCGCTGCCAACCGGAAGCTTCCTTCCGCCAAGGTGTTGCCAAACCCTTGCCTGTATGCCATTTTTTCAAGTAGTTCAATAAGCATGTCCGCATCACCAAATCTCAGTGGTTTGCCGATATCACTATCGGGGATCAAACCTCTCTCGGACATTTCCATCGTCGCAGCCACCGTCATTCCCGCTGTGATCGTATCCATGCCAAGTTCATTGCAGATGTAATTAGCCTTCGTAATCGCCCCCAGATTATCAATCCCGCAAGCGCTGCCGAGGGCGGATAATGTTTCATATTCTGGACCTTCACCTTCTCCATCATACGGTGAACCATCAGCTACTTTGGTTAATCGGCCACATGCGATCGGGCAGCGGTAACAAGGTTTTGGTCTGATAAGGTATTTTTCCTTTAACGCAACCCCATCAATCGAATCAACCCCTTCAAATTGTCCGCTTTGGAAATTGTGTGTGGGTAAAATGCCCAACTCGTTGGTCACCTGAGGGACATAAGCAGTTCCGAATTCCCGCAGAGAAGACCCTGCTTTGATCCCTTCTCCGACTTCTTTTGATATTTCAACGCTGAGCTTTTTCATGCCTTTTTCATCATACATGGCTGGCTGCTTTGTGCCATACACAACCACTGCTTTTAGGTTTTTGCTGCCCATTACAGCGCCCACCCCAGAACGAGCTGCAGCCCGGTGTTTATCATTGATTATGGCCGCCATTAAAACCAGGTTTTCTCCTGCGGGACCTATGCAGGCCACTTTTGCATCTGGATTGGTTTCAGCAACCAGCAGATCTGTTGTCTGTGGTACATTCTTACCCCACAGATGTACAGCAGAGCGAATTTCTACCTGATTTTCGTTGACCCATAAATAGATGGGTTGGGGAGCTTTCCCTGTAAAAATGAACAGATCAAACCCCGTTCGTTTCATCCAGGTCGGAAATTCGCCTCCAGAATTGGAATTAGAGAGGGATCCGGTAAGTGGGGATTTGGTCACTACCATATAACGATTGCCCGTTGGTGCGGGAGTTCCCGTTAATGGCCCGGTTGCAAAGATCAGCATGTTATCAGGCGAGAGCGGATCAACCGTCGGATCCATTTCCTCGTAAAGGTACTTGATCGCCCAGCCCCGGCCGCCAAGAAAGTCTTTGGCAAATCCAGGATCAACATCTTCCTGCTTTACGCTCTGATCGGTCAGATTAATTCTAAGGATTTTTCCTTGCCAGCCATTCATTCCGCATCTCCCTTGTAGGTAATAACGATCAAGTCATCCCCCAGCATATGCTGGGAATATACAAACGATATCATCAGTTTGAAGGGTTTGTTCCGGTTCTGCGACCCTGCCATTCAACAAAACAACATTTGATTCATCATAGCTGAGATTAAACTTTTCCACAATCTGACGGACAACAAAATGGGTTGGCACCTCAAGCAGACAGGTGCTACCACTGGTACCTTCCGGTAATTTTTTTCTATAGGTAGCAAGGAGTTTAACGGAAATTTGCATGAAAGAATATTGAATTACTACTTCCAGTTTGGATTACAAAAATTATACTACAGCCGCTATTTTGTTAGTATTGATAACAAAAGTAATTTTGGTGATCAATCCTCACACACGATAATGAATATTGCCATTAACGACTGTCATCAACACCTGTGTATCGGTAATTTCCATGGCCGGTATTTCAAAGATATTCCGGTCTAAAACGATAAAATCAGCTAATTTACCAGGCGAAAGACTGCCTGTTTCCCTTTCCTGACCGGAAGCCAGAGCGGGGCCCATGGTATACCCCCAGATTGCTTCATTAATGCTCAAACATTGTTCTGGATACCACCCATCTTTTGGCGTACCATCATATCTCTGGCGAGTTATCGCAGCTTGGATACCTGAGAATGGATTAGGGTCAGCAACCGGGCTGTCAGATCCCATAGCCAAGGGCACTCCTGCATTCATTAAATCCTTTAAGGGGAAAGCGGCCCCGGCTCTTGATCCAACTGCTTTTTCGATCATTAAATATGTCACCGGCGCGTGGATAGGTTGGACCGAGGCGATCACACCCAGTTTAGCTAATCGTTTAATATCGTTTTTTAGAATATTCTGAACATGCTCGATCCGGTGCGGTGCAGATGGAGCTGAGGCGGCTTTATTCGGCAGTAACACATTTTCGAAGATATTTATCAATTCCCGATTAGCCCGGTCGCCAATCGCGTGCACTGCCACTGCCAATCCTGTCGAGTGAGCTCGTTTGACCATAACGGAGAGTTCGTCAAGGGGAAGCAACTGCATACCTACACTCGCGGTATCTTCATACGGTTCCAACATCCAGGCTGTTCGAGCACCCTGTGAACCATCCAAAAAGAGTTTAATATGGCCTATACGCAAGAAGGGATCTCCGCTTCCAGTTTGAAAACCCTGGTCGATTACCTGATCCAAACGCTCCCCCGGCAGCTGCATCCAGATACGCAGTGAGAGATTTTCCGATCTGTTCAGTTGCTGGAATGCCCGATAGGCAGGAGACCAGCATTCACCGCCCATCATTCGAAAGTCATGCAAGCCGACCAATCCCATGCGGTGCAGCACAGTAAAACCAGCCCGAAATGCCGCTGAAATTTCATTGTCTGCAGGTTTAGGAATTACCGCCTGTACTAGATGGATCGCCATTTCCCGCAGTACGCCGGTCGGTATTCCGGAAGGATCCCTGTCAATAATTCCCCGCTCTGGATCTGGTGTTTGGGCAGTGATCCCGGCAGTCTGCAGCGCCCGGGAATTCACCAGGGCCAGATGCATATCGTTTCGCCAGAGTATGGCTGGATGGTTTGGAGTAATGGCATCCAGATCAGCGCGTGTTGGTATCTCAGGGGTAGGCCAGCCGGTTTCATTCCAGCCCTGTCCGAGAATCCACTTATTCGGAGGGGTGAGATCGGCTGCTGCAGCTATCCTGGCCTTCAAATCTGCCAGGCAGTTTATATCAGACAGGGCAATTTGCTTCCGTGCCAGCGCCCAATCATAATAATGGAAATGGGAATCTACCAAACCAGGTAAAACCAGCCGTCCTTCCAGATTGATCAGCTGATGGGCTGAATCTGCTTGGCTGCATAATTCATCATTTCCAACAGCGAGTATCCTGTCATCTTGAACCACAAGAGCAGTAGCCCTTGGATGGTTTTTATCCTGGGTAACCAGCAAACCATTATAAAAAACTTGCAGGTCGTTAGACTTTTTGGGATATTTTGCCATTTTTATCAACAGAGACTATCCATCCTGATTATACTCTCTCCCACGGCAGGCAGTGTCTCTTGAGCACTTATGATCCCAGGCTCTTGATAAATCCAGTTCCTGTAATATAATTATGTTATCTTGGTACATTGGTATTTATATAACAAGGACAAATGATAATGGCCCATACCCCCAGCCCATCTCATAAAATTCCAGTAGAACGCGTCCAAACTGGCGTGCGCCTGGAAAAACGATTGTTAAAAGTCCTCAAAGGATTAGCAGAGTACCTGGATATAACCCTGGGAGACCTGCTCGAGGGCATCATCTTATATGCCCTGGAAAAAAAAGCGCCAAATTTCAGCGATGATACCCTCGATCGTATCGGTGCCCTCAAAAAGGTCTACAACATGGACTTCGACTCCAGCGCCGCCCATCAATTCGATGAGATTTCATAGTTACCCAAATCCTGCCCCCTCTCATCCTCTCCGGCGCCTGGGGAGAGGATCCTTGCTGGATATCTTATGAAGCGCAAAACTCTCAACAACGGTATACACGCCTTTACCGTAACCTGGCTTGGCCAGGTCGTCTCTCTGATTGGTTCCGATCTGACCAGCTTTGCTCTCGGCGTGTGGGTTTTTGAGAGTACCGGTTCCCCGACCTTATTTGCCTTCATCGGTCTCTTTGCGGTGCTGCCAAAAGTCATCTTTTCCCCCATTGCCGGCGTCCTGGTTGATCGTTTGGATCGCCGCAAGGTGATGATACTTGGTGATGCTGGGGCCGGGCTGAGCACCCTGTTCGTCGCCCTGATGTTATTCACTGGCCGTTTGGAACTCTGGCACATCTACCTATCCGCAGCAGCCAGCTCCCTGTTCGGTGCCTTCCAGTGGCCGGCTTATACTGCCGCTGTCACCCAATTGGTACCTCAAAAACATCTCGGCCGCGCCAACGGAATGATCCAGTTTGGCCGTGCTGCCGCCGATATCTTTGCTCCTCTGCTGGCAGGCGTGCTCCTGCTGACCATCCAGCTCAAGGGAGTCATTTTGATCGATGTCCTGACCTTTATTTTTGCTATGCTGACCCTTATGCTGATGCGATTCCCGCCCATCGAGAGCAATGTTGCTGCTGATGATCTTGCATCATTCAAAGGCGACCTGACTTTTGGCTGGAGCTACATTCTATCCCGGAGGGGATTGTTAAACCTGTTATTCTTTGAGTCGGCGGTGAACTTCATTTGGGGCATGGTCGGTGCATTAATTGTCCCGATGATACTGGGTTTTACGACATCTGATAAATTAGGTGCCATCATTACCATCGCAGGTGTTGGAATGTTAACCGGCAGCCTGTTGATGGCCGCCTGGGGCGGCCCCAGGCGGCGGATCATAGGAGTAATGCTCTTCGAGATGTTGAGCGGGGCCTGTTTTATGCTCATAGGCTTGCGCCCAAATTTTTGGCTGGTGGCAGGCGGTGCTTTTGGAGCTCATCTCACGATTGCGATAATTTTCGGCTCTAACCAATCCCTCTGGCAGACCAAAATAGAGGTTCAAAACCAGGGTCGAGTCTTTGCAGCCCAGCAGATGTTCGCCAGCACAGCCGCCCCGCTAGCTTATCTGCTGTCTGGGCCTTTAGCGGAGAAGATTTTTGAGCCGCTGACGACATCGGGCAGCGCACTTAGTTCCAGTCTGAGTGCGGTATTAGATTCCGGAGCTGGCCGCGGTATCGGACTGATGTTCATCCTGATGGGTTTGGTTAAAATCCCGTTATCGGTGATATTTTATCTTAACCCCCGCGTGCGGTTGATTGAAGATGAACTTCCGGATGCTGTTCCAATTCCAAAAACCCCCTGATATCAGACAGACATAAGGCGCATCAATCCTTTTGATCGGGATGTATTTGCCCGTCCTTAAAAAACAATCCAGAAGGACCCTCTGGAAACAAGAATCGTTCCTCCCAGAAATGTATCTTTTCGAGGTTTAGACATATAATACCCGTTAATGCACCTGAAATGGATAAAAGGACCTCAATGGATGAAAGATACTCAATCCTGTTCGAACCGGTAAAAATCGGCCCGGTGGTAGCTCCCAATCGCTTTTACCAAGTCCCTCATTGTAATGGAATGGGCTACCGCATGCCGCGCGCGCTGGCAGAAATGCGGCGTATCAAAGCGGAGGGAGGCTGGGGCGTGATCTGCACCGAGGAAGTTGAGATCCATCACAGCACTGATTTATCTCCAAATATCGAGGGCCGGCTGTGGAGCGACAAGGATATACCAGCCCTGCAATTGATGGTCGATTCTGTTCACCAACATGGTGCCCTGGCCGGCATAGAACTTACCTATAATGGAAATCATGCCCCCAACCTGTATTCCCGTTCCACGGGATTTTCACCCCGCTCGATGGGCTATGATGGCTATACCCCCGGGCAAGCACGCCGGGCAGATAAGGAAGATCTCATTAATTTACGCCGCTGGCACCAAGCAGCTGCAAAACGCGCTAAAAAGGTTGGTTTTGACATTATTTACTGTTATGCGGGCCATAATCTATCTCTGCTCATGCATTTTTTACTCAGCAGATATAACGATCGGACTGATGAATACGGAGGTAGCCTGGAAAACAGGACCCGTTTGCTGCGAGAGGTCATTGAGGATACCAAATCGGCAGTTGGTGATCGTTGTGCAGTAGCAGTCCGCCTGGCAGTTGACGAGCTGATCGGCGATCAGGGAATGACCTCCCAGGGAGAGGGCCATGATATTATTGCCAGCCTGGCTGAGCTTCCTGATTTATGGGATGTTAACATCAGCGGATGGAGCAACGATTCAGCCACATCCCGATTTCAGCAAGCAGGTTCCCAGGAAAAGTATATTGGATTTGTGAAATCTCTGACCGACAAACCAGTAGTAGGTGTTGGCCGCTATACAACCCCGGATGCAATGCTTTCCGCTGTCCAAAGAGGCATTGTCGATTTTGTGGGAGCGGCGCGCCCTTCCATTGCAGACCCGTTTTTACCGCTGAAGATCAAAGAGGATCGAATTGAGGATATTCGAGAATGTATTGGATGTAATATCTGTGCCAGCGCGGATGAACTGGGGATCCCAATTCGCTGCACTCAAAACCCCACCATGGGTGAAGAATGGCGGCGGGGTTGGCACCCTGAAATCATACCTGTGAAAGAAACAGATCAGGAGATTCTGGTTATTGGCGGCGGACCGGCGGGGTTGGAATGTGGTCGCGCCCTGGGAGCCCGGGGATATTCCGTGGTGCTGCTGGATGCTCTCCGGGAATTTGGCGGTCGGGTGTTATTCGAATCAGCCCTACCCGGTTTAATTGAATGGAGGCGAGTGATCGATTGGCGGTTAACCCAAATCCGGAAGATACACCATATTACACTGTATCCCAGCAGCCGAATGACTGCCCAAGATATTCTGGAATCAGGGCAGCAGCATATCATTATTGCAACGGGTGCCAGGTGGAGGGATAACGGGGTTGGCCGCTCTCACTGGAAGCCCATCCCCGGCTATGATCTTCCCCAGGTGTTCACCCCGGATGACCTGATGCAGGGGAAAATCCTCACGGGAGATGTGCTGGTGTATGATGACGATCATTATTATCTGGGAAGTGTGATCGCTGAGCAGCTCATGCAGCTTGGCTGTCGAGTGACTATCGCTACTCCCGCGCCAGTAATAGCCGGTTGGACTCGCTATACTTTGGAACAAAAACATATCCAGCAAAGGCTGATCCAGTCCGGAATCAGGATCCTTCCCGGGCATACCCTCCATAAGATTCAAACTGGAACCGTCCGCCTGTTGGACTCTACTACAAATCAAGAATCGGAGATCAGGGCAGATGGAGTCGTTCTGCTGACAGATCGCCTGCCAAATGACGATCTCTACCAGGCACTAAAACCAGCTCTGAACCGTGGGGAATTGGCGTCTTTGCGGGTGATCGGGGATGCAGAAGCCCCCCATATCATCGCCCAGGCTATTTTCTCTGGGCACCGAGCGGCACGCGAATTCAACCAGCTGCCAAAGGATGACCCGCCTTTTCTGATAGAAAGGGTTGTATCCTGAATTAACCATAACTTCTTATCCATTAATCATTAAATCTTAAGAACATTGGATCTATCTTCAAGGACCTTATTAAGTCCCGGTAAACTGAGTAAAAAAGGACTGAACACATTGATAGGCCAAGGACCAACCAGGCGGACAACAGGGGAATCTGATTTCACCTGATTCCAAAATCATCTATTAAGAGGATTCCTAACCACTCCCCGGAATGTTGCAAAACCAGACCAGCTAGACTAAAGTAGGCAGGTCATCAGGATTCAACGTTATGGCAAAACATCAATTAACACTCGATGCCTACAAAATATATCTTGCCGCGACTGGAATTGAATGGTTCTTAGATAACCTGTTCATGACCGTTATATTTGTCTACCGGGCAACCCAGATCACCAGCGATCCCTTTCAACTGACCCTGATTGAAATGGTATTTACACTGACCTTGCTTCTGTTTGAAATCCCAACCGGGGTCATCGCTGATGTCTTCGGTCGCCGTTTATCGGTTATTCTCGGATATGGAGTGATCGGGATTGCTGCTCTGCTTCAGGTAGTATTTCCTACACTGACGATCATGCTTGTCTCCCAGGTTGTCTGGGCTCTCGGCTTCAGTTTCATCACCGGAGCCAAAGACGCCTGGATCGCCGATGAAATCGGAGAAGAAAAGGTTGGCAAAGTCTACTTGCGGGGATCCCAGATCACCCAGGTGGCTTTATTTGTAAGCATTCCCATCGCCACCTGGCTGGGAACTATCTCTTTAAATCTACCCATATTTATCGCCGGTGTGGGATATATCCTATTAACGATCGGTTTGCTTTTAACCATGCCAGAAACAGGATTCCATCCCCAGGGTCAGGTCGATAGCAATGCCTGGAGGAATATGCTCTCCACCATCCAGGAAAGCCTGAACTTGGTCCGCGGCCGTTCAATCTTGAGCTCGATCCTGCTGATGAGTTTGATATTCGGATTATCCAGTGCAGGTTTTGATAATCTCTGGACCGTTCATTTGCTCGAAAATATAAAGTTCCCAATAATAGGAAATTTCGAACCCATTGTCTGGTTCGGGGCAATCTCGATGGTCGTCTCGATTTTGGGATTAATGGGTACCGAGTTGGTCCACCGAAAGCTGGATGTTGACCGGCAGCCGGTAATCGTCCGTTCATTGACCTTTCTTACAAGCGCCGCAGCAATTTTTATGATCCTGTTTGGACTGGCTCAAAACTTCTGGCTGGCAGCAGCAGTATACTGCCTTGTTCTCACTCTCCGGACCATCTGCGAGCCACTGATCAAGACCTGGATAAACCTGAACGTGGATTCCAATGTCCGGGCAACTGTCCTATCGCTGGATGAACAAGCTTTTTCCCTGGGAGGAACCATTGGCGGCCCGGCAGCGGGAGCCGTAGGTTCTTTGGTATCATTGCCTGCTGCCTTGGTAGCAGCGGGCCTGATCCGGCTTCCGGCAACTTTTGTCTTCCTGAGAGTGATATTATCAGGAAAGTCTCAAAAAGAGCAGTCCCAGGAATAACCAGCACAAAAATAGTGAACTGGTTTTTATACTCGGCAAACCTGCCTGGGGAAGGAAGGTGAGCGGAAGCTGCCAGAGTATTCTTTACAAAGGATTTAAAATAGATCGAATTTAGTCGAATAATTCATTTCCTTGCAGTGGATACTATCCCTTCGAACAGGGAGCTGGAGAAAGTTAACATGAGTTCTGAAAATGAAGGCGAAGTTCCCAGGAAGTCCGATTTGGATCGCCGCACTAACCAGCCCCAGATCCGTCCTGCCAAACCCGCTGAAGCCGGGTTCCTGTCCGATTTGGCATATCGATCAAAAGCGCATTGGGGATACTCGCCGGAATTTATGGAATCCTGTCGGGAGGAATTGGCAGTCTCGCGGTCTGATCTTGAGAAGAAAGCATTCCACTACGGGGTGGCGGAAGTTAACGGGACCACGGTTGGTTACTACGGCCTCGAGCAGCTATCACCATCTGTCTGGGAGCTTGAGGCTTTATTTGTTGAACCAGACCAAATTGGTCAGGGCTACGGCCAGCTGCTAATCGAACATGCCAAGAACACCGCTTTAAAAGCAGGGGCAAAACATCTGTTGATTCTGTCAGATCCCAATGCCATAGATTTTTATCGGGCTTCCGGAGGTGAACAAGTTGGCGAGCGCGAGTCTGCCAGTATTCCCGGACGATTCTTACCATTATTGATCATTCAATTACGCCCCGAAAAATCAGTTTCCTCCTGACTGGATTTGCTGGTTTACCACGGGAAGACCCCATTTAAACAGAAACACAAAATAAGACATGTCGGCTAATTTCCAGCCGGGAGACAGATCGAGGGAATTAGAGCCTGCCAGGCAGCCAATCATTGATTAACCACAAGTTTTTTTAGGGTCACTCGTTCCAATTCCCCGAGATTGATCGAAACACCCAGGCCGGGCCCCTTCGGGACATTGATTGTGCTGTCAGAATTGAGCGAAAATATTTCATTTGTGATATCGCGAGCATAATAACGCTCAGTTGCGGATATATCACCCGGATATTTGAAATTTGGGAGCGAGGCAAGCGCCAAATTTGCAGCTCTGCCAACACCGGTTTCAAGCATCCCACCACACCATACAGGGATATTTTTAGCCAAACACAAATCGTGAATCTTCAGGCTGTTTTCGAGGCCCCCTACTCGTCCCGATTTAATATTGATTACGCGGCATGAGCCCATCTCCAAAGCCTGGCGAGCATGACGTGGCGAGATAATACTCTCATCCAGGCATAACGCCGTTCGGAATCTTTTTTGTAAGTGACTGTGATCCCATAGATCATCTTCAGCTAAAGGCTGTTCAATTAACAATAGTTCGAGGTCATCAAGCGGCAAGAGTGCATTCGCTGTCTCTAGTGTGTATGCCGAATTGGCATCCACCTGCAAACGAAGTCCAGGGAAGGCCTGCCGCACAGCCTGGGTGTCATTCACATCCCGGCCCGGTTTGATCTTGATTTTTATCCGCCGATAACCCAGAGCCAAATAATCTTCAACAGCTTCAACCAATTCCGAAGCTGAATGCTGGATCCCTACCGAGACTCCCACTTCCACGCTAGAACTTGTTCCGCCCAACAACTCAGACAGCGAACGCCCCTGAGCCTTACCCTGCAGATCCCAGAGAGCCATTTCAATTCCAGCTTTCGCCATAAGATGACCTTTGATGTGTGCCAATCGTCCCTGGAGATTGGAGGGATCAGTCACATCATTACTCAATAAAGGGGGCAAGAGAAATTCTTTGAGCATCAGCCATGATGTACCGCTGGTTTCAGATGAGTAACCGGGGTCAAAGTCGGCAACACATTCCCCCCAGCCAGTTAGACCCTCAGCATTAATTTCAATCACAATGCAATCACGAGTCTGGATAGAACCAAATGATGTAGCAAACGGAGACTGCAGGTCCATCCGAATATAGTGAATAGTTATCTGGTCAATTTTCATAGTTACAGCTTTTTAATTGAGATTTGATGTTCCTATACAATTAGAAACTGCTATCACCATGGCTGAGGACGTAATATCCACGCGACGGTTCTCCTGCTTTAAAAACAAAATCCGTAACGATATATCTTTCTAAAAAATAAGCTTTGAAAATTTGACGGGATTGTATACGCCAACCCAGAGCAAGTTCCTGATTCCCTGCAGTCATATTTTGAAAATCTGTTGGAATTTCTACTAATACGATTGGTAATTTCTGCGCAGAGAAATCGTTAATCTCATCAGCAGGTACAGGAAATTGATCTACCCACTGCTGGACAGGATTAATAATTCGTGCTTTAGCATCTTGATAATGATCCAGGGAGAGTCTGCCGCGACGATTGCGATCCAGACGGTTCTGCACGCGAGTTGTATTTATCCACCAATCTACAATAAAACGATCCGAGGGCAGTCCAGCATTAATATTGTCGCGCATTTCTCCATAATGATCCTCGGAGTAAGTATTGCATACTGCCCCAAGTTTAGAAATATTCAAGCTGGCATTCCTGCTCTGCATTGGATCATATGTCCAGCTAATATGATCGATCTTCTGTTGACGGACTGCTTGCCACTGGGCTCTTTTAAGGTCAAAGCCTAAACCAGAGTCACGGAAATCAGGATTGATACCAACCATATGAGAAGCGTGCATCAAGTGTGATTGTTCTGGGAAATCGCCGATCCTTTCAAGGCCGGGAAATCCAAACACAAACCCAACCAAGACGCTTTCTTTATAGGCGCCGATCAGCACCCCTCCGTGATCAGCTACAGTTCGTAAGATATGTACCGGAACAATTTCCGTTTCGTTTCCGGGCCAAATCAATCGCTGCAAAGCTTCCACCTGCTCGAATTCTTCAGGTTTTGTTAAAAATCGCAACTCAGCCATCGTTAATTACCTGTCCGATAATTTGAGCTGGAGTGATTGCATACTAATCAGAACTTGGCGAGTTAAGGACCCACCTGGTGCCCGGAGCAAAATAGTTGACACAAAAGCGGATTTGAGGCAATTCAAATCAAATGAATTATCCAGAGGTTTATCAAAAACAAATCTCAAATCATCAGATCGCTTATTCATCTCAAAGATTTTCACACCAAGCTTTTCGGTTTGTTTTCGCTGGTATCCATTGCTACGATCTAGTTTACCATGCTCGCCTTTGGAGTGCCGCTCAGGATAAACTCTTGGGTTCGAATTGTGCGTTAGGGGTATACATCCTGTCATTGGGGGAAAATGCCTGCCCTGAGCCCGTCGCAGGATCCGTCTTCTCTATAGAATTAACAATAAACCGTCCACAAAGAGCATAATTTCCACCCTTTCCACCCTGGTTGCACCACTTTTGGACCGGACTGTCGGTTTGCTTTGCTCATCATCGTATGGGCATTATGTGCCCGACCGAGGACTGTCGAAGGTTCGCTTCTGACCGGATGTCTTGTTTCGGTCCTCCATCTTCAGTCTTCCGTCGGTCGCGAAGCAACCATTCCATCAACTGGATTGGCAGCTCTATTTTACTGAACAAAGGCAATTGAGATGTATGGTGCAGAACTCTGGCATTAAGGCCCCTTGTTAAACTTCAACCTTTATTAATGGGTATTCCTTCTTATTCCCAACCAGTGTCTGATCCAGGATTGCACCGGGCGGTGGCTTTTTACCATGATGACAGTCTGGCGACACTCCTTGGCCAACCTCTGGGGAATATTTCCAAACAACCGCTGCTCCAGTAATCCAGCGCTTGGAGCGTGGACGATAATAAGATCACTGGCATTTGATTCTTTCATAATGGCTGAAAATTCATCTTCCTCTGAAATAATCCTAATCCGGGCATTAACACAGTACTCTTGAACCAACTTTTCCAGGCGGATTTGAGTTTGTTCGAATTCCCGTGCACTGGCATTTGGCTTAAGCACGGTGAGTATTGTAATCAGGGAAGACCTGCCTGTAGTCCTCTGAAATATGTCCGCTTGGAGTTGAGCCAATTCAAGCGCCAGAGTTGCATGTACTCCGCCCTTGGTTGCTACCAGGATTTTTTCAGGAAGCCTTCGTTCCCGGAATCGAACCACCGCCAGATCACAGGGAGGACGGATGCTAATGATGTCAACCACTGAGCTGAAGTTGATCTCCTCGCTATAGCTGTAGCCCGGCCATCCCAGTACCATCAGATCGACCTGTTGGTCTTCTACCGTCATCTGGATGACCTCACTCACATTCCGTCCCAGTCGCAGCAGGGTATGGACCGGTACATTTCGTTTTTTACCTTCTTCAATCACTTGCTGCAGCAGGGCGCGACCTCGAGCGAGATATTGTTTTCCTTCGGAAAGGGATAGTTGAGCAGGCACCTGGACAATATTTAAAGCAAGTAGTTCACCCCCTTTTGCCTCTGCCAGAATGCTTCCCAACAACCCCAAAAGACGAGCTTGTTTGGGATTATTGACCGGCGTCATCACAGTGTAATCCCGCTGGGCGATGCGCTCTTCCAGCAGGATCGGTGCTGCTGCCTTATCCTTGATACGGTTTTTTGCATAACTGAAATAGATCACTACGCCAGAGGCAATCCACAGCAGGCTGACCATCCAAGCCTGGGGCTGAAAGCTGAACTGAAATACTGCCACGCTCAGGTTGATGATTATTCCCAAAGCCGGAAGCCAAGGGTAAAAAGGAACCTTATAACCAGCATTAGAGGTCAGTCCTCTCCTTCTTAAAACAATCAAGGCACCGTTCACAAGGGCGAAAGAAAGTAAAAAAAGCACACTGGCAGCAGATCCTACAACTTCTACCGGTAGGATCACGGTCATGACTACAATAATCAAACCTGTGGCAAGTACGGCAATATACGGGGTGCGGCGTTGGGGGTGTATCCTAGATAACATTTCGGGAAGCATTTTCTCCCTTCCCATCGAAAAAGCCACTCTAGAGGAAGCCATAACCGTAGCATTTAAGGCAGACATTGTGGATAATAGCCCTCCAAAAACGATCAGAAAAACCCCGATGGCGGGCATGAAGTTTTCAGCAGCGCGCACTATCCCTGTTTCTTTATACAGTCCCAATATTTCCCAAGTGGTATTAATTCGGGGATCACTGGGATCAAGCACGTAAGCATCAATAATATGAATTTCAGCAGGAAGTTTATTAAAGATATCCCCGAAATTCGTCGGATCAACTGCCCCAACGCTGACGATGATGATCAGCAAATAAATGGTAATGGCAATTGCCAGGGAAGCGAACATCGCCTTGGGGATATTTTTAGTAGGATCTTTGATCTCTTCACTAACGGTCGCTATCAGGTCGTATCCTTCGAATGCAATAAAGGTGAGACCCATAGCGGATATAACTCCTCCTATCCCCAGCGGTAAGAAGTTCTGGAAGTTGGATTGCAGTAGTCCTGGTTCTCTGAAAATGGCAAATACTCCGAAAGCTGAAAATAAGCCCAGAATGAAGATCTTCGCAATTGTAAGAATATTTTCAGCTTTTCCTGTAACATTTGCACCGAAGTAATTAAGAGAGACAAAAAATATACTAATGATAAACGCAAAGACGGCGGATATCCCGTTTTGCCCCAGCAATTCAACCAGAGGCCTGGAAAGAGCAGGAAGATAGCTATGTAATAGTTCTACAAAATAACCTCCAAACCCAACCGCATAGAGAGTACAGGCTACAGTGTAAGCAAACCACAACATCCATCCTGAAATAAAACCAACCAATCCCGGGAAGGCTTGTTTTGCGAAAGCGTACCCCCCGCCAGCTTCCGGAATAGCAGAGGCCAATTCTGCATAAGATTGGGCAGTGATTAGAGTTACACAACCGTTGAGGGCAAAAGCCAGCAATGCTCCTGGTCCGGCTTTTCCGACAGCCAGCCCGGTAAGGACGAAAATACCTGCTCCAATCATTGCTCCGACGCCGATCATGGTCGCATCAAAAAAACCTAACGTACGGGCCAGGGTAACCTGTTCTGAATCTGGCATGGATATCCTATCTTATATTGAGGGCGATATTCCTGTTTCTTTCCCAATTTTCACGGGGATTCAGTCCAGAAAATAAGGCTGGTTTATCATATTTGGTTAGGCAGACTCAAAACCGGTAAAGCTTGTTTCAAAATAATATACCAACAAGAAAAGGAAATTCTCATTCTGCAACATTCTGGATTGTAGCATAGTAAATTCCAGATGCAGAATATTTTGAAAGGTCGTCTTTTTTCTTTATGACTCATCAAATCGTTTTCCGCTATCTCACTAAAACAATAAAAGGGCTCAGTGTAGGAGAGCTTCAACCACACGCCGGCAGCTCATGGAATAGTATCCTTGGAATTAGGCGGGGAAATTGTAAATCCTTTCGATGGGGGAATTTTCTGGATATACTCTCGATGGAAAGAATCAAAAACTATCCCTAGTGAGCAAAAAATCTACTGGTTTGTTGGCTCTGTTATCATCTAGGAGATTGAGTTTCGATTAATAATACAGTTAAACGGAAATTAGTCTAGCTCGCGCTTATAAACAGTAAAAGCGAAACACCGACTGCCTATGATCTTGCAAAGCAGATACGGCTCATGCCGCTAAACATAAAGTGATAAGATAAATAATATGCTCAGTCGAACATCCACTTATCTGACAGTATTCAACGGTTTGATATGCGGCTTTTTCTTCATCCGTTTATTCTTCTTTCCCCAAACGAGAACCGTGAGGAATGATGTAGTACAAGGCATCCTGATCGGGTTTGGGATGGCGTTTGTCACGGCTCAAATCTACGCTAGGATCAAGGTCAAGAAAGTCAACGGCTGGATCACCATGTTCGGATTAGGCGATCCCGGCAACGGCATGATACTGCGAGCCGCACAAGCCCAATTATTTCCCGGTCCGGTTAACGTGCCGCAAGAGGCGATGTACTGGATAACGTCCGGAGATAGCGAGGGGCATATACTCTCCGGAAAACACGACTACATCATACACTTCCCACCGGGCAGTCTTCCTCCGAACAATGCCTTCTGGTCGCTGACGTTGGGCGATGCAAAAAATCGCTTTGTGCCGAATCCGATCAATCGATACAGTGTCAGCGATCGCTCTGGACTTGTGCCGAACGCTGATGACTGTGTCGATATTTACATCCAGAACGCTACACCGGTAAGCCGTGAATCCAACTGGCTGCCTGCGCCCTCGGGCAAGTTCATCCTCTGGCTGCGCGTGTATATGCCCGGCGCGGCCATTCTTAATGGCGAGTATTCAGTACCGCCGGTTGTTGAGGTGTTCGAATGACTCATATAGAGCATTTGCTTTTGTTCGGTTCGGTCATGGTCCCAGCATGGTTCCTATTCACTTACTTTTGGCCGCGCATGCTGCTGTCAGTATACAAGAGAGCGATTCTCATAAAAGGGTTTGGTGACGGTCCCGTCCCGATCAATACGCTCAATACACAGCCCCAAGCACTTTTTGCATATCCCCTCCATCCGCCTGCCTCGGTCTCAACACTGGCGATTACTGGTGTGAACCGCGATACGCTCCCTACGGTCGGATGGTTAGATCTCTCCAAAGGACCACAAGTTTTGCATGTACCGGACATGGCTGAGCGTTATTATAGTGTCCAGTTCACTGATCCATCGAAAAATACGAATTTTGCTTACGTCGGCAAACGAACCACAGGTACACAAGAGGGCGACTATCTCATTACGGGGCCAGGTTGGGGAGGACAGGCACCGAGCGGCATGACACAGATATCCTCGCCAAACAATGCAGTGCTTGTACTCGGACGTGTGTTTGTGGAAAACGAGAGCGATCTGTCTACTGCCTATGATCTTTCGAAGCAGATTCAACTAACACCACTAAACAGCTATTGAAATAATAATTACCGTTTGACGCATTTGAGAGAAAAAAGCATTCCATAATCCAGAAAAAACTTACAGGAATGGGTAATATGAAATTCATACTAAAGAACTGGTACTATGTTGGAGTTGGGATCTTTGCTACATTGATTGTAGGGCTGGCAATTTTCTGGAATGATATCAGCATGCTTCAGAGGTTGCTCACGATCAGTTTCATGGCTCTGCTGGTTCATCAGTTTGAAGAATATGCCTGGCCGGGTGGTTTTCCGGCAGTAATGAATATCGCTTGGCAGCCTAGCAAGGATGGAATACCCAACGGTTATCCGTTAAACCGCAAGAGTGCTTTATTTGTCAATGTTGCCATCGCCTATCCCATCTATATCATGCCTATCATTTTCCCCAACCTGATCTGGTTGGGGCTGGCACAGATGTTATTTGGTATGGCACAGTTTGTAGTACATGGAATCTTGATCAACAAAAAGATGCACACGATCTACAACCCCGGGCTCTTCGCGGTGATATTTCTCCACTGGCCTTTAGGAATTTTTTACATCTGGTACGTCATCGTGAATAGTCTCGTGTTGTGGTGGATGTGGCCTGTGGCAATCGTTATCTTGGCAGCTGCAGCATTTTTTGGGATCAACATGCCAATATCTTATTGGTTTGCGGATAAAAACTCACCATACACTTTCAGCGATAAAGAAATGGCCCGTTTTCACGTGCGAGAGAAAATGAAAATTTGAACACAAAAAAATAATTCAATCTATCCAAATGTTGAATTGTCGGGATGGAATAAAACTGTTATCCACCAGGTCACAGCTTCGAATCCTGCCAGTCTCCCTGTCAGTACTTCGGTATGCACAGTTATTTCCTATTATGGACCTACCGATCTGCAGGCCCAGTTCGAGCGCTTCAGTGAACTGCCAACCCTGACTGGGAAGGGGTGGGTCGAGCGCACTTTCATGGGATATCTAAGAATTAGAACGGGCTTTGAGGTCATTCCAGTTCACGAACTTATCCCGGGGCTGCTTGGCGGCAGCCCACTGGATGTACCTGAAACCTATGACCTGGTGTCTCCCGTGAAATTAATTTCCGAAAACTGCCCGCCAACACGCCTGCTGCAAGGAAAACACGATTTTAGCGGCGTTGTACCGCAGGTGATCCAACTGCACAAAACACTGCTCCAAAGTGGTGTCATATCCTATCTGTTCGAGTTGCCAGGCACCGAGCATGGTTATGATCTTTATCGACCCAAGTGGTCTCCAGCAGCACAGTCAGCAACATTTGTAACGGAGCGATTCCTTGGTTCCTTTTCCTGATGGTCTAATAAGGCAGGCTAACCCCGCTCCGACCGCCAGCCAAGGGCAGGACCGAGGACGGATGATCGGGCGCCTGCTGCACGGTGCCCGCGGCACTGTGCTTCCGTAAATCGACTGCAGATATCCCATACCAGACATGCGCTTATAGGATACCGTATCCTTTTTATTTTGAAAAATAATTGATCGAGATTTTATTTATCTTGCTGTTCTACGGCCGCTTTATTACAAAGAGATGATCCGCCTTTAGAAAGCCAATTATATAAGGCAGAACTGTAATCATATCCGCACTGGGCGTCCTGATAGATTTTTAAACCCCAGTTTACATAACGCTGGGTTTCATTGGGCCATTCCAGATAAGGACTTTTTACTCTGGCGATTCCAGCGTTATAACCAGCAAGAGCCATTTGAATTGAACCACCACTTTTCAGAGTTTTCTGTAACCAGCTAAGTCCCCTGTATGCATTTGTATCTGGATCATATGGATCTTCTTTTCCCTTAAAATACTGGGGCATGACCTGGAATAAACCAATTGCACCTGCAACTGATTTGGCTTTGACATAACCACAAGATTCGATTTGCATCACAGTGGCAATCAAGTTTGGATCCAGCCCATATTCCTCGCTCCAGGCCAGGATATCTTCTTCCCAATACTGAATTTCAGGTGTAAATAAGTCTGAGATACTATCATCTGGCGGTGGAGTTTTGGTCAGGAATTGCTTTGTTGAAATAGGTCCAGTTAAAGCTGAAGAAACCTGAGTTTGGCTTAATAGCGGTGCCAACTGAGTGTTGACAGGAAGACCGTCCACATCGATAATCTGACCTGCAACCCCTAGCCAGCTGCATCCGGCATCGGGATAGACCATATCATTCTCAGAGGTAGGGGTCCCATCCTGCTTGTCAGAAGGTATACCACTCTCCAGATCAGCACTAGGAGTCTGTGAATTTTCGACTTTTGAAATGGGTGTGTTTGTGGGTATCGGTTTCGAATTTGGGGTATCAGTCGGTGCTATTGTCACAGTCCAGGTTGGAGGTAAGACCGGCTTAGGTGTTGAAGATGGTGTATAGCTCAAGAACGGGGCAGGCGTTGTAGTTGGGGGCAGCGGGTTTAAACTGCTTTGTGGATTAATGAATATGACCGCAAAGAGCAGCCCGACCACGATTGTACCTGAAACAAATATACCTGACAGAAGATTCAATAACCCTCTAGGTCTCTTATTATTACGAGGCAGGGGAGGTTGTTGTTCTTCTTCTATTATTTCCGGTCCTTTGAAGAATTCATCCACTGGATCTGACATAATCTACTCTCTGATCTCTTTCCCGGGCGGACGAAGGATGGTATTAAGTTTGAGGTCGAGATAGTTTTCGACCAGATTTTGCTCCAGGAACTTTCTTGCGGGAAGAAGCTGGAGCTGTCCGGGATGTAGCAGGGAACTGCAGATTCCGTTGATCCGGCCCAAAATACTTTTCTCCGGCAACGGAGAATAACCCGATGTTCAATACCCACAGCTGCCAGGCTATCGCGACTACAAAGATTAGCACCACCTTCACAGTTGCATCTGGCGGGTGATAAAACCTGTACTGCAAGCATAAAACCGAACACTTGATCTGTTTTATCAAGACCTTAGTGAAGGAGGATAGTAGTTACAATATAATTCAATAACACCAATTATACGACTTCCAAAATTGTTATGTCTCGTATCTGAACTCTTTGGTGAATGAAATAAATTGAAGATCGATCAAATAATGAAGGCTGCCCTCGTTTAACCACAGCCCTCATTTCCCGAACCCAGGACTTGAGCTGCCTGCTAAAAAACTAACCTAGAAGTTCGGTTGGAGTCAGCCTCTAATCCCCGGCATTTCGGAGTCAAATACCTCCAGACGATCTCTTCTTCACTCCCAACCCGGGTTGGGATTTTCCCTGTCCCACATTCCTGTGCAGTGTCCGCTGAGGATTAACTCTTGAATTCGAATTAGACAACACCCTTTCCATGGGGGAATAGCCTGCCTTGAGCCCGAAGGCCAGGCGAAGGGTCCATCCACTCGATAGAGTTGATAACAATATGTCCATTACATCCATAATTTCCATCCATTCCACCCTAATTACATCTAAGAAAGCGTTCGTCAAGGGGCTTTTTCATCTAAGTAAAATCCGCAATATCAACCCTCCCGAGACAGCCATCAGGTTGTCTCGTTTCATGTTTTGTTATTCTCTTTTTTTCTGGTTTTTCCAGTCAGCGACGAACTTGATCCAATGCATCTAACCGTGCTCTATTTGAAATCCTATCCAGGTGCGCCAGCACTGAGGCATCGATCTGGTCCGTCTTCACCGCTGCCGCTGCGATCATCCGTACACCCTTGGCATGCGTCAGCTCCACCCGATTCACATGCTTCCCCAATAGATCGTAGAATAAGGGCCAGTTTCGGGTAGGTTCCATCACCGCATAGGTTTCTTTGGGTACATTCCTGGAGATGTATGTTTCAATTTCTGTGTTTTTCAAGCGTCTTTTATCGATCACTTCCCCCTCGTGATCCATCAGTACCAGTTAGGTTCGCTTAAGATGCAGGTCAATTCCAAGGTAAAATGGAAACATAGCGTTCCTCCTTTTGCTAAACTGGTTTGTCACTACTCTTAGTTTAGCACTACGGTAGGAACGCTTTCATAGTATCACTGAAATTCACCAGGAAGCTGTTTAAGACTCAAACTTGTTCATTTATCCCATACAATTGAACAAACTAAATTTGACCTTCGTTCGTACAAGTTCTTTTATTTGTGACGCTTATCTAAATCATAATATTACACATTCTACAGCATAACATAGGCCCAAAATCTTCGCTAAAATACTTGTATACAAAATAAGGCTGATGTATACTAAAAAAAGATTTCTTCTATCAGTTTCCAATATATAATTTTGAATAGCTGTTTTTCTACAATTGGTTTCGAACTTTTCGATAACAATAATCCTATTTAAATCTGCACCCATTTAACTGCGGGATCTACCAGGTGTGTTTCAATACGAATCCATAACCAACTTGCCCATTTACCTGCGGTTCTATTTGCATAGCTCATGAAAACCATTCATAAATGAGGAGCTGCTATGAATCAAACCAAGAAAAAACGCGGCTGGGCTTTTTTTGGGCTGGGTTGTGGATGCCTAATATTTGTCATCATTATCATCGTGGGAATTTATCTCTATGCTGGCTGGCTGGGATATAAGGAGGCTCCTATGATCGTAGAGGTCCAGGAATCTTCCCCACAGCTGCAGGACCCCTATACTCTAAGCTCCACTCAAGAGGAACAGCTCTTCACCTACGGGTATCCGGAAGCGTTTACGATCCTTTTTTACGAGGAAGAAACTACTTCTGGAGGAGTAGCCCCTGTCCGGTTGGAAACCTGGGATTACTACACTCAAGGAATCGGGCTTACATTTATTAACGGGGAGCTGACCGCGGAGGATGTTATCGAGATAGACAATGTCGGCGTTCTGGATCCTCTGCCTTATTACCCAGAACAGTTCAGCGCTTTCATGAGCCTGGAGGAAGTTATCGCTGCAGCTGGAATTGACAGTTATGTAGAGATTCCCCTGGATAAAGATTTCCTGGAAGGTGGAGTCTCCTATTTCGCTAATTCACTGACCTTTGGATTAAAGAATGATGAGCTTCTATATATCGAAGCTTTGGCACTCACGACAGACTAAAAAAGATTGTCACATTTTTTCAAAAGGTGATCAAAAATGAAATTCAAATCTCTTTTCTTGCTGTTTATCTTTTCCTGCAGTTTAGTTCCTCTGAAACCGGTGGAAGCAGAAGAAATCCTCCAGCGATCTCCAGAGGATGCTTTTGCCCTGATGTACATCAGCGATTCCATTCTCCTAAATGAAATCGTTGATGATGAAACCAGCTCAACCAGCAAGGTGAGCGCAAGCACTAAACCGGATGTTTCTTCTGATGAAACCACAGATTTAATCAACCAGATGATCAATGCCACAAAACAACAGCGCAACGATCACGATAGGAAGTGTCGGGAAACGGTAGAAATATACCGCCAACAGGGAAAGACCTGTGAAGTAGATCAAACCAATGCCTACTGTAAAAGCAAAAGAGCTGAGCTAACAGCAAAAATAGC
Organism: uncultured Anaerolineales bacterium; assembly: GCA_964627755.1. GTDB lineage: Bacteria > Chloroflexota > Anaerolineae > Anaerolineales > UBA11858 > B10-G9. The sequence continues at coordinate 45,444 of CAZVIH010000098.1, forward strand.
TGCCTTACGAAAGAAACGCGGAGGAGACGAGCGCAAATGGTTTACAAAACAATGGCATGGTATTAAACGGGCCGGCGCACGCTTCTGGCACAAGGTTGGCCCCCTGGGAAGAAAATTCCTTCGGGAAGTTGGCCCACAAGCACTGAAAATTGTTCAAGCAGGGGGTCCAGGCACGGAAGCCCTGCTCAAAAATCTGTTAAAACACACTGCAAAAAATATGGTCAGGCAGCGGGCAAAACAAATTGGTATCCAAGCCCTGCAGCGAATCCTTAGAGTTCAGATTGATGTCGCAGCTGCCGCCGGTGTTGATATTTGTGATCCTGAGGAAGAGGCCAAAAGTTCCGAGGTTGAAGATAAAGAAGGGCCATCCCAAGAACAAGTTCTCAAGTTTTCTCTCTCTTCTGAAGATATAAATTTTTCCTGGTATGACCTTTTTGACCCGCCTGAGGATGAAAATTATTATGACTGCGGATCCATATATCCTGATGAAGACGATTCGTTTGAGCAGGCAACCATCAATATCCAGATCGATCCTGTTTCCAGGACTTTAACTTCAGAAGCGATTCAGGGATCCCGGACTATAGAACACATCGGGGAATGGAAAAGTTCCCTTTTCAATCAAAGTTTTGTTTTAAATATTGATGGACCCTATGAGATTGAGGAAGAAATAGAGAATGTTGCTTTGCTTCTCAAAGGAAATGCAAACCTATCCATGACCATGGATGGATCTCGAAAATGCAATTATTGGGTATATCCTGAATCAGGCGACCCGGTAAGTAATTTTATTACAATCGATAGAAATCAAACAAATGAGTATAAGGATATTCCTTACAAATTGATAGTGATCACAGAGGATGGCACATCTGCCGAAGTTACTCTCTGGATTGGTTATGAATACGAAGCCTGGTATACAGGTTACGGCTTTGGGTTTAATACATTAAGCCACACAATCACAAAAGAAGAAATGGATAAAATCTGGCCTGATGACTGATTTCAGATATATCAAGCATCAAAAGGATTGAATTACCTACTGTTTACTAACACTTCCTAATAATATTACATCCCTGATGCTTTATTGACATTTTTGAAGTACAACTACTGATCTTGAGTATAAACTTTCTGGTACACCTTGGGTGCCAATACCCCTATTTGGGGAAATCATCTTTATTGATCAGCTATTCTCAAGCAATTCATTTACATCGTCTTGATTTGTAATACGATCACTTGCGAACCACAATATTTTAATCATTACAAGTGTTTCCATATCTCCTCCTTTCAGCGGATAAATATTAGCGATTTTTCGCTATATTGGCATCTATTCTCATTAACCCTTTTACTGGTTGCACCACGGTTGTACCGGAGAATCGTCCTCCGAACGGGCCGGATAGGCACTCCGTGCCCGACCGAAGATCGATGTGGCTGGAGTTTATCCCGAGCTGTGCGAGGGAACCTAGGCGGGGACAAACCGGTCTCTTGACCCCAGTCGCAAGCCGTATGAGCAACCCGTCGGTCGCGAAGCGACCCTTCAATTGCTTTGCCGGCTTGACCAATTTCACGATCAAATCAAACCTGGTGCCACTCACGGACCATGTCCAGCATATGCAGGATCATGTAATGTTACCCGAAGGTTTGATTTTCAGCTCCCGTTATGCTACTATCAAAGATATTGTCAGACCAGAAATTGCACAACGGAATTCCCCATTATCCATTCCATTGACCTCCAATCCAGCTTCGTTGCGGCTCACTGCCGATCAGTCATCCTATCATGAGGGAGGAATTGATGAGGACGAAGACCAAACCCGAATTTGCTTTCTTGGCGATAATTGCCGCAGTTGTTCTGTTCGCTGGATGTAAAGGTTTTATACCCGGGAATCAATGCGAAGTGGATGCGGATTGCTTAAATCCTTACTGCGGCGAGAATTTTACCGAGATCATCAATCAGACCTGTTTGGATGGAAAGTGTGTCGTAGACGTCACAGAATGCGAGCCTTATGAGGTCTGTGTAGCAGACAGCAGAGGTGTTCGGTGCGAGCCAAAGAAAACACCAACTCCAACGCCATTGCCTGATCTGTCATGCTGCGATAACTCTAAGACCGCCTTTATCAGCGGCCAAAATCCCTACCGCCCTGCCAACCATATCTGCGTGGATGACTGCCAGGCCGGATTCACCTGCAACGATCAATGCATCTGCGAATGCCCGGATCCCGTCTTCACAGATTTCTATATGGGGAATGCCCCGGATGTCGATTTCGATTTTGATACACTTCTCGATGAATGGCAGAAAGACCCTGAAGGCTTGCTGAGTATAAAAGGACTTATCAACATACCCGCCTACGTGCATATGAGAGATGGCGATGCCCACTATATTCCTTTTCCAATGGTTCAGCTCACCCTTGTGGAGAATCCAAATAATGAATACATCATAAAAGAAGGCTGGGATGCCTACTGCGTCAACGATTACTACGATGGCGAAAAAGCGCTCGATATCGATCTTGCGTTATTGACACGGCGCGATGAAACCTGCTACTGGGGAGGGACGATCGGTTTTGAGGGAGTGCTCACTCTTTGCCCGGAAGATTTGGCTCACTGGTTGAGGGGCTATCTGGCCCAGTAAAAAAATCAAATAAATCCAAAATCGTAACGCAACATCGCCCTGCAGGCAGGCCGGATGGGCACTCCGTGCCCATCCGAAGACCGGTGTAGCTGGAGTTTATCCCGAGCTGTGCGAGGGAACCTCAACGGTGACAAACCGGTCTTTTGACCCCAGTCGCAATCCGTGCGAGCATCCCGTCTCTTTTCCCCGGTCATTTGCAACACGAATACCGGTCCTCTCTAAAATAATTTCCAGCCCCTCAATTATTCTAACCTTCCTACCTACCAGCGGTATAATATCTCACACACGCACCCGTAGCTCAATAGGGGTCCTTCGCTGCGCTCAGGATAAACTCTTGACTTCGAATCCGATGAGATGACTTAACACAGCGTTTATGGGGGTAATTTTCTTCTATCCGCTCGATGAAGTCAATTCACGATCGTCCATTGAGTCCATAATTTCCATCTTTTCCACGCTGATTGCAACGAAATTGCACCGGAAAACTCACTGCGCTCGTGACCGAGGACCGGGTACCAGCTGCATAGTGCCTTTGGTATCGTACCCGTGTAAACTGCAACCTGCCTAAATTTTCAGTGCCTACCAGGTTTCTCAGCAACCCAATCGATTTACAGTTTACAGTTTACAGTTTACAGTTTACAGTTCACATCCTATAGGCTTTCCCGTCTTCCTTTGGTCGCGCAGCGACTTTCCATCCAACTGATTTGGCAGCTTGCTTGATTTATTCGACTAAATGAGGTCAAAATATCCACCAATTGCCCTGATTTGCAGGTAGAAATTGGTGTATAGTATATCAATGGTGCATCTGCCCTTTAAGACATTGCTTTGATCTTCAATTTACCAGGTAGGAGAATCATGCAATCTAGAAGAGGACCTCTTGTAATCTATACTCTGACTTTAATCTTCCTCACTTTTTTTGTTCAGCATTCGAACAGCTCAGCGCAATCAAATGATTTTGAGGATCTTTTCTCAGATCCCTCCCTGCCTGGATGGGAACATACGGACGCAGCCTTTGTGGAGGATGGCGCCTTGGTCCTTGAACAAGGGGGGTTTGCTTACCATTCGGAATCCTGGACTGATTTTTCCCTATTGTTTCGCGCTAAGTACGAGGGAGATGGTGATCTCGCGGTTACCTATCGACCTGGCATCCTGCTTCTTTTTAATGGAACCAGGTTTGAGATAGTCCAGATGGAAGCTGATCCAGGTGAGCAAAGTCCCCAGGCGGTACCCTTCCCCATCCCACCCGGCGAGTGGTTCCAGGTTGAAATTAGTGTGGAATCTATTTTACACTTGGTAAGGATCAATCAACAGACCATATTCGAGATTGTGTTCTCCGATCCCATACCGCCGGGAGGAATCGCATTTGAATTGTTTGGGAATGGCCGGGCAGCAATCGATGATCTGATTGTACACTCGGTGGGATCAAATAATTCCCCAGACACAGTGGATCAAGAACAGAAGTCTGACAGGGACAGTCAGGAACCCGACGAGACGTCAGAGAATCCTCAATCAGCAGCCCAACCAAATGCTCAGCTCTCCTGGATCCGCACTGGAGGACCTCCCGGTGGGCTTGGTTATGACATTCGTTATAATTTTGCTGACCCCAATATCTGGTACGCCACTGATAATTATGGTGGGATCCACATCAGCTACGACAATGGACTCACCTGGCAGCAAAGTAACCAGGGCATCCCCCCTCAAGCGGGGCCCAGCGGAGATGCCATCCCGGTATTTTGCCTCACAGTCGATCCCCATAATCCCCAGATAGTCTGGTCTGGCACAGATATCACAGGCCATATCTACAAATCCGTGGATGGTGGAAAGTCCTGGACTCAGAAGGATAACGGGATTAAAAAGACAACGGATGGTTTGACTTTTCGCGGCTTTACCATCGATCCTCATTCCTCAGATATCGTTTACGCCATGGGCGAAATCACAAAATACGAAGAGGGAGATGCCATCTGGGTTCCCAGGGGGGGATTTATCTACCGGACAGTAGACGGGGGTGACAATTGGCAGCTGATTTGGGATGGCACTCCTCCATCCAGCCTGACCAGATATCTTTGGGTTAATCCAGAGGATCCGAATATCCTTTATGCCTCCACGGGAATCTTTGACAGAGGTGCGGTTAATCAGGCACCTCTGGACCAGATTATGTCAGTCACTGATCCATTTGGCGGCTTAGGGATCCTAAAATCGACTGATGGAGGGAAGAACTGGCAAATCCTGGGAAAAGATCAGGGACTCAACCATTTATATATCACCAGCCTGTTTATGGATCCCCAGGACCCTGATATCCTGCTGGCAGCTACCGGCCACGACGTTCCTGAGGCTGCCCTCGAGTATTACAGCCAAACCAACGACAGCCCCATTGGTGTGTACCGAACTTCAGATGGTGGAAATACATGGACAAAAGTATTGGGGCAGCTGCCGGGGCACGGGGGAGAGATCTTTACTTCAGTGGAATTCTGCCCTTCGGATTCCCGGATCGTCTACGCGGGAAGCAACACGGCAGTCTATCGAAGTGAGGATCGAGGCCTCACCTGGGAATTGGTCTCGGGAGGTGCTCGGGGTTGGGGTCCTGCTGGCGGAGTTAACGGGATCCCGATCGATATGCAGTGCGATCCCCGGAATCCGGACAGGATCTTCGCCAATAATTACCAGGGGGGGAATTATCTCAGTGAGGATGGCGGGGTAACCTGGGTGGATGCCAGCACCGGTTACACCGGAGCTCAGGTCATCAGCGTTTCTGTTGCGCCTGATCAACCTGCCACCGTATTTTCATCCGGCAGAAACGGCGTTTGGAAGAGCAGTGATGGCGGTATGACCTGGCAGGGCGTTCTCAATTTGAGGGATGACCAGCCCATTCTTCCCGAATGGGGTGCGGTCGTGATCGACCCTTCCCAGCCCAACAGGGTCCTGCTGGGAACGGAAGGCTTATATATTTCTGAAGATCTGGGTCAGACCTGGGCTTATCAATCCTTACCCGAGCTTCATCCCTGGATCACCGCCATACAATTTGCTCCTTCCAACCCTCAGGTCATCTACCTGGGTGGAGCCGAGCATAACGCGCTGCTTCACCCGGAAACTCTTACTGGAAGGGGCATGATGGTTTCAGATGACGGCGGCCAAAATTGGGATTCGATCGCCGGAGAACAATTCAGCGACGAGCCGGTCCTTGATATTGCGATAGACCCCACTGACGCTGACCACGTCTATACAGCAACTCCTAAAGGTTTGTTTCAATCCACTGATCGAGGAAAGGATTGGTCAATTGTCGATGGTCTGCCTGATGGTTCGGTTGTTAGTGTAGAGATCAATCTCGATGATCCGACTATAATATTTGCCAGCATCGATCCCCTTGGTTTATATCGCAGCAAGGATGGTGGACTTTCCTGGCAGCACATGGAAAGCGGCTTAGAGCCCAACGGTTCCCACCGGGATATCCTCTTTGATCCGACGAATCCCAGCATTCTTTATCTCGCTGACCTATCCAGCGGGGTTTACCAATCCCTAGACGGAGGATCCACCTGGTCAAAAATCAATCAGGGATTGACAATGAGAGCCGTCACAAATCTGAGCATTTCTTCCGATGGGCAACACCTATATGCCAGCACAAACGGAGAAGGTGTTTTCCGGTTAGATATAAATGGAACAGTGCCTCAAGGGTTAACCGCGCAGGAGCAAATCAATGCTGAAATATCTGAGGGAGAACAACCCACATCGCCCGCAGTTCAAGGTGATCAAGCCCCAGATGAACAACTCACAAGATTTGCAGGAACAGGATCCTCCTACCTGCTCTATCTGATTTTTGGTCTTGTCCTGGCTGCCAGTGCGATTGGTATCTGGTGGTTTGTCACCCGGAAACAGAAATAATGAGAAAACGCAAGGCAGGGTTGATCTGCTTGACCCTGGGCTCCCTTGCTGCCTGCACAATGCGTAAGGGGCAGATTTCAGGATCGATCATCGCGGGCGATACCCCCCTATCTGGAGCTATAATTCGAATCCAAACAACCAGTCAGTATACCCTGAGCGATGAAGATGGTAGTTTTGAATTCACTGGACTGAAACGAGGATCCAATTACGCTCTAACTGCCTGGGCTCCCGGCTATTATATCGCCGGGGGAATCCCCGTATCGATTGGTACGACTGACTATATAATAGAATTGCAGTCTATCCCAGCAAGAGACAATCCCGATTACCAATGGTTAAGCGCTTATCAGGACAATCAGGATCCCGCTTCAGATGAAGACAATCCCTGCCAAAAATGCCACTCGGATTCAAGTGGGCTGATGCCTTTTGAGGAGTGGCAGCAAGACAGTCACTCCCAGACAGCATTCAACCCGGTCTTCTTGACCATGTACTCTGGCACTGATGCAGCTGGGAACCCCGGACAAAACACACAGATCGGAACCTCCTGCGATTATGGCAATTATCCTCTGAAACCTGATCCTGACCAACCTGATTAAGGTCCCGGGTACAAACTGGACTACCCGGAAACTGAAGGCAACTTCAGCGCCTGCCACCTTCCTGGAGCCGCGGTTAACCATCCTTACGATACCGATCCTACAGCAGTATCCAGCATAGGAAGCGAAGGCATCAGCTGTGATTTTTGCCATAAGATCTATTCCACACGCCTTGATGATAGAACCGGATTGCCTCACCCAAATCGCCCGGGTGTGCTTTCAATTGATTTATTACGTCCTTCCCCGAGCCACCAGGTGTTTATTGGCCCCTTAGATGACGTGGCTCCTGGAGAAGACACCTACTCCCCCCACCAATCGCAGAGCGAGTTCTGTGCTGCTTGCCATTACGAAGTATTTTGGGACACAGTCATCTATAATTCCTACGGTGAATGGTTAGAAAGCGAATACGCAGATCCACAGTCTACCCATTATCAGACCTGTCAGGGCTGCCACATGCCGTCTTCTGGAACAGACCTCTTTGCGCGCATTCAAGCGGGAGGTCTGTTCCGGGACCCCGAAACCATTGCCAGCTATAAATTTTTAAGGATTGGTGACGCAGACTTTATGAGACTGTCGGCTGATCTATCCGTGACTGCTTTGCGTTCAAGCGACTCCCTGGATGTAATAGCTACTATCGAAAATAACCAAACAGGTCACCACCTTCCAACAGATTCACCCATGAGACAATTGATCCTGGTAGTTTCTGCTACGGACAAGGATAGCTTGCCACTTGCTCAGGTGGAGGGTCCCAGCTTGCCAAATTGGACAGATGTAGGCGCTCCCGCCAAAGGATATTACGGAGGTTTGCCTGGGACAACCTATGCAAAAATCCTTGAGGAAGTATGGAATCAGCACTCCCCTTCAGCAGCGTACTGGAATCAAACCAGGATTATTTCAGACAATCGCATCCCAGCCCTGACATCCGCTGTCAGCAGCTATTCTTTTCGAACGAATGGATCTTCACAGATATATATCGATGTGAAGTTAATTTACCGGCGGGCGTTCATCGAACTCCGGGACCTCAAGAATTGGGATATCGAAGATTTGATCATCAGCGAAGCGCATCTCGTTGTTCAATGAAAGGAAAACTGGCCAATTTGCGCTAACCAACTTAGCAGGACCCTGCTTCAGACCCAAGCTTGCAGCTTAAAGCAGGATCCGCACTACCCTCAGTTTCATCATCTGAGTGCGAATAGTTCGGAAAGGCTCCCCAAGCATCCCACCCCTGCATACTCATTGTGGTCGACAAGCGACCAATAAATCAACTGATTTGGCGGCTTGAGATTCCTTGAGGAGATGCTCTGATAAGTGATATAGCACAGTTTTTCATATAACAATAAATTTGATCAATATAAACTTCATTCAATTCCTTTTCAAATAAATGGCAAAGAAGGTGATATGAAAATCAAATCCCTTCCGATAGAGAATTGGAGTTATTTCAAAGTTATCCTGCTTATGACTCTATTATTTGGAGTTTGGACTTAATTTCCTGTATTCATACCATCCTTCTCAATACCATTCCTGATCATCGGTATAATTCTTATATTCGGTGGCGTATTGGGGGGGCGTGATGGTGCGTCGTGGTAATAGAAGACCTGGGCAAATCATCTTTAGTAACGCGTTTTTCTTAACCATGCTTATCACTGCTGCCCGGGCATGGTATGTTATCAGCGGATCATTCCTGGTTTGGTTGCTCTGGGTGTTCGTCCTATTTGGACTCTACGTGCTGGCCTGGACCCTCCCAATAATAAATTCCAGATTATCTGATTATCTTTTCAAGGAACAGTACACTCCCCAAACGGTACCAGGAAAAAAATTTATGAGCATCTCAGCCAGATTTCTTCCTGTTGCAGGATCGATTGGCGCCTTGATCGGGATGTATGGATCAAGAACTGGAGTTAATAATATTGCTTTATTGTTATTGGGAATTGCTTTTAGCCTTGCAAGCATTGGTCTATCTCAAGTAACTTCCCACCAGTTTTGGTGGGAAGATCGGCAGCAATCATTAAGCTCAAGGGATACTGATTAAATGATCTGGGCATCATTTGGTATATTGGTTGTGGCAGGTACTATGGGCGCTTATATTGGTATCATATTATCCCGTAAACGGAAAAATTAAAAACCACCCAATATTGATCGGAACAAGAAAAGAGAACAGATCATCCCTTCCTCATTTCACATCATGAAGTATTACCCCCTGGTAAATAAGCGTTGATATATTTTATATTTGCTCTCAGCTCGACCTGGTTCTGAGTTGGTGAAAAGGACCCTATAGGCTCATCCGTTCAGGAACCCATGCAGATTTATTAAAATACGGCCTGATCGCATGCCAGACGACCTTAGCATAGCAATCTTCGCGCTTGACAGCCGTACACAAATAGACTATTATGTATGGCAGGAGTGTTATCATGCGAAAAACAAAGCTAACCGTCCGGATCCCCCAGGACCTGCTCGACGATTTCAGGCGCTACGCCGAAGATAAGAATACCACCATGACCTCACTAGTGGAGGCCTTTCTGCGCCGACTCCCCCACCAGAAGATTCCGGAGGATGCCCCCATCGTCCGCCGCTTGAGTGGCACGCTCTCTCAGGGTGTCAGTGTTGAAGATCACAAAAAACACCTAACTGAGAAATATGGCGGCTAAACCGGTTGTCCTAATCGATCTCAATATTATCCTTGACGTTCTACAGAAGCGAGAACCTTTCCATGACGCTTCTGCCCAGGTGCTGGCTGGGATTGAAACAGGGTTAATCACAGGCTATCTTGCCGCCCACAGCATAACTACGCTATTTTACCTGATCCAGAAGGATCAATCTACCAGCGCAGCTCGCGCAGCCATTACTGAGCTGCTGCAGTTCCTTAAAATTGCCCCCATCAATCAGAGTACGATTGATCAAGCCCTGAATCTGGATTATCTCGATTTCGAAGATGCAGTTCAGATGATCTGTGCTCTGCAGTGCAAGGCAGATTATCTGATCACCCGGGACCTTTCCGATTACCACCCCCCTCTTGTCCCGGTTCAGAAGCCGGTGGAATTCCTGGCAGCTCTATAAGGCTTTCTAACCTTCTCGGGTATCCAGTCCTCTAATCTCGTGTTAGACGGCAGCGTTTTCCTCTTCTAATGCATCCATATAAAGACTAAAATCCAACCATTTTTCAGGTAATTTTAACCAATACAGTTAAAAACCATCTATTTAAGCTATCTGATTAAATAAGCCGTTTTTAACCCATACGGTTAAACTATGCTAGAATACATGTGTAATTCATTATCCCAAGGAAATTTTCCAATGCAAATCGGTAAAAAGTACATAGTGACCATCGGAGATGTAATCTCCTCCAGGAAAGTCAAGAAAAGAAACGACCTTCAGAATATGCTGCTGGAAGTATTTAATGATCTGAACACTCCTGGGCAAGAAAACCATTTAATTTCTCCGTATACTATAACGTTGGGAGATGAATTCCAAGCAGTTTACCAGAAATCAGATCATCTATTCTTAGACTCTATCTGCATACTGGAAAAAACATTCCCCCAAAAAATCAGGTTCTCATTTGGCATAGGTGAAATTAGCACAAAGATTAACCAGGAACAGTCTATAGGAATGGACGGAAGTGCTTTTTATTTTGCCAGAGAAGGCATCGTTAACCTAAAAGATCAAAGGGGGAATTACAAATTCAACATCTACGGTTTGGAAGATCCCGAGATAGAGAATTTATATAACAATGCGCTATACATATTTTCCAATCTGCTTGAGGGATGGAATAAAAATAGATACTACATACTGCGCAGCACCATGGAAGGAAAAGCGGTGAAAGAGATTGCCAAGGAATTAAAGCTTACAGAGACAGCTGTCTACATGAACATATATGATGGGAGTATCCGCGAGATGATTGCCATCCAGGAAATCATGATCAACCGGATCAATAAACGACTACTGGAGAAGTGATGATTATCTATCTGTTAAATCTACTAATGCTGTCCAGGATTGGCTATACATTCGTTGATGACAGAATAGAATTCAAACAAATGCCATATTTCTTGATCGTTCAAGGTATAGGCATAGCGACACTATCGATCAGTCGCGCCTGGTTTGGTTTATTGATATCCGTCATAATTTTAAATACCCTGATAATTTATTGGGAGAGGAAAACAAGGAATCCCAAAATTGTACGAATCGTCTCGCTCCTCGGATTTTCAATCATCTACTCATTGTTCGTAAGCCTTTCAGGCAAGATTACTTTCAACCCGGTGATTATTTCTTGGGTAAAAAGCATAAACGATTCTTTTTCAATCGTAAAAAATCTAAATGAGCTTTCCCGGATAAACACATATACTCTTGGTTTGCTGTTTATCTTAAATGAATCAAACACGATCATCAGACAGCTATTTGATTGGATAAAAATCAGTCCTGATCCACCAGAAAGTAGCGCATCTGATGTGGATGTGATTCCTCCAGCAGATAAGTATATAAAAATCGATGAATACAAATCGGGCAGGTTGATTGGAATTTTAGAAAGATTGTTTGCCTATTTTGCAGTTGTGTTAAACGAATATTCAATTATTGGTTTTATACTTGCGGCCAAAGCATTCGCTAGATTCAAGGAGCTCGAAAAGAAAGCCTACGCAGAATACGTCCTGATCGGCACCTTAGCATCTATCTTGATTGCCTTTGTCGCTGCAAGTTTCATAATCTCGCTCGCCAAATAGCCTAATCGGATGTCAGACGCCCATAGAAACCCCTGACAGTCAGTCAGACGACAAAAATATTTTCCAGATTTAAGGTTTTTCATTAAGAACCACCTCCGGATTTATAATCCACTGTAAGAAAAATCCTCTTGCCAATTATACGGCAATGCCGTATAATGCCAGATATGGAATTCATTGAGACCTCTCTATTCACGAGAATAATTTATGATTACCTGAGTGAAGATGAATATTTTGGTCTACAAGTACATTTGCTAAATCATCCAGAAAGCGGCAAAATCATTCGTGGCTCAGGGGGGGTAAGAAAAATCCGCTGGTCCACGAGCGGTAAAGGGAAAAGTGGCGGGATACGGGTAGTCTATTATTGGAAGGTAAGAAAAGATGAAATCTGGCTGCTAACGGTATATGCAAAAAACGAACAAGAAACAATCTCAGGGCATATATTGAGGAAAATTGCGGAGGAAATCAAAAATGACTGACAGAAATATTGGATTAGAGATATTAGACGGAATCAAAGAAATCAAAGCTTTCAAAAAAGGCAAAGCTGATCTCGTAACGAGAAAGCTGAGCGAACCCTCACATCCAAAAGAAATTCGTGCTAGATTAAATCTATCGCAATCAGCATTTGCCAGCCTGATGGGCGTAAGCGTGCGCACGGTCCAGGACTGGGAGCAAGACAGACGGGAACCGCGCGGCCCTGCAAAATCACTATTGCGGATCGCAGAACAACATCCTGAAGTGTTCCTTGAAGTAGCGTAAGGTAGAATAGCAAATCAAACTATCTTATTCCAAGTGCTAGTCGAATATTTGATGCCAGCACTCCTATCCTTCAGAATTAAGATTCTCGAAAATGTAACACTTCTGTGAGTTATCTCTACCTAGAAATAGGGAGGGGTGGTGTTCGGAATCTGTCTCTTTAGGAGTACTGGAACCGCTTGAGAGTGATCTCGAGCGGTTCTTTTCAATGATCCAATTTTGACTCTAGGCAAAAAAAATTAGTTAGCAGATTTTCTTCTGAATTCCTCCTGTTTTTTCGCAAAAACGTTCGGGGCTCATTTGAGATACCCGTACCAAAGTAGATACTTTATTATGGGATTCTTCATTTATAAATCTAATGGTTTATGTTGAAGTTGACATCTGCAGGCATCCCCGGTTTTAGTTTTCCTTCCGGATTAGGCACTGCCAATCTCACAGCATACACTGTAGCCTGGCGCCCTTCCACCGTCTGGACATTCCTGGGAGTGAATTCAGCCTGATTGGAGATATAGACAACCTCACCAGTAAATGATTCTCCTGGAAATGAATCGACCTGGATGGATACTTCCTGTTCAAGATAAATATTCCCGTATTCAGTTTCTGGTATGTACACTACCAACTCTACTTCATCCAACTGCCCAATGACCATGACAACAGCTGCAGGGGTCACGGTCTCACCGATCTCAAGATTACGGCTCAGTACAACGCCGTCCATTGGAGAATAAACCGCAGTTTTCTCGATTTGAATTTCCAGTAATTCCAGTGCCGCACTCGCCTGAGCCAAAGATGCTTCTGCCTGGACCACGGCAGTTTTGGCCTGCTCCACCCCTGCTAGAGCCGCTTCAACCTGCAAGGATTCTTCTCCTTGTAAGATCATCATCAATTGATCCCGCGTATTTGCCAACTGGGCCCTGGCTACGGCTGATTCAGCCCGAGCGTGGAGAATATTCTCTGCAGCAGTTGTCGATAACAAACGGTTGTACTCGAGTTGAACAGATTCCAATTCAGCCAAAATCGCGTCAGAGGTTTCTTGGGCCACTTCAACGAGCGCATCATCATTGGCAGCCTCTGCTTGCTGGAGGGTGATAGCGGCAATACTGAATGCTTCCTGGAGCTGGGCCAGTTCTTTCTCAGTCCCAATAAAATCACCATTGCTAGCATCTTGAAGTTCATCATCCAGATTTTCCAGCTGAATTTCCAGGTACCTCTCCATATCCTCCACTTCAGCTTCCAGGGCTGAAATTCGCTCATGCTTCTCAAAATACCAGACTGGTAGATCAATTTCCTCCAGTTGGGAGGTCAGCCAGGATTGATTACGAATTTCAATTTCCTCAAACCGAGCGGACTGAACGGTCAGATCATACTGCAGCCGGGTGCTGGCAAGCTGAGCCTCAGCTGCAGAGACCGCAGCCTGGGCAACCTCAACCGCGGCCTGAGCCTGATCATATTGGACCTGAAGCAGCTGATCATCGATCCGAAAGAGGACGTCTCCTCTTGCCACCTTATCCCCTTCTCTGACGGCAATCTCAAGCACTTTTCCACCCAGCTCAGATGAGATCCTGACATCTTTTGCGGCGATCGTGCCTGATGTCAGCAAAACTTTCGGCTTTGGCTCTGTCAAACTTTGACAGCCACTGAGGATCAAACTCAACACCAGCACCAGCAGCAAAATCGGGTTCAGACTCTTCTTCTTCATTTTTATTCTCCATTCCTGTCAATAATGAGTTATTCACAAACGCTTGCGGAAGATTAACACACTTGCTAAGAACACAAGGACGCTAAAAAGCATCATAGGCCAGATCCAGGGCCATAAATATGCCGCCCCAATGCCTTTCATGAGGATGCCACGAAGGATCTCCAAGTAATATGTCAGCGGCAGGATGTATCCACTGTAAAATGCCAGATCGGGCATATTTTGCCGCGGCCAGATCAAACCCGAGAGCATCACTGCCGGAAGGATGATGAATACGGCCAGATACAGCGCTTCAATCTGGGTACGCGAGATATTAGAGATTAGCACACCTAAACCTAAAGACCCCACCAGAAAAATCCCGGATAAAAGGACCATCAGGAACAAATTCCCGGTGACTTTCATCCCAAATACCAACACACCGGTTGCTAACACCATGGCTAGATTAATGGCAGCAACAGCCACGTAGGGCAAGATTTTCCCTATCATGAGCTCCCAGGGTTTGATGGGAGTGACAATCAACTGCTCCAGAGTTCCTTGTTCTCGTTCGCGAACGATGGCAAATGCGGTTAACAACAAAGCCTGTACCTGCAGGATCAAGCCTGTCAGCCCCGGAAGTAGGAAGTCCATTCGGCGCATGTTCGGGTTGTACAGGAACTGAATATGTGTGCGGACAGGAAGCTCTAAATCCAGCACCAACCCGGTTCTGGTCATTCTGCTAATCAGGATCTCCTGAGCAAAGGATTGGCTGACAAAATCCGCTGCGAGCTGTGCAGTTTGGGCTAGCGTAGGATCTGTACTGTCGATGTAGAACACCAGGGGGCTGGATCCTCCAGCGCTGATTTCTCTCCCTAAGTATTCAGGGATCAACAATCCCACACGAACTGCGCCTTGATCGAGCAATCCCAACAGTTCCTCTTCGCTGTATGCTTCGGCAGTATATTGGAAATATCCACTTGCGAGATAACGATCGATCATTTGGCGGCTTTGATCACTTTTTGATTGATCAAATACTGCAAGTGGAATATCTTCAATGTCGTTCAATACAGCAAAGCCCAACAAAACCAGCAGCATCACCGGTAGGATAATCACCAGAACCAGCGCTCTCACATCCCGAATGACATGAAGCCATTCTTTATAGATAATAGTGGTCACGCGGCGAATAGATTGATTCATTTCATCTCCTCAAGCCAACTTTATCGAGGTTTCCGTATGTTCCTGATCCTCAACCAACCAGATGAACACATCTTCCAGGGAAGGTAATACGCGTTCGATCCTGGGAATGATTCCCTGGGCTGCCAAGGCTGTTTCGACTTCTTTCTGTTCCCTTTCATGATCCACCAGTACATGCAGCAGCACGCCATGCGCGGTGATGTCCTGGACAAATGGCAATGCCTTCAAGATCATTTCAGTCTTCCCCTGGTCAGGAGCATCAATTTCAAACAAAACACCCTTGAGCATATCTTTCAGGGATTCCGGGGCTGCCAGAGCAATCATGCGTGAGCGATACATCATCCCGATCAGGTTGCAGAATTCGGCCTCATCCATGTAGTGGGTTGTAGCCAACACGCTGACATCTTGAGCAGCCAGCGTATAGATCAATTCCCAGAACTCCCGTCGGGAGACCGGGTCCACTCCCGCGGTAGGCTCATCGAGGAACAGCATGGGCGGGTTATGGACGATAGCACAGGCCAGTGCCAACCTCTGCCGCCAGGCACCAGAGAGATTATCGGTCAGCTGTTTTTCATGTCCGCGCAACCCAGCCATTTCGATCAATTCTCCCAAACGTGTTGGGAGGGCATTCAGAGGCACATCATACATATGGGCGTAAAATCGCAGGTTCTCTACTACCGTCAGATCGTGGTACAGTGAAAATTGTTGAGACATGTAGCCTATCTGCTGTTTGACCTGTTCAGGCTGAGTACGAACGTCAAAGCCTAATACACTGGCTTCGCCCGCAGAGGGTGAAAGAATTCCGCACAACATGCGGATCAAGGTGGTCTTTCCAGCCCCATTCGGCCCCAGCAACCCAAAGATTTCTCCCCGGGGAATATTGAAACTTACCTGGTCCACCGCAGTGAAACCCCCAAACTTGCGTGTGAGCTTATCCGCTGTAATTGAACTCATTCCCTTCATGGTTTTATCCCCTGCTGCTCAACCAGATAGATAAAAACATCTTCCATTTGTGTCGGAGTCTCCCGGAGAATGCTTATAGTCGCTCCAGCCTTACTGAGTTCACGTCTGAGATTGTTCTGGATGGCAGCTGGATCGGATACCGATAGCCGGACCCTATCGCCCACCGCCCGCCAATCTAAGATCCCCTCAATTTGACCAATAATTTGCCGCAGCAAGCCGCGTGGACTGGCTTTGACCTCTATCATCTGGAATGGCATCTGCTGAGCCAAGTACTGTGGTGCTCCACTGACCAGGATCGTGCCTTTGTCTAAAATGCTGATAAAGGTGCAGCGATCAGCTTCCTCCATGTAAGGCGTGCTCACCAGGACGGTCTTCCCCTGTTGAATTACTTTTCCCAGCAAGTGCCACAGCTGGCGCCTGGAAGTGGGATCAACCCCGGTGGTAGGCTCATCTAACAAGAGGATCTCGGGCTCATGGATCAAGGCGCATGCCAAGGCCAATTTTTTCTACATGCCGCCTGAAAGGTTTCTGCCGCGCCGGTTTGAAAAATCAGCTAATCCAGCAAATTCCAGCAGATTTTCAATGCGAGCATTTTGCACCTTGGCTCCAACGCCATTGATATGGGCAAAGAAGCGCAGATTCTCCATCACGGTCAGATCGGGGTACAAGCTAAACACCTGGGGCATATAACCCAATCGCGAGCGGATTTGTTCCACCTGGCCGTTTAACTGAAAGCCTGCCAGTTCAACTTCCCCCGCTGTTTGCTCGATCACGGTGGCCAGGATGCGGATCAAGGTGGTCTTTCCAGCACCATCAGGACCGATGATGCTATACAGCTGCCCCTGTCCGATCGAAAGATTAATGCTTTCTAAAGCCGGCTGAGCGTGTCGAGCAGAATGATAGTGTTTTGTCAGTTCTTTTACCTCAATCAGGGGCGCCATGGTTTTTCCTTTTATCGCTACCAGTAATTTTTGAAAAGAACCAGCATTATAAACCTGCCTTGATGGGATGATTGCCTGCACTCTGTCTCACAAGTTGCGCTGCAAATACAGGATCAGGGCTTTATTACGATCAAACTAGCTAGATTTTCATTGCTGACCACCCCAGTCCTTAGACCGGGAGTAATCGTATGTGCTAGTCCTGCCTTGCAAGAAATCAAAGCCAAATTATTCGTCATTTTTCGCATTATCATCATCTGTCCATTACTCGACAAATGTTGCAAACAGGACTATAATCAAATCCAACCCCGCTGTCAAACAGCAAATTGGATCCAGTGCTGAGTAAACAACACTAAGGCAGCCTATGTCGACAAAACAACAGAAAACCGACCCCCGGGTTCTCCGGACCCGCCAATTCTTGCAGGATGCGCTGATTGAGCTCATCAAAGAGAAAGGATTTGATAATGTGCAAATCCAGGAGATCACCGACCGGGCGGGGTTGAATCGGTCAACCTTCTATTTGCATTATCGAGATAAAAATGATCTGCTGGTTAAGCAAATGGGGTACGCCCTGGAACAACTTGACCAGACGGTTGATCTCCCATCAGAGGTGGAAGAAGGACAGTTAACCACCGACATGATGGAAGCACCGCTCATTTCAGTTTTTGATCATTTTGCCGAACAGGCGGAATTTTATCAGGTCATGCTCAGTGAAATTGGAGTGCCATCGGTTATCAATGAAATGCAGCATTATATTGAACAGGTCGCGTTGCGGTGGTTGGTAAAACTACAACCAGCAAAGAAGCACCTCGTAGTGGATACCGACCTGATCATCAAATTTGTATCCACAGCCTGTATTGGCGTTGTGAAATGGTGGTTGAATAATGGCAGGCCGTATTCATCAGAAAAAATGGCCCGACAGCTGATGTATTTGATCTCCCTGGGCGTTTTCCAAGCAGCCGGAATCGAGCTCCCTAAATCCGCCCAGGAAGCCCCTCTGTAGGGATATTTGCCCTTCTCCACGGTACCAGGAAGGGATTCTAGCAATCAATGTTTGTCCAAATTTATCTTCCTGGATATTGTCCTGAGCAAAAAGCGGGACTGGAATAGATTCTCCTGCAACCTAAAAAATGTGCTGGAACCGGAACTCAAAATCGCTGGGGCGTTTTCTACTCCTATCTCTTCCAGCAGCCTGACCGTCAGTCAGACGCCAATAATATCCCCTTTTTTAATACCCATCCTGCCTCGGATATAACCCCTGATTAGCTTCAGGCCGCATGCGAGAGGAAGTCAATTCCATGTGTATAATTTGCCGTTAATGGCAAATTATTATTATGAATTTGAATATTGTAGGTAACTACCAAATGAAATCCAACCAGTATTACAGAACTTCGAGGAACTCCGCTGGAGAGAGGACAGGAATATCCTGGTATGGGTTCATACTCAGCAGATCATCGTCACCCGACACCAGATAATCCGCCTCGCCAGATATTGCTACCTCCAGGAATTTATTGTCTTTTGGATCTCGGCAGTCAGTTACTCTTTGCGTCGGTGCTACAGCTTCTCCCCGCAGGCGGATCAAATTGACCAGGACAGAGATGTCTTCAGCCTGAATCTGATATTTCTGCCGGAAGAAATCTCTTCCTAAAACCTCCACGATCTCCATCAATGTATCATGGGAATAGAGCGCAGTAAACCGCCCATCCCGCAGAGCTCGCATAACCTTACCGGGAGACCCCTGAAGGCGGATTAAACCGCTGACCAGAACGCTGGTATCGATCACAACCCGCATCGTCTATCCTTCCCGGGCTTTCTCGATATCAGCTGAGATTTCTTCCTGGCTGTAGTCAGCATTCAACCTACCCAAGCGGTCCCAGACCTGATCGAACCTGGCCAGGACTTCGCTCTCGTTCATTTCTTGAAAGCGCAGATAGTCCTCATAGGAAATCAGGGCGGCCTCCGGCCGGGATCCGCGCGTCAATACGATCGTAGTGTTTTTCTCAGCGACCTGGTCAAAGAATTTGCGGAAGCGGCGCTGAAGTTCCGTGACACCCAGAATTTTCGGCTGCATATTTTTCTCCTATTCGTATACATATTTTTCTATGTATTATGGTATGTATTATAGCACATTTAGTGATCTGAAATAGACTTCCAATATAACGATTTGCCGGTCATGTTTATAGACCCATACAGATTTCTCTCAGGTGCATGGTTACAAATACCCTGTATACAACATCTAAGTAAACTACTCTTGACGGTCAGTCAGACGACAGCGGATTTACCACTGATTTCTCCCCTATTTAGAGGACAAATCCAAGCAGTAGACCCCTCTTTAAATGCAAAAAAGATGGTCTTTTCGCATTTATTGCACCGAAATTGCACCGAAAAGCTGTTTTTAAGTCGAAATTGCTAGCATTCTCTTATAATAGATATAAGCAGATATTTGGTCAAAGTGACCAAACGATTGAATCGTTT
>CAZVIH010000099.1:0-70310 GCA_964627755.1 uncultured Anaerolineales bacterium
GATAAACACGCTTTACTGATAAGGATGTTTCCAGTATGATTATGAAGATTACCCGTGCCTGTTCAGAGGCAAATTAGTGGTGGGAGGACCTGAGTTCAATGAAAGTATTAATTATGTCTGATATTCATGGAAATCGCACCGCCCTGCAAGCAGTTCTCGAAGCTGCTGGCAAGGTCGGGGCTGTCTGGTGTCTGGGTGATATTATCGGTTACGGCCCAGACCCAAACGATTGTGTCTCCATTGTCAGAGATATCCCCAACCTGGTTTGCCTGCGTGGCAACCATGACAGCGCAGTGATAGGGTTAACAGAAAAAGGCAAATTCAATTATGCAGCCCAGAGAGTGATTGAATGGACCGAGGAACAATTGAATCCTGTTCACCGCCAATATTTGCAGACATTATCTCCCCAGGCGAAGGTTGACCAGGTCACCCTGGCACATGGCAGCCCCAGGGATCCCGTCTGGGAATATATTATGGATGTCTATACGGCAACCGCAAATTTTGAATACTTTGATACTCCCTATTGTTTTGTTGGACACTCTCACCTCCCGGTTATGTATTATATGAAAGAAGGAAAAGGGTTGGCAAATGTCACATTTATCTATCCCGGTGATACTGCAAAACTACCGGAAAACTGCATTGTAAACCCGGGCTCGGTTGGACAACCCAGGGATCATGACCCCAGGGCGGCATTTACCATCTTTGATACTGAAGAAAAAACTTGGGCCCAGCACCGGGTTCCTTATGATATTTCCGAAGTACAAGATCGGATGACCCAGGCCGGATTGCCTCTTGAGTATGTCCAGCGTCTGGATCTGGGTTGGTAAGGGAACTTTTCCGCGCCTACCTACGTCATTAGAATGAAAACAGCACATATTTAAGGAGAAATGATGATGAGAAAAGAATTGATTATCCTCTCCCTTGTTGTCCTCCTGATGACCTCATGCGCAGGTAAAAGTGCCGTTGGTTATGCGCCTGATGTCATGATGGAAAGCAGCGCGCCAATGTCCCGGGGAGTGGCCGATTCCTATTCCGGAGATGCAGATAATTCTGTATATTCAGAGCAGAGCCTGCAGATCCAGGAATCGCAGGTGCGAATGGTGATCAAAAACGCCTCGCTTTCTATCGTTGTGGAGGAACCTGGTGCCTCGATCGAGGCTATCAGTAAATTGGCCTCTGATCTGGGAGGATTTGTGGTCTCCTCTAATTTATACAGAACCCAAACAGCCAATGGTCTGGAGGTCCCGCAGGCCAATATCACCATCCGGGTCCCGGCTGAAACATTAGACCAGGCTTTAGCGGATATTAAATCCGGTGCGGGGCAGATCCTGAGCGAAAATGTATCCGGACAGGATGTCACCCAAGAATATACTGACCTGGAATCCCGACTCAGAAACCTGGAACGGGCAGAAGTACAGCTGACGGAGATCATGGAGCAGGCCTGGGAAACAGAAGATGTTCTGGTTGTATATAACAGATTGGTGGAAGTTCAGGAGCAAATCGAATTGATCAAAGGGCAGATGAAATATTATGAACAATCTGCTGCGCTGTCCGCGATTTCTATCAATATCCAAGCCAATGAAGCTGTCCAGCCGCTGAAGATCGGGAACTGGCAGCCGGTAGGGGTTGCCAAGAGGGCGCTTCAAGCTTTGATAAATACTTTAAAATTCCTGGCCGATATGCTGATCTGGATCGTGCTTTACATCCTGCCGGTCGCCCTGATCCTGTTCTTCCCGGTTCGCTGGTTGTGGCGCTGGCTGAAAAAAGGCAATGCTGAAAGGAAAGAGAGAAAAGAGCGCAAAAAGGCTTTGAAAGATACCAAGTAGGATCATTAAGAAACATTGACTTCCGAGGTCTTCTGGATATCATTTGTTCATAAAAATCCATTTGACTTCGGAAGTCTTCATTTAAGTTACTTTGGTAAAATTCTTTATAGACTTTGGGTACAGTATATCGATGGATAACCTTAAGCGGGATACGTTAGATCTGATCGGGATCACTTTAACGCCATACCAGTTATCCCTCCTGGAAAATTATGAACAGGAGTTGGATAAATGGAATGAACGCTACAGTTTAACCGCGATACATGAACCCGATCAAGTCAGGGTAAAACATTTTCTGGATTCGTTCAGCCCTATGTTGGTAATGAAGAATACCCCCATTAAGAAAATTATTGATATTGGCACCGGGGCGGGATTTCCTGGCATACCCCTTAAGATACTTCTACCAGATACAGAAGTGGTCCTGGTTGATTCAGTGAATAAAAAAACTGATTTTTGCCAACATATTATCAGTCGTTTGAATTTGCGGGGTATAACAGTGATTCATGATCGTGTGGAACACCTGGCCAGGGAAATGGACTTTCGGGAGCAATTTGATTGGGCTGTCGCCAGGGCTGTGGCTCAGCTGGCCACACTTAGTGAATATATGCTCCCATTTGTGAAGATCGGCGGTAAGATGCTGGCCATGAAGGGAGATCAAGGCCCAGTTGAAACTCAAAAAGCAGCTCCAGCAATCAGTCTACTGGGGGGTGAGCTTCACCAAGTTAAACGTCTAACCTTGCCAGGGGTGACCGAAGACCGATTTTTGATTACGATCAAAAAAAAGGCTACCACTCCGGAGAAATACCCCCGTCGGGTGGGTATGCCCAGTAAAAAACCCCTCTGATCAACCTATCAATCCCCCGTTCTTGATCTTCCATTGAGTTGCTGATCTTTGAAACTCCTCCGAAAACAAATCCAAATCCGTTGTTGTTAACAAGGATTGTTCGGTTTTTGCCAAACGGTCCAGCAGATCATGACGCCGGGTATCATCCAGTTCGGCCAGGACTTCGTCAAGCAGCAGTACAGGCCAATCCCCATTCTTTTCGTTCAGCCAATTCACTTCTGCCAGTTTAATTGCAAGCATGGCAGTCCGCAGTTGGCCTCTGGACCCGAAATTTCCCAGATCAATGCCGTTGCTGAGGTAGCGCATCTCATCACGATGGGGACCTCGGGAGGTAACACCGCGGTAGATGTCTTCGGAACGGGTGGAAAGCAATTTTTCACGATATCCATCTCGGATATCTTTCATTTCTATACCTGAACGCTCGAGAGCGCTCTCGAGTGGTAGTTCGATTTGCCCGGGTGGAGAAGCTGCTGGATCAAATGATGGGAGATAATTGAGACGCAAGATCTCTTCGCCCCTGGTTAGTTCCTGGTGAATTGACGCAGCAAGATATCCGAGATCCCGAATAGCCTGGATCCGGGCATGAATGATATAAGCGCCTGTCTGGGTGAGTTTTTCATCCCAGTAGGAAAGTTGCTCAACATCTCCAGAGCGATCGTTGAGCTGTTTTAAGAGGGCATTGCGCTGCACCAGGGCTTTATTATATTCCGAGAGGGATTCTGTATATGTAGGATCAATTTGAGCAAGTGTCAGGTTCAGGTATTGCCGCCGCAGCTGTGGTGCGCCAGTGATGATCTGCAGCATGTGTGGCAGGAATAATACAGCATTAAAGGTTCCAATAACGGAGTTAATCTTTTGTTGTGACCCATCCAACAATACTTCTTTACGAACGCTGCTATTCCCATTGGAATTGATGTCCCTGATGATGCGGATCTCCAGGTGGTGGTCAGTATCCTTTTTCGTGAAATCGGCTACGATCCTGCAGACAGCTAGATCGTTTTGCAGGGCGGAAAAGTTAATTAGATCAAGGGAATTGGAAGCCTGAAATGAGTCCAGGGCAGAAAGATAATACACCGCTTCCAACAAACTAGTTTTCCCCTGGGCGTTATCACCGATCAGGATGAGCGAATTGAGGGGAACAGCTTGATCAAAGCGGGAGAAGATTCGAAAATCTGTCAGGGATAGATGTGTGAGGAACATTCAGCTTAGACGGGATTATAATCTTCGTCAGTTTCCCAGACCCGAGTCGTGCGGTCAGTGTATAAAATGCCGTTAATATGGTCAATTTCATGCTGGAATATTCGGGCAAGCCAGCCCGATAATTTCATCTTGAGCGGTTTGCCATGCCGGTCCTGGCCTTCCACTACAATTTCCTGGGCTCGTTCAACTTCACCCATAAAACCTGGAATGGACAAACATCCTTCTGCTCCGATAACAATTTCCTGTGAAAAACGGGTGATCTTCGGGTTTACTGTCACATACAGGGTAGGCGGGATATCCTCATCCTCATCGCTGCCGTATTCCACCAAAATGACTTGCTGGGACACATTCACTTGGGGAGCAGCCAATCCCGCCCCGGATGCTTCATGCAAGGTGATGATCATATCATCAACTAATTCCTGGAGTTCGGGCCCAAATTCAGTGATTTGAGCAGCTTTTTTTCTCAGGGTTGGGTGGGGGACAATGATAATTTCTCTAGCGGGCATACAATTTTAGCTCCAGAGCCTTACAGTTGTATTGTTTCGTCACCATCAGGTGGTTCTATTTCATTGCTGCTTTCTTCATGATAAGCCGCAAGAAATTCTACCATATCATCCCGACGGCGCCTGGACTCTGCCAGCTCGTTTGATTTGATCACAGCATTATATCGCTCGAAGACCTCATTTTGGACAGAGATCGGCTGAGCCACGTGCTCAAAGTCCAGCTGGATATCGCCGACATTGATGGCGACCGTGCCAAAATCAAATATCCTCTGGATAATATTTTCCCTGCAGTAATCCAGACTGAGGATATTTTCCAGCAGGGCAGAACGTTTGGTTTCCCTTCCAAAGGGTTTTCGATCTAGATCGATCACCTGTTTGTCCGTGATTTGGAAGCGATCGTTGGCCCAATCAGCAAAGGCATAAGCCAGGGCAAGAACGTTAACTGTAAGAAGGATTCCAAGAAGAGACAAGGACGGGATAGGTATCAGCTGGACCAAACGGGCAAAGAAAGAGACCAGCAGAATCACAAATAATAGCCACAACCACCAGGAGTTCCTGAACAGAATGAAGAAGTGTTTTCGGTAAGTGATGATCCCATTCAGTTCATATCGGGCCCGGAACAGATTAAGGAATTCCTGGAGAGGTGTGATCGTTTCTGTCAGTTGCGGTCCACCCTCCATATTTAGATCAGTATATTCTTCTTCGTCGTCCATCGGTCCGGTTTCGCCGGATAGTCCCAGACGACTGCGAATGGCCTGGTTGATATTATCCTTATCAGTTTGCTGAGCCCGGGTCTTGGCGATTTCTTGTGCTTCGGAAATCAGATCCAGCAACAATTCCGGATGGGCAGTGTTGCGCATGGGGATGTTGCCAGTATAGGTACGAATGATCACGTCGCCATAACCAAACAGGCGCTGCATCTGGTTAGTGGAGATGTTTACAGAAAGGATAGATTTGAGCGGAACCTCGCGGCGCTGATCATGGAGCCAGATCACTTTTTCCACCCAAGCAGCCCTTTCGCTGGTGACCAGGTAAAAGTCATTTCGCCAGTCCATCCAGAGCCAGATCCCCCATAAAACAGAGATCAGGATAGTAATGAACATGAATATTCCCAGATTCAAATGGAGCAAAATTGCCCCTATCCCGGTGAGTATCAGGAAAAGACCCGGGAGCATTAATTGTCCGTAGAGGACATTGATATGTTTGCGATCTATAAAACGGATGATCTCCTCAGCCCCGATCCAGGGAAATTCATTTCTCTGCAGGATATTCGCGCTTACGTTCAAGGCGGCCAGCCTGGTTCTGGTGGATGGGTAAGCCGACAGGATGGCGATAAACCCCCGCTTGTTTACAGCCAGTAAGGTTGTATTTTTCAGGGCTGTGGCAGTCTCTTTCCGCAAGCTTTCCCTGTGTAGTTCTTTATCCCCAAAGTGGCCCCTGGAATTGATGATGATCCCATTTTCGTTCTCATCTTCAATCAATACTTTGCCCGATACAACCAGGAAAAAATTCCTTCCAGGGAAACCTGCCCGGTAGAGCACTTCCCCTTCCTCCAGGGAAATGGGATTAAAAAGAGGCAGTAATTGCCCCAGCTCATCATCGCTCAGGTGTGTAAAAAGAAAATGGTCATGCAGAAAGGAAAAGATCGTTTTTGAATCCATATTTTATCAAGGTAATTTTAACACAACAAAGGCATCACTGAACCTCATTGTCAGGGAGCTGGACTTTGGCGCTGGATCCAGGTTCAATAACAAGACTAGAACCTGCCTAACAAGAGCATCAATGATAGAATAGGGTACGTTTACTTTGCAGATAGAGGAGCAAGAAACATGCCTATAAATTTTGGCACTGATGGCTGGAGAGCAGTCATTTCAGACACATTTACTTTTCACAATCTTCGCATGGTAACCCAGGCGATCGCTGATGCAATTCGTTCTGGACATTGGCATAATGGGGATGGAAGTGATACCAAACCAGACCCTAATCGGGTTGTAGTTGGATTTGATACCAGATTCCTCTCAGATCGATATGCCAGAGACGTTGCCCGGGTCATGGCTGCTAACGGGTATATCGTTTATATCGCGCAGGCAGATTCATCTACCCCTTCCATTTCATATGCTGTGAAAAACCTCAATGCCATCGCCGGTATTGTGATCACTGCTTCCCACAATGCCCCCCGCTATAGCGGTGTAAAACTGAAAGCTGCCAGTGGATCTTCTGCTTCGCCAGAACAATCCCGCAAGGTGGAAGTATACCTCAATGACAACCAGGAAAGAGGGCGAGGTCCGAACTTGATGGAATGGGATCAGGCAGTTGAAAAAGGTCAAATTATCAGTTTTGATCCAGTTCCGGACTACTACCAACATTTAAGAACTTTGATCGACTTTGATGCCATCGCTGCCAATCCTCCCAGAGTGGTAGTAGATTCAATGCACGGCTCCGGTAGGGGTATGATCAAAAGTATTCTCTCTGGAACCGGCTGCGAGATTAGCGAGATCCGTGGGGAAATGAATCCGGGTTTTGGCGGCGCACACCCTGAGCCTATTGGCCCACATCTTAGCGCCCTGGCTGGCGCGATAAAAGCAGGGATAGGAGACTTCGGACTGGCTCTTGATGGTGATGCAGATCGAATCGGCGCCATGGACGAAAAAGGAAATTTCGTCGATCCGCATAAAATCATGGCCCTATCATTTAAATATCTAGTAGATTATCGTGGTTTGCGTGGACCCGCGGTGAGGACCGTTTCAACAACCCGCATGATAGACCGCCTGGCAGCTAAATATGATCTTCCTGTTTATGAAACACCAGTAGGATTTAATCATATTGCGGATTATATGATCTCTGAGAATGTTTTAATCGGCGGTGAGGAATCGGGTGGCATCTCGATCCAGGGTAATATCCCGGAAGGTGATGGAGTATTGATGGGATTACTGATAATTGAAATGGTATCAGTATATGGAAAATCCCTTCATGTGTTGGTGAAGGAGCTGCTGGAAGAGGTGGGGCCGGCTTTCTATGAAAGAAAAGACCAGCGTCTGAAATACCCCATTCAGAAAAAGGAGATGGTTAAATATCTCCTAGATAATAAACCGGCGGAAATAGGGGGAGTGAAAGTCATGGAACTCCTGACCATTGACGGTGTGAAATATATCATGGATGATGATTCCTGGTTGCTGATCAGACCGTCAGGTACTGAGCCGGTCTTGCGTGTTTACGCAGAAGGGAGAACGGAGGAAATAGTTCGGGCTTTGCTGGGATATGGAGAGGAAGTAGCTGAAAGTATCACCTGATCCGGATCACTATCCAGTTAAATCAAACAACCACAGCGAGAAGAGAGAAATTGCTGTGGTTGTTTTTATTTAATCAGGTTGACAGGGTATCAAGCCATCTGTGTCAGTTGGTTGAGGTCCTTAAGCGCCGGCTGAGAATGATGATCACCATCAATACACCTGCAACCAGGACCAGACCCGGAACGCCGAAATCATCCGCAAATCCCGTGTTCGGTAGTGCGGTTGCTGTGGGAATTGGCGTTGTGCCTCCTCCGCCAGCTTGTTGTGTCAGCAAGGCGGCAACCGTTTCTGTGGCCCCGGGATCTAGAGTGCCATCAGTTGGCACCGGTGTATTAGTGGGTGCCAGGACGGGGGTTGACGTGCTGCTGGGAGTCATGGTGGGAGTATTCGTCGGCGGCAGGGTTGCCGTAAAAGATGGGGTCATTGTCACTTGTTTGGCAATTGCCGTCAGCTGGGCTTCTTCTGCCACTGCTGTGTTGGTCGCATTGATTTCAGCAACCTGTGTCTGTTGACCAGTGTCACGCCCAGGCAGGTACAGAATAGCATAGGCTGCAATCGCCAGCAATGCGATCAACAGGATACCTCCCAGGATACCAGCAACAATCATAAAGGTTCGATTTGAACCTCTGCTGGTGGAGATAGTCTCTTCACTCCCAATATCTTCGAAATCCATATCTTCAAAATCGTTCATTCCCATAAGTCTCTCTCCTCAATTTACCCTGTCAGATCTTCAGTAAATTGGTTTGTTTTTCAATCTTTGATAATTTCCAGGTTAGTAAGTGGTATTACAACGCGTTTTTCGCCGGCAAGACCTACTTCTGCGAGCCGGGTTCCAACACCATTGGACAGCACTTGTTTTCCAGCGATTATTTTATCAATCTGCCCAATTTGCGGGGCTTTTGGTCCATTTATAATGATAACCTTTTTACCGACTTTGAGTGTCTCAGCTTCTGAGGGTAAATCTGCTTCAGTTGTAGATGATTGTGAAATGATCCCCTCGGGGTAGTTTCCCAGGAAGGTGTCAAGTTCCTGGGCGTTTAAAGCGATATTCTTGTCTTTGTTTTCAATCAGGATCGCTTCGGCTGCTCTGTTCATAGGGGTTTCACGGAAGCCATCAATGATCATGATAGGATAATCCATCTTTTTTGCCAGGGGAATCAGCGCAGAGGACATGCTGCCCAAGATCAATCCTTTAATAGGCACGATACCGGCGGCTTCCAGAACTTCAGGTCTCTTGCAGAATCCAGCAGTGATGATCGCGCCCCTGAACCCGATATTCAATTGTTCTACCACCAATTCCTGCAGCATATCATTGCTGACGGGCTGCACGACGCCGTAGGTGATTTTTCCGTTACCCCAGACGCCTTGGATGAGCGCACCTTTGGTTTCTATAATAGCGCCCCGTTCAGGGATGATATTTGTGACTGTTCCTTCCATACTGGCCTGTAATTCAAATTCGGGGGAGCTGATTTCGTATAACACTTTCCCTTCTCCGGCCATTTTCACAATTCCTGCCAGTGGTGCCCGAACCACGCGCTGGAACAACCCCACTGGCCCTGCAATCACATCCCCCTGTACAAGATCTTCACCTGCCTGGCGTTGGAGGAGCTCATCTGCCCGTGTAGGTTTAACATTAAGACCCTGGGCAATATCCAGGAGAATGAACTGGGGCACTAGTGGGGCGACCACAATCACATCTGAGGGGGATACTTTTTGCATCCGTCGGACAAGGACATGACCGGCGACAGGTAGAGCCCGTTCCCGTTTTATGCTCGTGAATGCGTGGATATGCTTTACTTTACTGATCATTTTTTATATCAGGTTTTATACCTGTAAATCATTCATATTTAGAGAACGTTTTTCTCCAGGCTTCGTTCCTTTTCCTGTTTTTCTCCTGGTCTGGTGAAAATTGGAGCGGACGTCCCCGAGCATCAATGATTATGCCAAAAACTCCGCCAACTGCATTCACTTTTCCAGATTTTCCCGGACCTCCCATACCAACATCAAAACGATTGAGGGGTCGGAGGTGCAAGGATACTTTTTCACCAAGATCCACTGGTAAAACAGACAGGGATCCATACTTTATGTCACGAGTAAATGACCTTCCATCTTCACGGTTGATCTGAACCCTAAGAACCATCGTTCCGGGTCTCGCAACCCCTAAAGGTGCAATAATCGTGCCCAGATTCAGAAAAGTGCTGGATTCTATCACCTGAACGGTTAACAAGGGGTTGCTCTCGGCCACAGCTCCCAATCCAGATAACAAGCCGTTTTGATCCAGAGCCAGGGTGGTTACACCGGTTGGCTGCAAGCCGTCAAGTAAAACAGATAGCGGTTGATAGCGTTTAGGCGCCAGTGTCAGGATTCTCCCTGATCCAATGATAGGTTCCATATAAGGCAGCAAGGTGCCCCCTGCGCCGAGTTGTTTTTGGAGGCCAGGGATGGTTTGTTCTGTTGCATATCTTATAGCTTGTTTGGCGACCGCAAGCTCGATCTCAAGGTGCTCAATATCAAGGGGAAGTGAACTGGGATAAATTGATTTATTATAGATGTAATCCTGAATCTCCTGGTCAGGCAGCTCAATTGGCATCCAGCGTTTGATCAATTCCAGGGAATTCTTTTCGAGCACACCGGCTGAACCGGAGCCAACTCCCAAATTGGGAAATACACGCAGCGTTTCTTCCCCGTTAAATGAGGCGGCCAGAATAGTAGCATCGGAACCAATATCAATTCCCAAAACACCTTTTTCAGGTTCATATTTTTCGCTCAGGAATCGGATCACCCGACCAAAAGAAGATGCTGTTGAGGTGAATGATCCCTCAGTCCATGAGATAACTTCACTGATCCCTCCGATTTGTTTCGCTCGGATTTCTTTAAATACCTCATTGATTTCTTTCTGAGCGGGATGAATATTCTCTATCCCCAGCACTGGTTGAATATTGGGTGCAATTCTCAGTTTACTGATCTTTTCTAGTCCGGATTTGACTTCGTCTTGAAGTTGTTCATTACCAGTGAATAGGATATGGGGCCGCTGGTTTTCAGCCATCATATAGCTGGATAAGCCGATGCTCTCAAGGATACTGAGAAGCGAATGTGAGGCACCATTATTGGTACCTCCAGTAATTATGATCAAATCGGGCCGTTTTCGGATCAGTAGGTTAATTCGGTCAGATGATGTCCGGCGATCATTTAGTGATATTTCGGCAATGATATTTGCATAAGTGGTCTGGGCTAAATGACGGGCATTCTGCAGGGAGACGGTGTCCAGAAGACCTACTGTGACAACAGAAATCGGTTTTCCGACCGACATGGTCGCAACCATGATATCAGCACCCTGGTTATCCGGCGTGCTGGGTATGATCACGCCATCTTTTTCGCTTACCAAATGCCTGCCGGTAATAAATTGAAGTTCCTCCAATGATCGCCATATTCCCTCGGTGACATCAAAATGGGGAACCCCGGCTGTTGTTGGCGCAGTCCCAACAGCTATAAAACGGTATTTGCCGTTTACTACATCGAAAAACAACGATCGGGTAACAGTACTTCCGATATCAACCGTTATAACTGATTTTGATGCAATTGTTGTTTTATCCATGACACCTAAAATGAAGAGAATAATTGAAAACCAATAGTATTCAGGTAAACCCAAAATGAGGACAGCCTCTCTACCAGGGCAGCCAGGGCGGACAGGAAAACACCGGCATATAAAGCACCAAATGTAATTGCCAGGAAGACTCTCCCGATTTTGCTGATATGTTCGATAACTGGCAGCCTCTTATCGGATTGTCCGGGAGTATCCTGGGTTCCAAAATGGAAATAGATCAGAGTTGTCACTGTTCCTAGAACAATGATGATTCCATTGATCGCATGGTCCCAGCGGCTGGTGGTGATGGAATAGGCCGATGGATCTACGCTGTTGATTGTACCCAAGATCTGGGGGAAGAGTGTGCCAGTGATTGCACCGCCGATGGCTGCTGCGGCGCCAATTCCAACCAGAATGGCAACTGACCAGTTACCTAGCTTGCGCCAAGGAGTCACTTTGAAAAACAAAAACAAGCTAGGTATAAAAAGCAAGATGGATAATAAACGTTCTCCTCTTGAACCCTGGACGAGCGGGATGATCAGGCGTGGGATCAGAACATTATTGACTGTGACGATGGCAACATATCCGGCAGCAACACCAATAAAGATATGTATCGCCAACCGGAAAAACGGATTATCTCCCAGTAGGTAACTGAAGATCAGGATCGTCAGCAAGAATCCCAGGGATAATCCAATAAAATCCATCATATTAGTCATGTTCACTTAACATCTCCTGCAGCCCTGGATCTGTGGCGGGAAAACAGGGACATAACACCATTCGCCAATCCGCCGATAAATATGATTAACACTGTGATGATAATGCCCATATTAAACGGAACCCAGGCCGTTGTGGCCAAATTTGGCCGGTCCAGCAGCTGTTCATAATTCACACTGTCAATAATACCGGAAACATAACCTTTCAGCAGTTGTGGTGATGAGCGAAAATAGGGCTGGATCAACGGTTCAGCTTGAGCGCTGACTACCATATTCAGGGGTGTATCTTCCAGGATGGTGCCCACCTGCTCAATCCAGATCTTTGCTGTATCTGGGTCATCTGTAATTACCAGGATCATAGCAAAATCATTAATTGAGTTGACATCTACGAGTGGGGGAGATCCCCAGGCGTTGCTGCCGTCAAATGCCAGGGGTATGATCTTCTTGGGGGCGATAACGAAACTTAACAGGCCGGCTGATTCTCCTGGCAAATATCCCAGGTTGATGTATTGTTGGGTGTGAATATATTTGTGTTTTTCCTGAGTGGTGGTCAGGAAATGCTCTGCCAGGGCTGGCCCGGTTGGTTGTGTAGATATTAAGGAGAGATATGTGCCTTGTTTCATGAGGTGGTCGACCACACCCGCTGCTGCGGTATACAGTTCACCCGCTGATGCAGGTTGATAATCAAACGCGATCAAGACTGGCTGGCCATCGTAAAAACTTTCGATCTGATCGTATAAAGCCCCGTATCCTGTATTCAGAACCTGGCCTGGTGTGGGAGGTTCTGTATCAATGATCCCACCAAAGACGACAGTCCCTGCTGTGGTAACCAGCATGAGAATAGAAATTAACCAGCGCAGGACCCTCTGGGTTGCTACTGGAGCAGGCTTTAGGATGGTTTTTGTTTTATTCTCATCACTGATGAGCTTTTTCAGCACATTGACATATTCATGTTGGGATTTGGTGGCAAATAAATCAAGAGGCTTTTTAGCGGCTCTCTCGGGGTCAAAGGCAACTTCTGCTTCTGCTGGCAGCACACTTGGGATGCCTGCTAGCGGTCCGTAATTTTCTATATAATCCTCATCCTCGGAGAGACCGGTGGCATCGGTAGATTCTACGACCGGCCGCATGGCTTCGACCCAGCCTGGCAATTCACCCTGGGATAATTCCTCTTCAAAATCTTCAAATGGAGAATCACTTGATGCGGAGGTCAGCCAGTCAGGCATTTCGTCACTGAAGAGGTCATCAATAAAATCCTCTTCCTCGTTCTGGAATGGGTCAATAACTGGAGTTGACTTGTCTCCATTTCCCGCTAAGAACTCCAGATCTTCAGGGATCTTCTCGGCAGCCTTTTTTTCTTCCGCCCAGGACGGGAATTTGATCTGTTGGGAATCGCTCATACCTGAAGCTGGCTCGTCGTCATCTTCTTCTTGAGGGGGGAGCTTATCGGTGATACCTCTTACTATCGCTGGTTTATATTCCTTATTGGTGAGGTCTTTTTTCTTTAAAAATGCATTCAGCGATTCATCATCATCATCAATTTGGAGCCAGGCAGGTAAGTCACTGGCTGGTGTACTATCATCAGCAGGAGAATGTTGTTCGGGAGTCTTAACTTTTTCTGGTATTTCTGTATCCGGTTTTTCAGACACTGATAACCAATCCGGGAAAGATGAGTCCTCCTCCACCAGATCGCTGCTTTTGTTCAGCCTTTTTATCTTGTCCAGCCAATCAGTTTGGGGTTTAGTGGGTTCTGCCGGAGCTTCAACTGCCGATTCTCTGGCCGCTGGATCCTGGAGCATATCCAGCCAACCAGAATCCTCACTGAAACCAGGAGAACCAAAATCCGGGATAGGATCCTCGTCCTCATCATAAAGATCAGGGCGAAAACCAATGGGACTCGGCTCACTTTCTGGATCTGGCGTTAAGAAACTCAATTCCCCTGCTGTTTCAGCGGCGGGTAGTTCGGTCCCGGCATTTGGGTCATCTTCATCCAGGGATGCTAAAAATTCCAGATCCCCGGCTGGTTCTTGGTCAGGTTGTTCGACCTTTAAGGATTCTTCTTCAGCACTGGGTGTGATCAAGAAATCCCATTCATCAACAGGACTTTTAGCAGGTTCTTCTTCCTTGGATTGTTCATCTCCAGTAGAGGGTGAAGTTAGGAAATCCCACTCATCCCCCGGACTCTTTGGAGGTTCTTCTTCGGATGATCCTTCTCCAGTAGATGGTGTAGAAAGAAAATCCCATTCATCAACAGGACCCTGTGCTGCTTCTGGTTCTTTGGACGATACTTCTTCAGCAGAAGGTGAAGTTAGGAAATCCCACTCATCACCTGGACTCTTTGGAGGTTCTTCTTTGGATGGTTCTTCTCCAGTGGATGGTGTAGAAAGATATTTCCCTTCATCGGCAGGACCCTTTGCGGCTTCTGTTTGCCCGGATGGTACTTCTTCGGCAGAGGAAGAAGTTAGGAAATCCCACTCCCCGCCTGTTTCCTGGGCAGAATCTTCCTTTTCGGTGATGCTGTTATCTGAAAGCGCGTTTAGAAAATCCAGATTATTGGCAGGTTCTTCAATGGAGGGACTTCTCTCTGTTAAGCTTTCTTCGGCGGGTGGTTCGGTAAAATAATTCCATTCTTCTCCGGATTTGTCGACTGGACCTTCCTCCCCTAACAGATCGTCTCTCGCGGAGGGATCCAGGAAAGGGTCGAAGGCAGGTATCTTCGCCTGGTCTTTTTCTTCGTCGGAACCTGTAAATAGCTCATCAGCAGCGAAGAAATCATCCAACCGGGAGGAAGCATCTGATTCTTCTTGAGGCTGTGGTCTCTTTTCAACCGGATCTCTATCCAAAGGCTCCGGGGCCGGGATCAGATCATCTAGCCTGGAGAAATCATCCACTGGTTCTACAGGATGGGGAGTCTCTTTGGGAACTTCTTCCAGTGGCTCTTCAGGAGATAATAAACTATCGAGACGCGAGGCTTCATCCAGAGGTTGCGGGGTTTGGACTGGCTTTCTGTCTTGGTTGTTATCAAAAAAATCATCTCGCGGAGAGGGACTATCTGGTGGAATGGGATCCAAGCTGAACAGGGGAGCACCACAATGATCACAAAAATTATGATCATCTGTATTGGATTTTCCGCAGGTTGGGCACTGGATCTCAGTCATGATTATTCACCGTAGGGTCGATCGGTTCCCATCAGGATTCGGATACCCGTTGTTATTGTACCCAGAGCTATTCCCAGCAGCAGCCCGCGGGCTCCTCCCAGGGCCGGGACACGCAAGATCCAATCGCGAATCACGTGAAGGAAGGGAAGCGTTGCCGGGGGAATCGAAAATGAACCCAGCAGGACCAATAGAACAACAAAAAAGAATACGATAGAGAACAGGTCCATCCGCTTGCGCAGGATGCTGGTAGCTGCATAAATAAGGCTGACAGCCGTTACTGCAAGCAGACTTGTTTCAATTGGCAGTTGGATATAGGTGAAGATCCAGCTGATTATCTGAAAATTAGGTTTACCGACCAGGTAGGTCTGGAACATGTCAATAATACCGATAATCAGGGTGACCAGCAGCGCAATTACTAGAATCAGGCTGTAACCGGAATTTTCGCTATCCGCCCCCAACTTTTTGAAGTGGACAGTAAGCAGATTGATAATGCCGACCAGAAGTGCAACCGCTGACAGTACCAGTCCGGTCCTTAGAAGGATAAAACGGATATCCTTAATAGAGGGAATGAAATATCCAGCCAGGACAATAATACCGATTCCGATGGCAACTGCAGAAGAGACGGGAGATTTAAGATTAATCTTCACATTGAACCTGCCAAGATCTTTTCAATGAAAGTATTCATTCCCAGGATATTCATTAAAACGCTTGCCAATATAATAAAAATGATGAGCCAACGGACAACATCCTGGGCTGATATGCTTGCTTGGTGCATCCCCCCTGCGCCCAGATAGGCTCCACCTGCAAATAACTCTTCACCGATCAGGGGATCTGAAGCGCTGGCATAGATGATAGCCTGGGCAGGGAGCTGGGAAGTGCCGGCTATAGTGGAACTGCTTTGCCTCTCACCAGCAGTTGTGATCCAGGTAACTTCATTACCGAACCATCCGGTGTGGATATTGGCGGAGACATTATCATTACGGATTATGCTCAAGGTGCCAACGGCGTAAGAAAAAGGCGTGATGCCGATCAGCTCTCCCGATGGGTTTTTGATATTATCGGAAATACTGATTGCTTTTGAGCTACCTTTGATCGTATCTTGTGCCAGAATTGAGATAACCGGGTTGCCGGTTGAGGCAACCGGGGGATGATCGCAGATAGAGGATTTTTCTATGACCTGTTTTAAAATTCCCAATCCAGCCAGAGCAGCAGCGGATTCGGGACCGGTAATACCCCCTCTGCCCAGAGAAATATGCAGTTGAGTACCATCCTCAACCGCAACGTTGATTTCCTGGTTGATTTTGTCATAGGCGGGAATTGGGCGGATATTCTTGGTTTTCTGGTCCTTATTAATGAACGAAAAAAAGGCCATCAAACCGACAAAAAGTACAACAACCACTATTCCCGTGAAGCCAGTAGCAGACACAGATATTTCCTCCAGCTAGGTTGTTGGTTCGTAATTTCTGAGCGCCTCAATAAATAAATCCGTTTCGGATGGGTCTTCTAAAATCTTGGCAAAATCCTGAGATTGGTCTTTAGAGATGAAAGTGGACAAAATTGGTTGGCTGAGATAGACCAGCTGGGCGCCAAGCAGATTCAATGGACCCAGAGCTTCCAAGAAGGTTGCGGCGAGGTTCTGGAGCCGTAATTTATACAGCGATTCAATCCATTTTTCCCTGTTTTCTTGTATTTTCATAACTCAGAATTAGTATAGCATAGTTTCATTATTCAAGCGTATGGCCCTCAGAAAAGAGGATATGACTTATGATATCTTTGAGGGATTATTTCTCATACTGTACTTGGTCGATACAATGCCATAATCTATAATACAATATTGTGTATCACAATCATGGGTAGGAGGGTGTTATGCAGCCTGATTTAACTGAACAGATCCTTGAATTGGTACGTTTGACAGCTACGGATTTACCACCGGATGTTGAAAAAACCCTCCAAAGGTCTCGAGACCAAGAAGATGAAGGTTCCGCTGCCCGGGGAGCCTTGAATACAATTTTGGAAAATGTAAAAATGGCTCGGGAAAATTCTACTCCTATCTGCCAGGACACGGGAACTCCCCTGTTCTTTGTGAATTATCCGGAAGGTTGGAGTACCAGGAAATTAACCCGGCAGATCCAGGAGGCAGTGATCCAGGCCACAAAGAAGTCATACCTAAGGCCTAATTCTGTTAATACCCTGACCGGTAAAAATACCGGTGATAACAGCGGTGATGAACACTACCCCTCGATCCATTTTGAGGAAACAGAAGATGATCGGTTAGTGATCGATCTGATCCTGAAAGGCGGGGGTTGTGAAAACGTCAGCACACAATATAAACTGCCGGATTCTTCCCTCTCTGCTGGCAGGGATCTGGATGGTGTGCGGAAAGTCTCCCTGGACGCTGTGGTCAAAGCCCAAGGGAAAGGTTGCTCTCCCGGGATTCTGGGAATTGCCATCGGCGGTGACCGTGGTTCATCTTATATTGCCTCAAAGGAAGTGTTAAAGAGGCAGCTGGATGATATAAATCCGGATCTTGCTCTAGCTGAGATGGAAGAACGCATTACAGATCAGGCGAACCAACTGGATATCGGCCCTATGGGTTTTCATGGCAAAACCACTGTGCTGGGGACAAAAATCAAGAACTTGCACCGTCTCCCGGCTAGTTATTTTGTATCGATCTCTTATATGTGCTGGGCATACAGGCGCAGGAAAATGATTTTCGAAAACGAGACTGCCAGTTATCAATAACGAAAATCGATCACACGATTAATAACCAATCAGAAAATCAATCTCGATTAGGTTCATTAGATATTTGAGAGGGCGACTCAGCCAGTCGCCCCTTTTTATCTGTATAGGGACGAGCTCCCCCTAAGGGACTTCGCCCCTGTTTTTCCATACCTTCTGATAATAAGATAATAGTGCCGTATCCGCATAGGACCAGGCGGGTTGATTCAAAATATACGGTTATTGTCAATTTTCTAGGAGATTCGATGTTTCTTTCATCTGATCAAGAACTGTCTACATCCCGCAAACGCTGGCTTTGGTACCTGTATGATGTGGGAAATTCAGCTTATGCGGCGGTTGTGATCCTGGCGATCTATGCGGCTTATTTCAAGGGGCACGTGGTTGGCGGCGCGGAAGGCTCGCGGTTGTGGGGTATCTCTGTAGGCATCGCTATGCTGGTAGTAGCATTGATTTCACCTGTTCTGGGTGTGATTGCAGATCACACCGGTCAAAAGAAACGTTTATTGACATACTTTACGATCTTGTCTGTGGCATCTACAGCCTCGTTGTATTTTGTGCAGAAGGGAGATGTCCTGCTTGGGATGGTTCTTTTCATCCTGGCAGAAATTGGTTACAGGGGCGGTCAAGTATTTTATAACTCCCTGCTGCCGGAAGTAGCCGAACAAGATGAAATCGGACGGGTATCAGGCAATGGCTGGGCGATTGGATTAATTGGCGGTATTGTCTGTTTGCTGCTTGTCCTGGCCCTGGTGACGGTATACGAGGGCACCTGGATCGTTCGCTTTTCCCTGGTCATAACAGCAGTTTATTTTGCTGTCTTTGCTGCACCATTATTCATTTGGTTCCGAGAAAAAGGGGAGAACAGAAAATTGTTAACAGGAGAGAATATATTTTCAGTTGCATCCCAGCGGCTTCGAAAATCCTTCCAGAGTGTTAGAGAGCACAGGGAATTTGTGAAGTATATCATTGCCTTCCTGATTTATAACGATGGGATTCTGATGGCAATCAATTTTGCTGCCATATTCGGGGCAGTGATGTTCGGGCTTGATCAACAGCAAATCATTCTGTTTATGATCTTGATCCAGTTCACCAGCGTGATCGGGGCTTATATCTCGGGATGGATCGCGGACAAGAGAAGCGGAAAGATAGCCCTGATCATATTCTTGGTGATGATGATAGGATCTGTTGTGGGGTTATTTGTTGTTGAATCAGCGGCTGGATTTTATGTTATAGGGGGAGTCGCCGGCCTGGCCTTATCTTCGGTCCAGGCGGTCAGCCGGGCTATGGTTGGCGCCTTGGCGCCTCCCGGTCGCAGTGCAGAGTTCTATGGGTTTTTTGCAGTTGCTGGCAGGACCTCTTCTTTCATTGGTCCCACGATCTATGGTTTTGTTGCCGCAGAAGCAGCTATCTTCTTTGAAGCTCAGGGCGAGGGGGCTTCATTCCTGTGGTTTAGGCTGCTGGAAGGTGGAGCGCCCCTTGCAGAACAGCTGGGACAGCGAGTGGCGATCCTGCCGGTGATCCTGTTCCTGATTGTGGGTACGGTTTTGCTGCTTGGAGTCAATGAAAAGAAAGCCAGAGAACTGGTCAGCGAAACTGTGTCCGCCTAGTATTTCATCAGGTAACTTTCAGTTGTTTCTTGGAGTAATTCTGATAAATCCCTTCATCAACGATGGTTTTTAGGCGTATAAGGGCTCGCTGAATATCCCTGAAACTGGTATACAGGGGTGCAATACCCAGGCGGATGTTATTGGGAGCACGGAAATCAGGGATGATCTTCAGGTGAGTATCACCCGGTTGGGGATCAATTAACGCCCGGCAGATCCGGTATGCTTCCGGGTGCCTAAGTGAAACATGGGAACCTCGTGTGGAAGCGTCTAAGGGAGATCCCACTTCAAATCCCAACGGAATTAATAATTGCTGTGCCAGGTAGATCAAATAGTCGGTTTGTGCAATGCTCTTTTCCCGAAGCTGGTCGATACCTGCCTCGAGCAGGATTTCCAGGGCAGGTTCAATGCCGGCCATTGAGAGAATATGCGGTGTGCTGATCTGGTAGCGCGAGATACCATCAGCTGGAGAGAAGTCCAAGTTAAAGGCAAAGGGAGCCTGGTCGGCAAACCAGCCCCAGATGGGTGGTAATAGTTCATTTTGTAAGTCTTTCCGGACATACAAAAAAGCTGGAGATCCGGGACCACCATTAAGATATTTATAGGTACAGCCAACGGCCAGATCCACATCCCATTTGTTCAACTCAAGAGGAACTGCGCCAACAGAGTGGCTGAGATCCCACATTGTCAGGGCTCCTTTTTGATGAGCCAGTTCGGTGACCTGCTGGATGTTGTACATGAAGGCACTTTTAAATGCGACCTGGGTGAGAGCGACCAATGCAGTATTATCAGTGATGGATCTTTTGATGTTTTCATCAGAAATGGAAATAGAATCCTCTGAGTGGATCAGGTCCAGTTGATGCCCCGCATTCAGGAAGTCGATCACGCCCTGGAAAATATATAGGTCCGTGGGGAAGTTGAACTCATCACTGACCAGGACCTTCTTTCCAACCTTATACCTCAGAGCGGCAGCCGTCAGTTTAAAGAGGTTAACCGAGGTTGTATCACAAACCACCACTTCGTCATCCCGGGCACCGATCAAGTGGGCGATCCTGGATCCCAGCCGGGTTGGCATTTCAAACCAGCCATTATTCCAGCCTTCTATCAGCCCTTTTCCCCATTGTTCTTCCACGAGATCCTGGAGATGGGGAATCGTAGCTTTTGGCAACCTTCCCAGGGAATTGCCGTCCAGGTAGATCAGGTCGGGATCAGCAATAATAAATCGTTCCCGGAAACTTGCCAGTGGATCCTGGTTATCAAGCTGGGAGGCATAGTTTTCTTCAGTATTTTTTTTCATGGATGATACCCTCTTGTAAAAATTATTGTGGTTACCAATTTGCGGTGGATTGTTAGTAAAACCATTACACAGCAAGCAGTGTGAAATCCTGATCAGCCTTCAGGAAGCTTGGAGGGATAGCCGGGTTTCTTCAATCTGCGAAATGTGAATATCGACCTTGTTCCAGCCGCTGTATTCCTTCCTGTAATAAATCTTCTGGAATGACTTTGAAGGTCTCACCAATATTCGGGTCTTGAGGTATGTGGGGAGCACTTCCATTTTTTATAAAGGTTACTGCTTCAGCCATTAATTCACCTGACAGAATGGCAATGCGAGCATTAATACTTTCATAAGTATCATGGTGGTAGACAGGAAGTTCCCTTGACACAATAATGTCACCGACATCGATTCCCGGGGCTACAAAGTGAGCGGTAGCGCCTTGTGGCATATCTTTATATAAAGCCCATCCTACCGATGCTGAACCGCGTAACCAGGGAAGCAAACCCGGATGTGAATTGACCGTGGATTTCCCGGGAATTTCAAGGATTTTTGGTTTGATGATGCGCGTTCCACCCAAGACAAGGATGTCAGGTTTATCGGCTGTGAGTAAATCTCGGCAGGTATCGTCATTATGATTTGATACACAATATACTGGGATCTTCCTGCCAGAGACCAGCTGCGTTAGACGGGGAGGCACTGGCTGACCTGCCATCCGGGTCAGGAATTTTTCGCGCTCTTCATCACCTATATCTGACACTTCCTGGATAATAACGCTGGGTACAAGATCTTTTTCCAGCAGGATCCGCAGCATCTCCCGTCCATAAGGATGTTCTTCTAATACAAGGAAAGCAAAACGAAAAGACATAATGGTATACCTTTATCTTGACAAGAAAAATCAGTTCTAAACAATCAGATTATACTCCGTAATATATACAGCGTTTATTTGCCGGAGAGGTTTCGATTGGAGTTCCCCTTAACAGGACGAAATATAGCTAGAGCAGCAGGTTGAATGAGACCGATCCAGTTCCAGTACATTTCCCAGGTGGGGTGCAGGCCGTCATCCGCTAACAACTCGGGGTGCTGTCCGGCGAACCGTGAGCTGGAGGTGAGATCAATATATTTCACTCCCCGGGAGCGGGCAGCTGCCAGGTTAATAGCGTTATATTGATTAAGCTCTTCCTGCACCTGACTGCGGTCAAATTCCTCTGCATGTGGGGTAACACTCCAGTCCGGGATAGACAGAACCAGGACACCCTCCGCACCTTTTCGAGCGAATCTGATGCTTTGGTTTAGCAGATCCCTGAAATTTTCCGCATAGACTGACGGGACAATTCTCTCGTACTGATCATTGACTCCGATCTGAAGACTGACAAGGTCAAATGAACCATGGGGGGGGTTAGCATTGAGAGCTTCGATCAAGTTCAGGCTGGTCCATCCGGGCTGGGCGATTATTACGGGGTCTTTGATCTTAATGTCCTTCTGTCGGAGCTGGCTAGCCAATTGATAAGGCCAGCTGTCTTCCAGAGGGAGACCGCTGGCAATAGTATAAGAGTCACCCAGGGCGAGCATCTGAAAAGATTTGGAAGCCATCATAAATTTGGCTGTAATTTAGATAATCCTGATAAAATGCCTTTTTCCTACCTGCAAAACTCCCATGCCGGGGAATTCGGCGTGAGGGTCATCCAGCTTCTGGTCATCCAGCCGCACCGCGCCTTGCTGGATCATGCGCCTGGCCTGGCTGCGGCTTTCAACCAGGTTGGCCCCTTCGAGGACGTCAAGAACTGACTGGCCTTTTTTTAGCTTGAATTCATCCATCTCTTCTGGCTGGCCTTGTTCCTGGAATACCCGTACGAACTCATCCTCCGCTTTTTTTGCTTCTCCCTGTCCGTGATAAATGGTGACTATTTCCCGGGCCAGCTTCATCTTTGCATCTTTGGGATGGATCTTCCCGCTGCTGAACTCTGCTTCAAAATTTTCAATCTCGTCCGGCGTCCAACGAGTGACTAGACGGCAGAAGATGCCCATGGCCTTATCGGGGATGCTCATCATTTTTCCGTACATATCTTTTGGATCGCCGGCAATGGGGATGTCGTTACCCAGGGATTTGCTCATCCGGATTTCGCCATCTGTGCCTGGCAAGATTGACATGGTGATGCCGATATTGGGTTTTTTGCCAAGGGCAGACATCAGTTTCCTGGCAGCGGTAACAATGTTAAAGAGCTGGTCGGTTCCACCCACCTGGACATCTGCATCCAGCATGTAGGCGTCATATCCTTGCATCCAGGCATAAAAGAATTCGTGCAGGTAAATGGGATCATTATTGTTGTACCTTTTGGAAAAATTTTCACGAGTAAGGAACTGCTGGACGGTGAAGTTGGCGCTGATGCGGATCACATCTTCAAATGTCAGCTTGGAAAGCCACTCGGCGTTATGTTTGATGATGGTTTTGTCGCGATCGAGGATCTTAAAAGCTTGTTCCGCATAGGTGTTGGCATTTTTAGACACCTTTTCTGGGCTCAATCTCGGTCGTAATTTATCCTTATCAGATGGGTCTCCAACGAGAGTTGTGAAATCACCGATCAGGAAGGTCACTTCGTGGCCCAGCTCCTGGAATTGGCTCAATTTGCGCATGGTAACAGTGTGGCCCAGATGCAGATCGGGCGCGGTAGGATCATAGCCGCAGTAGACTTTCAGGGGGCGTTTTTCTTTTTGCGCTTCCAGCAGGCGTTCTTTGAGTTCGCCCGCCATAGCCTGTTTCATCTGCTCATCGCCGTAATCGGCTCCCTGCATCAGGTAAGCCACTTGTTCATCTATGGACATCTCTCTCTTAGTCATCTGCTTCTCCCAAATCTTGACTGGTGTTTACATAATAACACGCCCCCGATTGGGAGGGCGTGTTGAGAAGCACTGATCTGGCGGTCCGGGTCAGCGCTTCTAATCTCGGTAATAATACAGGTCCTGAGCGGAGATACTTTTCAGGGTCATGGAGATATTATAACTTAAAAACAGGATGCGGGTTCCTTCAAGGAACACGCATCCTTAAGTGTTGTTATTATTTAGCAACTTCCAATCCAAGAGTGGCTTCTTCTCCCTCGAACTGGGCAGTCCCGCTGAAGGTGCTTTTGGCGGGGTCTCCTTCTTTCATCTCAAGCGTGAGAGTCTCTTCCATGATGTAATCACGGTGGGTGGTGACAGCACTCTGCAGGGCTGGGGTTGCCTGGTACACCAGGTTGATCCGGTCGGCGATATCAAAATCAGCCTGTTTGCGGAAATCCTGGATACGCC
Organism: uncultured Anaerolineales bacterium; assembly: GCA_964627755.1. Lineage (GTDB taxonomy): Bacteria > Chloroflexota > Anaerolineae > Anaerolineales > UBA11858 > B10-G9. Next base: position 24,019 of record CAZVIH010000099.1, read on the forward strand.
GGACCATTTCCCGGGCCAGACCTTCTTCCCGGAGTGCGTCGGTGATCTCGGTTTCGATAGCCACAGTCAGAAGTTTGCTGTCTACGGTGGCCAGGCCTTCCGCGGCTACGGTTTGAACCAGCACCTCATCAGCTTCCAGCGAGATCTCTTCGTCCCCGACCTTGAGTGGTATGGGGCCGCCTTCGTTGGCCAGGGCAGCGACTTGATTGGGATCCAGCTTGGCAAGCGCAGCGGATACTTTGGGGAAATCAGCCCCATATTTTGGCCCCAGGATCTTGTTATTGGGAAGAATTTTGTAGCCCAAAAGGGATTCAGCCTCCTGGACAAAAACCAGGTCCTTAACATTCAGCTCGTCCCGGACGATTTCGATTAATTCATCATCCAGTTCTGCCCGACCTTCCTTGACATGGACCAGCACCTGGGAGAGCGGCTGCCTGACCTTGATGCCGGCATTGCTGCGGGCGCTCAGGCCCTGGCTGGCGGTTTCACGAGCCAGTTTCATCTGTTCGATCAGCTTCAGGTCGATGGCTTTGGTATCTGCTTCGGGCCAGAGAGTGTGGTGAATGCTTTCCCGGGCTTCCGGGTAAACAGACCGGACCAGATTCTGATAGATATCTTCCGTCAGGAAAGGAATCACCGGGGCTAGGGTGCGACTCATTTTGACCAGCACATGCCAGAGAGTGGCATAAGCAGTACTCTTGTCCTGATCGGTTTCAGTTTTCCAATAGCGTCTCCGGGAGCGGCGGACATACCAGTTGCTCAGGTCATCCAGCATGGATTCAAAAAGCAGGGTAGCATTGTAGGCGTTGGAGTTCTCAAATTCCTTGTTGACTTGTTCAACCGTCTGGTTCAAACGTCCCAGGATCCAGCGATCCAATGGGTTCCCGGATATTGGTGTGGGCCCTTCCGGGGTATCCTTGTCAAAATCCTTTCCGTCCGGAGCCCAACCGTCGATTTCAGCATAGGTTGTAAAGAAGGAATATACGTTCCAGAAGGGGATGATAAATCGGCGTCGTGTTTCCTCGGCCCGATGGTAGCCAAAGAGCAGATTATTTTCAGGTTTGTGAGCGCAATACAACCAGCGCATGACATCCACACCCATTTTGTCTGCAGCTTCGTTAAACTCGATCGAGTTACCCCAGGATTTATGCATTTCCCGGCCGTCTTCCGCCTGCAGACTGGCGTAGCTGAAGTTCTCCAGGAATGGCGGTGAACCATCCAATACTGTTCCCATGGCTAAGAGACTATAGAACCAGTTCCGGAACTGCCCAGGGAAGGATTCGCTGATCCAGTGGGCGGGATACCATTTTTCCCAGAACTCGGGATCAAACCGGTAGCTCAGGGTGGAGAAAGGAACGATGCCAGCATCAAGCCAGGGATTTCCCACATCGGGAACACGGGTCATCCTACCCCCGCATTGATCACAGGCGATGACAACCTCATCGATATAGGGCCGGTGAGGTGTATGACCTTTTAGTGCCTCGTATCCTTCTATGGCCCGTTCTTCCAGTTCATCATCATCACCGATAACGTGGAAATGATCACAATCCTCACAGACCCAGATTGGCAGGGCCAGGCCCCAGTAGCGTTTTTTGGAGATCATCCAATCATGCATGTTTTTAAGCCAATCCAGTTCCCGGGCATAGCCAAAATCAGGGATCCAGCGGATCTGGTCCACCACATCCATGATCTGATAGCGCAGGCTGGCCTCTTTTTCGACCTGGGTTAGCTCTTCCCGGGGTTTATCGTAACTCTCGCCCATGCTGATGAACCATTCGTCCACCAGACGGAAGACCAGTTCGGTCTTGCAGCGCCAGCAGGTGGGGTAGCGGTGGGTATAGGGCTCTACATGATATAAAACCCCTTTCTTTTCCAGATCTGCGAAGATATCGTCAGCGACATCGGACACATGTTTACCGGTCAGCCAATCAAAACTTTCAATGAAGTATCCCTCTTCGGTGAGGGGGGCAAGTCTGGGAAGGGGAGTTTCAAAGGAAAGCTGAAAGTCCTCCGCCCCGCAGCCGGGAGCTATATGCACAATGCCGGTGCCTTCTTCTTCACCGACCTCATCCCATAGAATGACCTGGTGGGCTTCCACGGCGCTTTGGGTGATACTCTCTTGAAGTGTCTTTATATCTGTCACTCCGCCTTTTGTTTGAGCTGCTGGCAGATCGTCAAATGGACCGTCAAAAGTCCATCCTTCCATCTCTGCGCCTTTGATCTCTCCCAGCACCTTATATTCTCCCCTTAACATTCCCATAGTACCTTTGGACAGGTAGACGATATGTTCCTGGCCTTGATTGGGCGCCGGGAGTAAGATCTGAACCTTGAGGTAAGTTAATTCTGGTCCAACTGCAGCGGCCACGTTGCTGGTCAGGGTCCAGGGTGTTGTTGTCCAGATCAGGAGGGATTCCCCGGGGCGTTCCCGCAAAGGGAAGCGCAATGTGACTGAACGGTGAGTAAGCTCGGCGTACCCGTCGGTCACGATTTCATGCTGGCTGATAGCAGTGGCGCAGCGGGGACACCAGGGCATCACGTCTGCGCCCCGGTAGAGCCAATCATTCTGCCAGCATTTCTGGAGGAATTTCCAGATCATGAAATTGTTTTCGTTGGAGAAAGTAAAGTAAGAACCGCCCAGCTCCTGCAAACCCAAACGGCCAACGATCTGTTCCACGGTATCGGTTACGGGCCCCTTCGATCCAGACACTGTGATTTCCTGCAGGGGATCGTCAATCAGTTTACCCGCCAGATCGCGCAGAGTTTCTGGTTTGTTCCAATCCATCCAGTAACCAAGGCGGATGGACTGCTCGGTCTGAACGGCAGCATACTGCAATACCCGGGCTTTGCATTCCCGGACGAACTTGGCCAGGCCGTAGCTTTCAATATCTTTTTTAGATTCAAACCCCTTCTCTTTTTCGACTTCCACCTCAACCCATAATCCCTGGCAGTCGAAACCGTTCTGGTAACGAAGTTCACGTCCCTTCATGGTCCAGAATCGATTGAATAGATCTTTATAGGTCCGCCCCCAACCGTGATGCACGCCCATGGGATTGTTGGCAGTGATGGGGCCATCGATAAAGGACCAGGGAGGCTGGCCTTTGTGCAGATCGCGTTGGGTCTGAAAGGCATTAATTTCTTCCCAGAACTTGAGGGTTTGGTGTTCCTGTTTTATAAAATTAACTTCGTTTGGCGCTTTTGTGATAGCCATTCTTCCTCCAGAATAAAAACACTCTCATCCCTGTCGGGACGAGAGTGTAAAACTCACGCGGTACCACCCGGATTCCCGCTGGAAAGCGGGCTCTCAACGAGGGCTCACAATTGATCAAAATAGGCTTGTTGTTCAACCTCGCACCCTGGTAACGGGGGTGAATCCGGATCCCTTAATAACCTGTGGCGTTCAGTTCACGGCTCCGAAAGGATATTCAAGCTGGTTTTTCTGACCCGGCTTCCACCAGTTCCAGGTTCGCTGGCAGATGTTCCCAGCCCTACTCGTTTTCATCATCGCCTGTAATTAATATGATGGGGTGATTATGCCATAAAGGTATGGGCTGGTCAACGGTTCAGGGAGCGACCGATTCCAGGGCGATTAGGTCAGCAGCATCGTCAGCAATCTCAAAGCGGCTGCTGGATCTGGCCTGTAAACCGGCAAAAATGGCTGATGATACCAACATGAAAATACCGGCACCATACCAGACCCAGTTGGGATTATAGTTATCCATCACTACTCCAGCCAGGAGGGGACCAATGGCGTTAGGTATGGTCCAGCTAAATCCAAAAACTGCCATATACCTACCGCGCATATCCTCAGGGGAAAGTTTGGCGACAACAGCCTGCCCGGTGGGAGAGACCAGCATTTCAGCAATGGTGATAATGATCATGGCGACGATAAAAAGCCAGAAAGCGGACACATAACCGTACATGGAGAAACCGACTGCATAGATGACCATGCCCCAGGCCATGATCTTCATGGGAGCAAATTTCTTGATGCGGCGGGAAATCCAGAATTGGAATAAGACCACCATGCTGGCGTTCATGCTCAGCAGCAGGCCGTATCCCGATTCGGGCAATCCGTGTACATCCCGTAAGAATACGGGAAGAGTGATGTTCATCTGCATATATGCCAGCACCATAAAGATCGAGGCAAGGATGTAAACCATGAAGACCCTGTCTTTGGCAACTTTAAAATATCCTCCCAGAGTTTCTGCCAGACTTTGTTCCCGCTGGGGTTGGCCGTCCGCCTGGAGCGCTGTTTCGGGTTTAGTTTCTGGAACAAAAGCAAGAATGATGATAGCTGTGATGCTGCTGAGGATCACATCTATGATGAAGAGCATGGTATAGGAGCGGGCTGCCACGAATCCACCAATGGCTGGGCCAATAGCCACAGCCAGGTTGGCGATCACACGCAGGATACCAAAACCATCAATACGTTTATCTTCTGGCAGAATATCTGTGATCATGGCCTGGTGAGCAGGACCAGCCATGTTGCCGAATAAACCAACGATCAATCCGGCCAGATATATAAAATCCAATGATGGAGCAAAAGCCAGCAGCAAGGTACTGGCGGCGCTGATCACCAGACCAAACAGGATCATAACCTTTCGACCGAATTTATCTGTTAGGGCCCCGCCAAGCAGACTGCCGACCAGGCTGCTGATGGCCATGATAGAAAACATCACCCCGACCTCGGTCATGCCGACGTTGTATTTATAGGTGATGTACAGTCCAAAGAAGGGGAACATTAACGCTCCCCCCAGATTATCGATAAACATGCCCAGCATGATCAGCCAGAATGTCCGCGGGTATTCCTGATAGATGGATCTAAGTTTATTTATCATAATTATCCAATTTTACCTGATATTTCGGCTAATAGTTTTGAATTGTAGCATTAAACTTAAATAAGTCAATGCTAATATTGAATATATTGATTATTATATAAATAAATTCAATTTATGTATTAAAAAACCTTATTTTAGTCCCTGAATCTAGATATTTTATCCAAAGTAAGGGGAAATTTACCCTTGACAAAATATTAGATTAGTCTAAAATATAATTTAGTATAACAAAAATGGAGTCGCAATGAACAGGCAGTTGTCAGATACGGTACAGGATTACTTAAAGGTTATTTATGACCTGTCTGCTGATAATCAACGGGTGGGTACTGGGCAAATTGCCGAAATACTGAATGTGAGTCCGGCATCAGTAACAGATATGTTCCAGCGTTTGGCGTGTGAAAATCCACCCCTGCTGGATTACGTGAAACACCAGGGTGTGGCCCTAACTGATGATGGACAAAAAGCAGCCCTGGAAACCATCCGACACCACCGCTTACTGGAATTATTTTTACATAAGGTCCTGGGGTATTCCTGGGACGAGGTCCACACCGAAGCAGATAGGCTGGAACATGTAATCTCTGAGGAATTCGAAGAGCGAGTGGCAGTTGTCCTGGGGGATCCCCAGTGGGGATTACACGGTAAGCCAATCCCATCCCGGAGTCTGGTGATGCCTGATCTTGATACCAGTTATTTGCGGGATCTGCGCCCCGGTCAGTCCGGTGTGGTTCATTCAGTTAATGATGATGATCCGGGTTTGCTGCGTTATTTAGAGTCTCGGGGCTTGGTCCCGGGAACTTCATTTGAAGTGATCGATTATTCACCATATGATGACAATCTCCATATTCGTATAAAGGGAGAGAATGATGTTGTTGTTCTGGGTACCAGTGTTACAGTCCAGATCCGGGTTGAAGTCCTGGATTCGGCAGTGGATAAGGAGTAATAATGATTGACCCCCTGATCGCTTTATTAATTGGTATTGGTGTGTTGTTGGTGGCCGGTTTTGCCTTCTGGCCCCAGTCTGGGTTGTTCTGGAAGCTCCAGAAAAGACAGGAATTAACTGAGAAGGTCTTGATAGAGGATACTTTGAAATATATCTTCAAATGTGAGCGCAATCATAAGACCGCTACCGTAGAAAGCCTGGCAGGAGCGCTCTCTACCAGTCTGGCACAAGCCTCAGAAATACTGGCTTTAACCCAGGCAAGAGGTTTGTTGGAGTTAAGTGAAAACAGTTTCAGTTTAACGGACGCAGGCAAAAGAACCGCTACCCAGATCGTCCGAGCTCACCGATTATGGGAACGCTATCTGGCTGATACTACTGGCTATGATGAAGGAGATTGGCATCAGCAGGCAGAAAGATTGGAACACAAACTCTCTGAAGAAGAAATGGATCGTTTATCTGCCAGCTTGGGGCATCCCACTCATGATCCGCATGGAGATCCAATTCCAACCAGGCGTGGAGAATGGATTTCTCATGGAGGTATACCCTTATCCGATCTGGCGTTGGGGACTCTATCCAGGATAGTTCATATTGAAGATGAGCCGGATGTGATCTACGCCCAGATCGTTGCCGAAGATCTGCACTTAAATATGGTGGTGGAGGTCGATGAGATCTCAGCCAACCGGATCCGGTTCTGGACCAACGATCAAGAACATGTCCTGGCGCCTATCGTGGCGGCCAATATCTCAGTAGTTCCCCTCGCGGAAGAAAACAATGATCTTCAAATCGAAGGGGTTCCCCTGGATTCCCTCCAGCCTGGTCAGTCTGGTATTGTCACTGGTATTTCTTCCCTCAGCCGCGGTGTTGAGCGCAGGAGGCTTTTTGATCTGGGAATTATTCCGGGCACAGAGATTGATGTTGAGATGGTCAATCCAGGCGGGGATCCTACAGCTTACAGGATCAGGGGTTCGGTGATCGCTTTGAGAAACAGTCAAGCCCGGCAAATCAGGGTAAAAATGGATTATTGAACCGGCGATAACCTTTACTGGTTGAAATTCAAAAAAAGGAAAAATCCTATGGATCAGGAAATAGATAAAAAACAACTAGAAGGATCGGGTCTCGCAGGTATTACCGCAGATTGCGCCAGCTGTCCGGTCCATCATGCGGCTAACTTAAAGAAACTGGGCGTGGATATGGAAAACTGGGATTTTGTAGTCGCTCTGGCGGGAAATCCCAATACAGGGAAAAGCACGGTATTTAACGCCCTGACCGGATTAAGGCAGCATACCGGAAACTGGCCTGGAAAGACGGTTACCCGGGCCGAAGGCGGCTTTGAATATGCGGAAAAACGCTATAAACTGGTTGACCTGCCTGGGACCTATTCCCTGTTGGCTACCAGTTTGGATGAAGAGATCGCCCGGGATTTTATCCTCTTTGCGAAGCCGGACGTCACCATTGTTGTGGTGGATGCCTCCCGGCTGGAAAGGAATCTGAACCTGGTGCTCCAGGTGCTTGAAATAACGAACCGGGTTGTGATCTGCCTAAATTTGATGGATGAAGCGGACCGGCATCAAATGAAAGTAGATCCCCGCCGATTGGCCCGAGATCTGGGTGTCCCAGTAGTGCCAACAGTTGCTCGTTACGATGAAGGTCTGGAAGATTTACTGGCCGCAATTCATGAGGTTGCAGATGGTGTTACTCTTGCCAAACCCTATCATGTAAACTATGACAATCCAAAATTGGACCGGGCAGTATCTCAACTGGTTACTCAAATCAAGGAAGTATTTCCGGGGGTGCCCAATGCCCGCTGGGTTGCCTTGCGCTTGCTTGATGGTGATGAAAGGATTATCCAGGCTGTTGAAGATGGCGAATTGGGAGATCTCACATATACACAGGATGATCTGGATGGGGCTAGCGGGAGTCATGTTTCTCATAAAAGCGGATTTGCACAGTGATCGGCATTATTTTGATCAGCAAATATTTGATAACTAAGCAGGTGTATTTATGAATCCGGACTACGAAAAAATCCTTAAATCAGCCCAGGATCTCCGTTGGGATATCGGGGTGGATTTCCATGAGAAGACCATGGAAGCGCTTTATACCGATGCCACCCGGATCGCAGATCGGGCTGTGACTTATCCAGAAGAAAAACCGCGTTTTGACCTGGACCGTAGTATTGATAAACTGGTAACCAGCAGGGTGTGGGGATTTCCCCTGATGATCTTGATGTTAACCTTTGTATTCTGGTTAACGATCACTGGAGCTAATTATCCATCGAGTGTGCTGTTTTCCTTATTAATCGATAAGGTCCATCCTTTATTGAAGGCTGGCGCTGCGAGCATTGGGATGCCCTGGTGGCTGGATGGTGTTCTGATAGATGGAGCTTACCTGGCAACTGCCTGGGTAGTGAGCGTAATGCTGCCTCCCATGGCGATCTTCTTCCCTTTGTTTACCTTACTGGAAGATTTTGGTTACCTGCCCCGGGTAGCGTTTAACCTGGATCACATCTTTCGTAAAGCTGGCGCGCATGGCAAACAAGCCCTGAGCATGACCATGGGATTTGGCTGCAACGCTGCCGGAGTGATCTCCACCAGGATCATTGACAGCCCCCGGGAGAGACTGATCGCGATCATCACTAATAACTTCTCACTCTGCAACGGGCGCTGGCCGACCCAGATCCTGATTGCTACCATCTTTATTGGAACGATGGTCCCCGCTTACCTGGGGGGATTGATATCCGCTGTCTCTGTGGTCGCAATCGCCTTGCTGGGTGTGCTTCTGACCTTTGTTGTATCCTGGGCTCTATCAAGAACGATTCTGAAGGGAGAAGTCTCTACTTTTACATTGGAACTTCCTCCCTATCGGCCTCCCCGTATCTTGCGAACACTCTATACTTCTATGATTGATCGGACCCTGGTTGTATTATGGCGGGCTGTTGTTTTTGCACTCCCGGCCGGCATGATCCTGTGGATCTCGGCTAACCTGATGATCAGCGGTGTGAGCCTGGCGGAACATTTGGTTAATATCCTGAATCCCTTCGGGCTGTTGCTAGGCTTGAACGGAATTATCTTAGTGGCCTATATCGTGGCTATACCTGCCAATGAGATTGTCATTCCCACTATTATGATGTTAACCGTATTGATAACGGGCGGGAACGGAATAGGAGCAGGTTCTGGTGTTATTTTTGAACCCGAATCCGGATTGGCAACCCTGGATATACTTACCCAGGGAGGCTGGACTTTATTAACTGGTGTGAATCTGATGCTCTTCAGCCTGATCCACAATCCTTGCAGCACTACTATATACACCATCTATAAGGAAACTGGCAGCGCTAAATGGACCGCCATAGCATCCCTTCTGCCGATTGCAATGGGTTTTGTGATCACGTTCTTCACAGCTCAGATCTGGCGCTTGATTGCGGGGTGGTGAATATTTGATTGAGCAGCAATCAATTTGGTTCGGGGCAAAGTCACATCAGGATCACACCCACCTCGGCAAAAGGGCTAACCGTTAATCCTCTGTTACTACCCGGAGGTAAAGGTATGACCGTTTTAGAACAAACGAACCGCTTTGCTGATCTATTTGGGATAAAAATCGTTATCAACCATAGAGCCTGGCATTACTACCGCATCGGGACGGGCGCACCCATCCTTTGGCTGACAGGTGGGCTGCGCCGGGTGGCGTCCGGATTCGCCTTCATGGAAAAGTTAGCTGCTCGCCATACAGTCATCGCGCCTGATTACCCACCTGTGAACTCAATGGATGATTTCATTACTGCCGTCGATGCCATCTTAGAAACCGAAGATGTAGACACTTTTTCTCTTGCAGGTCAGTCTTACGGTGGAATGCTGGCTCAAGCCTATCTGGCACACAAACCTGAGGCTGTAGAACGGCTCATCCTCTCCAGTACAGGTCCTGCAGATTACGGTAAAGCCTGGCTATTAGTGGAATATTTCTTCATTGCACTGGCGCGCTTCCTACCCGAAAAAACTGTCAAGAATATATTCATGGGTAAAATTCTCGAGATCATCACCGTGCCCGAAGCTGAGCGTGCCGAATGGGTGGCATACTTTCAGACAATGATACAAAACGATCTATCCCGTGCTGATATAATTTCGCATTTTGCCATTGCTGCCGATATGATCCGCAAGGGTATTGTCGCGCCTGCCGCTTATTGTAACTGGACAGGTCGCATCATCGTCCTTAGCGCTGAAAACGACCCGACTCAGAGCAAAAAGGATCTCCCCCGCTACGAAAAATTATTTGGCCGTAACGTGGAATTATTTGATATGGGTAAAATGGGGCACACCGCCTTGCTTTTTAACCCGGCTAGATACGTCGAATTACTCGAGCAGACGCTTATCTGAGAAGAGATTCGGTGCAACAGGTCATGTACCGGCGAATCAGCGGACTTACTCCCGCTCCACCCAACAACCAGTTAATAGTGGAGACCGGGGGCGGAGGACGGGAAAAACCAAACCCGGCTGCGGGTACTCTGTACTGCGCTATGGGTGGTGTGCAATGCTCATCCGTGAGGCAGTCAAGTAAATGTAAGGAGATAGAATGAAATCAAGAATGGATAAGTTCTACTCTCAAATCCCAGCATCACAGAAGAAATACATTGAAGACTTTGAAACGATACATACTGAAAAAAGTGTGGATGTTAATAGTGTTGCGTGGAAATACCTGGATTCAGAGAAAGGAAAGGAAGTATTACTATTATTGCATGGTGGGTACACAGATTACACTATGTGGATCCATCAAATTGTGGAATTTAAAGGAACATATCGGATCATAGCGCCAACCTGTCCGGTCTTGCCAGATGCCAAGATGGAGAAATATTCAGCAGCACTGAGCAAAATATTAGAAACTGAGAATATCAAAAAAATAAATTTGATGGGATATAGTGAAGGGGGACTGATTGCGCAGTGTTTTTTGAGAGACAACCCAGGAATCGTTAACAAAGCAATATTGGGTCACACATTCTATCCCTCAACAGAAAGCAGTTATTACAAAAACGATTTTGGCTTTTTCAAGATAATGCCAGCATTCCTGACAGAAATGTTATTCAAATTACTTGCGAAACCCGACAAAGAAGAACTCGAACATGATTCGACTGAGTGGCTCGAATGGTACAAAGGCTGGTTTAGAGAACTGAAACATCAACTCACAAAGGCACAGATAATCACTCATATTGATCTTATGATGGATTTTGTTAGAAACTATGAATTTGATGCCAGTGATTTATCAGAGTGGACCGGGAGGATGTTAATCACCGTATCAAAAGATGATGTTGTACTCAACTATTTTGATGGCATGAAGCAACTGTATCCTCAGGCTGAATACCATATGTTTGAAAAAGGACTTGGAGCGCATTCGCTGGCCTTGATCACGCCATCTGTATTCAATCAGCGGATAGCAGCGTTTTTGGGAAAATGACTCCCAGGCTGCCTTACCAGTCATTACCCTGACTACAGCCGGGTTAGGCGGGTGAGTGCCGCGATTTTAATCAATTCAGTCTGGGTGAAATTGGCCTTTAGGTTCGCACCGAAACGCCAGGTTATGTAAACATAAGGAATTTTGTTATGAAATTCTTCCCTGCATTTCACCTCGGTTGGCTGAACGGCTGGCTGCTGTTATCCCTGCTGGTTCTTACTGACATCGTCCTCTTCCTGGCTTTCCAGAGCAAGGTTGTAAAGAGATTATTTGACCGTTCCGGCTGGACCAGGCGCCAGAAGATCCTCACGGTCATTGGAAAGATGCTGGCTCTTTTTCTGATTGTGATCATTATCATGACACCCCTCAAACTGGGTTCGCCGGTGTTGATCATTGGTTGTGTATTGGTCGCCCTGGGCCTGGTTGGATTGATAAAGGCATTATTTGATTTCAAGAGCGCGCCAACTGGCCAACCAGCTACCAGGGGTATATACAGGATTACTCGACATCCACAGATCATGGCTGCTTCGTTGGTGCTCCTGGGCACCACTGTCGCTATTGGATCGTGGTCTGGTTTGATCGTTTTATTGATTTCCCGCATACTGCTTAACGCGAATCTGGTCGCAGAAGAGGAAGTCTGCCTGCGGGCATTTGGGAGTGTTTATCAGGAGTATTTGGACCATACCCCTCGTTATATATTGTTTTAAAGGAAGGACTTTAACCCTTCCATTCAATGAAAAAAAGAAGCCAGAACTGGCTTCTTTTTTTCTCACAGAAAAGAGGGCGACCCACCCCGTCGATTCCGCTCCGGGTAAGTGGGTCGTCCTGGTTATTGTTACAAGAATTAAAACGGTTAATCTAAAGCGTCGTACCCGGGACCATCAGTAAAGTAGTCTTCGTTGGCCTGAATGGCGGGGGTGAGGTCAACAACTTCACCCTCATCCAGAACACGGGTTGCCTTGAGTACCCAGGTGACACCATTGACATCCTCAGACTCAAATTCCTCGGTATAACCTTCGGTTCCGACCGGCATATTCAGGCGCTCATCGCCGTAGGCTTCGTAGGCGGAAGGGACTTCATCTTCCATATAAATGGCTTCATAGGGGCATTCTGGTGCACAGGCACCACAATCGATGCAGGTTTCTGGATCAATATAATAATTGGGATGTTCTTCCACTGGTTTTCCGGGCACAATGCATTCTGTTGGACAAACTTCCACACAGCTGCCATCGTGCAAGCAGAAACTTGTGATTACATGAGTCATGACATTCCTCCAGGATATTTGGTTTTAATGAGTATATCTTAAAAACAATCTAGCTGCTGTATAATAAACTCTCTAGCATGGAATTGTAGTCCCCGATTTTTTCTTTGTCAAGAAAAAATGGCCAGTAGTAAACTTTCTTTTTTAAAAGAGGTTACATTCTTCATGAAAAAGGACGCTATCCATCCTGCTGCACCCTACCTATTAGTCCCGGTTGGTATTGTTGCAGTATCCACGGCTTCACTTCTGATCCGATTCTCCCAGGAATATGTTCCCTCAATTACCATAGCGGCTTTTCGCCTGGGATTGGCCGCCTTGATCCTGCTTCCATACACCCTTCTCAAATACAACCGTGAGATCAGGCGTTTATCCTGGGATGACCTTAAATTTGCCTTGCTGGCAGGCTTTTTGCTGGCGGTCCATTTTGCTTCCTGGATCACATCGCTGGAATTTACATCTGTGGCGAGTTCTGTTGTGCTGGTGACTACAACGCCCCTATGGGTCGCGCTGCTGGCACCCTTTTTCCTGGGAGAAAAGACTCCCCGGATTGCCTTCATTGGAATGGTTATCGCTTTGCTGGGAGGTTTCATCATCGCACTCAGTGATGTTTGTTTTTGGCTGCCTGGAGGGATCAGCTGCCAGGGTGGACTTGGAGATTTGAGATCAAAAACACTTCTGGGTGATTTACTGGCCTTGTTTGGCGCAATCGCTGCGGCATCCTACTTGATGATTGGTAAACACCTGAGGAGCAAGATCTCGCTGACGCCCTATATATTCCTGGTTTTTAGCGCCTCAGCGATTTTCCTTGTGGGTGCTATGCTGATCATGGAAGGAGTTCCCCCGATCTATCCCGGGAAGGTATATCTCTGGTTGTTTTTATTGGCTTTAGTGCCCCAGCTGCTGGGGCACTCTATCTTCAACTGGTCCTTAAAATATCTCCCAACCGGATATGTTGCTGTTAACCTGCTGGGGGAACCTGTTGGGTCAACCATCTTAGCCTATTTCTTCCTGAATGAGACACCCCCGGCTGTAAAAATAATTGGTGCTATACTTATTTTAGCCGGGATTGGGTTGACGATTTTCCGGCAAACATCACAAATAAATGCGGAGCTTTCCTAGGAGTATCTGTGGTGAATAATCAGGACCCCCGCAATATTAGAGATATCTTGGACACGCTGACCGAACAAAGCAAGTCCTTTCAAGGGATCTGGAAACGCGTAAAAAATTACGGTTGGGATATTCTTGGTATCCTGCTGATAGCTTTTTCTGTGATGGTTTTGATCGCTACTCTCTTTCCCAGTCAGGTTGCCGGTTCGGCATTATTAAAATGGACCAATTTCATTCGTTTTGGCCTGGGATGGGGGAGTATTTTTGTGGTTGCCTCCGGGATCATTCTGGGCATCTGGATGTTAAAGAAGCAAGCTGGTGAACCTTATTCGGTCATTTGGGTCAGAATTTTTGCCATGGAAGGAGCGATTTTTGCTCTGATTGCCTTGTTTACAGTTATTGGCGGTCATTCCCTGACCCGGGCCAGGGAAGGATTGGATGGCGGATTGGTGGGATGGGGGTTGGTGGAAGCGGTCTCAAGCCTGATTGGATTGTTCTGGACCGGAGCCCTGGCCTTCCTTTTTGCCCTGATTGGTGCGGTAATCGGCCTGGGTTTTACAGAACAAGTCAGAGAACAATTGGATCTAATGCGGGATCCAGCAATACCTGCTGGACTGGACCAGCTTCTGGATGATGAATCAGTAAAAACCCCTGTTCTTACACAACAAGATAAAACTTCTCCTGCTAAACGCACTCAAAAAATCCCTCCGGAATTTCGGAAACAATTCAAGGTAGATTTAAAGCAAGATAAACCGCTTAAGACACCCCCCAGGGACAATGCTTTGCCATCCCTGGATCTGCTGATCACAGGGAAATCATTTAAGCCCAATCAAAGGCATATCAATACCTCGGCAGGAATAATTGAAAAGACCCTGGCGGAATTTGGCATCCCAGCCCAGGTGGTTGGATTTCAGGTTGGACCGACGGTGACCCAGTTTGCGGTTAAACCTGGCTACCTGAACGGAGCGGAGGATGACGCAGACGAGGAACGGAAACGAGTACGAGTATCGCGGATCACCTCCCTCAAGAATGATCTGGCTCTGGCTTTATCTGCCACCCAGTTAAGAATAGAAGCCCCGGTCCCGGGCAGATCTTATGTTGGCATTGAAGTTCCCAACGAAAAATCTTTTCTGGTCACTTTGCGGTCGGTGATGGAATCTGAGGCCTTTTATAATGTGGAATCTCCCCTGGCAATCGCTCTGGGCAGTGATGTGTCTGGCGAACCTGTTGTGGCTGACTTGGCAAGCATGCCCCACCTGCTGATCGCCGGGACTACCGGATCGGGTAAATCGGTTTGCATAACCTCCCTTACTACTTGCCTGGTGATGAACAACACACCAGAAGAATTGAAGCTGGTGATGATTGATCCCAAGATGGTTGAGCTGGTTCGTTTTAATGGCCTGCCGCACCTCTTCGGCCAGGTAGAAACCGATCTGGAGCGTATCCTGGGTGTGCTGCATTGGGTAGTTGGTGAAATGGATCGCCGCTACCGGGTTTTGGACGAGACCAGATCCCGGAATATTGATACCTATAATAACAAGATTCGAAAAAAGAAAGAGGGAGAGATCATGCCGCGGATCGTAGTGATGATCGACGAGCTGGCTGATCTGATGATGATGGCCCCAGCTCAAACCGAGTTCACCCTGGTGCGTCTGGCCCAGATGGCACGGGCGGTGGGCATTCACCTGGTTGTCGCAACCCAGCGCCCCAGCACCGATGTGGTCACCGGTTTGATCAAAGCCAATTTCCCGGCCAGAATGTCCTTTGCGGTGGCTTCCTCTGTAGACTCCAGAGTTGTGCTGGATATGAACGGGGCAGAATCCCTGCTTGGAAACGGTGATATGCTCTACCTCTCTCCTGAAGCTGCAAATCCTGTCCGAACTCAGGGCTGCTGGGTGACTCCGGAAGAACTGGATCGGGTGATCAAAGCCTGGAGGGAAATTTCTGATATTGAACCAGAAGAACTGATCATCCCACCCTGGGAAAAGACAATTGATGAGAAAGCCGAATTGGATGAATATGATGATCTCATTAAAGACGCTTTCCGAATTGTACGTGATTCCCAGCGGGCATCAACATCTTTGATCCAGCGTAAACTACGCATTGGATACCCCCGGGCAGCTCGGCTGATGGATGAATTATCAGCTCTGGGTTATGTAGGTCCATCCAAAGGCAGCGGGATAGAAAGGGAAGTGTTTATTGCCTCTGATGAGGAATTCGGGGAAAATTACTAGGCGGCGAAGTTCTGTTTTAATCCGAATCATTTACTTCAAAAGGATCTATAATGCCAACTGGTTTTAAGCTGGGAGCCTTTACCATCCATTATTACGCCCTTCTGATCCTGCTGGGAATTCTTTTAGGGTTATTGTTAACCTGGAGGCGAGCGATCAGTCGTGGAAAATCGATCGATTTCCTGATCGATGCTTTACCCTGGGTCTTTGTTGGGGGTGTTGTGGGCGCCCGTATCTGGCATATTTTATCCCCACCACAGTCAATGGTCGCACATGGAATCACCACCCGCTATTATCTGACCCATCTGCTGGAAGCCATTGCCATCTGGAAAGGAGGGATCGGTATCATTGGTGCAATGGCAGGAGGGGGTTTGGCTCTCTGGATATATTCCAGGAAAAGAGCTGTACAGCTTGATGAATGGTTGGATATCATTGCACCTGGATTGGCGCTGGCCCAGTCGATTGGCCGCTGGGGTAACTTCATCAACCAGGAGGTCTATGGCCTGCCAAGCAACCTGCCCTGGGCTATATTTATTGACCCCCAGCACAGAATGCCCGGTTATGCCGATTTTTCAACCTACCATCCACTGTTTTTTTATGAAGCCATCTGGAGTTTCCTGAATATGTTATTCATCCTCTGGATCGGTAGAAAGTATAAAAAACAGCTCAAAACAGGCAGCCTTTTCCTGATTTACCTGATATTTTATGGAGTGGGAAGGGTTGGCCTGGAATTCCTGCGTCTGGATGTTTCCACCTGGCAAGGGGTCAATCTTAACCAAACTGCAATGTTGGTGGTGGTTATCACAGCCTGTTTTCTGCTTTATAATCGCCAGAAAGATAAGTATGAGGCACCTGAACAGGTATGATCCTTACTGAAAACCTTACGAAAAATTTCAAAGATTTCTGTGCTGTGGACGGCGTTAACCTGCATGTGAATGCTGGCAAGGTCCTGGCTCTTTTGGGGCCCAATGGGGCCGGAAAAACAACTACCGTGCGCATGTTGACCACGGTACTACGGCCCAGCAGTGGTACGGCTCGGGTGGCTGGTTATGATGTGCAGGAGAATCCGGGAAAAGTTCGAGGGTCTGTAGGTGTATTGACTGAGGATCACGGTCTGTATGACCGGATGCATATGGTGGAATACCTTGATTTCTTCGGTAAGATTTATGATATGCCGGACGGAATGAGAGAGCAGCGCATCCTGCATTTGCTGGAAAAATTCGATCTGCTGGATTCGAGAGACCGCCGCATCGGGAAATTTTCCAAAGGCATGCGCCAGAAATTATCCCTGGCTAGATCGCTGTTGCACTCTCCCCCCGTTTTACTACTGGATGAACCTACATCTGCAATGGATCCTGCCAGCGCCCGCCTGGTGAGAAATGCCATTAAAACCCTGCGCTCGGAGGACCGGGCCATTATTGTCTGCACCCACAACCTGGCCGAAGCAGAAGAATTGGCCGATTCGATTGCAATCATCCGCTCTGGTAAAATCATCGCCCACGGCACAGCCGCGGAATTAAAAGAACACCTGCTGGGCCCCGGTGAATACCGGATCCAGCTGGCTGAACCCCTGGACGGCAGAACTCTGCCCCTACCAGCAGAAGTTGAGATCACAAAAAAAGGAGAAGACTGGTTTACATTCAGTGTCGAGAAAGCCCAGCAGACCAATCCGATGTTAATTCAGAATCTGGTTGCGACCGGCTACGCTGTGGTCAAACTGGAGGAGATCCAACGCAGTCTGGAATCGGTCTATTTGCAGGCAGTTAACCAGACCACAAATAAGGGAGGGGGAGATGTGGACTGATTTCCGGAAAGCTATGATCATCACCCGCCGTGAAGTGCGGGACCAGTTCCGGGATTGGCGCATTATCGCGCCCATCATCATCCTGACCGTCTTTTTTCCGGGTTTGATGAATTTCACTGCCCAACAGGCAGTAGATTTTGTAGGAAAATACGGCGCCCCTATCATTGCTGATCGCTTGATCCCTTTTTTATTGATGGTGGTGGGATTTTTCCCGATCTCGGTTTCCCTGGTTATCGCTCTGGAGAGTTTTGTAGGAGAGAAGGAAAGAAGGAGCATTGAACCTTTGCTCAGCAGTCCATTAACGGATGTCCAGCTTTATCTTGGTAAGTTAATGGCCGTTATGTTCCCCCCGTTGATCGGCAGTTTCCTGGGCATCACTGTCTACCTGGTCGGTGTCTACCGTCAGGTTGGTTGGGCGCCAGATATCACATTATTGATCCAGGTCATTGGACTGGCTGTGGTCCAGTCCCTGGTGATGGTAAGTGGAGCGGTTGTTGTATCTTCCCAGACTACCTCAGTGAGAGCGGCAAATTTGCTGGCCTCATTCATTATCATTCCGATGGCCCTGCTGCTTGTGGGGGAAAGCATGATTATGTTCTGGGCAAAATATGAGGTGTTATGGTGGGCAATCTTCGGCCAAGCCATCATCGCCTGGTTGTTGATTCGGACTGGTATTGCTCATTTTAACCGGGAAGAATTATTGGGCAAGGAACTGGATTCTATAAATTTGAAATGGGCCTGGCAGGTGTTCCGGGAGGCATTTCGGGGCGAAGAAGCTCCCCCCTGGCAGTGGTGGAAAGTGAACGTCTGGGGCATTTTAAATGAATTAAAGTGGTCCCTGGTCCTGGTTTTACTCATAACTGTTGGAGCGGTATTTGTTGGTATCTCCCAGGCAGAAGTCTTCTCAATTCCGACTGAAATATTGGATTGGGGAAACCTGGAAGAAGGCCTTGTGACAGGGATCGAAGAATTCGGCCCGATCCGCTTTTTCTCAGTCGGGGGGTGGGGGATCATCTTTTTACACAACTTGAGGGCCATTGCCCTGGATAGTTTGTTGGGAATTTTCTCCTTTGGCGTTTTGGGTATCATCACCCTGATCTTGCCCTTCAGTATCATCGGTTATTTTGCAGCCATTGTGGGTCAGACTGGCCTGTCGCCGGCTTTATTTTTGGCAGGCTTTATATTACCTCACGGGGTTTTTGAGATCCCCGCAATTATTCTGACCGGCGCATTGATCGTTCGCCTGGGATTAACACTGGTGACCCCTAATAAGAATTACACCATCGGAGAAGCCTGGATCAGAACTCTGGCTGACTGGACTCGGTTGATCCTGTTCCTGGTCATCCCTCTTCTGGTCGTGGCTTCTTTCCTGGAGGTTTTTATCACGCCCCGGGTTGCCCTGGCACTCTTTGGTGGATAAGGGAGAGAACGCATTATGGCGAAATTGATATTCCTGGGCACTGCCAGCGCGGTTGCCTATCAAGGCCATGAAAATTCCTTCTTGGTTCTTCAGGGAGAGACATCCTCGATCCTGGTGGATTGTAGTACTCGCCCGGTAATGCGTTTGAAGGAAGCTGGCATAGACCATAATGATCTCAGTGACCTAATTATCACCCATTTCCATCCTGACCATGTATCAGGACTGGCTACATTGATTATGGATATGTGGATCCTTGGGAGAGAAAAGGATTTCCACATACACGGCTGTGAACATGCTATTACCCGGGCTATAAAATTGATGGATCTTTTTGGATGGCAGGACTGGAGCGACCTTTACCCGGTGCACTTTCACACCCTGCCGCTGGACGAGCTGGCGCCGGTGCTTGAAAACCAGGAATTCAAGATCTTCAGCTCGCCAGTTCAGCACATGATCCCTACCCTGGGGATCCGGGTCGAATACAAGGGCGGTGAGTTTGTAGTTGCTTATTCTTCAGACACCTCACCGGTTCCCGAAACAGTCACACTGGCAGCTGATGCGGATGTGCTGATCCATGAAGCTGCCGGGACAATCTATCACCATTCCACTGCATCCCAGGCGGGTGAGATTGCTTCACAAGCGGGGGTGAAGGACTTGTATTTGATCCATTATCCTTCTCCGGAATTGATCAGCCCGGATTATACTCTCAGCGAGGCAAAAAAAACCTTCCCCGGGAATGTCTACCTGGCAGAAGATTTTATGGAAATCGAGTTCAAGGGAGAGTAAAGTATTACCAGCCCTCCACGTAAGGCTCCCAATCCTGATAAATATTGATGTATTTTTTGAATAGATAGACAGCAGACCCCGGCGGCTGTTCAGGTTGTTTACGCAATTTCAAGCCGGACTGTTCCAGTGTCAGGCCACCTTTTTTGTGGTTGCAGGCGGCACAGGCGGTCACCAGATTAGACCAGGTAGATTCACCGCCCAGATGCTGGGGTTGGATATGGTCAACCGTTAATTCCCGGGCACTTTGCCCACAATACTGACATCTGAACTGGTCTCGCCGGAATATTTCCTGTTTGGAGAGTTTTACTGTAGGTCGGGGGCGCTTGATGACAGAATGGAGGCGGATGACGGAAGGTTTGGGATAGGTCCTGGAAACTGTTCGCACCACACCGCGGCCGTCCATGATCATATTGGCTTTACCAACCAGAATCAGGCACATCGCCCGGCGTGTGGAGCAGACGTTTATCGGTGCGTAATTGCCATTGAGGACCAGCACTGGTTGGTTCATCTCATAAATTCTCTCGAAAATTATAGCATGTATTTTAGCCCCTTCTCAAGGGATTATCTGCTTATTTTGCATTATGAATTACATATTTTTAAGTGGGAATGGAGTATATTTCCTGGCCAGGATTGAGTTCTACCCTATTTGTACGGTAAAATGGGATAGTTAACCTTTCGGGGAGGACCGATTGAAAAAATACCTCAAGGCCTATGCTTTTTTACTGCCCACCGCAATCTCCCTGGTTGTTCTCGACCAGCTGACAAAGACCTGGATCAGGAATAACCTGGCATTTAACGAATTGTGGATGCCATGGGAATGGCTGGCTCCCTATGCCAGGCTTGTGAATTGGCACAATACCGGAGCGGCGTTTGGCATTTTCCAGGGCATGAATGGCATTTTTATAATATTGGCTATTGTGATCATAGCCCTAATCTTGATCTATTTTCCAATGATTCCGAAAGATGATTTCTTCTTCCGCCTTGCTTTAACCCTGCAGATGGCTGGCGCGGCTGGCAATCTGATCGACCGTCTTTACCGAGGTTTTGTAACAGACTTTATCTCTGTGGGAAGATTTCCTGTTTTTAATGTAGCCGATTCCTGCATCACCTTGGGGGTGGTGGTTTTATTGATAGGGATGTGGATCGAGGAGAGAAAATCTCAAAATGAATCAAGAATCGATTATCCTTCAGAACCAGTCTGAAAAGGAAATCCGGCTCGATAAATTTTTGGTCAGAGAACTGGAAGGATATTCCCGTTCCTATATCCAAAAAATCATTAATGCTGGGGGAGTTTCAATAGAAGGATTCCCTGTGTATAAAAAATCCGAGCGAATCAGCCCGGGAACGGAGATCGAAGTCATTATCCCCGAGGCAGAGGATACACAATTGCAGGGAGAAGATATTCCCCTGGATATCATTTTCGAAAACGATGATCTGATCGCGGTCAACAAACCGGCCGGTATGGTTGTCCATCCTGCCCTGGGACATACAACCGGCACCCTGGTGCAAGCTGTGCTGGGTTATGCACCGGAGATTGAAGGCGTTGGGGGAGTTAAAAGACCCGGGTTAGTACATCGCCTGGATCAGGATACTTCCGGGGTGATCATATTGGCAAAAAATGATCGAGCCCATCAGTTCTTACAGAACCAGTTCCGGGAGCGGCAGGTCGATAAAGAGTATCTGACCCTGGTGGATGGACGCCCGCCAACGCCCAACGGCCGGGTGGAAGTGGCCATTGGACGGGATCCAAAATACCGCCAGCGTATGGCTCCGGCTCTGGAAAGGGACGGCAAGGAAGCTATTAGCGAGTATTTCACTCTGGAAGAATTCCCTAAACATACTTATTTAAGAGTAAAGATTCTGACCGGGCGCACTCATCAGATCCGGGTTCACCTGAATTTTTTGGGTTGCCCGGTCGTGGGTGATACAGTATACGGCAGGAAAAAACCCTCTATTCAAGTTGACCGTCAATTTCTACATGCTTTCAGGTTGTCAATTATTCTCCCGGGGGAAGAGGATAAACACCTTTTTGAAGCTCCCCTGGCGGGTGAGCTGGAAGAAATTCTAAATCAATTAAAAGAAATATAGCCAGGAGTAAAAAATAATGATCGACCTTCGTTCTGATACAGTCACCTTGCCGTCGCCAGAAATGCGGGAAGTGATCGCCAAAGCTGATGTGGGGGACGATGTATATGGGGAAGACCCCTCAGTTAATCAGCTTGAAGACGAATCAGCCAGACTGCTGGGAAAGGAAGCTGCCCTTTTTATCCCTTCCGGAACGATGGGAAATCTGGCAGCTGTTCTAACCCACTGCGAACGCGGCAGCGAAATCATTCTGGGAAATAAAGCTCACATATTCTTAAATGAAGCCGGCGGAGCGGCAGCCCTGGGCGGGATCCATTCCCATACCATCCCCAACCAAAAAGATGGAACCCTTAGATTTGAGGATATCAAAAAAGCCATTCGCTGGGAGGATATCCATCATCCTAGAACCCGATTGATCTGCCTGGAAAATACCCAAAATATGTGTGGGGGTGTGGCGCTGACAGTGGAATACACTAAAGCAGTAAAAGATATTGCCCGGACTCATCAGTTGAAACTGCACCTGGACGGGGCCAGGATCTTTAACGCCGCCGCTGTCCTGGATATAGATCCAGCAGAATTGGTCGAGCCGGTAGATTCGGTCATGTTCTGTCTCAGTAAAGGTCTGGGCGCACCGGTGGGATCGATCTTATGTGGTGATGCAGATTTCATTCAGCGGGCAAGAAAGATCCGCAAGATGCTGGGAGGGGGCATGCGCCAGGCTGGTATGGTGGCGGCGGCCGGATTATTTGCTCTGAAGAATAATCTGCCGCTCTTAAAAGAAGATCATAGACGCGCTCAGGAGCTTGCCCGGGGACTGGGGGAAGTAAAGGGCATCAGCCTGATGAATCAAATACCTCCTTCCAATATGGTGTATCTGAATCTGGATCCTGAACTTCCACTCGACGCGGTACAGATGAAAGCCAAATTAAAAGAAATAGGGATCCTAGCTGGAATTGAGGGAGAACGGCAGCTCAGACTGGTCACTCACTTGTGGATCACTAACAAGGATATTGAAGATGTGATCCAGGGATTCAAGGAAATCACTTCCTGAAGGATGAAAACAACTGTATCTGCCATTCAGAAAGGCGCCAGCCTCCAGATGTTATAATAAAAACGTTCTTTCTTTATAGTTTATTCAAGGATATGAACAGCAATGAAGAACAAATATACAATCGAGGACATGGACCGTATTGCGGATGAAATCCGCTCCAGGATATCCATTCAACCGAAAATTGCTCTGATCCTGGGTTCTGGGTTGGGCCCGTTATCCGAGTCCATTGAGGACCCGACCATCATCCCATATCATGATCTTCCGGGCTGGCCTATCTCCACTGTGGAAGGTCATGCCGGTGAGCTGGTGATCGGCATTCTGGAAGGCCAGGATGTGCTGGTGATGAATGGCCGGATCCATTACTATGAAGGCTACGAAATGGACCAGGTGACCCTGCCCATCCGGGTGATGCAGCGCCTGGGCATCAAGACCTTGATCGTTACCAATGCAGCCGGTGGGATAAACCAGGATTTTGTTCCCGGAAATCCCATGTTGATCACGGATCACTTGAATTTCCTGGGTATGGCAGGTGTCAACCCTCTCCGGGGTCCTAACCTGGATGAGTTCGGTACCCGCTTTCCGGATATGAGCCAGGCTTATGACAAGGAATTAATAGAAATTACACGGGGGGTTGCTAAAGAACAGGGGCTTACTCTTTATGAAGGTGTGTATGTCTGTCTGGCCGGTCCCACCTTTGAAACACCAGCTGACCTCCGCTTTTTGCTCGGTGCGGGTGTGGATGCAGTAGGTATGTCTACCGTACCGGAAGTTATCGTGGCCAATCATGGCGGTCAACGCGTTTTGGGGATTTCTGGCATTACTAATAGTTCCAATCTGTATGGGGAAGCGGAAACTACCCATGAAGAGGTGATAGAAACAGGTTTGATCCTCGCGCCAAAAATGATGGACCTGATCCGGGGCGTTCTGCAAGTTTTATAAAATCCCTACTGAACCTGCTTATGGATATCAACGGGGGAGGATCGAACCTCCCTAAATAAACCAAATTTAAATGAATGATTTTTTACGGTACCTCAAAGATTTTGAATACCTGATCTATATCATCATTGGCACCTTTACTGCCTGGCACATCAGGAAGTTTTTTCTGGCCTGGGAAGAATTGCGGGCAGCGGCCTTTGGATTGGAAAAAGAGAGCGCCCAGATGCATTTGAATCGATCCGCCGCCCTTCTGGTTGTTTTGCTATTCCTGGGAGCAGCGGAGTTTGGATTGGTCTCATTTATTATCCCTTCCATGCCCAATGTCAATCCCCTGCCAACGGCAACCCTGGATTTATTAGCTTCACCGACCACGACCATATCGCCTGTGGAAGAAACCGTCCTTCCGGCAGTTCAGGAAACACCCTTACCAGGGACAGCAATTGTCCAGGCGGGATGTGTACCTGACGAATTGATGATCACATATCCAGAAAACAACACCACAGTGAACGGAATTATTGAGATTGAAGGCACGGTGAATATCCCAGATTTCGGTTTCTACAAATTCGAGATCTCTTCCTTAAACACTGATTCCTGGCTGACGATCCAGGCTGGAGATACTCCCAAAAACGATGAGATGTTGGGTTTCTGGGACACAACCCAGCTTGAACCCGGTAATTATTCTCTGCGCCTGGTTGTGATAGATAATCAGGGCATTCAGAAAGAACCATGTGCGGTCGATCTATATGTTGAAATGATGGTTGAGTAGATCAGGTAACCCTTATGACTAAGATCAATATTCGCCCTGCAATATCAACTGATATTCCCAAGATGATTGCCCTCGATCATAATTACGCCACAGGGCATGTCTGGCAAATGACGATGGATCTGACAGAGATCCAAACCCAGGTTACCTTTCGAGAAGTCCGTTTGCCTCGCGAGGTCCATGTCAATTATCCCCGAGGTGCTCAAAATCTAGTGGACGATTGGACAGCTCGAGATCTACTGCTGCTGGCTGAAACAGGAGAGAATGTCAGAGGGTATATCAGCGTTCAAATGGGGTTAGCACCTGCCAGCGCCTGGGTGAAGGACCTGGTCATTGACCGGGTGCACAGAAGGAATGGCATTGGCAGCGCTCTGATAATGGCTGCTCAGGACTGGTGTGGGAGAAAGGGTTTTCACCGGCTGACAGTGGAAATGCAGCCCAAGAATTACCCTGCCATTCAATTTGCCTATAAACTCGGTTTTGAATTCTCGGGTTATAACGATCAATACTACAGGGACCAGGAAATCGCGATCTTTTTTTCCTCATACATATGAACCTGTTATCTTTCCTGCAAACCATAAACCAGCTCCTGATGGCTGGAATTTCCATCACTGCTTTTTCTCTGCTCCTTTACGCTTTAACATTCAATCTGAAAGACAAGGTGGCCCGTTCCTTTGCATTCATCATGGGGTGTGTGGTGGTGGTATTTGTGGGAGAGTCAGTAGCCGGAGTGGTCAACTCACCCTCCTGGATCGAGATCTGGTATCAAATTCAATGGGTGGGGATCATTATGCTGCCGGCAGCTTATGCCAATTTATCTGACGCGGTCCTGTCTACCACGGGGAGGCCTTCCCGTGGGCGCAGGACCAAGCTGGTTCAGGTGACCTTTCTGATTTCCTTTATATTCCTGATCATGGTTCCGTTCAATATTGTGGTTGGACCTCTGGTAAAAGAAGGTGTGGTTGCCCCCCATCTGGAGCGAACCAGCCTGACTTGGGTGTTCTCCGCCTTTTACATCCTGAGCATGATCTGGGCCTGGGTTAATTTCCAGAGGGCATACCACCGCACTGTCACCAGCTCCGGCCGCAGAAGAATGGGCTATTTGATCGGAGGTGGGCTGGCGCCTGCCCTGGGGTCATTTCCCTTTCTGTTATTTGGCTCGACTTTTGCCTCCCAGCACCAATATGTTTTCTGGCTCACAGTAGTTGTCAGCAATATTCTGGTTTCAGGTTTGATTATCATCATGGCTTACGCTGTGGCCTTTTTTGGTGTTTCCTGGCCAGACCGGGTCGTCAAACGCCGCTTGATCAAATGGGTCATGAGGGGACCGGTTACAGCCAGTAGTGTACTGGCCCTTACTACCCTGGCCCGGCGGGCAGGAGAACCGTTTTCGTTTTTTGCGCCGGTTGTCATGGCGGGTAGCTTTTTATTAATGCAGTATTTCATCACCATGTTCTCGCCTATTTGGGAACGTTGGTTCCTGTTTAGGGATAGCAAAAACAGTCTAACCCTGCTGCAGAATCTGGAAGAACGTCTTTTTACCCTGGAAGATTTGAGCCAATTTCTGGAATCAGTCCTGGCAGCCATGTGTGATCGCCTGCAGGTCACAAAAGCATTTGCCGCCTCCCTTGACCCGATCGGGATGGATTTTTTTGTGAATGTTGGGGCCCCGGTAGATTTTGACGAGGATGAACTTTCTGAAAGGATCAGGGATATCTCTTCCAAACAGGACCAAATTGGAAAATATAGCCTTTTCTTGTGGGGAAATTTCTGGGTCATTCCTTTGTTCAACGCCCAGAAACCTGATGAACTGCTTGGTTTAGTAGGAGTAGAAACCCCGGAAGGTCTCCTTGACGGTGATCAGAGAGAAGCATTCCAGATCTTGATCCAGCGGGCCCAGCAAGCCCTGGAAGACAGGAACTTCCAACAACAAGTATTTAGCTCAATTGAGGACTTAACCCCGGAGATGAACCGCATTCAGCGTCTGAGAGCGGCGGCTCGTTACGATGGGACCAGCGTGTTAACGGCAACTACTAGTGAAATTTCCCTTGACGAAGTCACTCTGACCGAGTGGGTCAAAGATGCTTTGTCGGATTATTGGGGAGGTCCCGATCTGTCAGAAAGCCCGCTGCTCCAACTGGAGATCGTTCAAAACTCACTGGATGAACATGAGGGTATTTCCGTCAGGGCGGTCAGGGCAATTTTGAAAGAGGCAATCGAAAAGATCCGGCCAGAAGGGACCAGAAGGTTCACTCTGGATTGGGTTTTATACAATATCCTGGAAATGAAATTCCTCAAGGGGCAGAAGGTACGGGATGTCGCCAAGCGCCTGGCTATGTCTGAAGCAAACCTGTATCGCAAACAAAAGATTGCTATTGAAGTTGTAGCTAAAACAATCCTTGAAATGGAAAAACAGGCCCGGGAAAACGTGAAAGATTCTTCTGTAAATGCCTGAAAAATGTTACAATAAGCTGTGCTCGCTTTATTTCTTAACGGGGTACATTAATGGTTCATGAGGATCAATTGTACAACATTCCGGAAGAGCCCCCTGATTTGGGAGATTCGTGGTGGGAAGCAGCCTTGTCTGAGGGGGAGGAAGATTTGAGTGAAGCGGCGGGGCAAATTGTTGATGCGGACCTGCCAGTAACAAAGCCTAACCTGGTTCCCAATAGCCAGCCCGAAAACGATTGGGATTATGTTGATCGTTTATATCAGAAAGACGAAATAGTCCGTTTGAAGGTGGTCGGATGCAACCAGGGGGGACTTCTTGTCCAGGGGGAAAAGATCAATGGATTTGTGCCCTGTTCTCATTTATTGGCTGGTTATAAAAAGAAAGAATACCTTCAGCAAACGATTGCGCTTAAGGTTATCGAATACGATCGCGATCGCTGCCGGGTTGTACTCTCTGAAAGAGCTGCCCAGGCAAAAGCTGGGACCCGAATCAAACTACTTGATGAACTGGAGGAAGGTACCTGTATCCCCGGTGTGATCACAACCCTGACCGATTTTGGCGCTTTTGTTGATCTGGGTGGTATGGAAGGCTTGATCCATATCTCGGAGCTGTCCTGGGGCAGAGTTGATCATCCTTCCAATGTGGTATCCGTAGGTGATTGTCTGGATGTCTATATCTTGAATATCAACCGGGCGGAAAATAAAGTCGCGTTAAGTTTAAAAAAGATGTGTCCCAATCCCTGGGAGACAATCACAGAACGCTACCAACCAGGTCAGATTGTAGAAGCAGTGGTAAAAAATATCGTTTCATATGGAGCATTTGTGCGTTTGGAAGAGGGGGTGGATGGTTTGATCCATGTTTCAGAACTGGGGGAAAACGGTGAAGAAGTATCACCCTGGGATGTGTTGGAAGAGGACCAGAAGGTCTCGGTTGAGATCATTAATCTAGATCCTAAAGAGCAGCGTCTCGGACTAAGTTTGGCCGAGGGGGAATAACAAGGGTTAACCGATCAGCATGAAATCAAAGATCAGGGATCTCCTTACCGGGGTTCTATTTGGTTTGTTAAGCGCCGGATTGATCCTGCTGGTTTCGCAGCCTAAACCTGGCAGAGCAGTCTTGCTGCGTCCAGCTCCCACTCCCCGGCCGGTTGTGATCAATATTGATGGAGCCGTGGTATCACCCGGGGTTTACACTCTCCAGGTTCAGAGTCGAGTGATAGATGCTGTGGAAGCAGCTGGCGGGCTTGCAGAAAATGCCAGCCCCGGATCTGTTAACTTGGCTGCGGAACTGGAGGATGGGAGTCATATCTACATTCCCGCCCGGAATCCCTCTTCGGAAAATTCCGCGGAGCTTCCAGGGAGTGTGGTTGGACTATCAGAGAGCGGAGAAATGATTTCCCTGATTAATATTAATCAGGCTTCGCTGGAATTGTTGATAGGCCTGCCTGGCATAGGCCCGGTGACAGCAGGAAAAATCATCAACTACAGGGAAGAACAGCCCTTCACGCGAATCGAGGAGATCCAGAAAGTACCAGGCATCGGTCCTGCTACCTTTGAACAGATCAAGATTTATCTGACTGTGGGTGAATGAGGAAGGATTGGGAGAATTAAAGGAAAAAACCTTGTCAGCATTGTCATTGGCGGGAAAGAACTGATCACCGTAGTTGGGCGGTAGCTTTCATCGCAGATGGCTGACAAGGTTTAGTATTACAGGTTGTTTGTTAATTAAGCTTTCTTCAGAACGGGCAGACCATTTTTGGTTTCAGATACAACATACCCGGCTGGAACTGCATCCAGCGCGCCTTCTTTAACTTCTTTGGCAAAGAAGTACAGGGTTGATTCTTTTCCACTTTTAAGTACACGAGTTCGTCCGTGCAGGTAGTAGGTGACTCCCTTTCCATTTGTATGTGCGTAAGCCATAATATCTCCTTTGTTCGTTACTTCCTAAAAAACCGCCCAACAGATTATAGTGATGAGGTGGTGAAACCTCAGGGTAATACAAAGTGATTCTGCTCTGAGTTCCAATTTCAGAAATTATTGTGTCGAGGAAGTGGATGATCGTTCTTCTTTTATAATTGTAACCCCTTAACCTTAAAAAGTTCTGTTTTTTCGCCATATTTAGGAAAAAAAAGACCTATTTAAGCCGTTTTTGAAGGGAAAATTCTCCATATTCGCTAGATATACGAAATCCAAGGGATTGATAAAGGGATAAAGCGGATTGATTATCACATTTTACATTCAGCCCGATGAAATCAACTGTATCCTCCAAAAGCTGGCATAAACGGGCCGTCACTGCCTTCCCGTAACCCGCTCTGCGGTGTTGGGGATGGGTTGTGATATTTCCGAGGGCTGCCACTCTATAATCTGCTGAATAGGTATGGATACCAGCGATGCTGACCAGCCTGCCTCGATGGCGGATACCAATATACTGACCCGTCAGCAGCATGCGAGGATCAAAGGCGTTATCTGGGTAGCTTTCCTTATATAGCTGATGAACATCGGGTAGGTCTGTTTCAGTTATCTGGAATGTGTTTTGTGTGTTGACCTGTGTTATCAGATCCGGATTAACGAGAGCCATTTTGAAGTGATCCCCGTGATCCGTGACTAGATAGTTGTCAGTAAAATGGTTTATCAATCCCGGGCTAAAATGGGCATATAACTTATCCGGCAGCAGGGATTGCAACTGCTCAAGATAATCCGGATCCAGATCACCAAATGCCAACAAGACCGGTAGATCTTCCCCACTGTAAAAAGGAGTTATATTTTTCAATCCTTCTCCAGTTTTAATCCCGTAACATGTTATCCTGGGCCAATAAAAGTCGTCCAGGTCCCCCAAACCATAGAGGTGCAGGGCAAGATCCCGGCGGAAGTATTTTTCCAGGGCAGGTCGATCTTTGATTATTTGGATTTCCACGACTGGATTTTACCAACGGTAGTGATATTTTCCAATCTTTTCCCAGAAGAAATTTCCAGAGCTGAGAGTTATAATGTAGCCAAAGGATAACCTAAAATCTGGAAGGATCGTAATGTCAAACGCTATTGTTGAATGTGTACCGAATTTTTCGGAAGGCCGCCGACAGGATGTGCTGGATGAAATCAAAGAGTCGATCTCAGTCGTGCCCGGCGCTTATGTCTTGGATATGCATACCGATGCTGATCATAACCGCAGTGTGATCACCTTTGTAGGTGAGCCTAAAGCTGTGGAGGAAGCTGCTTTTCAGATGATCAAAAAAGCATCCCAACTTATCAATCTGGAAAAACACAGTGGAGAACACCCCCGCATCGGAGCCACTGATGTGGTTCCCTTTGTTCCCATTTCAAATATCAGCATGGATGAGTGTGTGGAAATGGCTCACAGGGTAGGGGAACGAGTGGGTCAGGAACTGATGATCCCGGTCTATTTTTACGAATCTGCCGCCCGGCGCCCAGAACGCAAACGGCTGGAATTGATCCGGAGAGGCGAATACGAAGGTCTAAAAGAAGAAATCAAATCTAATCCGGAACGAGTCCCGGATGTAGGTCCCACTGAACTCGGTCCTGCAGGCGCCACAGTGATCGGAGCCCGGGAATTCCTGGTCGCTTATAACGTCAACCTGACCACTGATGACGAAGAGATTGCCAGTAAGATCGCCCGGACTGTCCGTCATTCCTCCGGGGGATTGAGGTTTGTGAAAGCACTGGGTATGACTGTCGAAGGCCGAGCTCAGGTATCTATGAACTTGACTAATTTCCGAAAAACCTCCCTACCGTTAGTAGTAGAAACCATTCGCCGGGAAGCAGAGCGTTATGGGGTGGGCATTCACAACACCGAATTGGTAGGTCTGATCCCCCAGGCAGCCATGGTAGATACCGCAGTCTGGTATACCCAAATGGATCTATTTTCCCCGGATCAGGTTCTGGAAGGGAAAATGGCAAAGATCGTTGGGCAAGGTGGCTGCCCCGATATTATAGAAGACCTTGCCGCTCCGACCCCTACCCCGGGGGGCGGTTCGGCAGCAGCCTATGCAGGAGCGATGGCTGCTGGACTGGTATCCATGGTAGCCCGCCTGACGGTGGGGAAAAAAGGGTACTCTGAAGTTGAAAAGAGGATGAAAAAGATCCTGGAAGAAGCTGAAAAACTCAGAGCTGATCTGACGGCAGCTGTTAAAGAAGATTCCGAGGCGTTTGACCAGGTGATGGCCGTTTATAAACTGCCCAAAACCGATCCGGCGCGCGCTGCATCCATTCAGGAAAAAACCTTCCAGGCTGCCCAGGTCCCCTTGGAGGCAGCTAAAAAGTCCTGCAGAGTAGCACAATTGGCTCTGGAGGCAGCCAGATTTGGAAATAAAAATGCCATAACGGATGCCGGTTCTGCGGTAAATCTGGCAGCAGCAGCAATTAACAGCGCCGCTTATAACGTCCGGATTAACCTGGCTGATCTGGATGATAAAAAACTGAGGGAACAGATTCTGTCTGAGCTGGGAAAATTGGAAGAAGATGCCCTAGTTTCCCTTGATAAGATTAAAATAATATTGACTGACCGGGGAGGAATATTTTCTTGATCCCTGGCCTGAAAAATACATATCCGATCCGGATGGACTGTCAGCGCGGATCTAGATTGATGATTTTCAATGAAAAATAAAACCCTCTGGATCATTATCATAATTGTCCTGATCGCGGCTGTTTTTTTCAGCGCGATCTTCTTAAGAGGAAATAAACTTCCCTGGATTGAAGAAAAAACAGTCACTCCCTATCGGCCACCTCTGGGAGAGGTCCTTCCAACTGCCACCTTCTTTTCTCCTTCAGTAGTAACGCCTACTTTTGAACCCAACCTGGTGTGGATCGACCCTGATCTACCGGATGCCCTGCTGGATCAGCTGGCGGGTATGGATTACCTGCAGATAACTGATCAAGAGCAAGATGCGGCCACAACCCTGGTTATTGGTGACGAAAACCCATTCAGATATTGGGTCTTTGCTGCGGCTGCTCCTTTCCCAACAGTCAAGGATGGTATATCACTGGAAAAAATCCAATCAGTCTGGCAGGGAGGAGAAAACCCGCTAGCTCCTAATTTACCTATATTCTTAACACAAGAAACCCGGGATGTGCTGGCTACCTATTGGGGCGAACCAGATACCAACGCAGTTGAGATCATTAATACGGATAATCTTGCAAAACAGGCCTGGTCGCAGCAGCCGGCATTGGCCATTCTGCCTTTTGAGGAGTTAACCCCTGAATGGAAGGTGCTGGAAGTGGATGGTATTTCCCCTCTCCAACAAAAATTTGATCCTGTTTCTTACGGACTTTCAATACCCATCTCCGCGGTTGGATTTGACCCCAATATTTTCCAGGAAGTAACCAGCA
This sequence comes from uncultured Anaerolineales bacterium, assembly GCA_964627755.1. Taxonomy (GTDB): domain Bacteria; phylum Chloroflexota; class Anaerolineae; order Anaerolineales; family UBA11858; genus B10-G9. The sequence goes on from CAZVIH010000099.1 coordinate 56,459, forward strand.
ATCGTGATCCGGATAAGTTCACCAGTGTGGTATTAACCGGGGTGACAGCGCTGGTTCGCGCCACTGCCTGGACCATGGAAATGGAAGGCGTAAATTATCCAGCCCGGGATATTTTGGGATACTTGACGGAAGCAGATATCCTGCATATCAGCAATGAAGTACCTTTTTCTCAAGGCTGCCCTTATCCTAATCCTAGCCAGGTCGGATTGCGTTTCTGTAGTGACAGCCGATATATCGAACTGATGGAAACGATCGGTACTGATGTGGTGGAACTAACAGGGGACCATTTTGGGGACTACGGACCCGAGGCTATGTTATATACCCTGGATATGTATAACCAGCGTGACTGGCCCTATTACGGCGGCGGGGCTGACCGCCAGGACGCTCAAGAGCCGGTTTTGTTCGAACACAATGGTAACAAAATAGCCTTCTTGGGCTGCAACGCCAAAGGAGGAGGATATGCAACTGCAAATGTCGGTTATCCGGGCGCGGTGGCCTGTGATTTTCCAACGATGACGGAGCAGATCAAGGCCCTAAGAGAAGATGGTTATCAGCCGATCGCCACCTTCCAACATTTTGAGTATTACACCTATCTGGCCCAGCCGGACCAGATCCGGGATGCCAGGACCCTGGCGAATGCGGGCGCAGTAATTGTCAGTGGAAGCCAGGCTCACCAGCCCCAGGCATTTGAGTTTTACGAGGATACTTTCATTCATCACGGTTTGGGCAACCTGTTCTTTGACCAGATCTATGAGTTCCCACCCCATACTGCATCTGCATTTATTGACCGGCATATATTTTATAATGGTAAACACATCAGCACTGAGCTGTTAACGATCAAATTTGAAGATTTTGCCCGGGCCAGGCCGATGACTTTATCCGAACGGGAAAGGCTGCTTCAAACGACCTTCAGCGCCAGTAACTGGTAGGAAAAGGTCCCTTCGCTCCCGACGGGGGAACGAGGACCGGGGACTGGGTTTCTAATTCCCCTGATTCTATCAATATCAAGCCCCAATTCCTTCTCCCGTCCCCGGTCATTACTATAAGGCTTGGCATCAGTTCTAGGATAGAGACATTAGGAGGTTTCCATGGGTAATATTACAGACATTCCTGGTTTTAAAGTTGGCCATGCCCAAGACCTGGATGCAATCACCGGCTGCACCGTGATCCTTTGTCCCCCCCACACGGTAGGCGGGGTGGACCAGCGGGGCGGCGCGCCCGGCACCAGGGAAACCGATCTGCTTGCCACTGGCCACCTGGTTAACCAGGTTACCGCCGTTCTGTTAACAGGGGGTTCGGCTTTTGGATTGGACGCTGCCGCGGGTGTGATGCGCTACTGCGAGGAGAATAAAATGGGATTTGATGCGGGGTATGCCACGGTGCCCATAGTGCCCGCTGCCGTGTTGTTTGACCTGGGAATTGGCGATCCCAAGGTGCGCCCGGATGCTGAGATGGGCTACCAGGCTTGCCTTAACGCTTCCGGGGACCCGCCTGCGGAAGGCAATGTGGGAGCAGGTACCGGGGCAACAGTAGGAAAAGTCTTATCTCCGAAAATGTCCACCAAATCAGGGATCGGCACTGCCAGCGTGGATTTGGGTGGAGGAGGAAAAGTGGCAGCTATTGTGGCTGTGAATGCTTTTGGAGATGTGATTGATCCAGAGAGTGGAGAGATCATCGCAGGCGCACGGGGTATCAAGGGTTATGCGGATACACTCAAAGTGATGAAATCCTTTGTTGGCAAAAAAGTGATGGGCTTTTCATCTGGCCCAGGCAATACAGTGATCGGTGTGGTGGCCACCAATGTCAAGCTCAATAAGGAGCAAATTACCCGTGTGGCCCAGATGGCTCATAACGGTTTGGCCCGTACAATTCGCCCGGCTTTCACCTTGCTGGACGGGGATACTTGCTTCGCGCTTTCCTCAGGTGAGGTGGAGATGGACCTGAATATCGTCGGCGCCTACGCAGCGGTGGCATACCAGAAAGCGATCTTAAACGCAGTTCGCAAGGCCGAAAAAGCCGGCGGGGTGCCGGCTGCTAAAAGGAAATAATAAAAAATCGGGATTGAGTTCTTCCAAAAGGACTCAATCCCGATCTGTGGCAAGGTAGTTCTCCTACTTTGTTCGCTGCTCTTTCCAGACATCCCCTTCGTTGTGGTACCCGGATTTTTCCCAGAAACCCAGCTGGTCCTCTGTTAAAAACTCCAGTCCAGTCAGCCATTTAGCGCCTTTCCAAAAATAGGTTGTTTTGATTCCGGATCCGGGTATATGGCCCACGACGCCCCTTACTGGTGCGCCATGTTCTGGAGTCAGGGGTTCTCCGTCAAAATGGGTAGCCAGTAGGAAGTTTTCCTGGAGGGCAATATCAAGCGGCAGGTTAGTTGTGTACCCTCCTTCAGCATGCTGCAATATAAATGCAACTTCGGGTTTGATCCGGATCAAATCGGTTTTGATCAAGGACGGGATGGACACACCTTTCCAATGAGTGTCAAATTTACTCCAGCGGGTTACACAGTGAATATCCATCTGAATCTCAGTTTGGGGAAGCTGGCTGAACTCCTCCCAGCTCCAGCTGTGCTCTTTTTCAACTTCCCCCCAGATCCGGAAAGACCATGTTTTGGGGTTAAATGGGGGAATACTGCCGTAATGCAAGACTGGAAATTTAACCGTCAGGCTTTGTCCGGGCGGCAGCCGGCCATCTTTTTCCATCTGATTTTCAAGTTCTTGCCGGTCGGTTTGTTGTCCCATTGCTGCCCTCGTTAAAAATCTAAGGATGTATCTGCTTTCATTATATAAACCGAGGTATCGGTCTCTGCTTCGACACGTTTTTTCCAAGCTTCCGGGTCCTGGGCGATCAGGGGCCAGGTATTGTAATGAGCAGGGATCACGTTTTGGGGCTGGATCATTTTGACGGCTCTTAAAGCATCATCCGGCCCCATGGTGTAGTTATCGCCGATCGGCAGGGCTGCCAGATGAACCCCTTCTTCTCCAATTAGGGACATGCCGGCAAAGAGCCCTGTATCTCCGGCAAAATAGATCTTCTCGTGATCAGGAGTTGTGATCAAAAAACCGGCCGGCATGCCGCCGTAGGAGCCGTCAGGCAGGGATGAGCCGTGAATGGCAAGGGTAAGTTTAACGTACCCGAATGGATAATCATGACCGCCGCCGATATGCTGAGGAAAAGTTTCAGCTCCGGCATCGGCCATCCATCTGGCTATTTCGGCATTGGCTATCACCTTGGCCCCGGTGCGATTGGCAATCTCCACCGCATCACCTACGTGGTCTCCATGTCCATGGGTAATGAGCAGATAATCCGGATTAAGGTCCCCGGGTTTGATTTGTGTGCTTGGATTATCGGTAAAGAAAGGGTCAATGATAATTTGAAAGTTGTTGATCTTCAGCCCAAAAGTGCCGTGTCCGTAGTATGTGACCTGGTAGCTCATCAGTACCTCCTGCTTGATAAATATAGGGCCAGGGTTTGATCTCTCCTCTATTATATGTCAGCTTTGAGAATTGATGGGAGTCCTCACCTCCCCGGCAGATCAATTTGCCAGTAGACTTCATACTTCAGCCGGTTAAGGTAAAATCAGAACATGTTCACCGTTGAATGTTAAATCAGCGATCTTTCGAAAAATTTTTTTGTGAGGTTTCTTATGACAATAGCAACTGATCGATTTTATCTTGGCCGTATTTTTGATCCCAAAAAGGGAGAAGTAACACCTGAAAATTTAATGTATGATCCAGACGATCTAACAACCCATGCGGTTTGTGTGGGTATGACCGGATCTGGAAAAACCGGGTTGTGTATCGACCTACTTGAGGAAGCCGCCCTGCAGGGCATTCCAGCTATTATGATCGATCCTAAGGGAGATATTACCAATGCTCTGCTGCACTTTCCCGCATTACGGGCAGAGGATTTCACTCCCTGGGTCAATCCAGACCAGGCTCGCAGGGAGGATAAGACCATCGAACAGGCGGGAGCCGATGCGGCTGCTTTATGGACCAAAGGCCTGGCTAAATGGGATATTGGCCCGGATCGTATTCAGGCGTTAAAGGATGCAGCTCACTTTGCGATCTATACACCTGGGTCGGAAGCGGGTATCCCTGTTAACATCCTGGCTTCGTTAAAGGCGCCCGGGATTCCCTGGGATGAGAACCGGGAAATGCTGGTGGAAAAGATCTCCGGCATTGTGATGGGTTTGCTGGGACTGGTAGGTTTGGATGATCTTGATCCGGTGCGTTCCAAGGAACATATCCTGATCAGCAATATCTTTGAAAGCGCCTGGAGCCGGGGAAAGGACCTGGACCTGACGGAATTGATCATGCAGATCCAAAACCCGCCTTTTGAAAAATTGGGCGTGCTGGAACTGGACAGCTTCTTCCCCGAAAAAGATCGACAGGAATTATCCATTCTGTTAAACAGCATCATGGCCGCCCCTACTTTCCAGGCCTGGATCGAGGGAGATCCACTGGATATTGAGAAATTATTGTATGGGGCAGACGGCCGCCCTCGCCATAGTGTATTTTATATTGCTCATTTGTCTGACGCGGAGAGAATGTTCTTTGTCACGCTGCTGTATGCCGCGGTTGAAACCTGGATGCGAAAACAAAAAGGCTCCACCACGCTGCGGGCACTGGTCTATTTTGATGAGATCTTCGGATATCTTCCTCCTGTAAAAAATCCGCCGTCCAAAACACCCATGCTGAGGATGCTGAAGCAGGCCCGCGCTTTTGGTGTTGGCCAGGTGCTGGTGACCCAGAACCCGGTGGATGTGGATTACAAAGCCCTCTCCAATGCGGGTACCTGGTTTATCGGCAAACTGCAAACCGAACAGGATAAGAATCGGCTGTTGGACGGGTTGGAAGGCGCTGCTCCAGGGCTAGACCGCAAAATATATGACAAGCTAATCTCTACCCTGGATAAAAGGGTTTTCCTGCTGCATAATGTTCACGAGGACCAACCGGTATTGTTCCATACCCGCTGGGCCATGAATTACCTGACCGGTCCGCTGACCAAGATTCAACTACCGGCTCTAAATAAATTGGTTGGAGCAGGAATGATCAGGTCTACTCCGAGTGAAACTGTCCAAACGAAAACACCTACCAGGTCCAGTGGAAAAAGGGAGAACTTAACCAGCACCCGACCCAATGTGCCGTCCGGAATTGATGAATATTATCTGCCAAACAACCTGAGCTTTTTGAAAGCCGTTGATCTGGCAGGGATCTCTGCACCCCAACAGGCGGAATTCCAGGTAGTTTATAAACCCGCACTGATTGCCCAGGCGACTGTTCGGTTTATGAAGAGGGATTACAATCTCGATTATGACCTGGTAACTTCTGTGCTGGTGAGAGAACCAGATCAGACTGGACGGGTGCGTTGGGATGATTGGGTGGTTGAGCCGATCGATCTGGATGCGCTGGAACCTGGTGCCAGGGCAGAAGCACACTTCCATGAGCTTACATCGCCATTATCAGACAGCACCAAGCTGCGAGAATTGGAGACAGACTTTAAGGATTGGATCTATCATACCGTGACTGCCTCCGTCCGGGCCAACGAAGAGCTGGAAGTATTTGCAGGCCCTGAAGTATCACAAGGTGATTTTCGGCGTATGTGCTCAGAAGCGGCGGAAGATGCCTTGAAAGAAGAAAAGGAAAAGGTGACTGATTCCTTTAAAAAGAAACTCGATACTATAAAAGATCGATTGATGCGAGAAAAACGAGAACTTGATGAAGATGAGACCGAACTTTCCCAACGGAAGATGGAAGAAGTTGGTAAAGCCGCTGAAAATCTGATAGGTTTACTGGCCGGACGCAAACGAAGCTTGAGCACATCCCTGACCAAAAGGCGGATGACCAGCCAGGCCAAGGCAGATGTGAAAGAGTCCCTGGATTCGATCGAGCAATATAAAAAAGAGATTGAAGACCTGGAGAGGGAAAGGGTGGAAGCTCTGGCTGAAGTTGAGGAGAAATGGCAGGAGATTCTCGAAAACATCACAGAGATCCCCGTGACACCTTATAAAAAGGATATCCTGATCGATCTCTATGGAGTGGGTTGGCTGCCGTATTATGTTTATGATGATGGTGGAAAAGAGGTAGAGCTGGCAGCGTATGCTTGATCTAATAAAATCCGAAGTCTTTAGGGGAGTGCTTGCAACTTCCTGATTGTTTATTGACTTCGGATTTTTCTTTGCCAGGACCTAAACTTCCGAAGTTGGATGAGGTTCAGTCCGCTGGAAGGAAACATCCTCAAAACTTCGGAAGTTAGCCCTGATCGTGATATGATTTCGGGTTTTTGTTTTTTTTTCTACACTTGCCGAACCGTCCTCAGTGAGGTGCCTGAATTGGCGTCCGGGGACGGCCGCCGGAGCACTCAATATTTAAATCCGAAGTCTTCAGAGGAGTGCTTTCGAGGTCCTAATCGTGAATTGACTTAAGATTTCTAATAAAAAAAGAGTGCTTGACTTTTGAAAAAAAGGATGTGGGATCCTCTGGTAACAAGTGATCCCGCAATTGTAGTTATATTGAACTGGACAGAATCCGATCAGTATCCCGCATACTGCGAATTAGAAGAACGAAAATACCCAAACCGCCACAACTCCCATCAAGATTCCGATCAGGGTTCCGACCAGGATATCTGAGAAATAATGCACACCTAATCCCACCCGGGAAATATCTACCAATATAGTCCAGATTACCATGATCAGGCCGATCCACCAGAATCCGGTCAAGAGCATGATCACAGTCAGCATGGTTGCCCGGGCTGCGTGGCCAGAGGGAAAGGAATGTGGGTCAGAGCTGCGGTAGACTTGGCCCCATTCACCTTCAGGGCGGGGACGCTTAATGAGGAATTTTAAGATCAATACACTGACAGCAGTGAAGAAGATTCCCAGGAATAGTAAGGCGATTTGCAGCCGCCACTCGCGAGGACCAATAAACCAAAGCAGCACCAAAGCCATACCCCAGAACCAGGAATCTCCGGAATGGGCCAGGAAGGCTGCAGTCTTTTTTATCCAGGGTTTATCCTCGGGGATGCGGATCTTTTCAGAGTAGCGGGCGTCTTTTTCTAATAACGTTTGCAGTGACATATGGTCAGGTTAATTCTCTTCTGGCAAGCTCGAGTTGATGCGGTTTGTCTATATCCATCGCAATTTCCGGGTAGGGGCAGATCAATCCCTGTCCGGTAATATCAAGGCGGCGGGTTACTCTCTTAACAGTATTGCTGAATGTCAGTCGCCGCAAGAGCAGCAGGATCAGAATATCGAATCCTATTAAGCGAGCCTGATGCAAATAACTTTTCCTGGCCTCGAATATCTTCCGCCAGAAATCTTTCCTTGATTTATATAATTCCAGATTGATCACGGCAAGATCCCCGCCGCAGACATTCATATCCCGCAGTTTGACATAGGACCTGGCGGATCCTGGAAAACGCTTTTCCATTTGGCTTTGTTCAACCACGCAATAATAAAGATCTTTATCGCCAGCCAGCGCTGAATTGATAATCCAGTTGATTCCCTCGACAGTGATCAGTGGAATATCCGAAGACACTACTGCGATGGATTCTGTATCGGGGTCGTGTTCCAGGATTGCATCAGCGCCGCGCTGAAAGTTGAGTATGATATCTTCAGTAGATGGTTTGAAAGTGATGATCTTTTTTGAATGGATCTCGTTCTGCCTGTCCTCACAACCTACTATCACAATACTATCAATGGTTTCAGCTTGATCCAGGGCATCCAGAACCCATTGGATCATATATTTCCCACCTATTTTAAGCATGGCTTTGGCCTTGCCTCTGGTATCAGGGTATAGAGCTGAATCAGGGCCAGGCACTCCGCCTGCCAGCACAATTGCATCCATTATCGCAGATCCTGGATCTGGGCTTTCAGGTTTAGCTGATCGATGATCTGGTCAAGTTCTTCAGTGGTTAGGGCACGATTTTTCCCTGCCGCGGCAACCAAGGCGGCTTCAAACATATTGGTTCCAAAGGACCGGCCGTCCAGGACCGGAGTAGTTGTAATCAGGAAATCCACACCGCGGTCTTTCAGAAATGTGACATCAGCCTCTGTGGTCGTGTTAGTGACGATCACTTTGCCGGACAGGTCATCTGGGGCGTGCTGCTTGATATACAGCCAATCTCCGGCAATGACCTTGTTGGCCGCATAATATTTCTCGTATTTCGGCACCACCTCAAGCTGTTTTTCTCCGGTGGGGTAGAGCATTTTTATTGGCATTCTACCGACAATGGGTAGAAGGATAGCTGCTGCGAAGTTTGCCATTGGAACGGTATTGATTGGGATGGGGACCTGCAGACCAAACATCAGATCGCCAAAAGTTGATTGATATCCAGCATCGATAAAGGATTTGGTCATTCCCCCGCGGGTTAGGCCCGCGACCAATAGAACTGTTTTGGGTTGAATGATATCTCCCAACTGTTTTTCTACATCTTGCATGATCCTGGCTTCTAGGGTGGCTTTTAAACCCCCGCCATCTACAATCGGAGTAGTTTTTACATCCCGGATGAGTTTTAATCCTGCATATAGAGGATAGTCCCGTTTAAGGGCATGGACGTAGAGGTCAATTCCTCCCACTCCAAATGCGTCAACCTTACCATCCAGTTCACAAAAAAGCTGATAGGCTTTTTCTTCATCACCATCAGTTCCAATGCGTTCGATGGAGACTTCTTCTCCCAATAAGGTGGTAATCACTTTTTTGTCGCGCGATTTTGATCCTAGGCTGACACTGACTGCTCTCTTCATGAAGCTCATCCTTCTAATTGGTTTTTAATATGTGTAGATTATAACGTAGAGATAGAAATGGAGTTACTCACATCACTCTGGATGATTAATATAAAACAAGCAGCCTGTTTGTTAGGCTGCTTGTTTAGTTATCAAGTGTTTTGGCTCAGGGGATCTGAAGAACAGTCCCCGGAGTCAGGACCTGGTCTACATCCATGTCATTTTCCGCAGCTATCGCCCTGGGATCAACATCTCCATACAGGCAGGCAATGGAGTAAAAAGTGTCTCCGTAAACAACGGTGTAATTTGCTGGGTGATACTGCAGGGCGCGATCACCACTAAAAGCTCGACTGTCAGACGGGATCTGAACAACATATCCGACAGGTTGGGGAGTTCCGGATACGTAACCGTTATATGTTTTCAGATCGTCAGGAAGGATATTAAATCGGCGGGCCAAGCAGAAAATGAATTCGCCCTCATGTAGAGTGTAGGAACTCGGGACAGCGTATTCATAAACCTTTGCTTCTGCAGTATCCTCGGTTTCTGCGGGTACTGGTGTGCTGGTTGGTTCGACAGCTTCTGAGACGGTATCAGTGGTGTCTGTCATGGACTCTTCTGTTGCCTCAGGCATCTGGGTTTCGTCTGCTTTAGGGGTCTTTGCGATTGCCGTTTCAGTCGCCTGGCGGGCTATTTCGCTCAAGTTTGTTGTGGGTGTCACCGGCGGCGGCGTGGAGGCAGACATGGTGCAGGCCGAGAACAAGAGCGCCGAGATAATGACGATAAGGATGGTCAGGCTGATTTTTTTCATCTAACAGTCTCTCCTTGTGGGGGTCCTATCCCTCTTCGTTTGAGCATCTAAAAGATATCAAATCAATCAGGGCTGATTTGATATTAGCATAATAGGTAAATAGGGTCAAGAAAGAATAAATTCCCTTGACTGATCTATACTATGTGCAAGATTAATGCCAGATTGATGGGTTATTTCACCCTCAATGGTAGTTGAGGGTATGGCTTTGATTGACCCTCTGCCTCCCTTCTGATACACTAAAGAATGCACTGTTAGAATCCTCCAACTCCAATTATCTTGCAGGGTGTAAATATGTCTCAAGTTCTTTATTTAAAATGGCGGCCAGGCGATTGGGAAGAGGTGATCGGCCAAGACCATATCATTACAACACTGAAGAATTCTGTTCGCCAGAATAGAATTTCCCATGCTCAAATATTCTCTGGTCCCCGCGGCACGGGAAAAACCAGCACAGCCAGGGTTTTAGCCAAGGCGGTCAATTGCCTGGCAGAGGATCCTGCTGCCCGACCCTGCAATGAATGTGCAAACTGCCAATCGGTGATTAAGGGTGAGTTTCTGGACTTGATAGAAATCGACGCTGCCTCAAATACCAGCGTGGATGATGTCCGGGAGTTAAGGGAAAAGATCAACTTTTCCCCCAATGTAGGTCGGTATAAAGTTTATGTCATTGACGAAGTGCATATGCTTTCTACCTCTGCATTTAATGCTCTCCTGAAAACTCTGGAAGAACCCCCGGCCCATGCCATATTTATTCTGGCAACTACTGAGATTCACCGCATTCCCATCACTGTGATATCCCGCTGTCAGCGGCATGATTTCAGAAGGATTTCCGTGTCTGAGATTGTTAAACAGCTGGAAAACATGGCAGCTGCCGAGAAGATCAAAGTTAATCAGGATGTGCTGCGGTTGATAGCCCGCCAGGCGACCGGGAGTTTACGTGATGCCATATCCATTCTGGATCAGCTGTCCAGTGCAGAAGATGAGATCACAGCAGAGTTGGTCCACCAGATCCTGGGAACATCCCCGGATCAGGCGGTTTTGAATTTTGTGGACGCAATGTTGGCACAGGATTCTGGAAAAGGCTTAAACACACTGCATCAATCTGCTGAACGGGGAAATGATCCGGTTCAGTTTACCAAGCAGGTGGTGGCTTATTTCAGAAATGTACTGTTGATGAAAATGGAAAATGCAGACCGGATCGATGTGCCAGAAAATCTACTCCCGACCATTTCAGCCCACAGTAAAGTAATCACGATGAAAGAATTGCTAGACCTGATCCGCGTTTTTAATAACGCTGCTAACGATCGGGGTGCTTCCTGGCAGCCAACCCTGCCCCTGGAAATGGCTTTTCTGGAGGGATTGGAAATAATCAATAAGGAAGGAACCGATCCGGGAGAATCGGAAAGAACACAAACAAAGACCAAAGAGGTCAGCCCAAAACCCGCACTGAAAAAACCCCAAGAGAAGGTGCCTTCTAAGCAGGAACCACCTCCAGTAAAAACTGAAAAAGAAAGTCAGCAGCCGCTGACTGTTTTGCAACAGTGGAGGAAAATCCTGGAAGGTGTTCGTGAGGTAAACCCTGTGACGCAGGGAATTCTGAACTCATGCAAACCCCTCGGAATAAAAGATAATCAATTAGTGCTAAGTTTTCAGAGTGATGCCATCAAGGAAAAGATAGATGGCGGCGACCATATTATGATCACCGAGGACGTGATCGAGAAAGTGATCGGTGTCCGGCTTCCCATAATCTGTGTGGTGGGAGGAAAGGACCAGGCGGACTTGCCGGATGGGGTGGATCCGGATGGGTTGGTAGCTGCTGTGGTTCGGGATCTGGGCGGAAGTTATGTGTCCGATCAGGATCAGAACTAGGTTCACCGGGTAGATAATTTATTTGTATTAGGAGGACCCCATGGCAAAAAGATCAAAAGGCGGCGGGAGCGGTCTGGGTGGGCAGGGAGTGATGCAGCAGATCCAGCAGCTGCAGGAGCAAATGATCAAAGCTCAGGAAAAGCTTGCGGAAGAAGAGGTTACTGGATCTGCAGGAGGTGGTGCAGTGCAGGTGGTTGTAACCGGGGATCAGCGAGTTTTATCAGTGAGTGTCGATCCGGGATTAATTGAAGATGGCGACCAGGAAATTCTGGAAGATCTGATCCTGACGGCGATAAATCAGGGCTTGGATGAATCCCGGAAACTGGCTGAAAGCAAACTTGGACCCCTCGCCGGACAGGGACTTCCTTTTTAAGGGAAGGAGACAGGGATTATGCTGCCAGAACCTATTCAACAATGTATTGATGCTTTTGCAAGGCTGCCAGGCATTGGCCCAAAAACAGCGGCCCGCCTGGTTTTTTATTTACTAAGAACCAGGGATAGCGACCTTTCCAAAAAGCTGGCGGATTCATTGCTGAACTTGATTTCAGGAACTGATATCTGTCCGGTTTGTTTTAATATGATGAACGCCGGTCAAGAGCAGTGCAGCATTTGCAGAAATGAAAACCGGGACAGACAGGTGATCTGTGTTGTGGAAGAGCCGCTGGATGTGCCAGCCCTGGAGCGGACCTCCGGGTATCCTGGTTTGTACCATGTCTTGCATGGAGCGCTTTCGCCCGTGGAGGGCATCACCCCGGACGACCTCAAGATCAAGGAGCTGATCAGCCGCGTTCGGACAGGCGAGATCAAGGAGATCATCATCGCCACAAATCCCAGCATGGAAGGGGATGCGACCGGGATGTATCTGCAGCAGCAGCTGAGTGGATTCGACCTCAAGGTCACCCGATTGGCACGAGGTTTACCGATGGGTGGAGACCTGGAATATGCCGATCAGAACACCTTGTTGAGGGCATTGATGGGTCGTCAGGAGATGGATTAAAATTAGCCCAAAATAATTGCTCAAAAATATCTTTTGATCGACCTTGACAAGGAGTGATTAAGCACTATAATGATCCAGGTTTGATCAACAAAGATTTCGCCCATAAAACGGCAAATCTAAAAAACCGAAAGAATGCAGACCCTGTGCGGAAGCGCAGAAATGCGCAGATGCAAATCCGGTTTTCCATAGGGAAATATCGGCGGGGTCTTTTGTTCTCTTTGTTGTCTGCCCTTGACGCTTAAAAGCGCGGGTGGTAGAATAGAGCCCGCTCTTAAAAAAGGGCCTTGTACCTTAACAGCTGAATAGTGATAGAAAGCCAAAACAGCAAAACAAATCTTTGAGATAGAACTTCGTAATTTCATCCCACCTCGTTGTGGGATAATTTTTGCGGAGAGTTTGATCCTGGCTCAGGATGAACGCTGGCGGCGTGCCTAATACATGCAAGTCGAACGAAGATGTTCTTGAGTTTACTCGAGAGCTCTTAGTGGCGGACGGGTGAGTAACGCGTTGGTGACCTGCCCTAAAGAAGGGAACAACCTCGGGAAACTGAGGCTAATACCCTATGTGCTTCTTAAGATTAGATGCTTTTGAAGTAAAGGTTCTGTGGACGAAAGGCTACAGTGCCACTTTAGGAGGGGCCTGCGTCCCATCAGCTAGTTGGTAGGGTAATGGCCTACCAAGGCGATGACGGGTAGGGGACCTGAGAGGGTGACCCCCCACACTAGCACTGAAACACGGGCTAGACACCTACGGGTGGCAGCAGTAGGGAATCTTGCACAATCGACGAAAGTCTGATGCAGCAACGCCGCGTGTGCGATGAAGGCCTTCGGGTTGTAAAGCACTTTTCTGAGGGAAGAGAAAGGACGGTACCTCAGGAATAAGTCTCGGCTAACTACGTGCCAGCAGCCGCGGTAATACGTAGGAGGCGAGCGTTATCCGGATTTATTGGGCGTAAAGCGCGTGCAGGTGGTTTGGTAAGTTGGGTATGAAATCTTCTGGCTTAACTAGGAGAGGTTGCTCAAAACTACCAGGCTAGAGGACGATAGAGGAAGGTGGAATTCCCGGTGTAGTAGTGAAATGCGTAGATATCGGGAGGAACACCAGTGGCGAAGGCGGCCTTCTGGGTCGTTCCTGACACTAAGACGCGAAAGCATGGGTAGCAAACGGGATTAGAAACCCCGGTAGTCCATGCCGTAAACGATGTGAACTTGATGTCGGTGACGTAATAGTCATCGGTGTCGTAGCTAACGCGATAAGTTCACCGCCTGGGGAGTACGATCGCAAGGTTAAAACTCAAAGGAATTGACGGGGACCCGCACAAGCAGCGGAGCGTGTGGTTTAATTCGATGTAACACGAAGAACCTTACCTGGGTTTGACATGTACGTAGTAGGGAGCCGAAAGGTGACCGACCTTCGGGAGCGTACACAGGTGCTGCATGGCTGTCGTCAGCTC
>CAZVIH010000100.1:0-13904 GCA_964627755.1 uncultured Anaerolineales bacterium
GAGGGCGGTCATCAGACCTACTGAACTGCTGGGAACAATGCAGATCGCAGAAACTTTATTAGTGATCATGGTCTCAACGATTTGCAGCTGTTCTTCAGCACTGCCGTGGGAAGTGCCAGCCTGGACAAGCAATTTAACGCCCTGGGCATCGGCTTCCTGCTGGGCCGCATTGACCATGGTGATGAAATACTCATTGTCCAAGGTCATCGGGATGAAACCGATCGTGATTTCATCAGGAACCTCAGCAACGTCAGGTGCTTCGGTTGCTTTAGGTGCACAACCAGCCATTATGATCATTACCAGTACCAAAATCAGAAATAATATTCTTTTCATCTTTTCTCCTTTTCCATTTCAAAATATTTATTATTTTGTTATTCCGAAAATGATATCTAAGGGTTCAAATTCTATAGTTTTCCTCCTTTTCTAATGGCAAGGTTTCCACCTGTTCCTGTTGCAATCTGGGATTCAAGTAGTTCTACGCCCGTATTCATCAATGAGAAATAACTCATCATTCAAAAGCATAGATACCTGAATTAATAAAAATGGATTTTTGCGTATCGTTATTCTAGATTAAAATTTACTTTATTTCAATAGTGAAATTAAGTAAAGTCGCATTTCGCAACCTTTTCTTTCGGGAGCACAGATCAATATTGTGAAAACCGGAACATAGACCCTGTTGAGATTAGCTTAAATCTTAGATCACTGATGGACAACAATTAGACTGATTTCGGGATTATTTCTTGAAATGTTTCCTTTTAAAGAATCTTCAAGAATAAAAAATCATCGTATTTGACCTGTGTTTTAAATAGCAATTTCTTCATTGATTGCTGGATCAAATATCTAATATTTCAGGAATACAGTGAACCGGATTAGTTCTAAGGTGTTTGAGAGTAGATCAATACCAGGGCAAATTGGAAACAAAACGTTTTTTTACTAATCTGGATTGTGAATACTCTTTGATCAGCAGTAAAGCTGGAACGAGATTTATGCAGATAAATCTTTTCGTACTCCCCAGCTCTTTTTTTGATACTGTTTGCTGAGATGGGTTACAACCATCACCAGGATCAGGATGATGCCCCAGATGGCAATGGTCAAAAAGTTGTTCACACGCAGAAGATTGAGACCATTACAGACAGTCTGTAAAATTACCAGGGCAAATATCAATCCCGAGACTTTACCAAAACCTCCTGCGGCACTTGTCCCTCCCAATACTGCTGCCAATACGGTCATCAGTAAATAAGATTCTCCGTAATCGCATTTTGCTGAATTGAACCTGGACATCATGATAATAGCCGCAATCCCAGCATAGATTCCCGAAATTAAATATGTTTTTATCAATACCTTGCGATTGTCAATGCCAGAGAAGTGACAGGCGATCGCGTTGGACCCCAGCATATAGATGCTTTCCCCAAACCGGGTTTGTGTCAACAATAGGGTTAATACCCCAGCACAAAGCACAAAGATGACCATAGGCATAGGTATGCCGAATAAATAACCATTTCCAATAAATAGAATTGCGGGGGGAAATCCCGAGATAACATAACCTTTGGTTAACACAACCGAAACACCTTTTACCAAGATCATGGTGCCCAGAGTCGCGAGGATTGGAGATACATCCAGTGTGGAAACTAAAAATCCATTCAGTAATCCGATCAAGATTGATACCAACAGACCTGCTCCAAACGCCAGAAGCAGAATCCCCGGATTGCCACCCTCGCTCATTTGAGAGCCCATGAAATGGGTGAGAACGAGAGCAATAACGATACTGGAAAGGTTTGCAGATGCGATGATTGACAGGTTTATCCCGGCGGTTAACATCGTGATCATCATCGCCATCGAGAGAATCCCTAATTCCGGCATTTGAAAAGCCATTGATTGGATATTTCCTGTCGCGAAGAACTGGGCACCATTCAGCCCTGCCATAAGTCCAAAGATGCCGATTAATACTAAAAATAGAATCAAATTTTCAGATAATGCTCTCTTCAACAGGTACCTCCAAAATCATCCGACTTCATTTGTTATCTGCTTTGTCTTTTTCTTTTTATGCTGTAATGCACTAACGCTCACACTTATTACGATAATCAACCCAATAAAAACATCGTACCAAAATGCTGGAATCCGCATCAATGTCATTCCATTATTCATAATGGCTATCAGGAAAACCCCCAACATTGCTCCGCCTAAAGTTCCTACTCCACCCACTAAACTTGCCCCGCCAAGGACAACCGCCGCTAAAACATCTAATTCTTTCCCTACAATGGAATTTGGCGCGACAGATTGCACCAACAAGGTCAAAACCACCCCTGCGATACCAGCCATCCAGCCCATATAACCATATACAAAAAGTTGTAATCGCAGGATGCTGAAACCAACACGTTTTGCAGAAACCGGGTTGCCTCCCAGGGCATAAATTCCCCGACCAATGATAGTGTAGCGGAGGATAAACCAAGACAATAATAATAAAGCGATCCAGATCACCGTAATGATCGATAATCCATATTCACCGCCTGCAGGTTTTGTTATAGTAAGTACGCGTAATTGTGCAAATTGGCGGAACCATGTAGGCAAGCTGTAAATCCACTTTCCACCAGAGAATACGGTTAACAATCCATAATAAATATTAAGCGTGGCAATTGTTGTGATGATGCTGTGAATTTTGAAATAATGCACAATAAGAGCGTTGATCATTCCTAAAATAATACCCACCACACTGGCGATCAAAAAAGCGGTGAAAATATTCCCCCCATAACGATTGATAATCACTGCCATCACATACATTGCAACAGTCGCTGTCGCTGTGAAAGATATATCAATCCCCCCAGATACCAACACAAATAAAACACCTATAGCCAGGATCCCAATAAAGGAATAGCTTTTCAGTAAATCAAGAATGTTCTCCAGTGTCAGGAAATTTGGATTCACTAAGGTGATAATTGCTCCAAGGATCACGATTGCCAGGAAGACTAACGCTTCATAGCTGGAAAACAATTTTTTCATAGATCTGCCTTTAACTGAGTTGTCCAATAAAATTACGGATTTCATCTTCTTTTGCTTGAGCAGTATCAAATTCGGCGACAAATCGACCTTTATGCATCACGATAACCCGGTTGCAATTATAGAAAACCTCGCTAAGCTCATCCGATATGGTAATAATGCCAACACCTTGTGTCGCCAAATCCCTAATGATGTCATGAATGGCGCCCTTTGCTGCTACATCAACACCCACCGTGGGTCCATCTAAAATCAATATTTTTGGTTCAGTAGCGATCCATTTAGCCAGCACAACACGCTGCTGGTTTCCACCAGATAATGTCTGGACAGGGGAATCTGCTGACTGCACTTTGATGGAGAGATTCTTGATCCATCTTTGAACACTTTTATTCTTTTTCTTGTGATTGATCAATCCCAGTCGAGTAACCAATTTATCAAGAATAGTGATAATGATGTTTTTATTAATTGCTTGCGGCATAACTAACCCTTGAAGCAGGCGGTTTTCTGGAACGTAACCAATGCCCAATTTCAAGGCTTCACTCACATGATTAACCTGAACGGTTTCCCCCAGCAGTTTTATTTCACCAGATTCGGCCGGATACAAACCAAACAGGGCTTGGGCTAATTCTGTTCGACCAGAGCCTAATAATCCGGTGATACCCAAAATTTCTCCTGGGTGAAGAATAAAATTAATATCAATAAAATTGCCCTTTTTTGCCAGGTTCTTTACTTCAAGTAAATTGGTTTCTGATTGGACTTTTCCGCTAAATCTGGATGGTTCAAGTTTCTTGCCTGTCATCAGAAAGATAAGTTTTTCATCATCCAGATCCTGGCATTTATAAGTACCTACTTTAATCCCATCCCGCAGAATACTTACACTTTCAGCAATTTCAAAGACTTCATCTAATTTGTGGCTAACAAACATAGTAGCTATCTCTTTTGATTGCAGGTCTTTTACAACCTTAAAAAGGGAGTCTACTTCTACTCGGGTTAGGGCCGAAGTAGGTTCGTCCATGATGACTAGTTTTACATCGTGCGTCAAAGCTCTGCAAATGGCTACAAGCTGTTGATCAGCTAATGAAATATCACCTACAAGGGTATCCAGTGGTAATTCCGCGCCAATTTTTCCCATGGCTGATCTGGCAATTTGCTGAATCTCCTGCCAGTTGATTAATGTATGACCCGCAGCAATAGTTTCGCTGAGAGCAATGTTTTCAGCAATAGATAAATTCGGAAATAAAGATAGGTCCTGATAAATGACCTCAATCCCCTGGTGTATGGCATCAATCGCATGGAAATCCTGGAATCGTTCACCGTTAATTTCAATGACTGCGCCATTTTCTGGATTCACCACTCCGGAGATTATTTTTATGAGAGTCGATTTTCCCGATCCATTTTCACCTACCAGACAATGAATCTCGCCTTTCTGCACCTCAAAATCAACAGAATCTAAGGCGCGGACTCCAACATAATTTTTGCTCACATTCTTCAACGAAAGGAATTTATTTGACATAATCTATCAATCAGATACTTTTCTAACCTGAGTGGCCACTTTTATTTTAATGATAAACTGCCAATAATTGAGGAGGAACTCGCTTTAGGGCGAGTTCCTCCTCATCAATAGAATAGAAACCTAGAAACCCAGATCCTCGGCATTCTCGCTGGTGATGTCCAACATTGCATCAACCTTGATAACTTTGCCGTCCAGAGTAATTACACCTACACCTGGAACATCCATGCCGTCAACAATTTCTACCCCATCCAGCATTTGGATTGCTGTCCAAACCATTGAGTAACCAGCATCTTTGGGATCCCAGAGGATACCGTGATCCATGGAACCATCTAACAGATAAGGTGCTGCATGGAGGGGGAGAACTGTTCCAACAACAGCAACTTCATCCGTCAGACCTTTCTCAATTAATGCTTGTGCCGCCCCTGGAGGACCTAAACTGCCGAATCCGATAATTCCTTTCAAATCAGGATAAGACTGCAGCAAGTCCAGGGTGGTCTGGCGGGAAAGTTCTTGATCCTCGCCACAAGGGATGCGTTCAGTCACTAATTCGAGGTCGGGATACACTTCAGCGGCATAAGCAAGCCCTTCATCAGCCCACAGGTTGTGGAGCGGGACTGTAAGTCCCCCGACGAAGATTGCATACTGACCGGAGTCACCCATGTTCTCGACCAGCATATCCCAGTGATGACGACCAAATTCTACATTATCAATCAGTTCCAGGTCATAATCGTTTCCAACCTGATCAGGGGACTCATGTGTTATTACAATGATGCCTGCATCTTGTGCTTTCTGGAAAATTGGTTCCAGGGCAGTAGCATCATTTGGCACAACAGCTATCGCATCAACACCTTTGCTGATCATGTCTTCCACAATTCTGGCTTGCTGGGCAGGATCTGCATCTGCAGGACCAACCTGGTAGGCATTCACACCAAAATCTTCGGCGGCCTGGAGCACGCCTTCTTCCAGGCGATTGAACCATGGAATACCTGTGATTTTAACGATCACAGCAATCTCATAAGGCTCTGCTTCTTCTACAACCTCTGCTTCTTCTACAACTTCAGCTTCTTCTACAACTTCTGCTTCTTCTACAACATCCGGGGCTGGCGCAGCTTCTTCAGCAGGTGCACTGCAGCCCGCCAACATAGCGACCATTAACGCCCCTAAAACGACAAACGACATTAATTTTTTTAAATCCATATCTAACTCCTTCCTCAGTAATAAAACATTGGTTTGAAATTATTCTTTGGACTATTTTTCCTTTACCTCCTTTAATTCAAACAAAGTTAATAATCATCCATTCCGTGATTGAGCTTATGAGCAGTTTCCAGGTCCGTGATCAATATATTGATGTAACCACCGCGCAAAGCTCCCAATATGGCTTTGAATTTATTGCGACCACCAGCTACTCCAATTCTTCGGGGAATGCCAAGAAATCGATCTATTGGAATCCCCACCACGCGCTGGCAAAGACTTGAATTAACCAGTTTTCCAAATTCGTCATAATAACGTGACATAATATCGCCGACGGCGTTCAGAGATTCTAATTCGTTTGTAACCTCATCAGACAAGAGACCTGCCCGGCCCCAAAGCGTATCATCCGCAATCGTACCGATGCCCAAAAACGCCATGCTTGCTTCCTGGGCAATATCAAATACTTGCTGGACAGTAGTGTCAGACATGAAAATATTCTGTGTTTGAGGAGAGTCCACCACACCAGGAGCCTGGATCATATAAGCCTCTCCCCCCAGGCGATTTGCTAGATTTCTGGTTAATGATGTCCCGTGTATATCAGTCATTTGCGGAGTGAGTCCGCCATTCATTTGAAATATTTTGACATCCGGAATTTTCAGGGGCTGCACTGCATCAACCATGGATTTCATTGTTGTTCCCCAAGCAAAACCGATGATGTCATTCTTCTGGATGGTTCTCTCCAAATAACTTGCAGCCGCAATTCCAAGATCTAAAGCCACCCCAACCGCCGAGTCATAATTTTGCGTTTCAACTACGATAACTTCAACAAGATCGTAGGATTTTTCCAGAGCTTTTTCCAATTCAGGGAAAATTCCTAGCGGTACTTCGATGGCAATTTGAACAATTCCCTCTTCCCGAGCTCGTGAAAGTAATCTGGATACAGATGAGCGCGAGATACGAAGCGAAGTGGCAATTTCTTGTTGGGTCATCCCGGTTTCAAAATATTGCTTGGCCACCTTCACCATCAAATGAGCCTTTGATTTTACTTGCATATTCTTTCTCAAATTATTCGCACATTTGCTCACGTTTGCACATCGGTGCAATCATTCTAGCAACTAAAGCGTAATTTGTCAATTATTTATTTCTTTTTGTTGAATACGTATTATATAATTTACGTTAGCTGTTAATAATTCCTCCCTGGGAGGAACAAACCCGGCTGGCATTCTATAAAATTCTTTGATTATTTCGATTCGATCAATTAGAGTAAACTTGGAACTGAGTTCTCAAAGTACGATCATCGATATACCGGCAGAAAAACTGGGTGAAATAATATTCAAATGAATTTGATAATGAAACTCATTTTATATGAGGGAAAGTTGTTTTTTTTAGAATTATCCAATCAAAAGCATTCAGGATCTGGGAGCTACTCTTCACATATATTTGAGAGTGAACATCTGGCCGGATCGAGAACCGGGTTTGGAACCCGGAATTTCAATATCATCCATTGTCCATCCATGATCCAAAATTCGCACAATATCAATGGCTTTATATTCCATTTTGGGTAATTTCTCGGGTTCTCTCAGGTCTTATTATTGATTAGTAATTTACTTAATTTCACTATTGAAATAATGTAAATTCTATTATAGAATACCGTTGATAAAACTGCGTTATTATGAATTGGAGAGTCTGCACAAATTACAAACGATTATCATAAAGGACAGAATAATATGAAATTATTTGAGGAACGGAAAAAAATTCTTGAGATCAGCAATATGCTCATCGCTGCCGGTTTGATCCATAACGGGCATGGAAATATCAGTATATACAATCGGGAAAGCGGATTGGCAGCTATTACTCCCAGCGCTGTTCCTTACGAAGATCGGGAAATTGAAGATGTCTGTGTGGTTGATCTGGACGGAAATATCGTGGAAGGGAAATGGAAATCCACCTGGGAAACCTCAATGCACTTGATTTATTATAAAAAGCGCCCGGATATTAATGCCGTGGTCCATACCCACGCCCCCAAAGCAACAGTATTTGGCATAATCGGTACAGAACCTATGCCGATGGTACTAAATGAATCCTCTATGGGAATCGGTGGGGCAGTACCCATCGCCCCCTATGCCAGACCCGGCACAGATGAACTAGCAGAACTCACTTGCGAAGCAGTTGGGGACGGATTTGCTGCTATCATGGCCCACCATGGTTTGATAACAGTTGGACCAACAATCGATCAGGCCTATATTGCGACCATCGCAGTTGAATCAACAGCAAACACGATCATAATGGCTCGTTCTATGGGAATGGAACCAATCGTCATGCCTGATGATGAGGTTAAAATCCTTAAAGGAATGTTTGTGGAATATCAACCTTCCAAATTGTAATTCACTGGTAAACAAAGTCCATGCTGAGGAAAGCCTTATTTCCATCAACGGGTTTAATCCCGAGCTTGGATTAACAACCAATTTTTTTCCTATCAAGCGGATATCACACGAGAGATGATCCGTTCGACTAGCCAGATCGTTCATGTAATCGGCTCGACGAAGTTCAGAAAGATCAACAACACCCACTTTGCCGGTCACGATGCGGCCAATACACTCGTTACTGACAATGACATTTCCGGGGAATACTGCAAGATATTCTTAAATCGACATATCGAGCTGATCAATAGCGATCAAGAAGACACGAACCAGAGATCAAAGGAACTGAAATTATGAACCTGGACTTCAAATCAAAGACAGCGATTGTTACCGGCGGCAGCCGTGGGATCGGTGCCGCGATTAGTGCTCTGCTTGCTGAAAGCGGCGCGAATGTAATGATCGACTACCTCCCGGTTGAAAAGGACATCGAGGGTCTGAAACAGATCGAGAAGCAGATCCTCGAAAACGGCGGTGTTGTGGATTCTTTCGCCGGGGATATCACATCTCCTGAGGCCATGGAAGATTTGTGCAGTAGAACAGTGGACCGCTTCGGCAGCTTGGATATTCTGGTCAACAGCGCCGGATTCACCATCCCGGCCGGGATGAGTGAACTCTCTGCGGATCTATGGAAGAGCGGAATCAATGTAAACTTGAGCGGCGCCTATTATGCTACCCGAGCCGCCTGCCAGTACATGCTACCTCAAGGGACAGGAAAGATCGTCTACATCGGATCGGCAGGCTCGATTACTGGTGGGGGGGGATCGGCGGCCTACTCCGCAGCCAAGGCAGGTATCAATGGCTTGGTCAGAGCTCTTTCCAAGGAACTGGCCCCCAAGGGTATTACCGTCAACGCAGTACTTCCCGCTCTTATAGAAACAGATCTATTAAGAGAAAGAGAACCCGATCCAGATAAACGGAAGAAAAAAATTGAGCGAATTCCGGTGGGGCGTTTTGGTACACCAGAGGATGTAGCCTATCTGGTGCTGTTCCTGGCGTCGGAGTATGCCGGATTCATTACCGGACAGCAAATCATCATTGATGGTGGATCTACCTATAAATAGAGGAGTAAACGACCTGCTTGGCAAAGATGAGCGAGTCGAAATAAATATTAATTGGAGGACTAAATGAACAAACAGGAAATGATGGACAAAGCATATAAACTGGGATTCGAGGGAGAGCACGACGTTAGAGGCTGCGCACAGTGCGCACTTGCGGCGGTTCAGGATGCTACAGGGATTCAGAACGATCTTATATACAAATCAGCCAGCGGCTTGGCCGGGGGCGCCGGGGAGTGCACCGATGGGATCTGCGGCGGCTATTCCGGTGGAATCATGGCCATGAGCATGTTCTTCGGACGGACCCGGGATGAGGAAGCTACGGTGAAGGGACGCGCGGACAAGTATGTATCCTTCCACATGGCCGCGGCACTGCACGATAAGTACATTGAGAAATACGGTACAGTGATCTGTTCAGGGATACACAAAAAGATTTACGGTGAATCCTTCGACCTTAGAGATGATGATCGCAAACAGGCCTTCCGGGATGCCGGAGCTCACGAACGCGAAGACGGTTGCTGTGCCGCGGTCGGGGACGGAGCCCGCTGGGCAACAGAATTAATCCTCGATGAACTAGAAAAAAACGAATTGACGCTGGATGATTTCAAAAACTTGATCGACACAATAAAATAAGTTCCAGATCAAGACGAAGAAGGAAGCATAACGATAACAGAACAGACAGGAGGATATAATTATGCCTGAAGCCGACAAAGAGGGAAAAAATTACTACGAAAATGTACCCCAAAAAGGAAAGCTGTTTTTCTTAAAAGGTTCGACGGAGCTCGATTGGGGGATGAAGAACCGGCTGGCTCGGATCTTCAACCCAAAGGACGGGCACACCGTGATGCTGGCCATCGACCACGGCTATTTCCAGGGACCTACCTCGGGGTTGGAGCGAATTGATGTGAGCATCATGCCGCTGGTACCGGAAGCCGACGTGGTGATGTGCACCCGTGGCATTCTTCGCACCATCATACCACCAGATGTTACCAAGCCGATAGTGATCCGGGCCTCCGGGGGACCAAGCATTCTAAAGGAGCTATCCGACGAGCAGATCGCCATGGATATGGAGGACTGCATCCGGCTTGGAGTGTGTGCTACGGCCATCCAGGTCTTTATCGGCGGCCAGTTCGAGTCTCGTTCTGTGGTGAATATGACACGATTGGTGGATGCAGGTCTACGGTATGGAATTCCCACCATGGCTGTCACCGCTGTGGGCCGGGATATGGAGCGAAATGCCAAATACTTCCGCCTGGCCACACGTATGTGTGCCGAGTTGGGTGTCCAGTACGTGAAGACCTACTATGTTGAAGAAGGGTTCGAAACGGTGACGTCGGTCTGTCCTGTTCCGATCGTGATTGCCGGAGGCAAGAAGCGTCCAGAGCTGGACGCACTGAAGATGGCGTATAATGCCATCGACCAGGGAGCCGCCGGTGTGGACATGGGGCGCAACATCTTCCAGTCCGATTCGCCGTTGGGAATGATGAAAGCGATCAGGGCGATCGTGCATGGCGGCGAGAAACCTGAGAAAGCCTATGATCTGTACCAGACGGTCAAGGACGAGGAGAAGTAACGACGGTATCTGAAGGGATATACATATCCACACTGAAGAGGTCCCTGGCGCACTATTGTATACTGGCGTCTTGCCGATCAGACTTTGGTAAATTGCCAAGGGGTGGCTCTCCCGCTTTGCCTCACCGATAACACCCCCGGGGATCCTGCCGGCAGCCTCCAAACTCCTAATAAAGCTGCCGGATTTGCCAGCTCTAAGATTAAGGTCACATTCTCAGGCTGTTCTGCATTGCCGATACGCTGGATCAGGAAAACAGGATTGGAATTGTCAAAAAAACAATTTCAATAGTGTTTTCTTTTGTTGCCGGATCAGGTCAAGAGCCGGGATAGACTGGCTTGTTAACACCCAAGCTCCAGGTTAGATCTGGAGCCTTGGTTTCCAGCATTATCCACGCCTGATTAAACTTTGTTTGGCACTTACCCTTCCAGTTATTTTCACGCTGACAGCCTTATTCAAGTGCTAATATTCCTTTGTGGTACTGGATCCTTCAACAGGTTTGTCTGATCGCATTATTATCCATGACCCTAATCAATATTCCTTGGTCTAACTTCTTAACCTGGGTATTTATAAAAAAGGGCGACGCGGTGCGTCGCCCTTTTCGATTTATTTTAGTCACCAACCCATCAGGGGCAGATGCATTTCGGCGCTGTTTGCACACCGCCAGAGCTCATATGCCCTCCGGCCGCCTCACAATCACCAGAGGTAAGGTCAGCAGTGCAGCTCGTACTTGGTTGATCGTTACTAGGCTGATCGGTACTCGTTAACTCCGGTATAGTCACCTTGGGTATCGTCAAGACCGGGTCCGGACAATCATCCATGTAAATCTCCAGGTTCTGGAGAGTGCCCGGAGCGGATGGCTGGAGTGTGAACATACAGTACAGCCGATCCTCAAAACCCTGTTGATTGCAGAGGTTGGATTCCAAGCCATCCAGCTCACCCCGGAAGGGATTGGTTCCGTCTTCTCCGATCTCGGGTACAGGCACGGGGAAACGCAGGTAAATTGGCAGAACCATGGTTTCCGGATTGATATTCAGCTGGTGGACCGAGATCTCCAGTCCCGCGAAAGGATCGCAATTGGCCGTTTCATCGGGCGGTTCAGGCGCCTGAGGCGGAGGAACGGTCGGTAATATGGCAGGAGGTGGCACAAAGGTATCTGAATCTTCATACGCACCGATATCACACGCCTGGCCGCCTGGACGAGAGGCAAACCGCTGGTCAAAGGTTAACGGGGTTCCGGTGCTATCTGTGCAATCAGCGGCTGCATCTAGAGCCGGACTGCCAGGGAGTAAAGCATGGGTCCATGTCGGCCCTCCGTTATCCGCCAGAGGACCGATCAGGGGATCAGCTTGAATAGTAAATCCGTAATACTCGCAGCTGGTATCGTAATCGCTGCTCAGGTTTTCCCCAACAGCATTTAATGGGGGGCTGACCCCACAGTCTGAATGATACAATTGGGCTGCTGTATTTAAGGCAACAATTGAATTCTTAATCGTATTATTCGGATGTGAGGATATACCACCTCCGGACCAATAATCAGTTGTGTTATGTACGATTGTGCTGTTGGAAATAGATGTATTGGAGAGGGCAGCAACTCCCCCCCCTGAGCTATCAGCATGATTGCCAGACACGGTACAGTTGATGATGGATAAATTACCACCCCAAATGCCGCCTCCTTGATTGGCAGCAGTATTATTATTGATGGTGCTCTGGGTGATCAACATAAATCCATTGTTTACCACCCCGCCGCCATCATACCCGGATGTATTCCCGGAAATAGCGGTGGTGGTGATTGTCATTGTTCCCTGGTGATTACTTATACCTCCTCCTCCAAGATTTGTCCCTGATACAGAGGCCTGATTATTGGATACTGTGCTATCCTGCAGGGTCATCACGCAATCTTGTCCATTATAGATTCCGCCGCCTTGAGCCTGGGCTGTATTTCCATCAAAGATAGAACCATCACTTATATCGACAGTACTGTACTGAGTTGAAAGACCACCCCCAGATGTTGAGGTTTGATTTCCTTGAAATGTGGAACCCATCATGGTTATTGTGCTCTGATAGGTACTTACACCGCCCCCTTGCGAAGCAGAAGAATTATTAGAAAAGGTCGAATCCTGGATGATCAGTTCGCCATTCTGACTATATACACCTCCACCTTCATCAGTCAGCGTGGTATTAGCGGAAATGGTGGAGTTGTTAATAAAGAGGGATCCATTACTATAGATCCCACCTCCTCGGCCTTCAGAAGAGTTGTTGTGAACCGTGGTGTCATAGATGGAGACCATTCCTCCGCTGTATTTATTAATACTTATCGCTCCCCCAAAACCTTGTGTATAATTCCCATCAAACAGGGAACCGTCGCCAATGGTTCCCTGTGCAGAATCCTTGATAATTACTGCACCCCCACCAGGACCTATTGCTCCTGAAGTTTGATTATTGATAAATGTGGAATCCATGATGGAGAAGGTGATATCTGACATGGAGATCGCGCCTCCTTCGTCATTGGAGGTATTTCCTTCAAAAAGGACACCGTCCAGGGTGAGGAAGGTTAAGGGAGAATATCCATCCACTATTATTGCTCCTCCACTAGAACCAGCCTGGTTGTTAGTTACCTGTCCGCCATTGATTGTCAGGTCTCCCCCAAAGGAACTCATGCCTCCACCATGAATCGTTGCCGTGTTATTGGTGATAGTACTGTCCCCATCAACGATAATAGTTCCTGAATTATTTTCTATGCCTCCTCCACTTACTGCCTGGTTATAATTAACAGAGCTATTGGTAATGGTTAGTGAGCCTTCGTCATTATAGATGCCACCCCCAAAAAGATCCGCCGTGTTATTGTCTACCTGGACGTTTTCAAGTGTCAGGACGCTTCCATTGACATATATCCCGCCACCTCGTTTGTTGCCCTCAAGGGCAGCTCCATTATGTATGGAGAGATCATTGAGGGTCAGATCACCTGTACTTGTGACAAATAAAATGCGAAAATTAGGCGCTCCAACATGGCGTTGGATGGTGGCATTGTTGCCTTCTATGGTGATGGGCGTTGATATTGGTGGGAGCCCGGTTCCCCCCACATTTCCAAAATACTCTTCATCAGTAATATAGTTATCCACCGCTGCCAGGTCATAAGTACAATCCTCATCCAAAATGAGTGT
>CAZVIH010000101.1:0-36154 GCA_964627755.1 uncultured Anaerolineales bacterium
ACGCAAACCCGAACAGGCAATGTACACCCTGATAGATAAACTTATTGAGATTAATCGGGCCATCAACCGTATGGTTCGCAATTTGATCTGGAATATACGCACTGGCATCGAGGAAAGATTCTCCCGTTAATTGATTCTCCCATCTCCTATGTACAATTCATAAGGGCTTCCTCATCTGGGTCTTGGCAGCCTAAAATTCTGCCTGTATACCGTGTTCCATCCGATGCCTTGTATTAACTCTCTTGACGCATTATATTTTCATCAATAATCCTTCACATTCTCTAAATAATATCTTAATATCGAAGCGTTAAAATTTTCCTTGCGATTCATGATCATTTATGAATACAAGGAGTACTACTGGTATGTCAAAGGGTAAACAAAACTGGTTGATTGATGCAATTCTATTTATCGGTTTCTTGCTGACTTTCTATCTGGATTTGACCGGATTGTCAGGGCATCAGTGGCTGGGGGTTGGAGTAGGCATAATCACACTCTACCACCTCCTGGTTCACTGGAAATGGGTCCTTGTTGTAACAAAAAGATTCCTTGGACAGACTTCAGGCCAGAGTCGCCTCTATTATTTGATTGATTGGAGCCTGCTGCTCAGTGGAGGTGTAATCGGCATCTCCGGCCTGATCATTTCAACCTGGCTCAATATCAATCTTGTCAATTACCTGTTCTGGAAAGACCTTCACATCTACAGCTCCATTGCTGGACTGGTAATCATCTTGATCAAGATTGCAACCCATTGGCGCTGGATAGTTAAAACAGCATCAAATTATTTTGGGCTCTGGCGTCAGCCAGCTCGTATTCCAGCTGACGTTCCCGTCCGCTCCAATTCAACACCAGGGACCATCAACAGGCGTGAATTCCTGCAGCTGATGGGAGTGGCCAGTCTGGCATCTCTGATCTCAGCCGCCAACTTACTCGAGTTTGGTCAGGAAACCAGCCAGGAGATCATCAAAGAGCAGATTACCTCCCCAGTTGTCCCGGATGCCGCACTCCCACCCTCTTCATGCACAGTAATTTGTGACCAGGGCTGTACTTACCCGGGAGAATGTCGGCGTTATATCGACCAGAACAGAAATGGCATTTGTGACTTAACCGAATGTTTGCCGGACGAAAGCGATTCCACGTTCCAATCCAGCTCTTCCCCAGCGCCTCAAGAGCAAACTCAACAATCCCTGTCCGGAGAGGAAATCACCTCCGAAAGTGCAGAGGGTTGTGTTGTGCTTTGCCCTTCAGCCTGCGCTTATCCAGGTGAGTGCAAGGACTATCTGGACAATAATATGAACGGCCTCTGTGATCTGGGAGAATGCCTGGAAAGCAATACATTGGAGGTTGCGACGACCACGCATAAGGGCAGACAGCACCGGGGAGGAAAATTAAAAAATCGGGAGCTGTGATAGCTCCCGATCATATTTTAAGCCGGCCAAATCTTTCTGCCTCCGCCCGGAGGAACGATCCCATCAATTAGTTCCAGGATCTCGCTGCTGAGCGCCGGCAGATGTCCCACCGCCACATTTTGCTCCAGCTGCTGAACAGTTTTAGCGCCCGGGATAACTGTAGTAACCGCTGGGTGAGCCAATACGAACTTCAGCGCCAGCTGTGCCAGGCTCAGATCTCCCACAAGTTCCCTAAGTTGTTCTACTTTTTTCAAATCATCCAGGAAGATCCCCATTTCCTCAGGATTCTCATGCCAGTTGCGGCGGAAATCTCCCTCTGGAAATCGGGAGTCCTGGTTGAACTTTCCAGTCAGTATCCCCATTGCTAGTGGTCCGCGAACGATCACACCAATATCGTTTTCCAGACAGTAGGGAAAGATCTCAGCCTCTGCGGTCCGGTTCAGGATGCTGTAATCGATCTGCAGGGCCGCTGTCCCGCTATTGGCGTTAAATTTCTTTATAAAATCGAAATGGGAGGAACTGACCCCGTAAGATCTTACTTTTCCGGCTCGCTGCAGCAGTTGGAATCCTTCCAGGAAATATTCCAGATTGGGTTCAGGTTGATGGATATGACACTGCATAAGATCGATATATTCCGTATCCAACCGCTTCAAGTTCTCTTCTACACCTTTGACCAATTTTTCGGTGCTGTCATAAGCTGATCTAAAACTATCATGGTCAAAACCGATCCAGCCAATTTTTGTCGCAACAAAAAACTTCTCCCTCCGGCCTTTCATGGATTTTCCCAGTAGTTTTTCGCTGTGACCCATTCCGTAAACGTCTGCTGTATCAAAAAAAGTGATCCCAGACTGCAGAGCCGCCTCAATAGTATCCAGAGAATTCTGGTCATCTACCGGCCCCCATTCACTGCCTCCAATAGCCCATAAACCTATTCCAATCTCGGTCACCTGGAAGCCGCTCTTTCCCAACCTGCGTGTATGAAGTTTTTCTTCTGACATGCCATCCTCCGCTTAATTATCCCTGACTAATACCTGATCTGGACGATCCTCTATAGATAGCAGATCTGAATAAATAATTGCTCACTCATTTTATCAAACGCAAAGGTGTTTGGAATAGAATATGAATCTTCCTCAAAACGATTCGACATCTCCAGTGTTTATTATATTATAGGCAGACATCTGGTATAATTCTTATTTAGACCTGAAACTGAAGCTCCTGAAACATTAGGTTCTTATTCATATTTGATTAATGAAGGAGCAATTCAGTGAAAGTGCTTTTGGTCTACCCCGAATTTCCGGATACGTTTTGGAGTTTCAAACACGCCCTGAAGTTTATCCGCAAAAATTCCTCCGCTCCGCCCCTGGGATTGCTAACAATAAGTTCAATGCTGCCCGACCAGTGGAAACAGCGCTTGGTCGATCTTAACGTCCGATCTTTAGTAAATAAGGATCTGGATTGGGCTGATATAGTATTTATCAGCGCCATGACGATCCAAAAGGACTCTGCCAAACGAGTAATTGAGCGATGTAAAAAAGCTGGGATCCCGGTTGTGGCTGGAGGTCCATTATTCACTATGGAACCTGATCAGTTTCCTGAAGTGGATCATCTGGTGCTTAATGAAGCCGAGATTACCTTACCCGAATTCCTCACCGATCTTGAACAAAACCAGACTCGCCGGATCTACACCACTGACAAGTATCCCGATATTCGAATTACTCCGCCGCCGCGCTGGTCTTTGTTAAATCTCAGTCAATATGATTCCATGCCTCTGCAGTTTTCCCGCGGCTGTCCCTTTAATTGTGATTTCTGCAACGTGACTGCATTATTGGGTCATAAACCCCGAACCAAAAGTGCTGAGCAAATCCTGGTCGAACTTGATGGTCTTTACAATCTCGGATGGCGAGGTTCGATCTTCTTTGTGGATGATAATTTCATTGGAAACCGTAACTATCTCAAGGGTGAATTACTACCAGCCCTAGCACGCTGGCGCAAAGGGAAAATTGGTTTTTCTTTTAATACAGAAGCCTCGATTGATCTGGCGGATGACAACGAGTTGATCCACTTAATGGTTAAAGCGGGCTTCACCAAAGTATTCATTGGCATCGAAACCCCTGACAACCTGGGGCTGGAAGAATGCAATAAAAGCCAGAATATTAACCGTGATCTCGTCAAGGATGTGAAACATCTTCAACACTCTGGTTTGGAAGTCCAGGGTGGATTTATTGTTGGTTTTGATTCCGATACCCAGACTATTTTTCAACGGCAAATCGATTTTATACAAAAAAGCGGAATCGTCACTGCAATGGTTGGTTTGCTCCAGGCTCCTCCAGGAACCAAGCTCTATGAACGACTAAAAAAAGAAAACCGGTTGTTGGGCGATATGTCCGGAGATAATGTGGACGGCAGTACCAATATCATTCCCCAGATGGGGATTGAAAAATTGAGGTCGGGGTACCAGCATTTGATGGCCCAAATCTACTCCCCAAATCATTTTTATCAACGCGTGAAAACTTTTCTGGAAGAATACCAACCACCAAAAATAAAAACCCCCTTAACCTGGCAAAAATTCCTGGCTTTTTTTCGATCGGTCTACCATTTAGGGATTTTTAATCACGAACGCCGGTATTACTGGAATTTATTATTCTGGACACTGAAAACGCGCCCCTCCATGTTTGCCACTGCGGTAACCATGACGATCTACGGTTATCACTTTAACAAGATCTGCGAGCTGCATATAAATTAGATTCCGCTCATAATCCCAATAAATCGGACTCTGCTTGCATGGCCTCCAGCACCAGGGCAACGAACCGGTCCAGGCCTATATCCAGGTTCTGTTCACACTTTTTGATCTTTTCCCGATTAACACTGGCAGCAAAAGCTTTGGCGCCGAATTTCTTCAGGACCGACTCTACTGTCACTCCGGCGAGCTTTTTTGGATGCACCAGGGCTACTGCCACTATCAAACCTGTCAGATCATCACAACTCAACAGGGCATAGTCCATGAGCGTGGACGGTGTAACTCCAGAATATTCAGAAGCATGGGATTGAATACAGCGGATAATCTCATCATCCAGGTCTTCGCCAGCCAGGATCTCAGCCAGCAGGATAGTATGCTGGTCCATCTGGTCCTTGGTTTTTTCATAATCAGCATCATGCAGTAACCCCACAATTTCCCACTCGGCAGGATCTCCCTCGAATTCCTGGGCCAATCTCTTCATGGCTGCCGCTACGCCGTAATGGTGTTTGCGAAGATTCTTGTTTTTGATATTTTCATTTAGGATCTCTATTGCCCTTTCTTTTGTGATCATCTTCAAATCCTTTTCTAAGTCTAAAGAAGAGTATATCAAAGGTCTGGCAGTACCTCCTCATCCCGGGGATGATTAATTACAAAACCATTGACGGAAACATGTTTTCTAGTATGGTTAATATACTCCTCAAAGAAAACGAATCGATGGTACCCCCACCATCAGGAGGCATCATGAAAAGACTCTCCAATCTCGCCTGGACTCCGGCCTGGACGTCTGTGGTTGGCTGCATCCACGGCGCTTTGAATTACCTGGATATAAAACCCAGCCTGGGTTGGTTATTTGGCGGTACAGGGCATGGGTTCATCATTAATATGTCCCAGGATGGATCCTGCCCCAGCGGACCCACGGCCTGGAAGACCTCCAAATTTTATGAACTGGGCAGGAACCTTGGTTTTAGGATCGAGGGTCTATTTGCGGAAAAACACCAACCTGACTGGAAAGATAATCAGCAGAAAGGCTGGGATATCGCCAGGACCTCCCTGGATCAAGATCTGCCGGTTCTGGGATGGGAGTTAGCGGTCCCGGAATGGTATGTCGTTAATGGATATGATGAAGTTGGATATTACTACGATGGACCAGGCGCAGAAAGAGGGCCAAGTCCTAAACCATGGGATGAACTTGGAAATAGCGAGATTGGGCTGCTGGAAATCTTAAGCGTAAAACCTACCGAATCCTCTCAGGATCAAATCCTGGTCAAGGAAGCCCTTGATTTCAGCATCGCTTTTAATAATGGCTCAACTGAGTGGGTGCTCTCAGACTACCTGGCCGGTCAAGACGCATACCAGGCCTGGATTGATGCTGTCCGTTCAGGCAAAGCCATATTAATGGGTCATGCCTATAACGCGGCAGTCTGGGAAGAATGCCGCAGGAATGCTGTTATCTTCCTCCGGGAAGCCAAAAAACGCCTTCCGGGTGTTGTTGATAACGCCTTTGAGAGTGCCATCCGATCTTATAGTGAGGTAGCCAAACAGCTTAAGGATGTCACTGAACTTTATCCTTTCTTCGAGAACACTCGCGAAGAACCGCTAGGAGAAAACCCCAAAAGCCAAAAGGCAGTTAAGCACCTCCAGGCAGCTAAAGAAGCAGAAAAAAAAGGCGCCGAATTCTTGGAAGAGATCCTGGAGGGAATTAGCTGATGGAAGAGAATTTTGCCCTGAAGGATATGTTCAGCAAACAGAGTGTCGGGGAGTTGGCCGAGGCAGTTATCGAAGTCCATCCTGCAT
Organism: uncultured Anaerolineales bacterium; assembly: GCA_964627755.1. Taxonomy (GTDB): domain Bacteria; phylum Chloroflexota; class Anaerolineae; order Anaerolineales; family UBA11858; genus B10-G9. The sequence continues at coordinate 5,938 of CAZVIH010000101.1, forward strand.
TTCCAGCCGACAAATTTTGCCAGGGTGTTTTTGATGACAGTTGGGAGGGTCTAGCCCTTAAACAACGCATCCGCCAGATCACCCTAAACCTGGGGAGAAATCTGCCCACTGATTATTCCACCGCGCTGGATATCCTCAAGAAGGCCCTGCCCCGCCTGGAAAAACAGGGTTTCGAGAAAATGGTTTTCCCGGATTTTGTGGAAGTCTACGGGCTGGATGATTGGGATACCTCCATCTCTGCCCTGGAATTTTTCACGCAACATATGTCTGCGGAGTTTGCGATCCGACCCTTTATTGCCCGCTATCCGAAAAAGACCCTTAACCAGATGCTGGCCTGGTCTAATCATCCCCATCCCGGTGTCAGGCGCCTGGCCAGTGAAGGCTGCCGGCCCCGACTGCCGTGGGGACTGCGCCTCCAGGACCTGGTGGAGGATCCCGGACCGATCCTCCCAATCCTGGAGAAATTAAAAGATGATCACCGCGAGGAGATCCGCCGCAGCGTGGCTAATAATCTAAATGATATATCCAAAGATCATCCTGATCTGATTGTGGAAATTCTGGAAAAATGGCAGGATCCTGAAAACATAGATCGAAGCCAGTTGATCAAACACGCTCTTCGCACATTGCTTAAAGCCGGCCACCCTGGAGCATTGAGACTGTTGGGTATTTCCAGCTCACCCGAGATTATTGTCGAGAATATCAATCTGGAACCTCAGGAAATCACCCTCGGCGAAGATCTGGTTTTCAGTTTTGAGATCCAGTCTACCGGTAAAAATGAACAGGAACTGATGGTGGATTACCTAGTACATTTTATGAAAGCCAACGGGACTCAATCGCCCAAAGTTTTCAAATTGACTCAAAAAACCATCCAGCCCGGTGAGCGGATCAGGATCACCCGTAAACACGGTATAAAACATATAACTACTCGGAAATACTATCCCGGGGTCCAGACCTTCCAACCTCAGGTAAATGGAAAGCTTTTTGGAAAGGTAGATTTAATGTTGAAAATGAAGTGATTAGTATTAAGTTTATGAAATCTCCCCCAGCCAATCCAGATTTCCTTTTTTCAGCAGCGTCCTTGAATATTTCAGCTTTTCGGCTTCCAGGTAAACCATAAAATCCTCCAGGCAGCATTTTAATGCATCAATCATTTCCTGGTCGGGATTAACGCCATCCTCCCACCACCAATCATTGATGGTCAGGATCCTGGATTTTTTATCAAATCCAGGATCCAGGCGGGCTACAAATCTATCCCCATATAGCACCGGAAGAACGTAATAACCGTACTCCCTCTTCTCTTTGGGTTTGTAGACTTCCCACATATAATTGAAATCAAATAAACGGTTGAGGGTTTTCCGGTCCCAGAGCAGGTTATCCAGGGGGGCAATCAAGGCAGCTTCCTGGACTGGATCACCTTTTTTGGACCGATTGATCAGCTTTTTATTCTCCTGGAGCAAATAGAAGATCTCACCTGGCAGTTCCTCCACTTCAACTTCCAGTAAATCACCATTTTCCACCAGCTCTTGAAGGATCCTTTGCCGCTGAGGTGATTTCACACCGATCATCCCTCCCCATTGTTCACCAGCATTGGGATGGGCCAATCCCAGGCCGCTGATCCGACGCAAGACATGCCAGCGCTGATATGCCTCCAGGTTCTGGTTGGGATCAGAGATTTTCAGCACCTCGGCCGGCAGCAGGTTTTCGATCAGGTCAAAATAACGTCGGTTGTTGACCCTATGATGAACGCCCAGTTTTCCGATCTTGAATAACCCTTCCAGACTGGCCCGGATTACCCGGGTGGGACCCCAGGCCCAATCGGTTTTTTCTTCAAAATGATAATCCAGAGAACACTGCGGCCCTTCCTGGCGGATCTGGTCCAGCACAGTGGGGGCCAGGCTCATCACCACATCCGAAGGCACACCAAATATCTCCTGCATCCGGGAGCGATGATGGGAAAAACAAGGCCAATCCTCAACCAGGCTGAGGCTGGCCATCTTATCCCAGTTATCTATCAGAAAGCGGTCCTGATAGAGAAGTTCATCAAGCACTGAGGGTTGGAAATCCTTAACCCGCGACTGCAATACCAGGTCTGGGTTGCGCCCTACCACATTGATGGGATCGAACTGGATCGAGCGCACCTTTTTCAGAAAGGTTTTTGCTCCCCTTTTTCCAGTCCAGGACCGGGGTGGATATAGCCCCTGGAAAGCTAAAAGGGTGCGTCTCGCTGTCTGCTGGGAAATCACAAGGGGGTTCGACATGGATAATCCCAAAAAATTAACAATCAGGGAAATATTGTAACATTACTAATTTGTTCTAAGTACGCTATTCCAATAAATTAGCTCTCATTTGCTGCACTTCAGAAGGATTGAGGGCAAGTCCATCTCTGAGGTAATTATCAAAACTTCCCCATTCGTTATCAATAGATTCAAAGGAGGCCCTGAGCCAATTTTTTTGAACGCTCATCAAGGGGCTGATCATCTTATAAGCCTTGTATCCCCTGGCGATGATCGCGGGTAATATTTGACTATTAATTCGTTTGACATACTGATTGCTAAGAAGGTAATCCTGGTAAATGACAGATTGATCAACCCCCAGCAAGCGCAGTAAAATGGCCGCTGCATAACCAGTTCTGTCTTTTCCAGCTGAACAATGCCACAAAACAGGGCTGCCGCGGGCGTGCAGCACAGTTTGAATGAACGTTTTAAAAGCAGGTGTGAATTCGGTCGCAAATTGCTGATAAGCTTTGAGGATCAAACCGTCCGGGTCAAATCCCTCGTATTCTTTGTTCTTTAATCTCTCCCGAATCTGTTGTGAAATATCCCGGTTAACCTGATCCATAACAGGCAAATGAATTTCCTGTAATCCTTCAGGAACCCGACTGGGGCGCCGCTCTGCTTCATAATTGGATCTGAAATCAAGGACAGCGTAAAGCCCGAAATCGGAAATGGTATCCAATCCGCGCGGTTTAAGTTTAGAGAGATCCCCCGATCGATAAAGCTGTCCCCATTTCACGGTCTGCCCAGTCCGGGTTTGATATCCGCCCAGGTCCCGGAAATTTATTACACCCGGGATTTTCAGTAAACGTGATTTTAATGAAATTTCTTTTTTTGCTGCAGACTCATTCCTATGCATTTTTGTACCTGATAATATTCCGCAATATTCTCTTCGCCCTATAGAAATTGCGGTCAAAATTCCCAAACTCATAAGCTAACCAAATGATCGGGTTAATTATAATGTTATGATCTGGAAGTTCCCAAATATCACATAACCACAAACAAATATTTAAGGAATGGATTGATCACCTGCGTTGGTTTATGCTGGACTCAGGATATAAACCCCTCCAGGCAAACCAGTATACCAGCTGGGTAGAAACCCCGATCAGGGATTTGTTTTTTTATCCCACCGCTGAGTAACACATTGGACACCAGGTGACAGTAACAACTTTTCCCCCAACCTGGGCATTAACCACCTCATGCAAACTGAGAAGGCGGACTGGATAGGACCTGGATACACCACCAATAAGGAGACCTACAACCAGATCTGTGTCTTCCAGATCCGCCTTCTCAACCTGCATGAAATAGCTTTCTTCCGCCGGGATGGCTGGAATATCCTCTTCAGACGCTGCCAGCACCCGGTTCCTTGACTGCAAACAATCCAGTTCCGGTTCTGGTAAAGCGGCGGGGTGTCAAAATATCTGCCCGTACACCGTTACTAAGGACGAGAGAAAAAGGAGCAGAAATAAGTTTTGTTCTACAAGTTTAAGATGAAATTCACAATGGAAATCTTACCTAATATTTTTATGATATGTTTTCCCTGGAGGAAACCATATCGAATGTGTTTTAAGTTACAATCAGTAAATGTTTACAATCACAACTTGGAACGTCAATGGAATAAGAGCCGCATTCAAAAACAAAGCCGATGCCTGGTGGGAGGAATATGATCCTGACCTGCTTTGCCTGCAGGAAGTTCGGGCCCGGCCGGATCAACTCACTGCCGCCCAGCGGGATGCGCTCGAAAAAAGGAATCCGGTCTGGAATCCTGCCGAAAAGGCTGGCTATAGCGGGGTTGCCACTTTCTCAAAAACCGAACCAGTCGCTACTGAAATCGGTCTGGGAATCCCCCGTTTTGATGTAGAAGGCCGCGTTATTCAAACCCTTCTTTCCGGATTGCGAATCTTTAATATTTATTTCCCAAATGGTGGACGGGATCTGAGTCGGGTTGGGTATAAACTGGATTTTTACCAGGAACTGTTGGAGATCTGTGATCAGCTGCACAATAAAGGTGAAAAGATCATCATCTGCGGGGATTTTAATACCAGCCATCAATACATCGATCTGAAAAATCCCAAAGCCAATGAAGGCAATACCGGTTTCCTCCCTGAAGAAAGAGAATGGATCGATATCTACCTCGAGCATGGATTTGTGGATATCTTCCGGGATCTATACCCGGAGAAGGAGCAGTACTCCTGGTGGACCTATCGAGGCGGTGCTCGGGAGCGCAACGTGGGTTGGCGGCTGGATTATTTCCTGATCTCAGAAGCGCTGGTTGATCAAGTGGAAGATGTGATCATTCACGACCAGGTAATGGGCTCAGATCACTGCCCGGTGAGTTTGTTGATAGATCTCGATTGAAGTTCTCCCCGTCCTTTGGGGTATAATTTTTTTAGGATAAATGTACTCTGGAGGCGGAATGGGAAAATCTCAAGGCAAGATCAGAGTATTAATTGCAAAAGCTGGTTTGGACGGCCATGATAGAGGGGCAAAAGTTGTTGCCCGGGCTTTACGAGATGCCGGCATGGAAGTGATCTACACCGGTTTGCGTCAAACCCCAGAGATGATAACCGAGGCCGCTCTTCAGGAAGACGTCCACGTGGTCGGTTTATCCATCCTTTCCGGGGCGCATATGACCCTGGTCCCCAAAGTGCTTAAAATGCTCAACGAACAAGGACTTGATGATATCAAGCTCTTCCTGGGCGGCATCATACCGGATGAAGATAAAACCAAACTAAGAAAGCTGGGTGTGGATGGAATATACGGTCCCGGCACCTCCACCCAGACCATCATTGAAGACATTCAACAGGCATGTCAGTAACCCACACGAAAGCAATCCTTAATGGGGAGCGGCTGGCTTTGACCCGTGCCCTGACTCAGGTAGAAAACAACACCGCTGAAGGATTAGAAATCCTGGAAGCGCTCTTCCCCCATACCGGAAAAGCCCATCTGATCGGAGTTACAGGCGCACCAGGGACAGGAAAATCAACCCTGGTAAACCAGCTGGCTCTGGCATTTCGGCAAATGGCGGATGGTATTACTCCTCCCAAAGTTGCCATCGTGGCCGTGGATCCCACCAGCCCCTTCAGCGGGGGCGCTCTTCTGGGAGACCGGGTTCGCATGCAGGATCTGGCGGGCGATCCCGGTATTTTCATCCGCTCCATGGCCTCCCGCGGCTCACTGGGCGGCCTGGCAGCCGCAACCGCTGGTCTTGTGCAAGTCTTTGACGCCGCTGGATTTGAGATCATTATCATTGAAACCGTCGGCGCAGGACAAGCTGAAGTTAATATCGCCCGATTGGCGCACACCACCATTGTTATCGAAGCACCGGGGCTGGGGGATGAAATCCAGACCATCAAGGCTGGAATTCTGGAAATTGCCGATATCCTGGTAGTTAATAAATCCGATAAACCGGGAGCAGAGAACACTCTCCGGGGCCTCCGAAACATGTTGTCCCTGGCCCATCCGGAAGAGAATTCAATTAACCACCACGGCGAAATTATGGAATTCAATACCGAAACAGATCAAGCCGAGAATGGCTGGATCCCGCCTGTACTTCCCACAATAGCCACATCGGGGGAGGGAATCCCGGAACTCGTGAATAAGCTTATAGCTCATAACGATTATCTGAAATCCAGTGGAATTTGGCGGGAGAGAGAAGAAAAACGATTAAAGAATCAACTGGAAACCCTGCTGGGCGCAGCGCTGCGTTCGCGCTGGGAAAAAAGGATCTCCCCTGATATTTATCAAGCTGCCCTCACCCAAGTCATCAAACGGGAGCTATCTCCCTGGCGGGCAGTTGAAGAATTGATCCAAGGAGCTGGTTTATGATACTTGGTGAACAGATCCGCTTTCGAGCCATTGAAAAAGAAGATCTGCCATATTTTGTCAAATGGTTGAACGACCCCGAGGTCAGGCAGGGCCTATCCATGATCCTGCCTCTCTCCCTGGCGGAAGAAGCGGATTGGTTTGAGGAATTGTTAAAAAAGCCTCCGTTTGAAAGGCCGTTGGCAATTGAGATCCAGCCAGATCCTCAAGTGGATGAGTGGATCTTTGTAGGCAACTGTGGATTGTTTGGCATCGATTGGCAAAACCGGTTCGCCGAGATTGGCATTCACATTGGTGATAAAAAGTATTGGAACCAAGGTTTTGGTACCAAAGCCATGCGCTTAATCCTGAAACACGGATTTGATAACCTTAACCTGCACAGACTCTGGCTGCGGGTTTTCGAAACAAACTTACGGGCAATCCATTCTTACGAAAAAGCCGGCTTTACTCTGGAAGGAAAGTTACGTCAAGCCCAGTACCTTGATGGAAAATATGTGGATGTTATGATTATGAGTATGATCAAACTTGAATGGAAAGAACAACAGTAAAGGAATCACTTATGGCGCAAAAAATAACCACACTTCCAGGTATGTATGGTGATATTAAACTTATTGCCGGGACAGCAATTCCCGAAGTCGCCCAGGGCATAGCAAATTACCTCAACGTCCCTATCAGCGGAAGGGATATCATCGACTACCCCAATGAGAATATCTGGGTCCGACTTCATAATAGTGTACGCGGACAGGACGTCTACCTGGTCCAGAATACTTCTCGACCGGTCCACCGCAACTTAATGGAGCTGTTAATTACTCTGCAAACATTGCGGTTGGATTCTGCCGGTCGAGTAACTGCAGTCATCCCCTACCTGAGCTATACCCGGTCAGATAAAAAAGATAAACCAAGGGTGCCGATCACAGCTCGCCTGGTCGCCGATATGATTGAAATTGCCGGCGCAGACCGCTATATGACCATGGATATGCACGCCGGTCAAATTCAGGGATTCTTCTCCATCCCCGGAGACGTATTAACCGCCTACCACTTGTTAAAAGACCGCCTGTTCCAATTACTGCCCAAGATGATAAACCCTGTAGTCCTTACAGTTGATCTTGGTTTTGCAAAAAAGGGCCGCAATCTGGCCGTCGAGCTGGGTGTGCCAATTGCTTTCATCGAAAAACGGCGCCGGAAGAAGACCAATGCCGCCCAGGCTCTAACTCTGATTGGTGATACTTCTGACAGGGATGTAATCATCGTAGATGATGAAGTGGATACCGGTGGATCTATGGCTGAAGCAGCAATGGTGGCAAAAAAGAATGGTGCCCGTGAAATTTACTCTGTTTTCGTTCATCCAGTATTCTCTGGCCCAGCTATTGAGAAACTGGCCGCATCCCCCATAACCCATCTTATAACAACAAACTCCGTCCCTGTAGCCTCTGAAGGTATAAAAACCCTCAGGGAAAAACGCAAAGTAGATATCCTGGATATCTCACCCCTGTTGGGTGAGGTCATCCAGAGAGCCCATGAGGGGCGCAGCGTAGGCGAAATGTTCGACGAATAAATCTCATGCCAGAACTTCCAGAAGTCGAGACCTTTCGCAGATACCTTCTCCAGGGAGAATCTGGATCACCATCGATCCTTGGTAAGAAGATTAAGGATGCCGAATTATTCTGGGATAAGACTCTCGCAGAGCCGGCGCCGGGAGAATTCAAGGACCGCATCCGGGGGCAATTTGTCACTGGGATTGGTCGACGCGGTAAAAATCTGCTGATCCATCTCTCTAAGGATACATTGATCATCCATCTGCGCATGAGCGGAGAGCTGATCGTAGAAGAAAAAACCAATCCCACAGGAAAACATTACCGGCTAATCGTAAATTTCACAGATAAATACAGGCTCGCATTCAATAACATCCGCAAATTCGGGCGGGTCTGGCTTATTGAAGATCCCAATCAGGTGATCGGGATTCTTGGTCCCGAACCTCTGAAGGATGATTTCACACCAGAGCTTTTCCATCAGATCCTCCAAAATCGCAGCAGACAGCTGAAGTATTTCCTGCTAGACCAGAAAATGATTGCCGGAATGGGCAACATCTACACCGATGAAGCCTTATATCGCGCAAAACTGCACCCGGCCAGAAAATCCGATACCATTAGTACCGCCGAAGCCAAACGACTTTGGGTGAGCATCCGGGAAGTCCTCCAAGAAGGTATCCAAAATCAAGGGTCTAGTATTGATTGGATGTACCAAGGAGGAGATTACCAGAAATATCTCTCGGTGTATAATTTAGAAGGAGAACCCTGCCGACGTTGTAAAACGCCCATAGAGCGGATCAAAATCGCGCAGCGCAGCACCTATATTTGCCCGATCTGCCAACCGTTTCCTGAGTGAGAAGGAGTTCCTATGCAAATTGCCCTGCTTGTCTTTATCGTGATATTCGCACTGGCGATCGGATTCTTCCTGGGACTATTCTTGTTGTCCATGAATTCGCCTCTGCTAAATAAACTCTTCCAAAAAGATGAAACAGAATCAGAGGTAAATCTACCCGGGTCATCTGAAGCGGCTCTGGTAGGAACTGCCGAGAACGTTCTCCAAATCAAAAAGCCCAGTCCAAATTCAAAGCTTCTGATGCAGGTCTGGAAAGAAGAGGGCAAACCACCGGTATATGATCTCAACGGAACCTACGTAGAGAAAGAGAAATTGCCCCAAGAAATCTTAAACATCATTACTGTTCAAAAAGGAGCTGCTTCCGAGCCCGAGCTCCAGAAACCCGTTCAAACCCCCGATGAAGCGGACTCCATTCTCCAGGATGTCGAAGCCGAGGAAGAGGGAGAAGCCAAGGCAAAAATGCTCAGCGTGATCGATGAGGTAAATGAGATCCTACAGAAGAAACTTCATGGGTCCCCATTGGCCGGCAAAGGTATCCACCTGATGGAGAATCACAATAAGGAAATTCGCTTCTGGGTGGGTTTGAATTCCTATAATGATGTGGAGGAAATCCCAGATCCGGAAGTACGGCAAATCATTGATGAATCTGTGAGGGAATGGGAAGAACACCGGGTTTAAGACTATTTCCGCCCGTTAACCATTTCAGTAAATTCACTTGTTATTACCGCACTCAATTTCGTGCGGAGATCATCAGGTAAAAACGCCCCCTGGGCGGCAGCGGTTACCCGCTCTCCTACCACTCGCAGGGGAAGCCCCAGCACTTGATGTACAGTTTGATATTCACCAGACAGATTGATCTTGGAAATGCTTGGATCATCAGTGTTGATAGTAACGTTTAATCCTTCCCGGATCATTTGTCTGATTGGATGATCCGTGATGTTTTCGACCACTCCAGAATGAAGATTGCTGGTAACACAAACTTCGAAGTGCGTCCCCCGCTCCCGGGCCAGGGCGACTGTATAGGGATCATCTAAAACTCGGATTCCATGGCCGATCCGGTCAGCCCCCAGCAATTCAATGGCCTGTTTCACATTTTCTGATCCACCCCACTCCCCTGCATGGATAGTCGTTTTCAAACCACTCTGCCTGGCGATCTTGAATATCTCTTGAAAAGGTTCTCCGGAAAAATCCGCTTCATTTCCAGCCAGATCAATACCAACAATACCCTGATCCATTTTATCCAGAGCGATCTCGATTGCTTTCTGGGCCTGGGCTATACTTTCATGGCGATTCATACTGATCAGTAGGCGAACCAGGACATCAAAGTGAGCAGAAGCCTCCTGAACACTCTCTATGACCCAATCCACCACCTGAGTCATTGGGAAACCTTCCGCCCTGCTGAGTGCAACAGGAGTGAAACGCAGTTCCAGATAACGGATATTATCGAGGGCCGCGTCTTCCACCGCTTCCCAGGTAATGCGTTTGATTATATCGGGGGACTTATAAAAAAGGCGCAGGGTACCGAACTTGGCCAGGAAATTTTCGAAAGTATAAGGATCTTCATGTTCTACCTGGACCAAAGGTCGTAGATAGCCAGTATTCTTTACATCCATCTCGTGAGCACGGACGATTTCCATCATGGTTTTGACGCGCAAAGAACCTTCCAAATGGCGGTGAAGCTCCACTTTGGGCAAACTCTTATAAAAATCAGCGACTTCAGGAACCTGATTTTCAGTCATCGAGATCTTATCCATGTGCCAGAGATTGATTTATTTATTGTACCTGATTAATCGAGGCCAAAAGAAACCAGGACGCTCGTACTTGAGCGTCCTGGTTAAAGGGTTAATTCGAAGTTTCTTGATTGATCAGGTACTTTTTAGTTGCGGGGAGGACTCATTAAAACCAGCCTGGATCCGCTCCAGATTGCGGGGTTGGAAGGTAAACATACGATTGACCACACCAACTCTCATATCCTCCATAAGGCGCTGGAACATCTCAAATCCGCGAGTTTTATACTGAACCAATGGATCCCTCTGGGCGTAGGCTTCCAGACCAATTGCCACACGTAAGGCTTCCATTTGTGTCAGATATTCCACCCACAACTCTGATATCACTCGCAGGAACAGATCCCGGTAGATATTACTGATAACTGAGCGACCTAATAAATCTTGAATTCTCTTTTTGAGTTCTTCCGGAAGGTTTTCTATATTTTGGTTAGAATGCTGTTGAAAAACATCTTTTCCAATCTCTTTCCCGATATTGTCCTTGAGTTTCTCTTCCAGTTGGGATAGCTGAACTTCTTTTAAGCGTGTGATCTCATTCAAACCCCAGGCATCCTGAACAGTGAGCCGGGCTTTTTCGAGATGATCTAAGATCTCATTCCGGGCTGTGTCCTTATCCATCTGTAATAGAAGTCCTGCCGCATAGAAGGTGTACCGCATGCGCTGAGTTCGAAGCCAAATTCTTTTATGACTCTTTTTATCAAAAGCTGCCTTTCGTCCTTCCGCCATCAATCCGAGGATCTTCACCAGGTCTGAATCTGAAAGTTCTTCCGCCTGGATCCCTATAAGTCCAGCTTCAATGCTTTTCTTGACATGGGAATCCTCAGGATCATCAAAATAAGACCTGCGCCGATCCTCGAATTCTTGCTCGATCTGTTTAAATATCCATTCAGTGACCGATTCCCAGCTAGAACCTACCGTTTGGACCTGCTCAACTTCCAGGGGAGATCCCAGCAATCGTTCTGCTCCGCCAATCAGCCGCTTAAATTCCAGATCTCTCAATTGGGTTTCAACCTGGGTCCTGAGGTCCTGTTCTAATTCATCTCCTGGACCTTCAATTAATTCCTTGATCTGATTTGGGGTAAGTTCAAAACGTGTCCGAACCAGCTCTCGCATTTCATTGAATACTGCCTGGGGATTTAACGGTTCTTCACTTTCCAGCGACAAACCTTCCAGGAATGTGTCCAGGGTTTCCATCCGGCTATCCAACTGATCCTCGTACCGGAACTGGCGATCAACCAGAATCCGATCCACCGCTCCCAGGGTGTATTTTTCCTCAGCTGCCAGGATGTCTTTACCCATTTCAACCAAAACAGGCACTATCTCATCCTTCTTTAAACCTGAAGTTTCTTCCCGGATCTTTTTTAATAACAGGCACATAGTGTAGGACGGTACCTGCTGATCCTGGAATGTCAAGGTGGGCTGAATCTGGGACAGCCAGGCCAACAACCGCCAGGCACTCCCCTGATCTTGATCGCTTTCCTCTTCCCAGATTGTATTTTCTATTCGGGTTTGGATTTCCGTATCGAGCATCTCCAGGATATCTTCTGAAAGGTCTGATTTCCGGAAAACCAGATCTCGCTGTCCGTAAATCTTCTCACGCTGAGTGTTTAACACATCGTCATATTCCAACAAATGTTTACGGACATCAAAGTTAGAACCTTCCACCCTGTTTTGGGATTGCTCTACCACCCGATCTACCAGGGGATTTGCGATTGGCATGGACTCATCAACCTGGAGGCGGGTCATGAGAGCTTCCATCTGTTGACCGCCAAACCGGGCCATCAGATCATCTTCCATGGAAAGATAAAAACGGGAGGACCCGGGATCTCCCTGGCGGGCCGCGCGGCCCCGGAGCTGATTATCGATCCGGCGAGCTTCATGCCGTTCTGATCCGACCACATGCAGACCTCCCAGAGCCTTCACCTGCTCTTGATCCCGCATATGCTGCAGGAAATAATTAATCTCTGTTTCATAGATGCCGTAGTCTTCTTTATCGAGCTGCTTGACCAATTTTTCCTGTTCCTGCAGTGAAAGCTCAAAGGGGTCCTCAAAGCCTGCCCGAGTTAGAACACGGACCACATCCGTGGTGATCTCTTCTGCAAGTTCACCACCCAGTTTAATATCCACGCCACGGCCGGCCATACTTGTAGCGATCATCACTGCCCCAAACGCACCAGCGCCAGCAATGATTTGACTTTCCTCAGTATGTTTGCGGGCGTTAAGCACATTATGGTCCACGCCACGTTTCAGGACCTGGTTCAAACGATCGGCATGAGATGAATTCAGCTCTAAGATATCCAGCAGAAGCTGCACGTTTTCCGGATCATTGAAATTCAGCTCAAGATCCAGATCCAATTCTTTGATCATATTCCTGAGATTACCCAATTTAAGGGTAGTAAGAGGAACGTTCAGCGGCTGCAGCTCAGGGATCCGCCTGCCATCAGGGAACCGGTCATGTTTTCGCATCCAGCTTTCCCGGATCATCAGGGTAAAGGCCAGGTTCCGGATTGATGGACCATCCAGCCGGTTTGATAAGGTTTCGGAGTTCTCGACTGAAGTAGTGCCCACTAGTAATGGTCGACCCACTACATGGAAAGTCAGGATTTCCTCAGTAATCGCCCTCAGTTTAGCTTCCTCGCTGATGTAAATCAGGTCGGAATAATCTTTTCTTTTCCAATATAAGGGGGCTTTTTCCGGGTCATCTTTATCAGCATAATAGGTATACTCAAAACCGCTATCAGTTTCCTTCCCCTTAAGTGTCACCAGGGAAGTATCCTCCTGGGCGGCCGCATAATCCAGATTGGTTGGAATTGCTATCGGATCCAGGCTATAGATCTCATTAAATTCTTCAGATTCTGTCACTGCTGTTCCGGTCATACCGGAGAGTTTTTCATACATTCGGAAATAATTCTGGATTGTGATTGTGGCATAGGTGACATTTTCACCCTGGACTTTGACATTTTCCTTGGCTTCCACAGCCTGATGCAGACCGTCAGACCAGCGCCGCCCCGGCATTAATCGCCCAGTGAAATCATCAATGATCACCACTTTGCCAGCCTGAACAAGGTAATCCTTATTCTTCTTAAATATGAATTCTGCCCGCAGCGCCTGTTCCAGGTAACCTGATAACCGGGCCTGCTCCTGAGTGATATCTTCCGGATTGTCTGGATCTCCCAACGGCTGTCCCAGCAGTTCTTCCACATGCATTTCACCCAGAGGTGTAAGGGTGATATTGCGATCGCGAATGCTGATCTCATAGTCCTCAGGTTTCAGCCTCTTGACAACCGTAGACATGCGCCGGTACCACTCAGGGTCATCATGAGATGGACCGGAAATGATCAGTGGTGTCCGGGCTTCATCGATCAACACATTATCCACTTCGTCGATAATGGCATAGTGATGCCCGCGCTGCACCCGGCTTTCCAATATCATGGCCATATTGTCGCGCAGGTAATCAAAACCAAATTCATTATTGGTACCGTAAACAATATCAGCGTTGTATGCCTTTTTCCTCAGCACCATATCCAGTTGGTTGCGGTCTTCCTGGGGGGATTTATTCTCAAGGTTAATGAGAAAGGCCTTTTTTCCATGTTCAGTTCTGGCAGCCATTTGCAGCACGCCAACACTTAAACCCAGGTAGTTATAGATTGGAGCCATCCAACGGGCATCACGCCGGGCCAGGTAATCATTTACTGTCACGAGATGGACACCCCGTCCTACAGGTAAACCACCCAGAGGGACAAACTGCCAGGAATCAGGGTTTTCTCCCCAGGCAGCTTGCGCTTTTTTAATCCATTCGGGCGACAGATTGAGAGCATTTAGATAGAGGGGTAAGGTGGCGCCAAGTGTTTTCCCTTCACCAGTCCGCATTTCCGCTACAAAACAGCGGTGCATGGCAATTCCGCCGATCATCTGAACATCATAATGGCGCTGGCCAATCATGCGTTTGCTGGTTTCCCGGATTGCGGCAAAAGCATCAGGCAGGATATCATCCAGCGTTTCTCCCTTGGCCAAGCGCAAGCGAAATAAATTCGTTTTGCCCTTCAGCTCTTCTTCGCTTAATCCTTCGTATTCAGTTTCAAGAGCATTAATCGCCTCAACTTCAACCGCGAGGTTTTGGAGGATTTTCTGATGGGGATCTCCACCCACCAATCGGACAATTTTACCTAACATCAGCTCACCTTATTGTTAATAATCATTTTGCCAGTTCTGGAGCGATTATAGCATAAGGGTATATACAAATTCTAAGAAGCAGGTCAGGTTGGCAGGCAGAACTAGGGGGTGGGTGATGTTATAATCCAAGACTGTGAAGAACTATTTAGATATCCCTGCTCCACCCTCAGCCAATCGCCAAATTGCCCGCGCAGCCAGCCTGGTTACAGCTGCGTATGTGCTTAGCAATATCGCCGGTCTTATCCGCCAGATCCTGGTTGCTAATGCTTTTGGCACATCGGCTCCGATGGAAGCGTTTAATGCATCCAACAGGATCTCCGAAACGCTCTTTAACCTGGTTGCTGGCGGAGCACTCGGTTCAGCCTTTATACCCACTTTCGCCAGCCTGCTGGCCAAGGAAAAACGCCAAGAAGCCTGGAAGTTGGCTTCTTCTATTTTCAACCTGATACTAATCATCCTCACTACGGCAGCAGCCCTGGCGGCAATATTTGCTCCCCAGGTGGTGCATTATATTATCGCGCCAGGGTTTGCGGCTAATCCAGCCAAAGAAGTACTGACAATCGCTCTTACACGCTTGATGCTGCCGTCAGCGGTTCTGTTCGGCCTGAGCGGGCTGGTAATGGGAATTTTAAATTCTCACCAAAAATTCTTTATCCCGGCATTAACCCCGGCCATGTACCAGATCGGGATGATCTTTGGTGTTACTGTTCTATCGCCTACTATGGGAATTTTCGGGCTGGCCTGGGGAGTATTGATCGGATCCGCTTTACATCTAATCTTACAGCTGCCCTTGTTATTCAAACAAAAAGCTTCTTATATCCCATCACTGGGCTTGGAATCATCTGATGTCCGGGAAGTCGCCCGCTTAATGGGACCTCGTGTATTGGGTGTTGCTGTGGTGCAGTTAAACTTCTGGATCAATATTCGCCTGGCCTCCGGGATGCCGGAAGGCAGCGTAACAGCCATCCAGGTCGCTTTTACACTGATGTTAATGCCCCTGGCAGCCATTGCACAGTCGATCGCCACAGCAGCCCTACCCACATTTTCCGCCCAGGTAGCAAAAAACAGACTGGATGAGATGAGGAATTCACTATCGGCAACATTAAGAGGAATCTTACTGCTTTCCATTCCCGCCAGCCTGGGATTGATAATACTGCGATTGCCGATTGTTACTTTAGTCTTACAGCGAGGTGAGTTCGACGCCCGCTCAACAAAGCTAGTTGCCTGGGCTCTGTTATTTTACGGGATCGGGTTAGTGGGCCATGCCATGGTGGAAATACTGGCCCGAGCTTTTTATGCGCTTCACGATACAAAAACTCCGGTATTGATCGGCATTGCCGCTATGTCTCTCAATGTTTTATTCAGCTATGTATTTGCTGGTATGTTTATAAAAAAGGGATGGATGCCGCATGGTGGTCTGGCACTGGCAAATACACTCGCGACAGGACTGGAAATGGTTGGCCTGATATTAATTATGCGAAAACGCCTTGGCGGAATGAATGGAAAACAAATCGGAACGGGCCTGGGGATATCCATGGCCTCTGGGGCCTTAATGGCAGCAGCCATTCTGGGCTGGATCACCCTGGCCAGCGGTTATTCTGTCTGGCTCCTGGTTCTTGGGGGAATACTGGTCGGGATTGGTGTTTATACAGCAGGTTTGGGGGTATTGAAAACAAGTGAGCTAAAACAGCTGGTCCAGTTCGTACGATCTCGATTCAGTTGAAAAGCTCATAAAATAATCAGGGGCTGACCAGAACTTCCACACTGATGAGCTGTTGAATACCCGAGAATTTCCCGTCCCGGGCGACTACCTGGACCCGAATCCATGACGAAGAGCTGACCTGATAAGGAATTTCCCCGCTAAAAGGACGAAAACCGTTACCTAAATCATCTTCCGCAACCGGCAATTCTGCCGATCCAACTTGATTCCCATCCCGATTTACCAATTCCACCAAGAGCTGATCATCTGGCGCAAAACGGGTCAGACCCTGAACGATCAGGACACCACCCTGGATCAAAGTGCTTGGAATCGGCTGCTGGATGATCATACTGGCATAAAGATCCAGGATGGATTTGATTTCCGGGTTCCCATCTGACAACAGGATCACATCAGTGCTGTCCAGAGAAGTTATCCGATTATATGAATCCACTGCACTGACTTCCAGGCGCGCGGTTTCAGCTTCACCCGTGATATCAAAATTGAAATCCATTACCAGGTGAGAATTTTCGCTTTCACCCTCTTCGCGGGTGAGGACTTCTCTCTCCAGGATACGACCATCGTCTCCATATAGAGAAATCATATAGGTGGAATTTTCTTCTTGTTCATTCTTTGGCGGTGCCAGGTAGACATGCAGGTTGAAAGGGGAAATGACCCTGGATAATCTGCCTGGATTGATGATCTGGATCTCTGCCTGGGGAAGAGGATCTGGCAGAGTCAATGGTACAGGTGTATCCATAACCACATTCAGTGCCGGTTCAACTGTATCCACAGGCGAGGGGGTGATCGTAGGTGTATCTGTGATGGTTGGAATTGCCGTAGGATTCGGTGTGGGTGGCGTAACCAGTCCACCATCAACCAGGGCCTGGGCTGTCATTTCGATCAAGGTTGGGATATGTTCTTCGGGTATATAAGTCGGGGCAGCACTCCAGGGCAAAACATCACAGCCTGCAGCAATAAATGATAGACACAGTAGTAAGATCGATAATCGACGGATTGACATGCGGGAGGTCTGGAGTCCAGGTCAGACAGAAGGGGTTAAATTCCCTTCAAATTTATCAATAACAGAATAGAGTTCATCCAGGGCAACCGGCTTTTCAAGGAATAGCTGTGCCCCGGCCTTTAACACATCATCTACAAGACTGTCCTCTGGCATGGCAGAGATCACAATCACTGGTATTTTTTTTGTCTTGCGATCCTTTTTTATCTTATGCAACATCTCCAAACCTGATACCCCCGGGATATTTAAGTCCACAAAGATCAGGTCATAGGATTTTTCCTTGACCAGATCCAAGCCTTCCATAACGCTGGAAGCAATATCAGCCTGATGATTGGCTAACGATACCGCCTTGACATACATTGCCAGGGAATCAGTATCATCATCTATAAAAAGAATCTGTCCCACTGCCTCTCCTTAGAGACCCGATGGTTACCATTCTTGAAACGAGAACAGTACTTACAACTCGTAAATCGCTCCAAATTTATCGTTCAGGTATTTTTCGTATGGTTCTGGCGAAATCGTTGACCCAATAATTCGTTTCACCAGGTGCTGCGGTTTGAATTTTGCCCCATGGCGGTGTACGTTTTCCCGCAGCCAGGCCAGCAGTTCCGCGAAGTTCCCTTTCTGGATCTGACCTGATAACTCGGGAATATCCTGGTTGATTTTCTCCCACAGCTGATTGGAAACCAAGTTGCCAAGGGCATAGGTTGGGAAGTAGCCTAAGGCACCGCCGGCCCAGTGGACATCCTGCAACACACCTTCTGCATCATTATGAGGAACAACACCCAGATAATCCTTCATGCGGTCGTTCCAGGCCTCTGGCAGATCAGCAACCATCAGTTTACCTTCCATCAATGCGATTTCCAGCTCCAGCCTCAGCATAATGTGCAGGTTATAGGTTGCTTCATCAGCTTCAACCCGGATCAGAGATGGCTCAACTTTGTTTATGCCTTTGTAGAATGTATCAAGGTCCACATTCCCGAGTTGGGTTTTAAATCGATCCTGCAATTGGGGGTAAAAATATACCCAGAAATCATAGGATCGTCCCAGCAGGTTCTCATACATTCGGGATTGTGACTCATGAACCGCCAGGGAAGCACCATCGCCCAGAGGTGTGCGGTCTAGCTCTGGGGCGATTCCTTGTTCATAAATGGCATGACCGGATTCATGCAGGGTGCCAAACAGGGAAGTATTGAGAAAATCCTCATCTACGCGAGTGGTGATGCGAACATCACCCAGTCCGAAACTGGTTGTAAAAGGATGGGCGGCTTTATCTTGTCTGCCCCTATTCCAGTCATATCCGTATTTCGTAATTGCCGCTTTTCCAAATTCCAACTGCTTCTGATCTTCGTAATGTAAATGCAGGAAACTATCGTCTACCTGCGGTTTTTCGCTGATAGCCTTGATCAACTCCACCTGCTTGGGGCGCAATCCGGTAAAGATCTCCTGCACCTCGGCGGTAGTCATACCTGGCTCAAAATCATCCAGAAGTGGGTCATACACATGGGTATAGGGTTTGAAGAAATCAGCATACTGACGCCTCATTTCCACAATTTTCTCAAGGTGAGGTTGGAAATGTGAAAAATCATCATTGGCGCGGGCCTCTTCCCAGGCCCCGTGGGCAACCGTTATCACCCGGGACCACTCTGCTACATATTCATTGGGAACATTGACAGCCTTCTGATAATCACGATCGGTGACTTTAATCAAACAGGCGTCATCACTTTCTTGGTCAAGAGATCCAGCATACGGTTTCAGTTCTTCCAAGAGTGATCCAACCTCCTCGGAGACGAATTTTGAGTGTGCCAGGCTGCTCAGAGTACCAATCTGGTTTCCACGCCCTATAACTCCCCCCGCGGGCATATAACATTGCTGATCCCAGCCTAACAGAGCTGTTGCACCGTTTAGGTCAGAAATAATCGCCAAAATTGATTTTAATTGTTCTAATTTTTCCTGCATGCTTTACTCTCCGTGTCCTCGAATTTGATACGCTTTAGTGAGGCTTCCTGTTGAATAATGATTTACAAATATCAAAAACCCCTATCACAACTCTTCTGAAAGGGATTTTACCTGCAGTGTCGGAAATTTACACAACTTTCCTACTAAATTATCATACCATGACTTAAGCAGCAGGAACCAATTGAGTATTAAACACTCTTCTGGTGCCAGCACTTTTATAATAACGGGTTGTTTTTGATCGTCCATACAGGAAAGTTTACCCTCTATTTGAGAGTTTAATTAACCCCAATTTCCAAGTGATATTTTAAACAAAATATAGTCCCAAGTATTGCCAAGTAGATTTCCCATTCTGATCATCCTTAACACCATGCTGATGGCCTGGAAACCATCATCTCCATAGGATCCTTTGACCTGATCAATATAATCTGGATCGGGATGACTATCAGTTTCCGCCCAGTGCCTGGCATAACAAACGGCCAGTTTTTGTTCTTCGGGCACTTCATCAGGGATAGTTCCTTTGAGGTAAGTTGCGATTTCTTCAATGGGAATGCCTGCCTGTTTGGCTTGTCCGACATGAAAAGTTCTGCAGTAGCGGCATCGATTCACTTCTGTAACAGCCAGCATCAATCGCTCCCTAAAAGCTGAATTCAGCTTCGGGGAAGACATGGCAGTTTTAATCTGATCCCGATTTGAAACAAGGAATTTAAAATCGCTCCAAAAACTGGACCAACTCAAATAATATCGCCTTTGGAACTTATTTTTAGCTGCCGGATGGGGCTGATCTGTGGAATTTACGGTCATTGCTCTCCTCAATCTGTGTGCCTACTAATAACCTCCTATATCATATCAGGAACTGGTGTTCCGGTCTAACCAGTCATTTGGAATCCATGTTTGGTGTGACGGCCTTCCCTGGTTGTTAAGAGCATCTTTTGTTCATACAAATCCTGAGAAAATTTCCAGACAACTTATGACAAGTTACACAAAAAAACATGACTTACAAACAGGGATAAAAGTTATAATCATAGTGTGCCATAATCAGACTAATCAACTCTGAACGGATTTCAGGAGTAGACTTATGTACAAAATCGTAAAAAAACAGATTCTCGCTCCAAATATCACCCGATTCAGTGTCGAAGCCCCCGAAGTGGCCCGATCCAGAAAACCCGGTCAATTTGTGGTCATTCGCGCCGATGAAACCAGCGAGCGGGTTCCATTAACGATCGTCGATTCAGATCCGGAAAAAGGCACCATTGATCTGATCATCCAAAAAGCCGGGTTCAGCACAACCTGCCTGGTCAGTTTTGAAGTTGGAGATGGATTTCTGGATGTTCTGGGACCTCTTGGCAGGCCAACCGATATGGAAAAGTTCGGCACAGTAGTATGTGTTGGAGGAGGTGTTGGCACTGCCGTTTTGTATCCCATTGTCAAGGGATTGAAGGAAGCCGGCAATAAAGTAATCACAATTAACGGCGCCAGGAATAAGGAACTGCTCATTCTGGAAGAAGAACTGCGGGCAGTCAGCGACGAGTTAATTGTCACCACCGATGACGGAAGTTATGGGGTCAAGGGATTTGGGTCAACAGTGCTGCAGGGACTGATAGATGAAAAAAGGAAAATCGACCTGGTTGTTGCCATTGGGCCCACCATGATGATGAAAGCGGTTGCAGAAGTGACCCGGCCTTATAAGATCCATACCATTGCCAGTCTGAATGCAATCATGATCGACGGCACCGGAATGTGCGGCGGCTGTCGGGTTACTGTCGGTGACGAAGTGAAATTTGCCTGTGTGGATGGACCGGAATTTGACGCTCATTTGGTCGATTTTGACGAACAGATCGCCAAACACCACTATTACGATCAAGAACAGAAATGTCAGATGGATGCAATCATAGACAAAGCGGAACAGGAGAGAGCAAAATGACCGAAGAAAAACGTACCCGCCCTCCCCGTAAAAAACCAGAACGTGTGCCTCGCCAGGCAATGCCTGTCCGCCCCCCTAATGAACGTAATAAGGATTTTAATGAAGTTGCCCTTGGTTTTACCCCTGAACTGGCTCTGATCGAAGCCAAGCGCTGTTTACAGTGCCCCAAGAAGCCTTGTGTGGACGGCTGCCCGGTATCTGTTGACATCACCAGCTTTATCCACCTGGTTGCGGAAGGCGACTTTATCGGCGCAGCTCAGAAGATCAAGGAAACCAACCTTTTACCTGCTGTCTGTGGACGTGTCTGCCCCCAGGAAGAACAATGTGAGCAAGTTTGCGTGGTTGGGAAAATTGATGAGCCGGTTGCCATTGGAAGGCTGGAAAGATTTGTGGCCGACTATGAACGGGAACAAGGGGCTGTGGAACTTCCCAAGGTCGCTCCCTCTACCGGGAAAAAGGTCGCTGTGGTTGGCTCAGGTCCAGCAGGGATCACAGTATCCTATGAATTGCTTCAGGCGGGCCATAAAGTAACTATATTTGAAGCCCTGCATAAATTGGGTGGTGTGCTGGTTTACGGGATTCCAGAATTCCGTCTACCCAAGGCAATTGTGGCTGCTGAAATTGAAACCATTAAAAAAATGGGCGCAGAGATCAAATTGAATATGTTGATCGGCAAAACCAGGACTATTGATGCCCTGTTGGATGAAGATGGCTATGACGCGATATTCATCGGTACAGGCGCAGGTCTGCCAATGTTCCTCAATATACCTGGCGAAAACCTGAACGGGATTTCATCAGCCAACGAGTTCCTCACCCGAGTGAATCTTATGAAAGCCTACCGAGAAGAATATGTCACCCCTATAAAAGTAGGCAAAAAAGTGGCTGTGATCGGTGCCGGGAATGTTGCTATGGATGCCGCTCGGGCAGCAAAACGAGTTGGCGGAGATGATGTTGAAGTAAGCATCATCTACCGCCGAGCACGAGACCAAATGCCGGCTCGTGCGGAAGAACTCCATCATGCGGAAGAGGAAGGTATCATTTTTAACTTGTTGACAAATCCAATCCGTTTCATCGGCAATGAGAAAAACGCAGTTGTAGCGACAGAATGTATCAAAATGGAGCTGGGTGAACCTGATGATTCCGGAAGAAGACGCCCAATCCCCATCGAAGGATCTGAACACATTGTAGAAACAGACACAGTGATCGTGGCTTTGGGCACAACACCCCGGAAATTCATCTCTGAGACCACACCGGATCTAAAAACAAGCAAATGGGGGACTTTCCTGGTTGATGAAGAAACCGGAAAGACCTCAAAAACTGGCGTTTTTGCAGGTGGTGATATCGTTACCGGTTCCGCTACGGTGATCAAAGCCATGGGTGCAGGACGGGTGGCCGCCAAAGCCATCAACGAATATCTGGCCAGCCTCTAATTTCCCTCGAAAATAACCCTAAAAACCCCGGAAATCCGGGGTTTTTAGTTTAAATTATGCCCCTTTCAAAGGCTTCCAGGAAGGGTCTCTGGAGGGGCAATCAGAGGCCCTGAGTGGTATAATTGAGGCGAGAGTGCCCCCTTCTTGCAGCACTCATTTTCATTAATATGTTTTGGAAAAAACAAGGGTCAAATTATGGATATTGGTGTCGTTCAACCGATCAATATTGATCAAGAAATGCGCTCTTCCTACCTCGATTACGCTATGAGCGTGATCGTCGCCAGAGCTCTTCCGGATGCCAGGGATGGGTTAAAGCCTGTCCACCGCAGAATCCTCTATGCAATGTATGATATGGGCATCCGCTCCAACAGTTCCTATAAAAAATCAGCCCGTATCGTCGGTGAAGTGCTGGGTAAATATCACCCCCACGGCGATAGCGCTGTTTACGACTCCATGGTGCGAATGGCTCAAACATTCTCCATGCGTTATCCGATGGTTGACGGACAAGGCAACTTTGGATCCATTGACGGGGACCAGCCTGCTGCCATGCGTTACACCGAAGCTCGAATGGATTCCATCTCGGAAGAAATGCTGGCAGATATTGACAAGGACACGGTTGATTTTATTGACAACTTTGATGGATCCCTCCAGGAGCCAAACACCCTGCCTGCCCGGCTTCCGAACTTGCTCCTGAATGGGGCTGCAGGGATCGCAGTAGGTATGGCAACCAATATCCCGCCTCACAACTTGAACGAATTGGCGGCCGGGATCAATCACCTGATCGATAATTACAACACGATCGATAAAGTCACAATCGAGGATCTGATCAAGTTTATCCCGGGACCAGACTTCCCTACTGGCGGCATCATCATTGGTGATGAAGGCATTCGACAGGCATACGTAACCGGTCGGGGAAGAATCATTCTGCGCGGTCGGGCCCATATCGAGGAAATGGATCAGACCGGGCGCTTTCGGATTGTAATCACTGAAATCCCCTACCAGCTTAAAAAGACTACTTTGATCGAACGCATTGCCAGCTTGGTGAGAGAAGATAAGATCAAGGAAATCTCGGATCTGCGAGATGAATCAGACCGGGAAGGTATGAGCATCGTAATCGAACTGAAACGCTCCGCCCAACCCCGCAAGGTTCTTTTCCAGCTCTACAAATATTCTGCCCTGCAAACCACATTTGGGGCCCAGATGCTGGCCTTGATCGACGAAGAGCCCGTCCTGCTCTCACTCAAACAAGCCCTGACTTTGTATATCGATCACCGCCTGGATATCATCCAGCGGAGAACAAAATTCGAACTTAACAAAGCCGAAGCCCGGGCCCATATCCTGGATGGATTGTTAATCGCCCTGGCTGATATTGATGAAGTGATTAAAACCATTCGGGGTTCAGCCGATACAGAGACCGCTCGTACCGAATTGATGGAGCGTTTTAGATTAACAGAGATCCAAGCACAGGCCATCCTGGATATGCAGCTGAAGAGATTGGCTGCCCTGGAGCGTCAGAAAATTGAGGATGAACACAAAGAACTAGCACAAAAAATCAAAGAGTTCAAGAGTCTGCTCCGCAGTCAGAAACAGCAGCTAGCTACCATCAAGGATGATCTGGCGTACCTGGTAGAAAAATACGGCGATGAACGCCGAACAGATATCGCGCCTGATGCAGAGCAGGATATTGACGAAGAAGACCTGGTCCAGGACCAATCGATCCTGATCAGCATCACAGAAAGAGGTTATATCAAGCGAGTCATGGCTGGAGCATACCGCTCCCAGAAACGGGGCGGCATTGGCGTTAAAGGCCACTCTATGCGCGAAGAGGATGAGGTGATGGCGCTCATTCCTGCCCGCACACTGGATACCGTGTTATTCTTCTCGGATCGCGGTAAAGTATATTCCTCCAAGGCTTACCATATTCCAGAGGCCAGCCGAACCAGCCGGGGACTTCCGATCGTAAACGTATTGAACATAGATCCCCAAGAGAAGATCACTGCTATTGTGCCCGTGGCTGATTTCAAAGAAGCCAAATATTGCACCATAGTGACCCAGAATGGGTTGATCAAACGGGTGGATCTCTCTGAGTTTGAATCGGTCAGACCTTCCGGTTTGATTGCCATGAATCTGAAAGAGGATGATCGCTTGGGTTGGGTCCAGCTTACCAGCGGGAAGGATGACATCATGTTGGTCACCCGGAACGGATATGCCCTGCGCTTTGAGGAAAAAGAAGTCCGCCCCATGAATCGACCAGCCATGGGCGTTATTGGAATCCGGCTGCGAGAAAAAGACCAGGTCGTGGGTATGGATATCGTCGAAAAAGGCGGCGATCTGCTGATTATCACTGAAAAAGGGTTTGGTAAACGAACTGCGCTGGATGGATATCCTAGCCGCAGTCGGGCCACCATGGGTGTATTGACTGTAGATAAAAAAGCCCTGGGAGCCATTGGCACCATCGCTGCTGCCCGGGTTGTACAGCCCGAAGGCGACCAGATTACGATCATCTCAGCGGAAGGCACAGTAATGCGCACCAAGGCAGGGACGATCTCCCAGTACAACCGGGTTGCCAGGGGTGTTTCCATCATGCAGATGAGGGAAGACGATGTAGTGGTTGCCATCGCCCGTTTTTCTGAACAAGATATGGCGGAAGATGGACTGGAAATACCAGAGGAAGAACCACCAGATACTGAATCTTAGCTGAAACCAGGATCTGGAGCCCGGGAGAGATGCGTCTATCTTTGTTCTTCGATTGAAGTGAAATTATTTCTTGATAGCCAAGGATTTCGCGTCCCGATACGAATAAAAAAAGAAGGTTTCCAGATTGGAAACCTTCTTTTAATGGATAGGCATAGATACTAAAATGGAAGCGATATTTTCCCTGTTACCAGAAGGCAAAAAGCCGCCAGGATGGTCGCGGTCAGAAATAATAAGAAGGCCAGCACAAACCGCTGTCCCGGAGTCATTCCCAGGAACTGCTTTTTAGGGGCTTCAACCGGTTCTCCCCACACATCATCTTCAGAAAAGTCAAAATCGTCATCCATCTCATTGCGGATATTATCTAAGGACATCGGAATACTCCCTTGGAATTACAATCCTTTTCCTAGTGTAGCTTATTTTCAGGATCTGTCAACCAGCCGGAGCTGGATCTCACCAGAGTGATATTCGGTTTCCTGTCCAGCCTCAGAAATCAGGATCAGGGATCCGTCATCACTGATGCCCAGCACTTCTCCCTGGCCTCTCAACCCCCTCTCCGTGGTCAAATTGACCTTCTGCCCCTTAAAAGCCAACATCGAATTCCAGGCCTGGATAAATGAGGGTTCAACCAGCCTGGAATACCATTTAATTAAGGATCCCATAATTTGGGTCAGAAGCTTCAGGCGGGAGATCTCTTTTCCTGCAGCCTCTTCGAGTGAGATAGCCGGGAAATTTAATTGCTGAGGGGGAGGAACAGAACCCCGGGCGACATTCACCCCAATCCCCAGAACCACATCCGTGAGGAGACATCCATTCCACCGGACATCAACCAGCACACCGGCGGCTTTTTTCCCTTCCACCAGTACATCGTTGGGCCATTTGATCTCTGCTGGCAGAGCATAAATTTCTCTCAGGACTTCCACAACCGCAACCGGGGCAAGTCCACTTAATATACTCAGGGTCTCCGGTTGGAGCCTGCCCGGTTCTGGATACAGGATCCAGCTCAAAGCCAGTGCTTTACCAGCCCGGGTGATCCAACTCCGTCCCAACCTGCCTTTACCCTCAGTTTGCGAATCAGCTATTACCAGTGAAAATGGCGGTGCACCAGCCTTGATCTTCTGCTCCGCTACAAGGTTGGTAGAACCCACTTCCGAAAAAAGGTAAATATCGCCCAATGGCAGGTGGGTAAGGTGTTCTTTCCAGATAGGAATATCCATCAATTAATCTTGCTCCAGATAATATATCATAGTGAAGGATCCTTAAAAATCCAGATATTACTAACAATATCACAATAATCAGGCTTGCTCAATTAAACCCCGGACCCCGGATCTTTCTCCAGATTAAAAAAGATACGGTTTCCTCAAGGAAACCGTATCCATATTAGCTGATATTTTATCTTCTATCTACTAATTTTTAACCGGCATACCACCGTTTTTCGGTTCAGGAATCGGGAACATCTCTCCCAGCTCCTTGGCATCGACGGTTTCCTGCTCGAGTAGTTTCGCTGCTAGTGTATCAAGAACATCGCGGTGCTCCAGGAGGATATCCTTTGCCCGCTTATAAGCGGCCACGACCAATTCTTTTACTTCTTTATCGATCTTCTCTGCCACAGATTCAGAGTAATCTCGCTGTTCTGTGAATTCTTTACCCAGGAAGACCATTTCATCTTTTTTGCCATAGACCATCGGGCCCAGTTCCGAACTCATACCCAGTCTGGTGACCATTTCCCGGGCTAACTTTGTTACCCGTTCTAGGTCATTTGAAGCCCCTGAAGTAATATCGCTGAATACAATTTCCTCTGCAGCCCTGCCTCCCAGCAAACTCACCATATCGGCCAGGATTTTATTCCTGGAGACCAGGGTGCGATCATTTTCAGGAAGTATCAGCGTATACCCGCCAGCTTGACCGCGGGCGATGATGGAAATTTTGTGAACTGTATCCGCCTCAGGAAGTGAACGGGCTGTGATCGCGTGACCAGCCTCATGGTAAGCAATGATCTGCTTTTCCACATCGCTGATCAATCGGCTTTTACGTTCCGGTCCTGCGATTACACGTTCAATTGATTCCTGGAAATCAGTCTGTTCAATGACTTTCTTCTCTCGCCTGGCAGCCAGGATGGCGGCCTCATTGATCATGTTTTCCAGATCAGCACCTACAAATCCGGGGGTGCTTTTGGCAAGAATCTTCAAGTCCACGTCAGGTGCCAGTGGTTTTCCCCTAGCATGAACCTCGAGGATGGCTTCCCGGCCGACCATATCTGGACGATCCAGGATCACACGCCGGTCAAACCGACCAGGGCGCAGCAACGCCGGGTCCAGCACATCCGGGCGGTTGGTAGCAGCAATGATGATCACATTGGTGTCCGTGTCAAAACCATCCATTTCAACCAGGATTTGGTTTAGAGTCTGCTCACGTTCATCGTGGCTTCCGCCTAACCCAGCGCCTCGGTGGCGCCCAACTGCGTCAATTTCATCCACGAATACGATACAGGGTGAGTCACTTTTTGCTTTATCAAAAAGGTCCCGGACGCGGCTGGCGCCGACACCTACGAACATTTCTACAAATTCGGATCCGGAAATGGAATAAAACGGTACACCTGCCTCTCCAGATACAGCTTTAGCCAGCAGCGTTTTTCCAGTACCAGGCGCCCCCATCAGCAGTAAACCTTTGGGAATTCGAGCGCCAAGGGCAATGAATTTTTCGGGTTCCCGTAAGAATTCGACCACCTCAAAGAGCTCTTCCTTGGCTTCTGGGATTCCGGCTACATCATCAAAGGTCACGGTGGGATTATCTCCAGTGAATTTCCTGGCCTTGGATTGGCCGAAATTCATCGCAGCAGAACCTCCACCTCGTGCCTGCCGGAAGACAAACCAGAATAATCCAGCTATCATGATAAAGGGCAAAATATAACCCAGGATATTAATTATGCCAAACCAGGTGCTGGGTGGTTGAATCTCAATGTTTACGTTATCGGGACTGAGATCCTCAACGGAAACGCCCAGCTGTGTCAGTTGTTCCACAAAGGTCGCATCCGGTTCTTTATGGGAAATCCCTTCCGAGCCGTCCGCATAAAAAAGCTCCAGTTCATCTTCATTAACAACAACCCGATTTAGCCTGCCGTCAATGATCTGCTGGGCAACCTCACCAATGGTTATATTCTCGGTAGCAATAGACTGCTGGCGGACAGCATAAAATACCAGGATGATGATCCCGATAAAAACCAGCATATATACAATTGATTGTCGATTATTTGATCCAGAATCCACAAAAACCTCCGTTGGGCAAAAGCCCAGTGCACCAAAAGAAAGGCAGCCGGCACACATTGCTGTAAATATTCCAAATTAATTTGCTTCATTTTAGGGAAGCAGAGACATTATACCAATCCACTTCGGGCTTGGATATCCATCAAAACACAATTAATATTAGTCTAATATTAAGTATCCATCCCATTAATGGATCTGATTGAAAGTTCTGGTCACGGAATGAGATCCGCCATCCGATTTTGATCCAGATTACCTGAAAAATCGCTCTCAGCTATTTTCCTGATGGGTATCGCAGTAGATCTGGACTGCTTTCCTCACAAAATCAGCTCCACCTGCGCGGATGCGTTCATAATTCACCGCAAAACGAGAATCCTGGACCCACATTTCCGCGAGCTTGCGTAAAAATTCCACTTCGCAGGTATAAAAATACTGGTT
This sequence comes from uncultured Anaerolineales bacterium, assembly GCA_964627755.1. Classification (GTDB taxonomy): domain Bacteria; phylum Chloroflexota; class Anaerolineae; order Anaerolineales; family UBA11858; genus B10-G9. The sequence goes on from CAZVIH010000101.1 coordinate 34,794, forward strand.
GAGATAGGCATAATAGTCCCCTACTGCTTTTTGCACAGCTGGGTCGTTCGGACGGGCATCAGGATTTTCAGTAACCATCCGGGCGGCGATCCGCCCCCCTTCTTTTTTAATTTCTTCTTTTTGCTCCTTGCTGAAGCTGGACCATTTTCGCTGTGACTCTTTATATTGGGAGGTATGGCCCCAGAGTTCTCTGGTTTCTTCTTCATATTGGGTTTCATCAAAACCTTCAAAATATTCTTTTTCTGCCATGATTTCTTCTCCCTGTAAATTGTTAATGGTTTTTTGAATGGTCCCCAGCAATTCTTGATATCTTTTTACTTTTTCCTGGATTGCTTCCTGGTGGTTTTGCAGGGCTGGCAGCAGCTGGAAATCCGGCCTGCTCAAAATATTTAGGATATCTTTCAGCGGTACATTTAGCTCTGTGTAAAATAAGACCTGCTGAAGTCGCAGCAGATTATTGTGGTCATAATACCTGTAGCCATTGGAACCCACCTCTGCAGGGGTCAAAATACCCATTTCATCGTAATAACGCAATGTTCGGGTCGTAACTCCAGCCAGGTCCGCCAGTTCTTTAATGGTATACATCAAAATATTTCCTCATTGTCCCATTCTACACCTTAACGTAACGTTAATGTCAAGAAGAAAGTATTAACAACAACCCCCGGAATTCCGGGGGTTGTGACTACTTTTAGCTGAGCTACAGGTTATTGCATATTTTCGAGGATTTTTATCAGAGATTGGCCTTTAATCTCACTGAACAATCCAATTTCTCGCCAGAGAATGTTCCCCTCTTGGTCTACCAGAAATAGATGGATAGAGTCCTCAGAAACAATATCCAGGGCTTGCTTAAATACATCCTTGTCCAGATAGAAAGTAATGGTCCTTTCACGCGCTGTCTGATCCGGGATACCTGCCCGCATTCCCTCATTTATAAATGTACGGGAGATAGTGGGAAGTTTATTGATTGTGGGCAGTTCATAATATAAAAGATCGTCAAATCGCAGTTCCAGTTCTTGGGCTGCTGGAATCCAGGTATTAACATCTCGCTGCTGGATTTGTTGGAAGGGAATGATGACCAGGTTATATTTCCCTTCAAAATCACGGGGAAATTCAAACTCCTCCCGCATCAAGTTATAACCTGATACAATCGGGAAATGAGCCTCCTCCCTGTTTATTGATAGTATGCTTTCACTTACAGAAACCTTTGACCAGCCCCAGACGATTGTGCAACATCTTTTCTGTAAAAGTAGTCAAGTGATCCATAGTATTTGAAGTTCAGTACCTTAATAAAGATAAATAAATTCTGCCAGTCTCCCAAGTTTCGCTGATTTCCATCAACACAGCACTCACTAATCTCAAAC
>CAZVIH010000102.1:0-2181 GCA_964627755.1 uncultured Anaerolineales bacterium
CCTCTATCAATCTGGACAACAGGGAGGTTCATTGTGAACACGTCTGCCAGATTCCATTGCTTCTTTTACAAGTTCTTATTATTAATTCTGATCTTCAGCCTGGTTGGCTGCGGCGGGGCAGAAATCTCCGATCTGACCTCACCCCCGGCGAATGAAGGACCGGCCGGGTATGAGATGCCCCGGCTGCTGGGTTTTGTGATCGACCCCGACGGCGATCCTGTGGCCTTCGCCGAGGTCGGCGGGGAAGATATCGCCACGGAAGATGGCGTGGCCAGCGGCGACTTCCTGGACTACCAGGGAGGCTGGATCCCGGTCACTGCCCTGGGTTACGCCAGCGGCTACGCCAAAGACTCTTCCAAAGACCTGGATTTTCCCTTTTTTGTAACTCACCTGACCCCCTATCAATCGATGGGAATTGTTGAAGTTGATAACCCTCTTACTCTGCGCGGTATCTTCAAGGATGAGATTTATATGTCTGCAGAGCTCTCTGCTGGACTATTTCAGGATCCATCCGTAGTTGTTGGCATGGCGCTGATCGACCCTTATGATGTCAGCCCTATCATGGAACCTTTTTCGGAAGGGGATGGGTTAAAGCTGAAAACCGCTTTTGCCCTGGAAGCTTTTGATGAGGATAGACTGCCGGTTGCTCTTAATCCCGGCGCGGTTATTCCCCTGACGCTGGAAATGCCAAACCCGCTTAGTGAAGAGGCAAAATTCGCTAGATTTGACCGGGCGTCTGGTGAATGGCAGAGCCTGGACTTGGGTTGTGAAAAAGGGGAAGGTGATCTCTATACCTGCCAGCTGGATACCCTCGATCCCCTGATCGGTGTCTTTGACCAGGCGGAAAACCAAAGCTCAAGTATTGCACATTCACCCAGGGTAGGTTCACCCGCATTGGAGGGCGAGACCAACTACTGGCATGATTTGGCTGCGGCCATAGCTGCCTTGCAGGATTGGGTCGATATTCATGGATCCCAGGAAGGAGGAATCAATCCCACTGACCCCGAATTGATTGCTCTGGTTGAAAAGATAGCTGAAATTGCCCAAAATTATGCCAAAAATAACCGCAATGAATCTGGTAAAGCCATGTTGGCTGATGCAGCAGGGCATGCCGGGTTCGGTATGCAGGATAAAATTGTTAAGGACTTAACAGATGAAATGGCCAGTATCGCTGAAGAGCTTGCAAAAGAAGCTCTCAAGGAAGAAAACTGCACTGAATACAGCAAAATGGAAAAAGCTGCGGAACAGGTCCAATTATTAAAAGCTGATTTCAGTTTAGCCTCTCAGGTCATGGAGAAAGCAGTCAAGATGGCTGAAGGTTGTGATGTCTGGGAAGGGATCATTAGGGTAGTACTGCCTATACCCAGTACCCATCCATCCGGGTTGGATTTGGAGAGCCAGTATTCTTGGAACTGGGTGGAGGTTCATACAGTCAAGATTTCAACTCACACATTGACTCATGTTATGGAAGGGGAAAGTAATATCGCCATCTCATTCCCATTAGTAAGATTTGAGAGAAATGATCCCTGCCCAAAAGTCATTGAAATTTATAATAACGGTAGTGGGTCCAGCTTGGCCATTAATGGTGGTTACGATGGCTATAAATTTACAATTAATGAATTAATCCCGATAGGAGGTGGGAGCGTCATCAATCATTACTGGCGTACAGAGGCCAAAGTGGATGGTGTGTGTGAGGTCGTTGAAAAAAATGGTGAACTCTATTTCTCTTTTCCGAATTTTCACAGTGTGATCTTACATGGCGTTATTCAGGATAATCCTCCCATCAGTTACTTCGAAATTCTGGACTACGCTACTATTTCTGAAGACGGTTATGGATTGGATCAATTTTCTGGGCGGAAAAGTTTTGCCAATCCAGAGCCCTCTATGGGTGTGTACCCATACCTCGAAGGGCAAGTACATTGGCAGTTCTATCATACGGTTAAAGCGCTGCCGCTAAAAGCCGATTAATAGATATCTCCGGAATTGAAAGGGACTGAGTCCTTCGGAAAGGACTCAGTCCCTGGTTGATATATTTTTATAGATCTGGAAAACAGGGAGGTTCATCATGAATAAGTACCCCATACTCCATTGCTTTTTATACAAGATCTTGTTGATCACCCTGATCTTCTCCATCTCGGGCTGCGGCGGGATTTCTAACAGCGAAATCCAGGGCGACCTGAT
>CAZVIH010000103.1:0-13278 GCA_964627755.1 uncultured Anaerolineales bacterium
TCCAGGACACGGTCCGCAGCTTTCAGGGGAAGATATCCGGCAATTTCAGCATATAGTCCGCATTCTTCCCGGCGGTGGGAGATGATACTCTGAAGCCAGGCCGCAAATTTATTCTGAGATTATTGTGACATTCCAGCTCCCAGGGTCAAATTCCCATAAATATGGCAGGGATTGACATTTAAGAGTTCATATGCTATTATTCATCTCGTTAAAGATGAAGTAAGAACTGGTTGCACTTTTTGAGACTGCCCCAACTTGCGGAAACTGGGCAGTTTTTTTGTACTACCGCTCTGCTTCAATTCTATCAAATGTACCAAGGAGTTACTAAAGTGTCCGAAAAAGAAACAGGAACCGTGAAATGGTTCAACGATGCAAAAGGTTTTGGTTTTATTTCCCGCGAGAGTGGCGATGATGTATTTGTTCACCACACCGCAATCGAGATGGAAGGATTTAAAACCTTACGCGAAGAACAGCAAGTTGAGTTCTCCGTAGAGCAGGGCGACAAAGGCCTTCAGGCCGTTGACGTAAAACCTCTCTAAACCGCAACAATCCCACCTGGATGCATCAAGAAATTGAAGCAGTAAGGTAAATACAAACCACCCGGGGCTTCCGCAAAACCGGGTGGTTTTTTTTATTAAACAAATGGAATATCTTCCACTGGCAGCAAAGACTAAAATAGCCCTGAGAATAATCAGGTAGTGTTCTAAATGACGCCGTAAAAACATAACACCTCTCCCTTAACCCTTCCATTCCTTGATAATCAAAATGGGATATCCTAACAATTAATAGCTTTCTCCAGTCAGCCTGGAAGTTATTCTGCCTCGATTCTAGGAATAATAATCTGTGATATTATCATCTACAGATTTAATGTACTGGAGTTGCACAAGGATATCTTGAGGAGCGTATGAGCACTGTCAGGGAGACCAAAGAATACCAGGGGATCACAGCAGACCAGGCCTATAAAATCGCTGAAATTGCACTCGAAGAAAGCGGATTAGAGATCTGGAAAAGAAGACCTTTAGGATGGCTGATCATGGCTGATTATTCAGATTCTGAAGGAACTATAAAGGGTAATGTTGCCTGCCGGCCTGGAAACGGTGCCAGTATCACCTTCACACTGGACAGCGCTGATCATGACGAATCCATCTTGTCAAAATTAGTGAAAGATTTTTTTGATGTGATCGACCAGCACAAATAGTAGCATTTACCCAGACAATCCAGAGGACACTTCGTTCAACTGGCCAATGTCATCCGTGGATAATGATAAACTCATGGCACCGATGCCTTCCAGGACATGCCCAACTCGCGAGGCTCCAGGGATTGCCACAATATCTTGACCCCGACCAATCAGCCAGGACAAAGCAACCTCAGCAGGTTCAGATCCATACTTAGAAGCAATCTCATCCAGAACATCGATAACACCCTGGCTGGCTTCAATCTGTTTTTCTAATCTTATCCTCCGTACAGCTGGCATTCGGGCCAGAATCTCCGGATTCTTGTGGAACTTCCCGGTTAGAATTCCCGATGCCAGGGGAGCCCAGGCAATCAGTGATATTCCAAGTTCCCGGGCAGTCTCCAGCACCCCATTGGTTTCGATCTTCCTGTTCAATAAATTGTATTGAACCTGGTTGGATGCCAATCCCAGACCTCGTTTTTCCAGAGCTGCCTGCGCCCGACTCATTTGATCCGAACTAAAATTGCCGACGCCAACAGCCCGGATCTGGCCGGCTTCCACCAGATCGGCCATTGCGTTCATTTCCGCTTTTGGAGAAGAAAATGCATTCGGGTTATGGATCTGGTATAGACCAATCGGGTAAGGATTGAGTCTTTTCAATCGATCTTGAATTGTTTTTTTGATATTTCCTGCAAATCGCAGATAGGGAGACCATCTGGTAGCAATGATTGCCTGCTGGCTGATCTCACTCAAATCCTCAAGCGCTTCTGCCAGGAATTTTTCAGATTTTCCTGCACCATACAATCCACCAGTGTCAAACCAGTTAATTCCTCCTTCCAGAGCAATTTTAACAATCTCAATCCTGTTTTCCTCCGGGATGGCAGGATTGACTGCCTGGATAGCTCCGCTGCCGCCCGCGAACTGCATCACGCCCAACCCTATGGGTGAAACCTTAAGATCGGAATGGCCTAGTTTCCTTAATTGGATCATTCATACTCCTTAACAGGGATCAAACCTTGGGCAACAGCAGATATACACCAAAGCCGGTCACCAGTACCCCAAAGATCCTGGTCAGAGTAAGCGGAATCGGATCCGCGCCACCAATACCAACCGAATCGATCACGGCAGAAATAAGCAACTGCCCAAAAATCACCCCGGCCAACCCGGCCGCCACTCCAGCTCGCTGCAGAGAAAACGAGATCCCGGTAATGATCAATATCCCTAATAACCCTGATAGGGCAGTGGCGCCAACCAACACCGGGGGCACTTTCCAAGCCTCAGGACCTTCCCGCAGCAGCCAGACCAGCATCAATCCCCCTGCGATCACTCCGCCCAATGTATTGGTGAGGAGGCCTGTTCGGATATCCCCGATCTGGGCTCCCACCCGGCTGGTAATGGTTGATTGAACTGCAATGGCAATGCCTGTTAATGCCGCAAACACTGCCCCTGTAATAATGGACAAACGCATAAAACCTCCAATCATCTACCTGGGGTGAAATTTCACCTATTGATTATCTATATCAGATCGATACATCATCCTCTTTCAACCAGCCGGCAAAGATACTAAGCGAAGTTCCGCCCAGCATCAGACTGAACAAACCCAAAAGGATCTTCCTGGTTAAAAATGCCCAGCTGCTGAACAGACCCAGGATCACAGCCAGCGGTCCATTTACTTTTTGGACAACCTGATCAGCATCTTCAATCGTTTTTCCTCGTTCCACCAGGCTCCATTTTAAAATCGATCCTCCGTCAATACCAGGAATCGGAAGCAGGGAGATCAAACTCAGAAAGAGATTGGTTTGATAGGCAGTTTTAGCAGTTACTCCTGCAATTGAGTCCGATTTTGTTCGCGTCCTTGCCAATTTAGTAACTGGTAAAAGCAAGGAATTAATGACCGGGCCGCCCAGGGAGCGGGCTATATGCTGACGGGGAGTGACATCCGGGTCATTAATTTCATGATAAATGCAGCGCGGCATGCCAGCCTGGATCCGCAATTGGTCCATGGGTTTGCCGATCCAATTAGAAACAATCAAATGGGCCAGATTATGCAACCACTCGGATCCAAGCACTACAGCCATTTTCAAGAACCCTTCCCGGGACCACTGCAAGCGCGAATTATCAGGTTTTCTTCTGGAAGCAGACCGGGTGAAAACAGTCCAGAGAATCAACTGAGTAATTGGAATCCAGGTATGACTCACTCTGGTGATGGGGGTTTTCCCGATAACTCCTACTACCTTTTCATCTCTAACCTGGGCAGTTCGACCATTATCTTCAGAAGGCATAATAATCTCCCTAATCGTTAAATAGTTATTATCTGGATTATACGACCTTTCTTAAATACAACTCCAGAGGACTATGTAATTGTTACGGTAAAAAACCTCCTAATCGATATAATTAGCATCTATGGATAATTCAACATCTGCCAAAACTACCGCCCCGAAAAAATGGGCTGCTCCTTTCTTTACGATCTGGACCGGGCAGGCAATCTCGCTGCTTGGAAGCCAGATGGTGCAGTTTGCCTTGATCTGGTGGCTGACTAAAACAACAGAGAGCGCTACGGTTCTTACCACCGCCACACTGGTGGGCATCCTGCCTTCAGTGGTTCTAGGACCATTTGTAGGAGCCCTGGTTGATCGCTGGAACCGCAGGAAAATCCTGATCATCGCCGATAGCAGCATTGCCGCCGTGACCCTAATACTGGCCTATCTTTTTTCCATCGGACTAGTCAATATCTGGGTCATTTACCTGATGTTATTCCTACGTGCTCTCGGCGGAGGTTTTCACGGGCCAGCTATGGCTGCCAGTACATCCTTGATGGTCCCCAATGGTCAATTGACCCGCATTCAGGGAATAAACCAGACCTTACATGCCGGATTGAACATCGTCTCCGCCCCACTCGGGGCCTTGCTGCTGGAAATTCTTGACGTTCGGGGAGTTCTGCTTATTGATGTGGGATCGGCCGCCTTTGCCATTATCCCGCTATTCTTCATCTCTATCCCTCAACCGGAGAAGAAAGCGATTTCGCGAGAAGGGAATTTAGCAAAGTCAGTCTGGCAAGATTTTCTGGAAGGTCTTCGTTATGTAAAAAAATGGCCAGGACTATTATTTCTGATCGTTATGGCTTTAAGCATTAACATGATCATCACTCCAGCATTCTCCCTGCTGCCGCTATTGGTCCGAAGCCATTTTAGTGGAGAAGCCCTTCAATTAGGATGGTTGAATTCATCCTTTGGCATCGGCGCTATAGTAGGTGGAGTATTGCTTGGTATCTGGGGTGGGTTTAAGAAAAAGATTCATACCTCCCAGTTGGGATTAATTAGTCTGGCACTCGGATTGGCCGTGATGGGATTCACTCCAGGCACGTTATTACCGATGGCAATCTCAGGTATATTCATTGTCGGTCTAGGTATACCTCTGACCAATGGGCCGCTGAATGCCATTGTCCAGGCAGCTGTTGATCCATCGATGCAGGGCCGGGTCTTCACATTACTTGGCAGTCTAGCCACGGCTATGTCACCTCTGGGATTAATTGTGGCCGGTCCCGTTTCAGATCTGATATCCATTCAAATCTGGTACATCGTTGGCAGCATAGTCACCCTGGGATTTGGAATCGGTGGTTTCTTCTCCAAAGCCCTGATGAATATGGAAGAGAATAATACAGCTGCCTGAATCAAAATTTTAGAAAAACATCAAGATTCCCATCAGGATCAAAAAGAAGTAGATCACCCGGTTAAAATTCTCCTGGGTGATTTTTTTTGTTATCCTTTCCCCCAGAAAAAATGCCAGGACAACTGCCGGGAGAGAGATAAAAAAGGCGGATAGAATCTGTCTAGACCAAAATCCAGACAGAGCATGCCCAGAAACTATCAATAAGCTGGACACAAAAAAGAAACCTTGCAAGGAAGCCCGGAAAGCCTCTTTTTTCCAACCCCGCATCACACCATAAATCACAACCGGCGGACCATTGGCATTATAGGCGCCACCCAGGATCCCTGCCAGGAATCCGAAAGGCACCGCCAGGGTTGGAGATGCAAGAACAGGCAGCTGAATACCCTGCAGGTTGAAGAGCCCAAATCCGACCAGGATCACACCCAGAATCACCTGGACAACATTTTCCGGGAAGACATTTAAAAACAATAAACCCAGTGGAAGACCCGCCAGTGATGAGATCAAGAGGACCAGTGTGTCCTTCCAGACCAATTCTCTCCATTCCCGGATTAACATCATCAGGGCAATAACCAATCCTGCTAGCGCAACCAGGGGTGTGGCCTCTTTTACTCCGATCACCAAAATCAAGAGCGGCATTGCAACCAAAGCATTGCCGAATCCGAGGGCAGACCGGATCAGAGTAGAGATGAAGATTATTAAAACAACAACGGTTGTTACAAAGATATCGCTCATCAATTTGTTATTTGATTCTCTTTATCAAGACACCAGCTCAGCGTATCCGGAGTTTCAGCATAGATCTGCATACCTACTTTTTCAAGAACCCTGTTGGAAGCCAGATTTGAACGCAAAGTATCGGGCGCAATAATCCGGAGGCAGCGAGGATCGCCAAAGGCCCAGCGGATCATTCCCCGGACAGCTTCGGTAGTATAACCTAGATTCCGGTAAGCCGGATCAATGCCATATCCAATCTCTACCTCGCCGTTCTGATCAGGACAGCCTTTAAACCCGATCATCCCGGCCCCGAATCCTTCCGGCGGTACCTTAATCAACCAGTAAGTTATCCAGACTGAATCGTGTCGGGAAGCCTGGGCTAATTTCAACAACTTCATTTGAATCGCTTTCCGAAGAGCAGGTGTCAAAATTATCCGGGATGCCGGCCCGATTCCCCTGATAAAAATCTCTTCTCGGTCCAGGTAATTCCTGAGCTGTTCTTGATTGAGGGGTTTCAAATCAAGTCTCGAAGTTTTAATTCCTGTTGTATCTCTCATGAATGTTGGATACCTGCAAGTTTAAATATTCACTTTCTGTCTGCCACTCTGCACAAGGATCACCCCCGCGATCATAACTATCAAACCAATTCCCTGCAGCAAGTCCAGGCGCTCTCCCAGGAGGATCCAGCTGATGAATGCGGTGAATAAGGGCGTCAGATTCATCACCATGTTCATTTCCAGGGCTGTTAACTCCCGCAGGGCATGATTATATAGCAGGTAACCCAGGGATGTATTTACCAACGCCAACCAAATCACAACCCAGAGGGATCTTGTTGTGAATTGAGGAATTCCCTCTACAATCAGTGCTAAACAAATAGTTATCAAACCGCCAATGATAAGGGGAAGCGTGGTTAAAACAAGTGTGTCCAAGGACCTTTCTCGGGCGATTTTCCGGCCCAATAAACTGAAAGTCATAAACCCTGCTAACCCCAGAGTTACGATGATGATTCCCAGGGGCTCTCCAGTTTTTAACCCTCCAGAAAAAAATACTACACTGCCAACCAGAGAAATGACTACACCCAGACCCTGCCATCTGGTGGGAATCTCTTTCAGGAAAATCGCCCCGCCGACCATAACCAGCAGCGGGATCAAACCCATTAGAAATGAGCCAGTTGTTGCGGGGATATATTTCAGACCCCAGAACAAGGCCCCATTGCCAATTGTATAGGAACTGATCCCGATCAAGACCAGAATAGGCCAGATATTCTTAGGGATCGGTTTTCTTACCCCGCGCTTCAATAGCAAAAAGGGAGCCAGGGCGATCGCTCCCAGAGAATACCTTAATCCTGCAATTGTGAGTGGTCCCAGGGTTTCAAGGCCAAACTTTACCACCACAAAGGAGGAGGACCAGATCACGGTCACTAACAGGGCCTCCAGCAAGGCTAGCGCTCTGCGGTTCTTTTTAACAAATTCGGTTACTTGCAAGCGTTCCAACGTTCTATAAATCCTTCTGATAGATCCGATAACGTCTCAACGGTTTGGCCAACAACTTATGAATGGCGTTATTCATGTGATAGTTATCTTCCAGAACGTAATTGATTTCCATCCATAAATCAGGGCTGAAGAGAGATTCATAAAGCGCTCTATAGAGCAGGCTGTCTATCCCCCGGGCGTGATATTCCGGGATCACACCCAGAGCAAACATGCGGTAATTGGTCAGCTTCGGAAGGCCTAGCAGCAATTTTATCCAGCCAAAGGGTAATAAACGTCCATTCATACCCTGTAAAAGAACGTTGATATCTGGCAGGGCAATCGCGAAGCCAATTGGACTGCCATTCGGGTCTATCGCAAATAATGCCCCCTTGGGCTGCAGGACCAATTTGAGGTCATTGGCCAACGCGTCCGCCTCCGCTTCGGTCACCGGGGAATAACCCCAGTTATTGATAATGCTGGAATTGGACAGTTCCAGGAAAATTTGGACTTCTTCTTCATATTTCTTCATATCCACCTGACGGACGGTGACTCCATACCGTTCCGCGACCCGGTCTGTCAAAGTCAGGATCCGGTCAGGGATTTGATAATCCTCTTTTCCTGAAATGTAATAACACAGCAGGTCTTTGGCTTTTTCCAGACCAAATGTGGTAAGTTGTTGATCGTAATAGGGTGGGTTATAGGGCGACATAATGCAGGATGGAGGAGAAAAACCTTCAACAACCAGACCCCAGGCCTCGGAGACAAAGGTCCAGGGTCCCCGCATAGAGTCCATGCCTTTTTTCCGCAGCCACTCAGCGGCAGCATTAAAAAGCAGTTCAGAAGCTTCCGGTTCTGGTACACATTCGTAATAACCAAATAAACCGATCTTTTCTTCCCAGAAATCTACCGCCAGGTGATCGATAAAGGCTGCAATGCGCCCGATGATCTGCCCATCCCTGACTAATAAAAATAACTGGTAATCACAATGCGACAGCAACGGGTTGGTTTTGGGATTAAATTGATTACGGAGATCAAACCGGAGTGGGGCTACCCAGTTGGGATCCTCTTTGTAAAATGAAAAAGGGAAATTGATAAACTTCCTTAGATCAGTCTTATTTCGGACTGGCAGTATATTCATTCATCCTTCCTATATGTTTCAGCGTTTTACTATTTCCTTTTCCACCATATCCCCGTACACTCTGGCAAAACAGGCTGGGGTTGATTGCCAACCTTTTCCAGCATCTCTTCGCCAAAGAAAAAACGGATTAACTCCCCAGCTTCTTCTCGATCCTGGAATTGATAGTCCGTCCGCAGCCAGGACCGCTGAAAACCCTTTGTTTCCAGATACTGAAAATAATGTTGCAGTTTTTCCGGCGGGTCCGGAGTTTCGACACCAGTACCCAGTGTCTCTATGATGATGATCAAACCCTCATCCCGCAGCAGGCGGTTGATCTCCTGCAATCCGACTTCCAGGGAGTCCTCCCAATGGTGTTGTTCCCAAACAACCAGATAACAGAAACTCCAGCCCGAGATCACCAAGTCAGCAGAACCCGCATCCAGGGGAAGATTGCGATGGTCAGAAGCAGCGGCCAACCAATTATTTAATCCCTGCTCTTTCAGCCGCGAGACAGCTACTCCAAGCATCTGGGGGAAGAGATCAAAGGCAAACACAGATCTGGCAACAGGCGCCAATAAATAAGCCAGCCGTCCTGTTCCTGAGCCCAGGTCAATCACATCCGGGTTTTCAAGATGCATGATCTCCCGGATCGCAGGTAAAAGACTATCCTGATAATCCTCCCTGGCTATCAAGCGCTGATAATTCAGTGCTTCCTGTTTGTATACCTGTTTGTGATCTGGCATCCGCTCCTCTATTTTTCCGGCAGTGTCAGGGCAAATGCCGCTCCCAGATCCACCCATTCCTGCAGGTCAGCATCTTTTTGATAACCTGGCTGATTAACTCCGATCCAGCCCGTCATGGGCCTGCCGGTTAGATCAAAAACCTTTACATCCGGTCTTGAAAGAGCTTCTTGATAATTATCCGGGCCCACCCGAATAATAAGCTCTTCCTGATGTACCCCACAGACCATATTCCGCCAAACATCTTCTTTTCTTCATATCCGGGATGCTCCCCGATCAAATCGCGGACCCGTTGGGCAAGACCTTCATCAAAAGTTATAAAAAACTTCCTTTGCCAGGGCTTCTCGGCGCTGCTTTTGAAAGGGGCGAGGTGGCCCGGAAATCAAATTTCCGAGTTTTCCTTTCCAAGGTCCAGCACTTGAACCAGGTCGAGGCTAAATTTAATATCACTGGTGGAAAAGTCAGCTTTTTTACCTGTTTTATTCTCATAAAGATCAATCACTTGCTGAGGAGTATAACTCCTAAACTCGCCAATGGAATGAATCCCCATATCATAAAGGATCCTGGCAAATACCGGGCCAACGCCATAGGCTCTTACCAGATCGGATAATCCCACAAGTTCGGAAAGTGTTTCCGGGGAGACTCCGATTTCATGTGAGAGAATCCCCGGATCCGGATTGTTTTTTACCACTTCAAATATATGGCGGGAGTTCTTGATTCCTGCTGCTCCTAATTTTTGAATATCGCAGACCTCAATACCTGAAAACTTATCCAGGGGAACAGGCTTTGGCAGATAACTATTGGCTTCCCGGCGCAGCAGGGTTAAATAATTTTCATTAATGCCTGTTAAGGCTGAAAATTCTCCAATCTTCTTATTATCCTTCAGGGCAGTGATCACATCCCCCAAAGTATGAATACCCAGATCCTCGAGGATCTGAAAACGAGATTGCAGGTGGTCTTTTAAGGGCAGACGACTGGGAATTAGATCCCGGCTGAGAAGATCTTTTTTCATCTCTGTGAGGGAATATTTTGAAGTATCGATATGATAAGACGCTGCCATAGACTCTCCGATGATCAGTGGCTGTTATTTATTGTACTGTAGGTCTGTAAAAGGATAGGAATATTATCTTTAGACCAGGAGCGATCTGAGGTATTGCAAAACCATCTGAAGCAAGATCAATCCCAGAATAATCGCCAGAAACTTAAAGGTGTTTGTCCCCGAAAAACGCCAGATCCTGTACCACAAAACTGACCAGAAGGTTGCCTTGTCAACCTCTTCTTCTTCAGAAGGTACCTCAACAGAAATTCGCTCGAATTCATAATCCTCTTCAAAGTTACTGAAAACAAAACGGTTCACCTCACCATTCTCTTCCGGTATAAATGTGATCTCGAAGTAATCAAAATAAGATAGGTGGAAAAACTCCGTCTCGGAAGTGGGTTCAAGCTTCATCCAGGCCTTATCCGGGATTAATTTCAATACCAAATCACCATTTACATAATCTATGGAGTAATAATCAAATGCCATATCCAGATCATCTGGCCCTTGATAGCTTCCCAGATAGGCATCAAATATGAAGGGATCCAGTTCTACGGGATAATAATCAGCCCTGATCTCATCCTCGCGCCCCCTTTCTGTCATGGCGAAAACATGATAATTTAGCGTATCCTGGAAGAGGTTTTCCATTATATACATATGGTAACCTTTTGCCAATTCCTCATCCAGATCAAATATCTTCACTTCATCAAAATTATGGAAAAAGTAAAGATAGATCAAATTTTCTTTCAAATCATAAATAGTGGAATACTGGGTGGGATAGTCATCTTCAAGATGAGTAGCATTTAAAATATCCCGTATCAGCTCAATAGAGATGCTGTCGGAGTTCTCAAACATGCTGCGGGCCGTCCAGTAGCGCACACAATAACGGCATTCATTTTCGTCGGTGGTAGATTGGAGGAAGTTAGTACCTACCAAAAAACGACCCCCATGATTGATCTGATAGGGTTCAATGATCACGGAATTACCAGAAGCATCACCAAACAGAAATTGAAAGACCCAGGTGTCATAGGCGTGATATTCATCGAAGAGGTCCAAAACGCAATCTACATCAGCGCATGACTCCAAAGCTTTGGCTGGCAGGGATCCCTGGTATTTCGGTTTATTGCCCTGTTCAACCTTAAGAGGCTCTTCGATGGACATGGCATCAAAGAACAGACCCTGATCATTCATTCCCCCCTGCCAGATAAAATCATCATACCCAACCAGGGCACGTCCAAACTTCCCATCCTCGGATGGGAAAAACCAGATCCGCGTTTCCGGATCTGGAAAATCCTCATTATTCCCGCCCAATACATTGGATTCATCCACTCCATAGATCACTGTACAGCCAGCATCATAGTAGGAAGAAAAAGCCTTTTGAGCCTCCACACCAGTTACCAGAGCCGATTCGCCGGGAATCAAAAAGCCGCTCAGCAAAAGAATTAATATCAGGATCAGGGCAGTTTTTTTCCAGGAAATTTTCATTGGATCCATATTCCGTTAAATGATTCTGATCAATCCCTATATTTTAACAGCAGTAGTGCTCCAGTACCCCCGCCTGGGGGACTGGATTTCTAATTCCAGAGGGTTATTCTGACAGAATGCCTCGAGAAATCAGGAGAACTGCATGTGTTTACACCGGAATAACCAAATCCCGATCCCGTAATATATCAGCGAGTGAATCACCAGGGAGATTAGTTCATATAACACTAGAGAAATATAGGGGATTGTTCAAATCGGCAGGCATAAAAAGATATACCGGGGAATAATTAAGGGTTCTTTAAAATCTGGTGGGGTTTTTTGAATCGTAAAAACGGAAATTATTCTTCCCGTTTTCCTTAACCGTGTAAAGGGCTGAATCTGAGGTCTTGAGCAGGTCAACTTCGGCCAAATTGCTCTTATCGGATAAGTTGATTCCGATGCTGACGGTAATTTTGATCGCCAGATCCTGGATCTGGAAAGGATCTGAAATGCTATTGATGATCTTTTCTGCCACCTTGATGACATTTTCCCTGGAATGGATATTTTCCAAAATGATGACGAATTCATCTCCCCCCATTCTGGCCACAGTATCACTATCTCTGACCGATTGCAGGAGGCGGAGCCCCAGCTCATTTAGAACCTGATCACCAACATGATGACCGTATTGATCATTTACAAATTTAAAATCATCAATATCGATAAAAAACACTGCCACCAACCTGTGATCATCCAAACGGCGATTTTTGATACTTAAGAATTCTTTCTCAAGGTACTTCCGATTTGGTAAATTGGTAAGGGGATCATGCAGCGTCTGGAAAACCAGGTTGCGCTCATATTCCTTTCTTTCAGTGATATCCCGCAAGATACATTGAATATGGTGAGGATCCCCATCTGGATCTGGTACCAAAGCCAAACTGATCTCAACCGGAATATCAGATCCGTTTTTCTGTTGGATCATATATTCAAAGACCGGGAGGTCAGTTCCAGCCAAATGGTCATTGAGGTACTCCGTTCCATCTACAGATCCATTGCTGCCAAACCAGTTGGAAAACTTAATCCCGATCAAGTCAGCCTCAAGATAACCCAGCAATTTAGCCGCTTGAGGATTGGAATTTAAAACAATCCAATTCAGATCTACAATTAGAACCCCATCATTCGTACGCTCAAATAAGGCCCGGTAGCGGTCTGAAGTAGCCTGGACTTCCTTGAAGGCTTTTTTTATTACCGTATCCGCTCTCGAAATATAAATTGCCGCCAGAGATAAATATATCGATTGGATAAAATAACGGGCCCATTCCGCTGGCAGCGGGTTTGGGTGGACCATTATCCCAGATTGCTCCAGGTATAACACAATCAGATTAGCTGCCAGGCTGATTCCAGTGATGATCAAGGCGGATTTTCCGCTGATCGCCAATCCGGCTAACATTATAATCAAAACCTGGCCGAGAATGTTTACGCCCCTGATTCCCGAGATCAATGCCAGATCCAGGGTCAGAACCAACCAACCCGGTATTACCAAAACCCACCCCGCCAATTCCAGTTTCCCTTTTTTAAGAAGATAAAAGGAAAAGATCATTGCCGAAGCACCTGCTGCACCTTGCAGCAGGACTTCAGTATGATCCGGGGTGAGAATGAAGGAGATCACCATGATAAGCGTAATCATCCCTATCGCCGCAACCTGGGTTGCAATCAAGATATTGGCCCGACGCTGCTTCTCGGGATCAGAAAAATGAGGAACGATAAGTAGTCTTAACATTAGAAAAAAAACCAGCCTTTCGGGCTGGATAACAAAATAATATCGATTGATTTATATTAATCATAGGTCAATCAGTGGGAAAAGTCCTAACAGCTTTGTTATCGGCAGGCCGAATGGTCGA
>CAZVIH010000104.1:0-2643 GCA_964627755.1 uncultured Anaerolineales bacterium
TCCCAATAATGGGTGTGATGGCTGCTTTCATTTTTGCAGCCCAGATGTTGAATTTCCCCATTGCAGGCGGGACATCGGGCCATTTCCTGGGTGGTACCCTGGCAGCCATTGTGCTTGGACCCTGGGCCGGGATCCTGGTGATGACTGCTGTGGTCGGAATCCAGGGCTTATTATTTCAGGATGGTGGTTTATTGGTCATGGGTGCCAATATCTTTAATATGGGAATACTGACCGCGGTGATTGGTTATGGTTTATACCGGCTGGTCATCCATCAGAAAAAAGGGATCCGCCTGGCGGTAGCAGGTGGAGGGGCCTGGATCGCAACTATGGCAGCTGCATTAGTCGCTTCTCTCCAGCTTTGGTTAAGTGGTACAACCCGGCTGGAAATTGTCATGCCAGCTATGCTGGGCGTACATGCCTTGGTCGGTATAGGCGAAGCGCTGATCACGGTGGCTGCTTTAGCCTATATTGAACAGACCCGCCCTGATGTTTTAGATTTAGATAATCCGTCCAAGGAAGGGGGTAAGGGCTGGATAATCTCTGGCGTGATCATCTCTCTACTGGCTGTTTTGATTTCTCCCCTGGCTTCTGGGAATCCTGACGGCCTGGAGAAGGTAGCTTCTGACCTGGGATTCCTGGGATCTGGCCTGGACGCGCCTTACCAGATCTTGCCAGATTATTCCATACCTTTCCTGGGTGAGACAGCGTTATCTACTATATTGGCTGGAGCCGTTGGGGCTGTTGTTCTAATTGGTATAATTATCCTGCTGGGAAGGAATTTACGCCGCCAGGATAAAGCCTGAGCGATCTGCCCCCATTTTGACAAGGTTGCTGCCATATGCATGTTGACATCGTTGATCAATATCATTTTAAGAAAAGCTGGATCCACGAGCTGGATCCTCGCGTTAAAGTATTGATCACTGTTCTTTTCATTCTTTCCAATGCCATCCTCCCGGATGGCAGCTGGCCAGCTTTTGCCCTTTCCTGGCTGTTATTACTGGTAGTAAATGATCAATCAAGTCTTGGTCTGGGTTTTAGCTTGAAAAGATCGGTTGTTGCCCTTCCATTCGCCCTGGTGGCGATCAGCGCCTTATTTTCTCCTCATGGTTCTCCACTGGCAGTCTGGGACCTGGGCTTTATCACTCTTGTACCAACAGATCTGGGACTGATCCGATTTTTAAGCATCATGGTGCGCTCCTGGCTATCTGTACAAGCAGCTATTATGCTGGTTGCCACAACCCAATTCCCCGATCTTCTTCATGCCCTGGAACATCTGCGCTTGCCGCGCACCCTGACGACCATCATCGCCTTTCTATTCCGCTACCTGTTTGTCCTTACTAATGAAGTTTTCCGGATCTTGAGGGCAAGGGAAGCTCGCAGCGCCGGGCTGCCAGGGGTTAAGGGTGGTGGAACAATCTCCTGGCGTCTCAAAACTACCGGCAGTATGGCTGGACAGTTGTTTCTGCGCAGTTATGAACGGTCGGACCGGATCTTTCAAGCGATGATTTCCAGAGGCTATACTGGGCATATCCGGACTCTGAACCCCCATCAAATGGAACGTCTGGACTGGTTGATTCTTTTCGCCGCAATCTTTTTATTAGTGATCATTCAATTTATAGGGTGGGTCCGCTGATGCCTGTAAAACATCAAGCTTCGTTTGAACTCCAGATCCCGGAATGTGAAGGGGATATTCTCCAGATCAAGGATCTTCATTTTTCATATCCTGACGGCCATCAGGCATTGAGGGGTATTGATTTATCCGTCTGTCAAGGTGAGAAGGTCGCCCTGGTAGGACCCAATGGAGCCGGAAAATCAACTTTAATGCTGCACTTGAACGGTATATTGGGGGAAAATAGCCCCATTTCCATTGCTGGGCTGGAGATAAATAAAGAAAATCTGCCCTTAATCAGGGCTCTGGTTGGTCTGGTATTTCAAAATCCTGATGATCAATTATTTTCACCGACCGTCTTTGATGATGTGGCTTTTGGACCTTTGCATATGGGTCTTCCAGAAGAAGAGATATACCAGCGAGTGGAGAAAGCCCTGGCTGATGTGCATATGGATGGATTTGGCGATCGTCTTTCCCATCATTTAAGTATGGGACAGAAAAAGAGAATTTCCATCGCGACAGTTCTGGCTATGCAGCCCCATATCCTTGTTTTGGATGAACCTTCAGCAGGACTAGATCCCAGGTCCAGAAGGTCTTTGATCAATTTCCTGAAAGAACTGCCAATCACCATGTTAGTATCCACCCATGATCTGCGCATGGTGGAAGACCTTTTTCCCCGCATGATAATTATGGACGAGGGGAAAATTGTGGCAGATGGCTCTTCCCCGGATCTGCTCCAGGATGAAAAACTGCTTGAAGCCCATGGATTGGAAAGCCCGTCAAAAAATTAGATTCCTGAAGTGTTTTTAGTCCCGGATTTACCCAATCCATTTATAAGTTATGAATATTCCTGAAAT
This sequence comes from uncultured Anaerolineales bacterium, assembly GCA_964627755.1. Lineage (GTDB taxonomy): Bacteria > Chloroflexota > Anaerolineae > Anaerolineales > UBA11858 > B10-G9. Next base: position 2,467 of record CAZVIH010000104.1, read on the forward strand.
CGAAGACATCTCAAAATTACCTCTGGATGGTGGACTGGACTATAACAGGCTGGTTTTTGAAAAATCCCCTTATTTGCTGCAGCATGCGGCAAATCCTGTCAACTGGTATCCCTGGGGAGAAGAAGCTTTCCAAGAAGCTAAACAACAGGATAAACCTGTGTTTCTGTCCATTGGCTA
>CAZVIH010000105.1:0-21020 GCA_964627755.1 uncultured Anaerolineales bacterium
AAAATTATACCTGCTGAAAAAGAAACCCGGCAGGAGGTTGATCCTCCGGCCGGGTAAAACTGATGAAATGAAGGTATTGGATCAGTCTAAAAGAGTCGTATGGGCAAGATTTTCGATCACAGCGATCACGGCTGAGTTATCCAGATCTTTCATCCCCATTTGCAGCATGGCTCCAAACAGCTGAGTATGTAATGCTGCTGAAGGGAGGGGAGCGCCATATTCCCGGGCGGTATCCATTACGATTTTGAGGTCTTTTTCCTGCATATAGGCTTTAAATCCTGGCGCGCGGTTTCCAGCAAATAAACGTTCAGGTTTGACATCCAATGTCCAGCATTGAGCCGCGCCACCCTGGATTGCCTGCACTACCCGGGCTGGTTCAGCTCCAGATTTTTTTGCGAGGATCATAAGCTCTCCCATCGCAACCATCTGGGCAGCCACCATTATTTGATTGGCGGCTTTTGCGATCTGGCCTGAACCTGCATCTCCAACATGGGTGATCGTCTTTCCAACAACTTCGAAAATGGGACGGAGTTTAGCTAGAGCTTGCTCTGCTCCTCCTACCATAATCGCCAGGGTTCCGTTTTTAGCGCCAATATCCCCCCCACTGACAGGAGCATCCAGGGCAAATGCTCCATGAGCCTTGAATTCAGCAGCAATTCTCCTGGCCAGTGAAGGTTTGATGGTGGAATGGTCCACATAGATCAGGCCTTCAGAAGTTCCTTCAAGGATGCCATCCTCGCCCAGCGCAACAAGCTCAACATCCGGGGAGTCCGGTAAGTTTGTAAAGATAATATCAACTCGGGACGCAACATCTTTGGGAGAGAAACCTTCCAGAGCGCCTTCCTTGATCAGTTCCCGGACAACTTCTCTGCTGCGGTTGTGCACCACCAGAGGATATCCTGCCTTAAGCAGATTTCTGGCCATGGGCTTGCCCATTAATCCCAATCCGATAAACCCAAGTGTAGGTTTGGTTTTCATTCTATACTGCTCCTTCAAAATTGATGGTCTAAAACATTATTAAGATCTTTATTGATCTGTTTTAATCTCAATTAGAAATCCATCCGGTTTATCCTGGATGACCCAACCAAGGACTTCTACTGCTTGCCTCAACTGGTCTGCTGTTTCCCAGTCTTTTGATTGGCGGGCTTTTTCCCTTTTCTCCGCCAGCACAATAACTTGGGCAGGAATTCGAGGATTTGTATCCAGGTCTGATTGGATCGAGAGTGCCTGATCCCAGCTGGTCTGGGAAATACCAGCCACCGGATCACAAAGATTAAAATCTCCTAATTCGATCAGTTCTATCCCGCTGCCTGCTGGGATAATCTGTTCGGATCCTTCCTGAAGAATAGTCACGTTGCTCTGACCGACAACATGAAAACAGGCGGATTGAAAATCGATTACCAGGCCTGTGTTTTCGTCTATTCCGATCACAATCTGGTCTTTTGGAAGTCGGTTCTTTAATTCCTGAAATCGGGATTCTCCCATATAACAGCGGCTGGTATCCAGACCGTCCCCGCCGTCTTTATTATTCCAGTGGGGTATAAAAACCAGGGGCAAACCATAGTGGGAAAAGAAATCCAATCCATCTTTCCAATGCAGGTCTTCTCCGACTTTATAGATCTCATAAACCGGCAGAGCTGCTGAACTAACAGCTACAGTTGTCGCACTGGAAAAAGCCAGAGCAGCTCCCAACCGGTGTCGGGCTAGAATATACTCCCAGGTGAGTGAATTCTCAAGCTGGCGAACAGCATAACTTGGGCTTCCTGGTCCCATGAAGATCAGATCAGATTTCAGTATCGGGTGGGCAATTTCAGGATCATCAGGGCTGAATTGGGTGCCTTTTTTCCTGGCAGGGATCAATTGGATACGGGGTTTATAATTTTGGAGTCGATGTTGTATAAAATCACCAACATTGCCGGCAACCTGTCCGGCGTTTAATTCAAATCCAGCTGGCGTTTCAATAATGCTCACCTGGGGGGACATTGGCGATAAACGAAATATAAAATCAAAGATCTTCTGCCCGCCAGGAGCTGTCTCACCGGACCCGAATAGTGCAATTGGCCCCGGATGTGGGAGATTATTTTGATCCATTTTTCAACCTGTAAGTATGTTTTGATTCATTAGACAATTCCCTAACATCATACTACAGATTATTAACTGGAAATACTGGATTCATTTTCTAAATCCGGTTTAAACCTTGCTAAAATAATGGTTATTTAGAGATCAGGAATAATGACGAGTGATGTTTTCCAGCAGGTATCCTTGGCAGTCTTCTCTTGTTTCATAGACTGGTTTCCATCCCCAATCGGTCCTGGCTGGACTATCATCTATGTCTTTCGGCCAGGTATCAACAATAGTTTGGCGTTTGGGATCAGGTTTGAAGTTGATCTCAGCATCGGGAAAACCGTTTCTGGTCATATCTATAAAATCACCGGCTGAAAGACTTAAGCTGGTGATGTTGTAGATTCGCTGGTGGAGTCTTTCAATCGGAGCATTGGCGAGCATCATCAGCGAGTTAACTGCATCAGGCATCATCATGAATGGAATTGTGACATCAGAGCGCACAAATGAATCATAAGGTTTGCCCTGGGCAGCTGCGTGGATCATCTCTGGGCCAAAGTCGCTTGTCCCGCCGCTAGGTATGGTGAAAGCGCTGATGATACCTGGGAAACGAATCGCCCGGAAATCTATCCGGGTCGGGATATGATCGGCAAGCTGCTGGTAATTTTTGCTGTAATAAACACCGACTTTTTCGCAGTAGAGTTTGGAACAGCCGTACATAGTAGTTGGTTCAGTAAACTGATTTTCTTTGACGGGAGGAACAGATTCTTTAGTTATTAGATCAGGTAATCCATAAACCGCTATGGAGCTGGGGAATACGAACTTTACTGGATACTTTCCTGCTTGGGATATCCTTGCGGCCATCTCAAGCAGGTCAATAGTGATGCAGGAATTGATCTTATGGGCTTGGATTGGATCATGCTCTGCATTGGTTGATAGAACAGCTGCCAGATGATAAATATAAGTGAAGCCGTTCTCTTTCTCAAGAGAAACGATCACTTCTTTATCCAAGAGGTCTGCCTGAAGGTGCTGGGACATACCATTCAGTTTATCTGGAAGAGGTTTTAAATCCAGGGAGATGATCTCGGTATTCCCCTCTTCAAAGAGAGATTGAATTAATGCCTGACCGATCTCTCCGCATGCGCCTGTAATTAGAACCTTCTTGTCCATCATAAACTGCTCCTGTTTCATAGGAAATCTTTTTGCTTATAGGATGGATAACAATTATACTAGTATGCTAGAATGATTCTAGTATGTCAGGTTGATTTTCCAAACGGGAATTAGTATTGAATTCACCATGAAGGAAATCATATTTAATTTAGGAGGAGAAGATGACCTTAACCATTGTCGTTGGCGCCCAATGGGGAGATGAAGGCAAGGGAAGGATAGTAGATCTTTTGGCTACTAAATCAGATATCGTGGCCCGATATTACGGTGGCGATAATGCGGGGCATACAGTTACCGTTGGGGGAGAGATATTTAAACTCCATTTATTGCCTTCTGGTGTGGTCCATCCCCATTCAATAGGCCTGCTTGGAAATGGGATGGTTATAAATCCGGCAACTCTTTTAGATGAAATGGAACGGGTTCGAAAAGCGGGTCTAGAAATAAATCCTGACCGGATCAAGATCTCTCATGCGGCCCATATCATCACACCCGGCCATATTGCACTGGATGGAGCCCGCGAAGCTGCTCGGGGTGAGAATATGATCGGGACCACAAAACGTGGGATAGGTCCAGCCTACAATTCCAAAGTAACTCGTTCAGGTTTGAGAATGGAAGACATGCTGGATCCAGAAGCTTTTAAGGAGGCTGTCTACCTTCATATTAAAAGTGTGAATCATCAGCTTGAGAAGTTATTTGGAGCTGATGTGCTTGATGCCGCGGCGATTTCCAAACAATACCAGATCTATGCTGAAAAACTGAGCCCTTATATTATTGAGGTTGGTGAATTCGCTGATCAAGCTCTTAAAAAAGGAAGTATCATTCTGGCAGAGGGAGCCCAGGGCACATTATTGGATCTCGACCATGGAACCTATCCTTTTGTAACCAGTTCAACCCCTACAGCTCCCGGCGCGCTGGTTGGATTGGGTTTAGGAATTGGATCAGCAAACCGGGTGGTAGGAGTCGTTAAGGCGTTTCAAACCCGGGTAGGGGAAGGACCTTTCCCTACTGAGCTGGATGGAGATTTAGCAGTTTGTTTGCGTGGAACAGGTGAAAATGATTGGGATGAATTCGGAACCACAACTGGCCGGCCGAGACGTGTGGGTTGGCTTGATATTGTCCTGCTTCGATATGCAGTTCGTCTGAACGGCATTTCCGAGTTGGCTTTAACAAAACTGGATATCCTGTCTGGATTAGAATCAATCAATTTATGTACAAAGTACCGGATTGGCGATAAGATCACACCAACCCTGCCGCTTGGTCCTTCCAACCTGGAAGGAGTTGAAGCTATCTTTGAAGACCTGCCAGGTTGGAAGGATGATCTAACCTCGATCCGAACCTGGCAGGACCTGCCTGAAGCTGCCCGGGGTTATATTTCCAGGATTGAAGACTTGCTAAATGTACCAGTTAAGATTATTTCTGTCGGACCTGAACGCTCACAGGTGATCCAACGCTGACGTTTTATGAAAAGAATCTGGATTATCCTTCTTCTAATACCACTGTCAGCCTGTTTACCTTTCTCGGCACCATCTCCGGTACCCACTGCCAGCCAGACAATCACTCCGACCTCATCCCCAACGGTTGAATGGTTTCCCCCGACATCGACAATAGAAATTTCGCCAACTGTTGAGGTGTCTCCAACACCGCAGATAAAGGCAGAATTGGGAGAAGTCATTTTTAAGGATGAATTTGAATCGGGAGAGGGTTGGACAGTTCCGCAGTCAGACCGGGGTGAGATCAACATCGCCAATGGTGAGATTAACATCATCATCAACGAACCTGGATCCTTTTTTATCGGAACTCTGGAAAAACCTGATTTACAGGATTTTTATGCTGAAATATCTGCAAGTCCAATTTTATGCTCTCCTCGTGATGAATATGGGTTTTTATTCCGTGTCTTTGATAGGAACCAGTACTACCGCTTCGCCCTCACCTGTGACGGCCAGGTTCGGCTGGACAGCATTTCAGGCGAAACGGGTACGATCCTGTATCCATGGACCAGAAGCGCTTCGGTTCCTGTTGGCGCACCAAGTATTTCTACCTTAGCTGTGCTAGCTGTGGATGACCAAATCTATGTTTTTATCAATGGAAATCCCCAGTTTACGGTCAGGGATCAGCAGCAGCAGCTGGGCTCTTTTGGGGTGTTCGCCCGATCCGTAGGTGACACGGCAGTTACGATCAGTTTTTCCGATTTTATTGTTCGGGAAGTGCTGCCAAAAGAATAGTTTATTTAAAAAGGGAACTCCGAAAAAAGTGTTAATATCAGTTTCATGACGATAATAAAGTTAGCTAATCATGAAGACAGGTCCTTAAAGTGAGACAGTGTATAATACTCGGTAATAAGAGATCAAACTACTGATTACCAGCAGAGCAGAACTTACTGCTTAAGAGGAGGAAATGTGTACCAGAGATTAACCATTGTAGGTAACTTAGGAAAAGATCCTGAAATGCGCTATTTGCCCAATGGATCTGCGGTAACGAATATTAATGTTGCCACTAATCGTGTTTATAACGACTCAAACGGACAGAAAGTAACTGAAACAACCTGGTTCCGAGTTTCTGTGTGGAGAGCGCAGGCGGAAACAGTGAATCAGTATTTAAGAAAAGGCAGCAAAGTTCTGGTGGAAGGTTATCTAAATGCCGATCCTGAAACGGGTGGTCCGCGAGTATTCACGCGCAATGATGGTTCATGTGGAGCAAGTTATGAGATGACTGCCCAGCGTGTAGTCTTTTTATCTTCCAGGCAGGAAGACCAGGCTTTCCAATCCCAGGATAGTGGAGGATTTTCTGAGCAGGTAGATGAGGATGATATCCCGTTCTAACCAGTTCGATATTTGTGAGAGAGGCTTCAGCCATGACAAAAGATAACTCTGTAAAGAAGGCCCCCGGGATCACAATCCCTCCAGACCTGGAAGCAGTTTATGCCAATCTGGCACGAATTACCCATTCACCATCCGAGTTCATTTTTGATTTTGCCCAGATGCTGCCAGGTCTGAAAGGCCCTGAGTTTAAATCCAGAATATTGATATCCCCATTAAGCGCAAAATTGATCCATAAAGCCCTTGGTGAAAACTTGGCGAAATTTGAGGCCACTTTTGGCGAAATCAAAATCCCTGGATCGACTTCCCTGGCTGATCATTTGTTCCAGCCGCCCGGAGAATAACCTGCCGGCGAAATTGGCCCTGTCCCTGATTTAATCCATTTGATACTTAATTATGCCTAACAAGACCCAGAATATTAACAACATTGCCGTAGCTGTAAATCCCCTAAACCCGGAAGCATTTCTGCTTGCGAAAGAAATTAGTGCGTCCCTTACAGAAAAGGGAATCAAGGTACTCCTCGGAAAAATGGATGAACCAAGCCTCCGTGAAAGTATATCAAGCGGCAGCCAACAATTGCTGATAGCTCTGGGTGGCGATGGCACTATGCTGCGCGCGGGTCATATCGGGGCTGTTTCCAGCACCCCCATACTGGGAATCAATCTGGGTAGTTATGGTTTCTTAACAGAGATTCATCGAGATGAATGGGGTAGTGCACTTGAGCGTGTTCTGGCAGGTGATTACCGATTGGAAAGGCGGATGATGCTTCAGTCCACTCTTTTCAGGGCTGGACATAAAATTGGGAGCTGGAGTGCCCTGAACGATGCCGTTATCAGTAGAGGAGAGATCATCCGTCCTATTCAATTGATCCTTGAGATTAACAACCGTCATTTGAGCACGATCGTTGCGGATGCGATAATTGCCTCAACGGCCACCGGTTCCACGGCTTATGCCATGGCTGCGGGAGGTCCAATTCTCTCACCAGAATTGAGGAATGTAATTCTGGTTCCGGTCGCACCTCATCTATCCATTGAACAATCCCTGGTTTTATCCGAGGATGTTAATATAGCCGTCATTGTTAACACATCTCACAAGGCTGTTATAAGCATTGATGGTCAGTCTCCTGTGGATCTGGTAAACGATGATAGGATTGAGATCAAAGTCAGTGATTATGCGGCCACTTTTATTCGTTTTCATGATCCGGGTTACTTCTACCGGAACTTGATCCCATATATGGACCAGAATCCAACAATCAAAAAAAATGTCTGATATAGATACGAACCTTGTCTGTACTTTTCATCCGAAAACAGAAACCCGGCTGCGATGTAATCGCTGCAATCGCCCCATCTGTATTAAATGCGCCACGCATACACCAACAGGATATCGCTGCCCGGACTGTATTCGTTCCCAGCAGAAAAAATTTATCACCACAAAATGGTTTGACCAGGTCATCGCGGTTGCGATAACAGGAGTCATATCATTCTTGGGAAGTTTGTTTGCGATCAACTTTGGTTTCTATATGATATTGATCGCCATTGGCGTTGGATATTTTGCTGTCTGGGCTGTTAGAAAAGCAATCAAGAACCGCAGATCCCCATTACTAAAATATGTCATGAGCGGATCAGCTTTGTTGGGCAGCCTAATCCCCGTTTTCGGGATCCTGATCCGGGATCTAAGCCTTTATGGGACTATCTTCGGTGGGGGGTTCTATTCGATTATCTGGTACCTGGCATACTCAGTGATCCTCACTGCCAGTGTGTATTATCAATTAAGAAATTAATATGCTTGTAGAACTTAAAATTAGAAACTTCGCAATCATAAATTCTCTGAACCTGGAATTCGATCCAGGTCTGGTTATTTTAACTGGAGAAACAGGCGCCGGGAAATCCATCATCATGGGAGCTCTGGATATGCTGCTCGGCCAGAGAGTGGATATGTCGACGCTTAGAAAGGGCAGTGAGTTTGCCAGCGTTGAGGCTGTTTTCAAGATCCCGGAAAATGTCAAGAAACCGGTAATTGAACTTCTTGAACAGGAAGAGTTGCTTGATGGGACCGAATTTTTGACACTAACCCGGGAATTGAGAAAAGATAAAAGGAACATTGCCAGGGTCAATGGACACAGGACAAACGCCGCAGTTCTGGTTGGGCTTGGTCAATACCTGGTGGATATTCACGGCCAATCTGAGCATTTATCCTTAATGCGTGTTAACCAGCACCTGGGATTACTGGACAGGTTTTCGGGCACAACCGAGCAGCTGAATGATTATCAGAAAATTTATCAAAAGCTGAAAGAAACCCAAAAATCCCTGACTAAATTACGGAAATCTGATTTAGAAGCAGCTCAGAGAAAAGAGCTCTTGGCTTTTCAGGTTGAGGAGATTGGTCTGGCAGCTCTCCAGGATGGAGAGGAAGAACCCCTGACCGAACTCCGCAACAGGTTGGTAAATGCTGAAAAACTTGCTGATCTTAGTCAAAATATCCTCATTCTTCTGGACGACGCACCTTCTCATCAGCCCACTGTCTTGGATTTAGTGGGGCAGATCGTTAGATCGGTGGAGGTTCTTTCAAAAATAGATCCAGCCCTGGAACCCCTTAATCAGCGGACTGCTGAACTCAATGATGGATTATATGAGCTAGGAAAGGATCTGCGCTCTTATTTGGATACCCTGGAATTTGATTCCACTGAGCTGGAAAAAGCCCAGGATCGTCTGGCATTACTGCGCGAATTGAAGAGAAAATATGGTGAAACCATTCCTGATATCCTGAATTATATGGAAAACGCCCGTCGGGAACTAGAGGAAATCACTGGCAGGAGCACCCGGATCGAGGAGTTGGAAGAAATTGAAGGCCGTTTACTGGTGGAATTGGGCAAGTTTGGTCAAAGCTTGACCCAGGGCCGAAAAACCGGGGCACTGCGGTTGGCTTCTGAATTAGAAAAACAGCTGGATGATCTAAAAATGGCGGGATCCCGTTTTGAGGTGTCTTTTGCAGTGACTGAGTCACCTTCAGGTGTCCCTGTTGAAGGTGGAAAACGATTTGAATTTTATCCTGACGGATTGGAAAAAGTTGAATTCCTGATTGAGACCAATCCCGGTGAAGGATTAAAAGCGTTAGCGAAAACAGCCTCAGGTGGAGAAACCGCCCGCTTAATGCTGGCATTAAAGAATGTGCTTGCCAAGGCTGATCATATCTCCACTCTGGTATTTGATGAGATCGATCAGGGGATAGGCGGAAGGATCGGCGCGGTGGTGGGTGAGAAGCTTTATCGCCTTACTCCCGAACATCAAGTCATATGTATCACGCACCTTCCGCAACTGGCTGGTTTTGGTCAACAGCACTTCCAGGTGTTAAAAGGTTTGGCGGAAGGGCGGACTACGATTCAGGTTCAGGAGATTAATGGAGAAGAACGAGTCAAGGAATTGGCGACCATGCTGGGCGGTCCTAGTGACAAAAACCTGGCATCTGCCCGGGAATTGTTGGACTACATTTCTCAAGTGATCCAATAGGATTTTTCCCCTCATGGATATAAAATCACATATTATGCGGTTCAGAGCGAATCAAAGGAAAAAGAACCGATCCAGTCCCCTGGGAATGATAGGTTTATTATTAGCTGCGTTTATAAGCCTTGGCATGGCAGGGGGAGTTATCTATGCTGTGGGCCGTTATTCAGAAATTACTGAGGGTTTACCTACACCCGAGATGATGGAAGTGCTGTTAAACCCCCAGAATGGATCCCTGTTAATACCTACCAGGATTATGGATCGGCAAGGTAAACAGGAATTGTGGCGGTTTGAAAACCCGACAGTAGATTACCGCCGTTATGTAAATATCACCGATGGAAATATGTTGTTCTTTCGTGATGTACCAGAGGAATTGATCCAGGCGATTTTAACAACCGTGGATGTTTCTTTCCTTGAAAAACCGGAAGGGTTTATTGCTGGTATGCTGGACAATAAACCTGATCCGATCACCCAATCATTAGTTGAGGATTTTTTACTGTGGGATGAGATTGGACATCCCTATTATGAGATCCGGGTTGATTTGCTTTCCGACCAGATGATTGCCAGTTATGGTAGACAGAAAGTCCTGGAATGGTATTTAAACAGTTTATATTTTGGTCAGGATATTTACGGTGTAGCCCAGGCTTCCCAGTATTATTTCGGCAAAGATTTGGAAAAATTGGATCTAGCTGAGTCTGCCCTTCTGGCGGCAGTTTCTAAATATCCTTCTTTGAATCCATTTGACGCGCCAATAGCAGCCAAGGAAAATCAGGAAGACATCCTGGAAAAGATGGCACTAGCGAATTTTATCACTACCCAGATTGCGGAGCAGACTGGGAAGAAGCAGTTATTTTATGCTGATCATGATACAGAGGATAATCAGCCAAAGCCTGTTTATGTTGACTATATTCTGGAGGAAGCCAGTAAATCTGTCCCTCAGGACCGTCTTTTAAGGGGAGGATACCAGATATTTTCAACTCTTGATCTTGATCTGCAGCGTTCACTGGAATGCACCTTAGAAATCATGGTTGGGCGTGTATATGGTGAGGACCTGCTGGTTAGTGATAATTGCGAAGCAGCCCGCTTATTACCTCGCTACACAGGTCAAATACCAGAAAATCCTGATTCACTGGAAATCGACCTTGTTCTTCTCGATCCTGTTTCCGGGGAACTTCGGGCAATGGCAGGGATTACGGATACCGGAAGAAAACCAAGTCTGGCTGAACCCAGGAACCCGGGAACCTTGATCACTCCTTTTTTATATCTGAATCAATTTGCCCAGGGATATGAACCTGCTTCCCTGGTCTGGGACATACCTGTCAGTGAAGAACTTTCGGCCGAGATGTTGCATCCCGGGTGCGGTCAAGATTGTGATTTCCATGGACCCGTGAGCATCCGTAAAGCTTTGGTGAATGACTATTTAGCTCCCGCTTACCAGCTTTGGTCTGTTCAGGCTAAGAATATATTTCCAAGCACTTTGACAGTATTTGGTTATTCTCTGGGCCCAAATTTTTGTCCTGATTGCTCGGTATTTCTCGAAAATCCTTACTTGGATTTGGTCGACCTTGCTCAGGGATTTGGTGTTTTTAGCAACCGGGGGTATCTGCGTGGAAAATCAGCAGGAAACTCCCGCTTGGAAATCCAACCCTCTTCGGTTCAGAGGATTGAAACCAAGTCTGGAGAAATTATCACCACTGATAATATGTTCATCGAAAAGAAGATTATCAGCGAAGAACTGGCTTTCCTTATTAACAACACTCTGAGTGATGGAGAAGCCCGGTCAGATGTCTCTTTCAGGGATGTATTTCAGATCGGTCGGCCCGCAGCCGTGAAGATGGGAGCTGTAGCGGATGGCAGCTCCGCCTGGGTGGTTGGTTATACTCCCCAGATAGTCACAGCCTCTTGGGTTGGCAATCCTAGAGGAGAAGAGCCTGGACCTGATTACCAGCAGATTGCAGCAATTCTATGGAGGGCGATTACCCAATATGTCTCCCGGGAACTGCCAGCTCAGAACTGGGCCCTTCCCGCCAATATTATTACCATGGATGTGTGTTACCCCTCAGGGCTGCTGCCGACTGAGAACTGTCCCAGGATTGTCCGGGAGGTATTCATTCAAGGCAATGAACCCCAGGGATCTGACAATTTATATCAGTCTTTCGAAGTCAATAGAGAAACTGGATTGCTGGCATCTGTCTTTACGCCTTCCAGCCAGATAGAAGACCGGGTTTATTTGAGCGTACCTCCAGAAGCGAGATCTTGGGCAGATCAAGCAGGGATCGACATTGCGCCAACTTTGTATGACCTGGAGATCCCTGAGGAAAGGGAAGATGGATTATCCTTCACTACTCCAGAAAATTATTCTTTTGTAAAAGGGAAGGTCGGAATTATCGGATCGATCCCCGAGGAAAATTTTGTTTCCGCCCGGCTTCAATATGGGATGGGTTTGAATCCTGGCTCGTGGATCCAGATCGGCCCCGAAATTTCCACTCCGTCATTTTTTACCCGCTTGGGGTATTGGGATACAACAGACTTGGAAGATGGGATATACGCGCTCCAGCTGGTTCTGATCCAGGAAAGACAGCAAATCGAAAAAACCTCGGTGGTGGTCTCGGTGGACAATACTTCACCCTCGATGACTTTTATCACAGACCTGGCTGGGGGAGAGATTTCTTTCCGGGAGGGTGATGAGATCCTGTTTGAAGTGGAGTTTGAAAATAATTCAGAGATCGATCAGGTGGAATTCTATTTGAATGGCGACTTGCTTTCCTCGCGAAAAGTGGCACCTTATCTAGTTCCCTGGTCAATGGTCCCGGGAGAATTTGAATTGCTAATCACCGCTCAAGATCAGGCTGGTAATACAGTGGAATATTCAGCGCTATTTAAGGTGCTCCAAGACGAATGAATATCGCGCGTGTTATTTCTTTTTAAATCCAAACAAACGCAGGGCATTTAGATCATTTCGCCAGTTCTTCCTTACCTTGACCCGAAGACTCAAGAACACTTTCCTGCCGCTCATGGATTCGATTTCCTTGCGGGCAACAGTTCCTACTTTCTTAATCATATTTCCCCCTTCACCGATCAGAATGCCTTTCTGAGAATCCCGTTCAACAAAGATCGTTGCATCAATATATGCCGAGCCGTTATCCCTTTCTTTATATTCGTCCATGCGAACGGCAATTACATGCGGCAGCTCTTTTTCCAGCAAACGCATCGCGGAAGCCCTGATCAGATCAGCGGCGATTTCTCGTTCGTAAAGATCGGTAACCTGATCCTCTGGATAGAGCAAAGGGCCTTCGGGAAGGATCTCAAGAATACTGTTTACCAATTGGTCCAAATTATCACCAGTTGCTGCGGAAATCGGAATGAGTGGAGTGTCGGGCAGTAAGGCCTGGTACTGGGCAGAACGGTCCAGGATTTCTGTTGAACTTAGTTTATCGATCTTGTTAAGAACCAAAATGACCGGCAGTTTCTTCTTTTGCTCTTTTAATGATTCTCCGAATATCTGATCTTCCTGGTTTGGAGGAGCGTTACCATCCAAGATCAGCAGAGCCAGATCGGCGTCATCCAGAGCTTGAAGAGCATCTTGATTCATGAATTCACCTAATTTATGTTTCGGAAAATGTAATCCTGGTGTATCGATAAAGATTAACTGACCTTCAGGAAGGGTTAAAATACCTAACTGCTGCAATCGAGTGGTTTGGGGTTTGGGTGAAACAGCTGCCACGGTCTGATGTAATAACCGATTTAGTAAGGTGGATTTGCCCACATTGGGGCGCCCCATGACCGCGATAAAACCTGATTTGTGGTTATTTTCCATGATCGATATCCTGATTCTAGCGATCGTTGAATTCCCCTCTGGATGCCTTGACCGATACGCCTATATTTTATATAATTGTGTGTCTGGGTTAAAATCAACCCGGAGGATACTTTTTGTTTAAATCTGTGTCCGCACATATATTCAACGCCATATTTCATTGCCCTGGTTAAGAACCGGGGCATATTAACGCGTATAGTAACCGCTGCAGGCCAGTTTGGTCAAGTAGAAAAGGAAGAGGGAGAATCTATGGCTCAGGTAGATAAAGCCAAAAGTTACGCTCGCATTAGTTATCATTATCCTTTACCACCCCTGATTAAGGTTCAACTGGATTCCTTTAAACGATTAAAGGAAAATGGAATTAAAGACCTCTTTCATGAGATCTCTCCTATTGAATCATATAACGGGAAAATGAAATTATATTTCCCGAGTGACACCCCTGAAGCAAAACAGTGGGGCCTGGACTTCAGATTTGATAAGCCGGAATATTCTGTCCAGGAATGTGTAGAACGAGATCTAACCTACGCATCGGCTTTATATGTCTCTGTCCTGCTGGCCGGCGCTAAAGTACCGGAACCCATCAAGCAGGAAATTTTTATGGGTGAATTCCCGGAGATGACTGATAAAGGGACCTTTATTATTAATGGTACCGAACGAGTGGTCGTTTCTCAACTGATCCGCTCCCCGGGAGTGTATTTTGAAGCTGAGGTTGACCGTGCTACTGGCCGACGCCTGGCTGTATCAAAATTGATCCCCGATCGGGGTGCCTGGATGGAATTTGAAACCCGCAAGACTGGTTATTTGACCATTCGTTTCAACCGTCAGCGGACCATTCCTGTAACCATCTTCCTGCGCGCTTTAGCTGCCGTGGATGATGGTCTGAAGGACTCTCCCATCAAAGAGGGAACTGACGCAGAATTGATCGCCCTTTTTGAAGATATTGATACCAATCCGGACCGCATGTTCATTCCAGCCTGTTTTGCCCAGGAACCTGATTGGGAAATTCCTGATGGCATGACGATCGCTGAGATGGCTTTGATCGACTTCTTCAAGCGCATGCGCCCTGGAGATCCAGCTACTGTTGAAAACGCCCGGGAGTTCCTGGAGGATCAACTCTTTAATGATCGCCGCTACAATCTGGAACGAGTTGGTCGTTATAAACTCAATCAAAAATACGATCTGGAAGGCAAGGTGCCTGTATCCCACCTTACCATTACAAAATGGGATATTTACTACCTGATCCGCCGGATGATCGAAATTAATAACAATATGGTTGACCCCGATGACATCGATCATTTAGGCAACCGCCGTATAAAAACTGTGGATGAATTGATCCAGAATAAACTACGGGTCGGAATCCGTCGTATGGAGCGAGTCATTCGTGAACGAATGTCCATCCGCGGTAAAAAGAAAATGTCTCCGGTCACACTGGTGAATATTCGCCCTGTGGTGGCTTCATTAAGAGAGTTCTTTGGATCCAGTCAGCTGTCCCAGTTTATGGATCAGACTAACCCACTTTCAGAACTCCGGCATAAACGTACCTTGTCAGCTCTCGGCCCCGGTGGCTTGCACCGGCAGCGAGCTGGTTTTGATGTGCGAGACGTCCATCAGTCACACTATGGACGCATCTGCCCAATTGAAACCCCGGAAGGCCCTAACATCGGTCTGATCGGCCGGTTCGCTTCTTATGCCCAGGTGAACGACTATGGATTCATTGAGACACCTTATCGAAAGGTTCGCCAGGCAGTATCTCCTGGTGATCCGGAGATCGTGGGTGCCCAGCTCAGGGAAGATGTCGTCCATCCCAGTTCCGGAAAGGTTATTGCACCAGCTGGAGAGCGTGTGACCGAGAAACTGGCAGCGGCAATGAAAAAAGCCAAAGTTGAAAATATCTTGGTTACACCTTATATCTCAGTAGAGGTCGAATACCTGGCTGCAGACGCAGAAGATCGTTTTGTGATCGCCCAAGCTAATGCTGAGATCAACGATCACTTTGAGTTTGCCAAAGATCGAGTTTCGGCTCGGCATTCCTCAGATTTCCTGTTTGTTAAACCAACCGATATTGACTATATTGATGTGGCGCCAAACCAGATCGTTGGGATCAGTGCCGCATTAATACCATTCCTCTCTCACGATGACGCGAACCGCGCTTTGATGGGATCCAACATGCAGGCCCAGGGTGTTCCTCTGTTAACCCCTGAAATCCCCCGGGTATCCACCGGGATGGAAAAACCTGCCGCGTTAGATTCTGGTCAGGTGCTGTTGGCCGATGAGGATGGTGAGGTGATCTCTGTAGTGGGTGACAAAGTTGTCATCCGTACAGTTAGTAATGAAATCAAAGAATATAAACTTTGGAAATATGAACGTTCCAATCAGAGCACATGCATAGATCAGCGGCCGATCGTCAGGAAAAGCCAACTGGTGAAAAAAGGCGATGTGATCGCCGACTCTTCTTCAACAGTGCACGGCAACCTGGCTCTGGGTCAGAATGTCACAGTAGCATTCCTGTCCTGGGAAGGAGCCAACTTCGAAGACTCTGTGGTGATCTCTGAACATTTGCCCATGAACGACGTTTATACCTCTATCCATATAGAGGAACATGAGGTTGAATCTCGAGATACCCGGCTTGGACCGGAAGAGATCACCAGGGATATCCCCAATGTGGGAGAAGAGGCTCTCAAAGACCTGGATGAAACCGGAGTGATCCGGATTGGCGCTGAAGTTGGTCCTAATGATATCCTGGTTGGAAAGATCTCACCCAAAGGCGAAAAGGAGCTTTCACCCGAGGAACGTTTGCTGCGGGCTATCTTTGGCGAAAAATCGCGTGATGTGAAAGATACATCCTTGCGCATGCCTCACGGCGAGCGAGGAAAAGTCATTGAAGTAAATGTTTTCACCCGGGAAGATAACACAGATCTATCCGCTGGAGTGGAAAAAATGGTGCGTGTATTTGTAGCGCAAAAACGTCGCATCACCGCCGGTGATAAAATCGCCGGACGCCACGGGAACAAAGGTGTTGTTTCCACGGTTGTACCAATGGAAGATATGCCTTACCTTGAAGATGGGACCCCGATTGACATGTTATTGTCACCCACCGGTGTGCCAGGTCGTATGAATATTGGCCAGGTGCTTGAAGCCCATTTGGGTTGGGCAGCCAGAAAACTGGGTTTTGTGGCAGTGACCCCCGTATTTGATGGTGCTCGGGAAAGTGAAATTGAAGCTGAATTGGCCAGATCCTGGATGATGGATCAGGCTTGGATGGAGGCAGAAAAGAAAGCCTGGGAATGGCTGGATGGATTTGATTATGATTCCAAAGATCTCCAGGATAATAATGAAGCCCGGCGGCTTTATCTTGAAAACTGGTTGGGTGAAAGAGGTTATGACGTTTATAGACTTGTATCTGATGAGATCTATGCCCGCCGATCTGTCTTGCGAGAATGGCTCCGGGATCACAACTATGAACCAGAGGATATCCTGTTCTTTGAGGACAAAGAAATACCCCACAATGAACGAGATGCTCAGGATGTAAGAACTGTGGATGCCTGCCTGAAGTTATGGATCGCCTCTGTTTCTGGTGAAGAAATTACAAAACTGAATAAGATGGATACTGAAGTCCTGCGTGAAAAGGCTGACAAGCTGGTTACAGAAACGGGAGTTCCCCTTCCATTATTTGGTAAACAAACGGTCTACGATGGCAAAACGGGTCAACCCTATCACAACCCGGTTACTGTGGGTGTGATGAATATTCTTAAACTGCACCACCTCGTCGAGGATAAGGTTCACGCTAGATCAACAGGTCCTTACAGTCTGGTTTCCCAGCAGCCGCTGGGTGGTAAAGCCCAATTTGGTGGCCAGCGATTTGGTGAGATGGAAGTCTGGGCCCTAGAAGCATACGGCGCCGCGCACACGTTGCAGGAAATGCTCACAGTGAAATCCGACGATGTGGTGGGCAGGGTACAGGCCTATGAAGCGATCGTGAAAGGTGAGCCGATCGAGGATATTGGCATCCCGGCTTCATTCCGGGTGTTGGTAAAAGAAATGCAGAGTCTGGGCTTGGCTATTGAAGCAGTCACAGATGATGGAGAAATAATCAGTTTTGGCAAGGAAGACAGCAGAGCGCAGATACCGCGCATGAGTACAGGATTGCTGGGATTGGGAAACCGCTAAAAACCGTTTTCCCTTTCTCGGGATTGCCTGGATGTTAGAGCTGGACTGGCTTGACGCTTCACGAACGGCGTGCTAAAATTCTAAGTCGTTGCCCCAACCTATAATGGGCATAAACGATTGATTGAATAAGGGTTTATGAGCGATCCAAGGCCATCAAGCAAAATCGATGGCCTTGCTATTTGAAAAGTGATCAGGATTAGGTACGGAGGAAATGTGCCAACAATTAATCAATTAGTCCGTAAAGGACGCACAGATAAGAAATCGAAGATGAAAGCCCCTGCACTGCGCTATACATTTAACTCGATGAAACAGCGCAGAATCTGGCAGGATAGGGGCGCTCCCCAGAAACGAGGAGTATGCACCATCGTTAGAACCATGACGCCTAAAAAACCGAACTCGGCGCTCCGGAAAATTGCCCGTGTACGGTTGACTAATGGCATTGAGGTTACTGCCTATATCCCTGGTGAAGGCCATGGTCTCCAGGAGCACTCTGTCGTTCTAGTCCGCGGTGGACGTGTGAAAGACCTGCCTGGTGTCCGCTACCACATTGTGCGTGGTGTGCTGGACTCTAGCGGCGTGGATGACCGCAAACAGAGCCGATCCAAATACGGAACCAAAGCACCCTAAGCTTTTTGTGTCCTAATTAAGAGCTTTAATAACTTGATGGAGAAAACTGATGAGACGGAGAAGTGCTGACAGGAGAAAGATTGAACCGGATGTACGTTACAACAATGTAAAAGTACAGACCTTCATCAATCACGTCCTGAAAAAAGGAAAAAAGAACGTAGCAGCTAGCCTGGTATATAGCGCATTTGATATTATGGCTGAAAAGACTGGAAAAGATCCGGTTGAATTATTCGAACAGGCCATTCAAAATGCGTCGCCGCGGATGGAAGTCCGCCCCCGCCGGATAGGCGGTGCGACATACCAGATCCCGATGGAAGTTCCAACCCACCGCCAGTTCACTCTGGCCACACGCTGGCTTCTAGAAGCGGCCCGGGCACGGAAAGGACAACCATTTGACCAGTGCCTGGCTGACGAATTCATGAGCGCAGTTAATAATGAAGGCCTGGCGATCCGCAAGCGGGAAGAAGCCCACAGAATGGCAAAAGCCAACCGGGCATTCTCTCATTTCCGGGTATAGGTTTAGTAAAGAGATTTAAGGAAGTATGGCAAGAAAATACGCTTTAGAGCAGTTCCGAAATATAGGTATCATCGCCCACATCGACGCGGGGAAGACCACCACGACCGAGCGGATTCTCTATTACACTGGGAAAACGCATAAAATCGGTTCTGTTGACGATGGGACAACTGTTACCGACTGGATGGATCAGGAGAGAGAACGTGGTATCACCATCGTTTCTGCTGCTGTATCTGCTGTTTGGAAGCGTCATTTGATTAATGTTATCGATACTCCTGGACATATTGACTTTACGGCAGAAGTTCAACGTTCCCTTCGTGTACTTGACGGAGGGGTTGTTGTATTTGACGCGGTACAGGGTGTTGAACCCCAGAGCGAAACCGTTTGGAGACAAGCGGACCTCTATAAAGTACCCCGCATTTGTTTCGTCAACAAGATGGACCGCATTGGAGCCTCCTTTGAACGCACGGTAGAAATGATCCGTGAACGCCTGGGAGCTAATGTAATTGCTATCCAGGTTGCGATTGGCGAAGAAGACCAATTTAAAGGTGTGGTGGATCTGATTTCCCGGAAGGCATTTATCTGGGAGGATCACGAGGGCAGCGCTCCTGTAGAAGTGGAAATACCGCAAGATTTGAAAGAACAGGTGGAAAGGGCCCGCACTGCCATGGTGGAGGTTATTGCCGAATCCGATGAAGGCCTTACCAATAAATACCTTGAAGAAAAAGAGATCAGCGAAGATGAATTGAAGTCAGCTCTCCGGGCTGCTGTGATCGCTAATGAAGTGACGCCAGTTTTGTGTGGCAGCTCATTGATCAGCACCGCTGTTCAGCCTTTACTGGATGCTGTTATTGATTACTTGCCCTCACCGCTGGACATCCCGCCGGTGGAAGGCATCGATCCCAAAACTGAAGAAATCATCACCCGCAAACCGGATGATAGTGAACCACTCAGCGGACTGGTATTTAAAATTGTCACCGATCCATATGTTGGCCGACTGGCATATATCCGGATCTACTCTGGCGAAATAGAACAGGGTACAACGGTATCTAATCCCAGCAAAGGCAAACGCGAGCGAATCGGAAGATTGATCCGTATGTACGCTGATCGCAGAGAGGACATCACCAAAGCTGGAGCAGGGGATATCGCTGCTGTGCTTGGATTAAAGAACAGCTTTACGGGCGATACATTATGCGAGATTGGATCCCCGATCGTCCTGGAGAATATTTCCTTCCCGGACCCGGTGATCATGGTTGCTATTGAGCCAAAAACTACAGCGGACCAGGATAAATTGGCCACAGCGCTTCAGAAATTATCTGAAGAGGACCCAACCTTCCAAGTTCGGGTTGATGGAGATACCGGTCAAACCCTGATCTCGGGCATGGGCGAACTGCACCTGGAGGTGCTGGTCGACCGCATGATGCGTGAATTCAAAGTACAGGCCCGGGTCGGACGACCACGGGTAGCGTATAAAGAATCCATCACTAGACCGGTGGAAAAAGTTGATTACCGCCATGTAAAACAGTCAGGGGGTCACGGCCAGTACGGCCATGTTGTATTGAACTTAGAGCCTGGTAAAGCTGGCAGCGGGATTGTATTTGAGGAAGTAATCCGGGGCGGCACTATTCCCCGCGAATATATCCCTGCGGTCGAAAAGGGAGTTAGATCTTCTGCTGAATCCGGTGTTATTGCCGGTTACCCGGTAACTGATATAAAAGTTACTCTGATAGATGGCTCATTCCATGAAGTGGATTCCAGCGATCTGGCATTTAAAATGGCTGGATCGATGGCTTTCCGGCAGGGAGTCCAAAAAGGAAGACCGGTTCTGCAAGAACCGATCATGAAAGTGGAAGTAATCATTCCCGAAGAATTCCTGGGTGATATAATTGGTCAGATTAATTCCCGTCGGGGAGATGTGCAGGGTATGGACACCCATCCCGGAGGTACCCAGGGAATCCGCGCCATGGTTCCGCTAGCTGAGATGTTCGGCTATACTACAGAACTGCGATCTGCAACAAAGGGGCGGGGCGCATTTACTATGGAGTTTGACCATTATTCCAAAGTATCTGAGGAATTATCGAATAAGATTGTTGGTGGAGAATAGAATCTTTACTGAAATTAGCCAGGATAAGATAGTTATTATTTAGGTCAGGAGAGGAATTATGGCGAAAGAGAAATTTGAACGAACGAAACCGCACGTGAATGTGGGCACAATGGGCCACATTGACCACGGGAAGACGACCTTAACAGCGGCGATCACCAAAGTGGCGGCGATGCAAGGTTTTGGCGACTTCATGGCGTTTGACGAGATCGACAAAGCGCCGGAAGAAAAAGAGCGCGGGATCACGATCAGT
>CAZVIH010000106.1:0-39524 GCA_964627755.1 uncultured Anaerolineales bacterium
GTGCTCCCTGGCGAACTGAAATTCTCCCCTGCTTCTGGCCAGGGTTACCATCGAGAACTGGAGATAAATCTGCAAAAAAGTATCCCCGATCTCTTCAGCAAGAGTGTGTGATTCGTTGATATATGTTTCCGCCCTGTTAAACTCCCCCAGGTCCAGGGCCAGATCCCCCAGGCTGGCCAGGTTATAAGCCATACCCCGGAGATTATTGGTCTGCCGGGCAAAATCAAGACCTGTGGTAAATCGTTCAAACGCTTCCTGGTAAGCGCCGGTCAGGTGGTCCACTACACCCAGATTATTGCTCAGGCCAACCAGCTCGCTGAGATTCCCTAGCTCTTCCCAAAGCTGATATGCTTGTAGATAGAGGGACCTCGCAGCAGAATAGTTACCTTCATTCATTTCCATTAAACCCAGGTCCATCTTCACATAAGCCGCATTATTATGATCATCTTGGTCAAGATAACAGACCAGGGATCGCTCGAGGTTTATTTTTGCTTCCCGGGACTGTCCCAAAGCTTGCTTGTTAAGTCCAATTTCCCTTTCCGCTTCGGCTTCAAGGATATTTTCCTTTCCAGCATCTTTAGAAAGTTCAAGGGCGCGCAGAGCGTCATCCAGACCTGCTTGGAAGCTGCCCAGCAAACGATGGCTGGCCGCCCGCCGGATGAAGAGCAGTGTTATGAGTTCCGGATCTTCCACCCTGACATGCCCCTCCAGGGCTTGATTCAACATGCGCAGGCTGGATTCGGCATCACCGGACAGACTGGCAATACCGGCCCAATGGACCTGCAATCCTGGATTCTGCTCAATTAAAGCCGGGGAGAGTTCGTCCAGCCAGCTTTTCAGCAGTGAGATCTGCCCGCTGTGGACCATGGATGGACTGACAGCCTTGAGAAAATCTACCGTCTGCTGATCTATATCAAGCTGAAGGCATACAGCATAGGCTTTTTCAAACCACTGCAGATCCTGATAGACATCTACCAGCTTTAGAAGCAGTTCTTTCACCTGATCCGGAAAATGTTTTTGATAATGCTGCTGCAGAAAGTCGCGGAAGAGCTGGTGGTAGCGCAGCCAGGTTCCCCCACTTTCCACCGGCTGGATAAAAAGATTCTTGTGGAGCAGCTGCCGGACCAGATCGCCCCAGTTTTGATCTCCTTCAGCATCACACAGCGCCTGCTGGCAAAGTTCCTCATTAAACTCTTCCAGCAGCGAAGTGCGCAGCAGGAAATCCTGCATGGAGGGGGTTTGTTGGTCCAGCACCTGCCGGGCCAGGTAATCGTAGATGTCGATCCCGGCTGCCCGGGCCGCCTGGCGCTGGCCAGTTACACCCTGTTGGCTTGTTTCTGCCGTCAGCAGCAGCCCTGTGATCCAACCTTCGCTTTCATCCACGATCCGTTCAGTGTCCTGATCGCTGAGGGAATGCTGGTATTTGATCCGGTACAGATCCTTGATCTCTTCCGGTTGGAAGGCCAACTCCTCAAAACTCAAGCCCATTACCTGGGAGCGGCCAACCATCAGGGGCAGATCCGGCAGGCTGAGCAGGGAGCGGGTCGCAATCACCAGGTGGCAGTTTTCATCCATGTCCTGGATGAAATGGTTAATAAAATAGTTGATTTCGGGGCTGTCATCGATCAAATGGAAGTCATCCAGCACCAGGGCAAAATGCTCCTGGACCTGGTCGTAGAGATCGTTGATGATCGTCCGCAGAACCTGCTCCTGATCCAGATCGATGGCCCCCAGATTGCTGAGCAAAGACCTGCTCGGACCTCCAAAATCGGGAAATTGCTGGGCGATTGCAGCAACGAAGTAATTGATAAAACGCAGGGGATCATGATCAAGTGGGTCGATGGCCAGCCAGCAGACGGGATATTCCACCTTGTGTGCCAAATCTACCAAGAGAGAAGTTTTCCCATAACCAGCCGGCGCAGCAATCAGCGTCAGCCGGTATTCCAGCAGGTCATCCAGCATACCCAACAGCCGGGGACGGCTGAGAAGATCTTGCTGACGCCTGGGTCGGATGATTTTTGTCCGCGTGATCGGATAACTCATCAAATGATCCTGGATCCTTCGAAATACGCTTCGGTTGGAGATACTATAGCAACATTCTGTATTATATATAGAATTGTCCAATAACGGGATTTTGTTATCGTGACAGAGCTGAGGTCATGAACCGAAGGCCGGGGACGGGGGAATAAAGACCGGAATTAAGAGACGGGAGTGAGGAGATCGGGTATTCGCTGCACAAAGAACCGGGGTTGGGGAAAAAGATACTGCAGTCCGGTGAGAAGGGAGATGGCCCTTCGGCTGCGATCCTGAGAGCCTTCCCTCAGAGATTTGAATAAATTTACGATCTACTCTTTAATCTTTGGTCAAATGGCGAATGGCTTGATAACGGTCGGTGAAGATCGTCACATCCAGGCCGCTGTTGCGCGAGACGGTTTCGATGAAGTTATGGCTGCGATCCCCCGGTCTAATGAGGATGGCCACCCGGGCTGTTTGGTCGATAGCGGGATTATTCTTCATGCTGAAATGGGCAAAGCTGTAATCCGCCGGGGGCGAATCCACATTGCGGGACTCAGTCACATCCACCAGATAATGATCGATACCCAACTCCCTTCCCAGGGCATGGGTCTTTAGGTTGTATTCCAGGGCCAGTTTCCCAGTCAAGTCCCCAGATACGATCTGAATGATATATTTTCCATCCTGTGAGGTTTTTATTTCACATCCCATCCCTCAACTCCAACTGTTAATAGCTGCTTAAATGTTCTATTCAGCAGGTTAATTTTTCATCTCTATTCTATTCAGTACCTGCCAAAATACAAGGAATACCAGAGGTTGATATTGTACCATCCTGCAGGATGGGAGGTGGAAGACAGGGGACGACTTACTATTGACGACTTACGATTTACTACATACCCTTTACTCCTCACACCTTACTTAAAACCCAGTTTACGACCGTGTAAGGCGGGTTTTGATAGGAAGAAGAACCTTAAAATTATGGTAAACTTCAAGGGAGAGATTCAGAAGGAGAATCATTTATGGCTACATCACGTGCGGAAGAAATGGTCAGGCGCCTGCGGGAAATGCAGGCTGCTACACCAGAGATCGAGGCTTCAGCCGTCGTCTCGGTGGACGGGTTGACGATCGCGTCAGCGCTGCCCATCGATGTCGAGGAGGACCGGGTCTCTGCCATGTCGGCCGCTATGCTCAGCCTGGGAGAGCGCATCGCCACCGAACTCAACCGGGGCGCGCTGGACCAGGTCTATATTCACGGGGATTCCGGTTATGTGATTCTCTCTGCCATTGGAACAGAAGCTGTACTCACTGCCCTGGCCAAGGAAAAAGCCAAGTTGGGGCTGGTATTCCTGGAAATGCGCCGCGCTGCGGACGACCTCAGTAAATTTATAGACTGATGAACAATACACCATACCACTTAAAACTTCGCGGGGAGGGCTGGCACACCAGGTCCTCCCCTCTCCACTTAATTTAGAGAATTATCAGAAAATGGGACTGACCATGAAAACGAAATACATTTTCTTGACCGGAGGTGTGCTCAGTTCGGTAGGCAAAGGTGTTACCGCCGCTGCCCTGGGACGATTATTGAAGGAACGGGGTTACAGCGTTGCCATCCAGAAGCTGGATCCCTATATTAACGTTGACCCCGGAACCATGAGCCCCTACCAGCACGGCGAGGTTTATGTGCTGGATGATGGCGCTGAAACAGACCTGGACCTGGGCCACTACGAACGTTTTATCGATACCAGCCTCAACCGGGTCTGCAACGTCACTACCGGCCAGGTCTACGAAGAGGTCATCAGCCGTGAAAGGCGGGGCGACTACCTGGGCGGAACCATCCAGGTCATTCCCCATATCACTAATGTCATCAAGGAACGCATCCTCCAGGTGCCGGAAACAACCGGGGCGGAAATTGTGCTTTGTGAGGTAGGCGGCACAGTGGGTGACATCGAGTCACTGCCTTTCCTGGAAGCCCTGCGTCAGATGCGGGGCGATATCGGCCGCAAGAACTGTTTATATATCCACGTCACCTGGCTGCCGCATATCGGCGCTACCGGTGAGCTTAAGACCAAACCCACCCAGCACTCGGTCCGTGAATTACGATCAATAGGTATCTCACCAGATATGATCATGGCCCGCTCGGACTACCCGGTCCCGGAAGATCTGCGGGATAAGATCGCCCTCTTTTGTGATGTTCAAAAAGAAGCCGTAGTGCCGATGGAGACCACCGACACTCTTTATAACATCCCCCTTATACTGGAAGAAGCCGGGGTGGGCGACTTCATTTTCAAAAGGATTAAACTCCAGGAACGCCAGAAGCCGGACTGGGGTGCCTGGAATAAGATGGTAACGAATATCCGCTGCGAGAAGGAAAAAGTCAAGATCGCTGTTGTGGGTAAATATATCGAGTTGCTGGACGCCTATATGAGCGTCAGGGAAGCGCTCTGGCATGCCGGCCTGGCCAACGAAGTTGATGTAGCTATCACCTGGATCCATTCCACCAGCCTGGAAGGGGATGCTGACATGCAGGTCCTGAAAGGTTTTGACGGCATCCTGGTGCCGGGAGGTTTTGGGAAGAGGGGCATTGAAGGCAAAATCAGGGCTATCCAATTCGCCCGGGAGAATAAAGTCCCTTACCTGGGCCTGTGCCTGGGCATGCAGCTGATGGTGGTCGAGCTGGCCCGCTATCACTTCGGTGAATCCAGCCCCAACTCAACCGAGTTCGACCCGGGTACCCCCTATCCGGTGATCGACCTGATGCCAGACCAGCGCGATATCACCGACAAGGGCGGCACAATGCGCCTGGGCCTGTACCCCTGCCATCTGCAGCCCGGAACGGCTGCCGCAGAAGCTTATGGGCAAGAAGTAGTCCAGGAACGCCACCGCCACCGTTTTGAGTTCAGCAATGCCTACCGGGAGGAGCTGGAGAAAGCCGGCATGGTCTTCTCTGGCCTGTCTCCGGATGAGAGATTGGTAGAGATCGCCGAGATCAAGGACCACCCCTTTATGCTGGGCACCCAATTCCATCCGGAATTCCTGTCTCGCCCCTATCGGGCCCATCCGCTCTTCGCAGCTTTCATTAAGGCCTCACTGGAAAATTCAAAAGGCTGAAAACTGTACCAGCTTTGGTATTTATTAAACACGCCGGATAGGCTACAATAGGCGCGGTATTAACCTTTTAGGACTGGAGATAACATGTACACAAGAATTGAAAAGATCACCGGACGCCAGGTCCTGGATTCTCGTGGCAACCCCACAGTGGAAGTGGATGTGCAGCTTATGGACGGCAGCCTGGGTCGGGCGATCGTACCCTCCGGCGCTTCCACCGGGATCCACGAAGCCCTGGAACTGCGTGACGGCGATAAGAAGAAATACCACGGCAAAAGCGTTTATCAAGCAGTCAACAACATCAACGGCAAGATCTTTGACGCCCTGGCCGGCGAAGACGCTACCCGCCAGATTGGGATTGACAGCATTCTGATCGAGCTGGACGGAACCCATAACAAATCCAAGCTGGGCGCCAATGCCATTCTGGGCACCAGCATGGCAGTTGCCAAAGCGGCAGCCATTTCCCTGGAACTGCCCCTCTACCAGTATATCGGCGGCATTTATGCCCATTTACTGCCCTCCCCGATGATGAACATCCTCAACGGCGGCGCGCACACCGACTGGCAGTCTACCGACGCCCAGGAATTTATGATCATGCCCCTGGGGGCTCCAACTTATTCCGAGGGCCTGCGCTGGGGTGTGGAGATCTACCACACCCTCAAAACAGTCCTGAAATCTCACGGTTACGCCACCCTGGTTGGCGACGAGGGTGGTTACGCCCCTGCCCTGGGATCTAACGA
Organism: uncultured Anaerolineales bacterium; assembly: GCA_964627755.1. Taxonomy (GTDB): domain Bacteria; phylum Chloroflexota; class Anaerolineae; order Anaerolineales; family UBA11858; genus B10-G9. Next base: position 5,859 of record CAZVIH010000106.1, read on the forward strand.
GGAAGCAGTTGAGATCATCCTTGAAGCAGTTGAAAAAGCTGGCTACAAACCAGGCGAGGACATCGCCATCGCTCTCGATCCGGCAGCCTCCGAATTCTACGAAGAGGAAACCGGCCTTTACAACCTTCGCACAGAAGGTAAAAAGCTGACCAGCGCTGAACTGGTGGCCTTTTGGAAAGAGTGGGTAGAGAAATACCCCATTGTGTCCATTGAAGACGGCCTGGCCCAGGATGACTGGGACGGCTGGAAGTTGATGGTGGAAGAAATGGGCGACAAGATCCAGATCGTGGGTGACGACCTTTTGGTCACCAACCCCGAACGAGTTCACAAAGGCATTAAGGAAAAAGCGGCCAACTCCCTGCTAGTGAAAGTCAACCAGATCGGCAGCCTGACCGAAACCATCGAGTCCGTGGAAGCCTGCCACCGGGCCGGCTGGACTGCAGTCACCTCCCACCGCTCCGGCGAGACCGAGGACAGCACCATCGCTGACCTGGCAGTGGCGCTGAATACCGGCCAGATCAAAACCGGCGCCCCCGCCCGCTCCGACCGGGTAGCCAAGTATAACCAGCTCCTGCGCATCGAAGAGAGCCTGGGCAGCATGGCAGAATATGCCGGATGGAAGCCGTTTAGGAAATAAAAGAACTAGCAAAACACAAACTTCCGAAGTCTTCAGGCAGCTATTATGACAAGCTGGCCCTATCAAGACTTCGGAAGTTCTTTTATCGACTTCGTCCCTTTCAATTATAGCTGGTCTATCAAATCCTCATCCGACATCTCTTCCAGCGGGACGGTCGTTTCTCCCCCAGGATCCACCTCCCAATCCTCTTCCACTTCCCGGATATCCACCGACCGGGCAGCTTCCGTAAATGTCAGGTCCTCAATGCGTTTACCCGGCTCGGGGGTGCCGCAGTAAGGGCATAAACTCCATGGCAGCTTCATCAATCGGCCGCAGGAATGGCAGGATTTCATGAGCTTGGTATAACAGTTGGGGCAAACCACCCAATCTTCCCTGGTATGCCGACCGCAGCCCGGGCAGGCAGAGCGTTCCTCGATGGCCTGCAGCAGGGCTTCTTCCTCAAGCATGTGCTGGTATTCATCTTCCAGGGTGCGGGGCGGACGCAGGATCAGGTAGACCACGATACCGGGTAAAAACAAAACGGCTACTACCAGCACTGCCAGGATGCGCACAAGAGGATCCTTGACCCGGTTTTTAATGTCCCGGTAGGTCCAAACCATTAAACTTAACCATAAAGCGGCCAGAAAAGCACCGCCCAGAGCAGCTGCAATCAGTAAAAAATTATTCAGGGATGAAGGATCAAAACTCATAAACCGCCTCCTCAGTTCGATTATACCCTTTTTCAACTGAGATTAAAATGCCAACCTCTTGTCTGTTAAGACGGGATGATCTATAAAGGAAATTATACAAAAAGACCGTGGGGAGCTTCGCTCCTGCCCGGATACAGAAGACGGGGGGAAAAGAGATGGTGAAAGAAGGGAATAATTCCAAATACGGGATCAAAGATCTGCAAATAAACGAACGGCCCCGGGAAAGGCTGGCAAAAATGGGCGCCGGGGTGTTAAGCACAGCTGAACTCCTGGCTATCCTGCTGCGAGGTGGGGTGGAAGGAGAGAACGCCATTCAGGTTGGACAGCGCCTTTTAGGCGATTTTAATGGACTGGCCGGCCTGCAGCGGGCCAGTTATTCCGAGATCAAAGCTCAGCACGGCATCGGAGAAGCCAAAGCGGCCGTGATCAAAGCCGCCATTGACCTGGGTCGGCGCCTGGCCTCCCAGTCTACTAAAGACAGGCCGGTTATTCACAGTCCCGAAGATGCTGCCGATCTTGTCCAGTACGAAATGAGCGCCCTGGACCAGGAACAGCTGCGAGTGATCACGCTCAATACCCGCAATCACATCCTGGGTGTAAAAACCATCTACCAGGGATCCTTGAATTCCTCCCAGGTGCGGGTGGGTGAAATATTCAGACCCGCCATCCGGGAAAACGCGGCAGCGATCATTATTATCCATAATCACCCCAGCGGGGATCCTTCCCCCAGTCCGGATGATGTATCCATCACCAAGGCCATAATCAGCGCCGGTAAATTATTAGATATCCAGGTACTGGACCATCTGATCATCGGCCAGGGCCGTTTTATTTCCCTCAACAGGAGAGGTCTGGGTTTTTCAGAAGATTAAAGTGTAGGGCGGATGTAAAAGGAGCCAAATTCACCGCTGGCTTCCTGCAGATCGGTTTTTACTTCTCTCACAGAAGAGGATTTGGAGCCGCGCTGCAGCGCTCGCACAAGTTCCTTAAGTACTTCCAATTCCCCCTCGGCAATGACTTCCACTGTATCATCCCTGCGGTTGCGGGCCCAACCCACTAACCCCAACTCGACCGCAGAGTTCAGCACATAATAACGAAAACCAACTCCCTGAACCCGGCCGTAGACCCGGGCATGAAGCCGCTGTTGATCAGAGGGTTTCATTTTCGTCCCAGTCTCCTTGAGAGGAAGGTTGTCTTTTTTTATAAATGATGAAACCAGACAGGGCCAGGATCAGGACCAGCAGCAATCCGGCCAGGAGGTAGATATAAAGCCTGATCGTATCCTGAGCGAAGGTATCCCTCTGCCAATTATTGTCGAGGGTCTGTAGGTCTATTCCAAAAGCCATTTCCACCCCCCGTTCGCAGCTGACTCCCTGGTCATAGGCATAGATCAAAGACTGCAAACCCGGCAGGCCATATTCCTGCTGGATGTATTCCACCAGGGCGTCCGCCTGGGCGTACGCCTGCCGGGCCAGCTCTGGATCAGCCGGGAAAGCCTGGCAGAGATGCAGGAAAGGGATCAAATCCCGCCCCTCATAAGCGCGCTCCAGGATCAGTTTATATTCAGGAAGGCTGTAGATCTCCATCTGAGAGGCAAAACCTTCGTTAAGCCAGGCAGGTAAATAGGAGAACTCAGGACCCAGAAAACGGTAAAGCAGGATATGAGCAATTTCATGAGGAATTAAGCGCTGGATCTCCAGGGGTTGATCCACTGCTGGCGGCAAAGCGACCACAACCGAACCCCGGGCTGGATCAGCATAACCGCTAACCCAGGTCTGTCCTACCGCGGTCAGGGAAGATTGTAATTCTTCAGCAGAACTGTAAATAAAGATCACGATGGGCTGTAAATCTGGCGGCTGCTTCAGTATTTCCAGGGTTTTGGTCTGGCCGTGGAGAGCAGCATCAAGCACTTCCTGGGCCAGATTGATCTCCCCTTCATACCAGTAGATTTTAAAAGGTTCTTCAATTAATTCCTGCCAGTTGTAGCGATTATCCAGGTAGGTGAATTCATAATCCGGCGATTCCACAATCTCACCGCTTTTAAGGATGAACTGGTAATTGTAGCTGATGCTGGAAAAAGCTGGCAGCGGCCGATCCGACACGGCATAGACAAAATCCCCTTTCCCAGCGCCAGTAATGGAAACCGCACCCACAAAAGTCGGCAGCCCGGGGGCATGGATAGAAAGGGTAATGCTCTCGATCGGTTGATCACTTTTATATTCGATCTGGAAACTGATCTCTTCACCAAAGTTAAATTCTACCGATTGATCTACAACCTCAACCAGGCCATCTGCCCGGGCGGAAGATTGGGTCGGAAAGAGAACTACAGTAATAAGGATTAACAGGAAAGCGATAATCTTTTTCATATTTCTTCTGCTGAGGTCTGTGAATAAAAGGGGCTCAGGGATTACTCCAGCCAGAGGTCATCATCAAAGTCAAAATCCTCCAGGCCGATATCATCCTCATCAAAGTCATCATCATAACCATCCTGCTGATAATCATAATCATCCGTGATGATTTCATCGTCAGAGTATGGCAAGTCAAACATAGACAGGTCTAAACCGTCTTCCAGGAAATCCAAACGTTCCAGAGCCTGCTGGATCAGCTCCTCTTCATCGCTGCTCACTTCATCATCCATTAACCCATGGATGGCAGGACCGGCATCCTCTCCTCCAATCTGAGATAAAGCCCAGATGGCAGCGCCGCGGATATCCGGGAGATCGTTTAACAGATCTATGATGATCGGGACAGCTTCCTCCAGAACCAATTCACCACAAGCCCGTACTGCTTCCAGGCGCACTTTTGGAGAGGTATGCTGAAGTTTTTCAAAAACCAGTTCGCTGTACTCTTCGTCAAAGGAACGGCCCATAGCAAACAGGGCACTGGCTACCCATTCGTCCAGTTCGTTATTATAAGCTTTAAGAATGTGGTCCCGGACCTCTTTACGAGAAGAATAGCTAATCGCTTCTAAAGCTCGGCGTTGAATTTCGAGGGGATGATCGTTTTCCAGGATATCTAATAATTGGTCCTCGATCTGTTTCTTCAGTTTTTTACTGATCTTGTCCAATTCGCCCCGGTAAACATATTTTCCCAGCACAGAAGCTGTTACGGCCCGCAGGTCAACAGATTCTTCTCCCTTTAAAACCGCTAGGAAATAGGGAATCAAGTCATCGGTATCAAAGATCTCGATTGCCCGGGTGGCGAAAAATCGCACCTGCTGATCTTCATCCTTCAAAGCCAACCGAAAGACAGGCTCAAAAGATAACAAAGGATTGGTATCGGTCAGCTCCTCCAGATCTTCGATCAGAGCCCTGCGCCGTTCGAGGGTGATCTCAGTCCAGATTTTCTGCAATTCCGAAAGGTCATCCGGTGAGATATCCGACAGCCTGTACAGGTTCAGAGGATCCAGGACCTGATCCGCATCCAGCAGGGCGGCCAGCACCTCGCTAAAAGGTAATTCTTCCAGAGGGGCGAAAATTGGTTCTTCCATTAAGGTAATTGTACCGGTGAAGTGAAATCCAGGATATTAAAATAAATTAACAACAGGATGACAGCGAAAAATCCAACCATATTGATCACGTTCTGAATTTTCTGGGATATGCGCCGGCCAGTGATCAATTCCGGCAGCACAAACAGGATCCGACCGCCATCCAGAGCTGGTATAGGCAGCATATTCAACACACCCAGGGATACAGTGATCGAAACCAGGAACAGCAGCACGTTAATTAAAGCCGGTGTGCTTGGCAGCAGCGCGCCTTCCTTAGCACCAGTAAAGATATCATACATACCCTTGTAGCCAACAGGACGGCCCGAAGGGCCAGCTGATCCGCGGATCAGCTGGCCAGGAAGTTTCAGCACTGCAAGGCTGTGCTGCCCTGTGGCAACAGTCGCCAGGGGTAAAGCCTGGAACCAATTGATCTCCTGCACAGGGTTGGACATCAAAATACCGATAGCGCCCTCATTTTCAGGCGGATTCTCCCTGGGAGTTAGCGCGACCTCGGAGGTCTTTCCTTCCCGGTCAACTAAAATCGTGATCTCTTCCCCGAGGTTTTCATAGATTTCACCCCTTAAGGCATCGTAACTGTCAGAGGCTACTCCATTGATGCTGAGAATAGTATCTCCCGCCATTAACCCGGCTTCCGCGGCAGGTGAATTAGCAACCACCTCACCGATTTGAACCACACTTGTATCCGGCATGCCCAGCTGACTGAAAATCACCGCATAGATAACCACGGCGGCCAGCAGGTTCATCAGCGGTCCAGCAATATAAACGCCGATCCGGACCAGGGGTTTAGAAGCCGCCAGGCCGCCTTCAACTTCGGGCTGGGATTCACCGCGCGGTTTGACAAAACCACCCAGGGGAATCCAGTTCAGGGTGTATTCTGTACCATGCATGGTGAATAATTTAGTGATGCGGGGGGGAAAACCAAATCCAAATTCCTCCACTTCCACACCAAATAGCCGGCAAGCGGCAAAATGGCCCAGTTCGTGAAGAATGATCATCGAAGCCAGAACAGCAATAAATTGAAGCAAATTTACAATCATAGTCATATCCAATTTTTATCCAAAACCTGTAATGGTTTTTTGTTTTGAAGTAACAACAAATTATACACCAGTGATTTCAGGTTCGAGAAGGTAGGCAGGTCCACCGGGAGTACATGTTAATATCGATTTTACATTAATCAAAGCGCCCAATTTCCGTTTCACAGCCTCTGAGGCATCTTTCAGGCAGATCAAATGCAAATTTGGACCTGCATCAATGGTAAAACAAACCGGCAGGCCTTCCATCCGCCAGGATTGAACCGCAGCCATGATCTCCAGGGTACCTGGCTGCCAGTAATACAGAGGCGGAGTAGATGTCATCATTACACTGTGCATCATATTCGAATCCAGCTCCACGATCTCCGCAAAGGTCGGAAAATCCTTTTCCAGCAGGGCTTTGCGGCAGATATCCAGTCGGCGTTTGGCATCTGCTACCCTGATTTTTTGCAGCGGACTGGTATCAGCAAGCCTGTGTCCCTGATAAGAGCCGGTCTTTTTATGTTCCCGGCTGACCAGAACGATGAAATCCACCAGATCCCAGTGTTCCGGGGGAGCAATGGTCTCCGCATAGGAAGAATCGTGATCGGTCCCAGCCTGCCATTCTACAAATCCCCCCGGAATTGAACGGCTGGCGCTTCCCGACCCAGTGCGGGCCAGCTGGGATAATTCCTTCTCCGTAAGGCATAAACCCAGTGCAGTGACCGATGCCAGGGTTAATGCCGCAAAAGCCGAGGCCGAGGAAGCGATCCCCGTTCCAGTAGGAAAATTATTTTCGCTCATAACTCGAGCCCTGGTGTTGATTTCTGCCAGATTACGGATACGGTCCAGCAGGGAACTTACTCGCTCCAGAGCCCCCTCCCCGGCAGGCTCGCCGTTGAGAACCAGCTGATCCTGTTCAAGGGCAGAATCAAAACTGACCGTGGTCTGGGTTTCAAGGCCCTCGAGGTTCATGGACAGGGATCCATTGGCGGGAATTCGCAGATCATTGTCCCTGTTGCCCCAATATTTAATGAAGGCAATATTTGGATGCGCGGCAGCTTTGGCAGTTGATCTCATAATTTTTTATTCCGCTGGCAGGTTCATGGTTGGGAAAAGGCAGTAAGATGCTGTCTGCCAGGATCGGGTAAAGTCCAGCGCTGTGGTGCCGCTAAGCTGCACATGTCCGGCAAATCCTTCCAGGAACCGCTGCAGGAGATCACTGTGAGCCGGGAAAGGAAATAGCTGGCAGAGATCGTGGATAAAAAGGGCCTGGTTGGATTGCACATTCAGGCGATTTTCCACACTGTATGCCAGACCGGCCAGTCCGACCGAGTTCAAGGGTTGATAGGATGGATCCAGTTCAGTCAAAATCAAGCCGATCTGGTTTAAAACAGCATGATCCAGCAGCAAAACCTGGTGCCAGGACAAATTCCTGTCCGAAAGGATCGTCAAGAACTGCTGGGATGGCTGATTGGCTTCCTCGAGCCAGAAAGCGCCCCGCAGGTTCAGGTCCCGTTCCAGGCCGTCATCAGCCTGAGAGGGGAAGATCGGGAAGAACATCGCCCCTGCCCCACCATCCGTGGAGCGGTGCAGCCAAACTCCCTCCAGAAGTGGATTGAGGTTTTCCAGGTCATCCACCAGGATGATCAGAGTGAAGGGGTTCAGGGGAGCTGGTTCAGCTCCCTGTTCCTGGATCAATACCGGAGCATTGGTGCCCTGAACATCTCTGGTATAAGGCTGGTCCTCATCAAAAACAATCTGACTGGCCCTGATCCCCAGGAACAGGAACAGGCTGAAACACACAAAAAAGATCACCAGCAGCAGTTTTGATTTCATAAACAGCAATTTTCAAGCAAAAAACCCGGCTGAAAAACGATTTTCTGCCAGTTTGTGAATTTTTTGCTCTCTGCTTTGAATCATACCACCAGATGAGGGGGAAACCCTCATCCTATAGATAACAAAATGGATAAGACCAATTAAGATCCTATTAACAAGAAAACTGATTATTCAGCGAGGCAAAATACCTACTTGACAAAGGCCTCACCTCGGTTTATTATGTTATCATGTTTAGTTTATAAACATGTCTAACTTAGTAACTTGGAGCAAACATGAACGACCAGATCACGGAACAAACCAAACAGTTGAGAAAGCATTATGCCCGCACATTTCATAATGACGGGCTGCTGGATTTCTTTGTCGGCTGGGCGCTGGTTTCAGCCGGGATTTATCTGTTGACCAGTTTAATAATATTTTCCTTTGCGGGCTGGATGCCGATCATTCTGATCGCCCCCCTCAAGCAGCGATTTGTAGTTCCACGCATCGGCTACGCCAAATTCTCAAAACCCGCCTCGATCCCCCGCCCCATTCTGATCGGCGCCGGTGCTGTGATCCTGATCGGCTCTGTGCTGGTCACTTTTCTGGGGAGCCAGGAATCCAGGGTGCCGATCATCGCCGCCTTGCTTGGCCTGGCCTTGCTGTTTGTGCTTGACAGAGGTTTTAATCGGCTCACCGTTTACGCCATCTTCATTCCCCTTTTTTTTATCATCGGCTTGGGTTTGAAGGTACTTACACCCGCCATAGTCATCCTGGTCGGAGCTGTGCTGATGGCACTGGGTATATACCTCTTTGTGAAATTCCTCCAGAAATATCCCCCCGAACCTGAAGATGAGGATGAACTCTCATGACAGAAGATTATCCGCTCGACCCCCGGGAGATCTCTGGTCTGGATCGAGTGATTCATTCTCCCGCTCGCTTGAAGATCATGCTGGTGTTGATGAGTGTGGAAGAAGCTGATTTTACTTTCATCACCCATGCCACTGAATTAACCCGGGGCAACCTGTCTGCCAACCTGACCAAGCTGGAAGAAGCTGGTTATATCAAGATTGAAAAGAAATTCATCGAACGAGTACCCAAAACCATCGCCAGCATTACTCCTGCAGGGAAAAAAGCTTTAGAAGATTACAGCAGCTTGCTGGGGCCGATCCTGGATGAGCTCAGGAAAAGCTGATAGGAAACCAGGGGTAAAAATGGAAAAACAATCAGATCCGATCAGATAGGTAATTGGACCAGCAGCTCCCCGATCTCTGCCTGGGATTTTCTCAAGATTTCAAAAACCGGATAGATCTTCTTGTATCCTTCAGTATTGCTTGGGATGGGTTCTTTGATATCCTGCACCAGGTGGATCTCATCCATCCTTGAGAAATCCGGCCAGAGCCCGGAACCTACAGCAGCCAGAGCTGCAGCACCCAGGGAGCCGGCATCTTCACCGATATTGGTTTTAACGATCTTCATCTCAAAGACATCCGAAAAGATCTGGCGCCAGAGGCTGCTTTTGCTGCCGCCTCCCACGATCACCATCTCATCACTCAAAGTGGTGAATTCCCTCAAAACCTGCAGAACTGCACCTAAATTCATGGCGATGCCTTCCATCCCGGCCCGAATCAGATCTGCTCGTGTATGGCCCAAGTCCAGGCCAGAAAAAGCACCCCTGATATCGGGGGTGGGCTCCTGGGAAGACCCGCCAGCCAGGCTGGGGTTAAACAAGAGCTTATTGGCACCGATGGTTGAACTGGCTGCCATTTCTGTCATCAATTCATATACATCCTTTCCAGACTGGGCAGCTTCTTCTACCAGGTCAGGGCAAATAGTATCCCGCAGCCAGCGAAAAGAATTACCGGCAGAAAAAATGCTCACAGCTGAGGTGAACATTCCCGGCATGACATGGGTAAAAACAAAAGGTCTGCTCGCAGCATCCAGCACCGGTTCTTCTGCAGAAACAGCGATCCAGGCTGATGATCCAAGCGATAAATACACCCTGCCGCTTTCTATATTGCCTGCCCCAAGTGCCATGCAGGAGTTATCCACTCCTCCTGCAGCTACCTTCACATTACGGGGGAGTCCAAGACTTTCTGAAGCCTCGGCGGTAAGTTCACCAATGATCTTTGTGGATGGTACGATCTCAGGGAATATATCCGGATCCAGCCCACTGGCCTGGAGCAGTTCATCTGAGTATCCCCAACCTTTCAGGTCATAAACCCCACTTCCGGAAGCATAGGAATAATCCGTCACAACCTTCCCGGTCAATCTGAAATTAATATAATCCTTGGTTCCAATTACCTTATGGATAGTCTTAAATACATCAGGTTCATTGTCCTTATACCAGAGGATTTTAAATGCTGAATACAAGGGGGCTGGAAACCCATTCCCGGTGGTCATATACCAGCTCTTTTCATCAGTTTTCTGGAAAAAAGCTTCCGCCTGGGCTCCTGCCCGGGAGTCAGACCAGATCGGTGTGGATTCCCTCAGCAAATTCCCAGTTTTATCAATCGGCACCACACCCAGGCTGTGGCCGGATATCGCCAGGCTCTCGATCTCATTTTTATCAACACCAGTTTCTTCCAGCAGCTGCCGGGTGCTGTTTACGATCGAATCCCACCAATCCGCCGGTCGCTGCTCATGCCTGCCAGATCCTGGATACAACGTTTCATAAGCCTGAAAGGTGCTGGCCAGACAGATCCCTTCATTATCATACAATGAAGCTTTATTGCCACTTGTACCCAGGTCGTAGGCGATAATTTTTTTTCTCATGCAGCTATCCTTTGCTGAAATTCAAAGAAGATCAGATCACAAGGCCATCTGGAAACCGATTTTCAAAATCCCTGATTAATTCTACGCCCTTACTGACTCCCAGCTGATCCGCTCCTGCCTTTAAGAAATCAATTGCATCATCCAGGGTATAGATCCCACCTGAGGCTTTTACTTTCATCTTCTGACTAACTGCCGATCTGATCAGGGCAATATCCTCCAGAGTAGCACCGTGGGGATCAGGATTGACCAGACTCAAATACTGGGTTCGAACACCTGTAGATGTTTTCACCATCTGGGCCCCAGCTTTTTCAACCAGCCTGCTAGCCCGGATCTTTTCATCTTCTCCCAGCACCCAGGTTTCGATGATCACCTTTACGATCCTACCTTCCGCTTTTTGCACTACAGCTTCGATATCCGCCAGAACCAGATTGTCTTTACCTGATTTCAAAGCTCCGATATTCATCACCATATCAATCTGGGTGGCTCCTGCCTGGACACAATAAGCCGTTTCTAAGGCCTTGGATTCTGCAGGATGGCTGCCAAATGGAAAACCGACGTTTCCGCTGATCTCGATATTCTCATTCCTTAATAGTCTGGCTGTTTGACCTACGTTGACCGGATTCACACAAACAACTCCCACCCCGCTGGTTTTAGCCATTTCAACAAAGGTTATAACATCCTGTTCCGAGGCAAACTGCTGGCAGAGGCTGAATTCGATTCTCTTTTTGAAGTCTTCAATTCTGATATACATAAGGATCCTATAAAGACATATTTATTAAAAAATCTCACAAACCCCCCTTTCGGGGGGTTTGCAGGTAAATAAGAGATGACCAGAGCTAGGTCCTTTTCTCTTTCAGTTTTCCTTCTCTCTTCCGAGCCTCAGAGAGGGCTTTGGCATAAGGTTTTTCATAGGTTGCGCAGGCGACCGGCATTTGCCTGATCAGCAGCTCAACACAGTTATCACAAACATTACACCACCGGATCTCGTCTTCCCTACCCTCTTTAAGTTTTATAGGAAGTTCGCTATCTGCCAGGGACTGGCGGCCAATAGCAACCAGATCCACATAACCGTCGCTGATGTTCTTATTGGCCCAATGAACAAAGGTGGTCTCTTCGGGTTTTACCGCATGATACTTAAGCCTGCCATCTGCATAGATCGAGTATGCTGATCCGATCACTGCCGTCTCAGGCTTAACAGCATCCCGGATCACTTTCTGGAAAGTAAAATGCAGGTAGCCATAATCCGGCATGGCCTTGTCAGGTTGGGTCAGGGCCAGAGTAATGGATGGGCTTCCGGCAGACTGCAGGATATACTTACCTCCCCGCTCTTCTAGGCCCTGGCACATTTTCTGGATCTCACTGAAATCTAACACCGGAGTGTCCGGGCCAGCAGTGCCCATCCCTCCCGGGAAACCTTCCCAGACTGAAATTTTGGAACCAACGATAAAATTGGGGTCATTGATCTCTTTATCGATCCTTTCATAAATCTCATAGGCAAAGCGCATGCGATCTTCAAAAGCGCCGCCGTATTTCCAATCTCGATCATTATAAGGACGGCAGAATTGGGAGCCCAGGTAGCCATGGCAGAGTTTGACATCAACCCCGTCAGCACCGGCGTCATGGGCAACCTTGGCTGAGGTGACGAATTTATCGATGATGACTTCCACTTCCTTTTCCGTAAGCAAATCTCCACCAAATCCTGGCAGCGGTTTAACACATACCTTGCGGGAAAATTCAGCATTGCCTAACTCACCGTTGTGGGTCAGCTGAATGAAGAGCAGAGGCTCATCATTTTCCTGTCGAAGGGTTTTGATCAATTTGGATAAGGGTTCCTGGTTGTCCCGAGTGCCGATGAGCTGGTTGATGCGTCCTTTGGATTCATCGACCACGCTGATGGCTTCCATAAAGATCACACCAGCTCCGCCCCTGAAAGCTTTTTTGTACCTTTCGTAGGTCAGGTCAGTGGGATTCCCCTGGTCATCAGCGTCATTACACTCCATGGCATTGAGGGCAATGCGATTGGTGGAGGTCTTGGGGCCAATTTTAAATTCCTGGAATAAAGGTGTATCTACGCTCATAGTTCCCCTCCTGGGGTATTATTGTCACTCAACTTAGTAAAATCTCCCCTGCGGCCAAATTTAATCGGCTCTCATGGGAAAGGATTATTCGTTAATCGTTAATCGAATAATTTGTCGCCCCGACCTTCGTACCTGCCCTTGATGATCAAAGGCCTCAGATATGCGATGGTCTTTTCTATGCCATCTTCCCGACTCATGACCACGTCCTCATGTTCATAACTGACCACATAATCATAACCAACCAGGGCAAGTTCGGTCATAACTCTTTTCCAGGGCACAGAACCCCATCCCGGAATCCTGAACCTGAAGCCTCGGTCAATCCGGTCCCATGGACCTGTGGGCTGAAGGCCGGAGCGCTTGACATTATGTTCCACGATCTCACCGTCCTTGGCGTGCACATGGAAGATGCGATCACCCAGCTCTTGAACAAAGATCACCGGATCGATGCCCTGCAAGATGATATTGGCGGGGTCAAAGTTGAAACCCCAGGCTTTATGACCATCGAGCAGCTCAACACTTTTATGGGCAGTTTCGATGTTATATACATATTCATTGGGATGAGGCTCATGAGCAAATTTGACACCCTGTTTCTCAAAGACATCCAGGATCTCTCCCCAACGATCCACAAAATCCTTCCCCATTTCATCCCAACCTTGAGGATACGGAAACGGGAACCATCGGGAGAAACGCTCACAACCGATAAAACCGCACACAACTGGAACTTCCAGGGCGTTGGCGGCTTCAGCTGTCCTTTTCATCCTCTCAATCCCGAACTTGATCTTCTCTTCTGGTGTACCCTTGTAGAGGCCGTCCGTATCAACAGTGTGAGGGCCAAGAACAAGCTGGCTGTCAGTATGGTTGCTGAGGGCCGAAATTGGAATATCATATTTCTTAACCAGATCCTTGATCTTCTTCCCCCCATCCTTTAGGACTTCTTCAATATCACAATGGGGGTTGCCATAAAAAACCGGCAGCTCAGCCATCTCGTACCCGTAGTCGGCCATCATCTTAAAGACCTTATCCAGGTCTGTATCCATATAATTGGCAGTAAACATTCCTATTTTCATTGTCTTCTCCAGTTTTAATAAGATTTGGCGAATTAGATCTGATCCATGGGGATCCAGCATTTTTCCTGATTGGATAGTTCCAGGGCAGTCAACAATCGCTGGACTTCCAGGCCGTCGTCAAAGTTCGCGCCCCAGGGCGCAACATCGATATCATTGGCAATAGAATTCACGAAGTGGAAAATGGTATGGCAGTGGTGGTGCTCCCAGCCAAGCATGTGTCCCGGGGGCCACCAGTTTTTGATCCAGTCATGCACCTCGGCCTCCGTAACCAGGATGGTCCTGAAACCCTGGGTCTCGAGCGGATCATCCAGAGAGAAATACTGCAAGATATTATTCTCTGTCAGCTCAAACTGGATCGCTCCACGGCTTCCATAGACTTCGATCTGCCAGAGTGATTTTCGTCCAGTGGCAAAACGGGTTGCCTCGATCGTGCCCAATCCTCCATTATTAAATCGGAACATACCAAGTGAGGCATCATCAACAGTCACGGGACCTTTTTCAGCACCGCCTTTACCAGAAAGGCCAGATGCTTCCAGCGGAATGGGGCGTTCTTTGATAAAAGTTTCCGTAACACCACTGACCTCTGTAATTTCCAATCCAGTCAGAAAACGAGCCATGTCCAGACTGTGAGCGTTAAGGTCACCCAGCACTCCAGAACCTGCTACACTTTTATCCATCCGCCAAGCCAAGGGAAACTCAGGATTGATCAACCAATCTTGCAGGAAGGCGGCCCGGAAATGGTAGATCTCACCTATCTTTCCCTGTTCGATCAGCCTTTTTGCCAGCAGTACAGCCGGGGAGAATCTATTGCTGAAAGACACCATGCTCTTCACACCATGTTTGGCTGCTTTTTTGGCTGCCTCAGCCATCTGTCTGGCTTCTGCGAGGTTCAGGGCAAGTGGTTTTTCGACAATAGTATGTTTGCCAGCCTCCAGGGCAGCAATGCAGGGTTCGGCATGGACATTATTCGGTCCATTATTATCAAATAAATGGATTTCCGGATCTTCGATGAGCTTTTTCCAGTCAGTGGTGCCGTACTGGTATCCATAACGCCGGGCGTTTTCTTGAACAGCGCTTTCATTCCGACCGCAGATGCCTTTTAACACGGGAATAGCTGGTGGTGGGTAAAATATATAAGGAAGTTTCTTATATGCATTAGTATGAGCTTTGCCCATAAAGGCGTAACCCAGCATCCCCACACCCAGTTCTTTTACATCCGCCATTTCTCTCTCCTTTGGATTCTATTTGATGGAAGTATCTGATGATCAGGTTCAGGAATTCAAGATGATCATTTGTGGAAAATCCCTCTTTCATTCACCTGACTGATCCAGTTGATGGTTTTAATCTCTGTCATGATCCCTCTGCAAACATGGTACACGCCATTCACAGCAGGTATTCAAGCGCCTAGCTCATCAGAAGGAAATAACAATGTTTAAAGAGGAGCCCGGAACATTGTTCCAATTATTACTTAGAGTAATGTTGTTATCCTGTAATTACAACTATATACAAATCATATTCAGATAGAGTTCCATTGTCAATATGGGGAGGGATAGAAAGTGACTTTTGTCAGTGCCTGAGCAACACTGAAAAAACAATTTTGATAATCTCGGTCCCTTAAAATAACAATTCGGGCTGGGAGTATCTCCCAACCCGAATGATCATTCATTTCCCAAAGGATTACTTGAATAAAATGGCCAGCCAACCCAATGCAACTCCCAGGGGAAAGCCCAGGATTGATAATACCAGGTAGGGTGTGGCCTCTTCCCTCATTTCCCAGATCTGCGTGACTTTAGGCAATACCTCGCGGATCCATTGGGATTCATCCATCACACGGATGTGAAAGTTCCACCAATTATATTCAATGCGTTCCAGAACAGCTTTCATGGTCTTTACTCCGTCTATTTTGAGGTGGAGATCTTTTTGATCTTCCCGTTTTCGTCCGCTACCGCCCGCACAATGCGGTTGATCTTCTTTCCACCCGGACCCGAGACTGATTTTGAATAAACCAGCAAAGTATCTGAGGAGCTATCCCCTTTTCGGGGGGTGATCCTGGGTTTTATGCCTTTCAGATCAGGATGTTTTTTATATACTTCTTCCGAGATGTGGTCAATCAGTTTGGCTTTCACAGCTGCAGCTCCTTTCCGGATCAATCACCTAATGAGATATTGGAGTATGCCCGGCGGCGCATAAAGGCCGGCACATCCAGGGGATCGCGGCCCATATCAAATCGCTCGGCCAATTCCTCTTCTCCATCCCCATCCTGTTTGACAATTTTGCGCTGGATTGGAGCGGGTATCTCCCGATCCTGACGGGTAAAGGAAGTGAAGACATCCTCAAAGGTGGTCGCTCCCAGCCCGGTGACGATCAGGTTGACCTGCACCTGGCCCTGCGAGTGGCTGTTTTGAGTGGTGCCAAAGATCAGCTCGGCATCAGGGGGGATCTGCTCCTGCAAATAGTTCAAGGCCTGACTGATATCCATCAAAGTCAAATCGGTTCCGGATGTGAAGTTCACGATTAATCCCGAGGCATTGGAAAGGGAAATATCTTCCAGCAGCGGATGATAGAGGGCTTGTTTGACAGCGTTGAGAGCTTTGTCCTGGCCGGATGCCTGGCCGATGCTCATCAGGGCTCCCCCACCCAATTTCATAACCCGCTCAATATGGGCAAAATCAACGTTGATCACACCGGGTTGGGTGATCAGTTCAGTAATGCTCTGCACCGCCTGGCGTAAAACATCATCCGCCAGATGGAACGCTTCCGATAAAGTGGCCTTTTCAGACACAGTTTGTAAAAGGCGCTCGTTAGGGATGGTGATCAAGGTGTTGACATGGGGCTGCAATTTTGAGAGACCTTCAGCAGCGTTCTTCTGTCGTCCACCAACCTCAAATCCGAAAGGTTTAGTGACTACGGCAATGGTAATAATACCCATTTCCTTGGCAACCTGGGCTGCTACAGGGATGGATCCAGTTCCCGTGCCGCCGCCCATACCCGCAGTCAGAAAGACCATGTCGGCCCCTTCCAGAGCCATAGCGATATCACCTTTGCTTTCCAGGGCAGCGGCTTCCCCCACACTGGGATCTCCACCGGCGCCCAGGCCGCGGGTCAGTTCAGGACCAAGCTGAAGTTTAACGGGTGCATGGCTGAATGCCATGGCCTGGCGGTCGGTATTGGCAATGATAAAATTGACCCCAGTTAGCCCAAAATGGATCATGCGGTCAACGGCATTGCTGCCGCCTCCACCCAGACCCATCACTTTAATGACGGGCATATAAGGGGGGTTTTCTCCCCAGTCCCTGAGTCTTTGATCTAAAAGATTATCGTTAAACATAGTGGTCTCTCCTTGCTTTAAACCCATACCTTGGGCATTTGTTGATCAGGTAATTCTTAGATTGCAGCCAATAATGATGCAATTTTTGTACCATCTCCCTCAACTCGCCGGACCACACAGCCCTGGTTGCGCAGTTGATTGATATCAGTTTCCGAAAAATGTTCTTTCCCGCCCACCACTGTCACCTCCCTGGCCTGGAAGGCCTCCTCCAGCGAGAATCCCACTGTTGGACGGTGGCGCTTGATAAAGGGCCGGGTGATATTCAAATGCCAATCCGCTACCCCCCACTCAAAGCTGGGCAGCAGTAAATAATGGGCAATCCGGAAATCAGCAGCAGACTTGGCTCTCGGCTGATTTTCATCTTCATTGCTGAAAGCGATCACTACTGGTTTTGGTGATCCTTCCGGGCTGAACCAGCTGGATTCATCTAATCCAGTTAACGTTTGAAAAGCACCCCCAATCACTTCTTCCGGAAGAGGTTTGATTCCTTCTAGCTCCTGGCGGGCAATCAAACGGGCTCCATTAATCAGGTATTCAGTCAGATCTTCGCCTTCAGGCGCTGGTCCCTGCACACCAAGCAGCAGGATCGGCAGCCGTTTTTCCAGGACGGTCTCAGAGAGGGTCAGATACCAATCGGCGATCCGGAACCCCATTTGGTCCTGGGAATCTTCTGGTGTGAAATAGGGCTGGGTCTCTGGCCAGCTCTGCTGTCCGCCAGCACCCCAGGAAAGGGGTTTGTTATTGATCCGGGCGTAAGCCGAAAGGATCAGGCGGGACATTAATGGTTTTGAAGCCCGGCGTTTAATCCCGTCCAGGGCGCCGCGCAGGAAATTCGTATCCCAGTAATCCCCGCCCGGCTCGAGGGGGCCAAAAACCGGCACCAGACCGACAGCCACGGCAGCTTCTGCCAGGGGTAAAAATCCGTCCAGGAAACGTTCGGTGAGATCCGATTGGGCCCAGGCTTCTGATCCCCAGCTTTCCTGCTGATTGGCTTTGTCAAAGAGGATGACGTATTTTACGCCCCAGCGTTTGTAATTCTCAAAGAACAGCAGCATCTCTTCCACCGCCGGCAGATCATGGGGTGTGATCTGAAAATGCAAAACCGGTTCAATGGCTTCCATTTTCAGGGTGGCGATGAATTCCTCCGGGATGGCCCTATTCGTGGGAGCAGTTAATACAATCCAGGAGGCATCCAGCTGTTTAAGACGCGGCAGCCACTGCCCCAGATCTTTGCCGGAGTAGTGTTCGCTGTCGGATCGATAGTGAAAACCAACTTTTTCCATAAGGTTTATCTCTTTCTGAATTTTGAGGTATCAATTAGGATGCAAGGTTTATGCCAGCAGTCCCTGAATTCAAGGGCAATTTCCGGATTATTTCAGAGGATGCTATAATGCGGGAGATGAAGAAAATCCTGCTTACTGGCGCTACCGGCTTTATCGGCAAAGCTCTTACCCGCCACTTTTTTGAAACAGATTATGAGATCCGGGTCCTAATCCAGCCCACCAGAAAATCCCCCGATCTGCCCAAAGGAATCCCGGTGGAAGCGGCGGTTTCCGGTTTAAATGACCCCCGGGGACTGCGGGCTGCCCTGGTGGATGTGGATATCGTTTATCACCTGGCCAGCCAGGAAGCTCTTGGTGCCAGGGGAAATTTACTGGAAATCGACATTCAAGGCACCAAAAACCTGGTAGAAGCAGCCCAGGAAGCAAATGTGGATCGTTTCTTTTTTCTCAGCCATCTGGGCGCGGACCGGGCCTCAGCCTATCCGCTGATGACAGCCAAAGCTATTGCCGAGGACCATATCCAAAAAAGCGATCTGGATTACACCATCTTGCGCACCGGTATCGTTTACGGACCCAATGACCGCTTCACCACCGCCCTGGCCCAAATGATCCGCTCCATCCCGATAATCTTTCCCCTGCCGGATAACGGCGATACCCTATTACAACCCCTGTGGATCGAAGATCTGGCTAATATCCTGACCTGGTCCCTGGACAATCCCAAAACCAAGAGAGAGCTTTATGAAATCGGCGGCCCGGAGCAGCTGAGCTTCAGGGATATCATCATCACCATGCTGGACGTGATGGGACTGCAGCGTTATCCAGTGTCACTCAATACACCACTGATCCGGTTCGGGACTGTCTTGGCAGATTATCTGAACCGGACCATTCCCACAAATATCTTCTGGCTGGATTACCTGGCCACGAACAGGACCTGCTCGCTCAATACCGTACCGCACATCTTTAATCTGCTGCCAAGCCATTTTTCCAAGCGGATAGAATATCTCCGACCCCAGGAATAAAAGGAAATCACATGACCTTGTATGATATCTCACTGACTATCGCTGAAGATCTACCGGTCTGGCCCGGTGATCCGCAGATCGAACTCAAGAAGATCAGTCAAATCGTAGATGGAGAAATGTCCAATGTGACCCATCTATCCGCCTCTGTGCATATTGGGACCCATGTGGATGCCCCGGGGCATTTTCTGAGCGGCGGACAAACCGTGGAAAACCTTCCACTGGATCTGCTGGTCGGGGCAGCCTCTCTGGTAGAGCTCCCGGTTTTTGGCCAAATCTCGGCAGCAGACCTGCAACAAGCAAACATTCCCGAGGGGACTGAACGGATTCTGCTCAAAACCTCCAACTCCCAAATATGGGCAAATGGTGGAAAAGAATTCAAAGAGAATTTCATAGCCCTGGAAGCAGATGCAGCGGCATACCTGGTGGAGCTGGGAATCAAGGTTGTAGGTGTAGACTACCTTTCGGTTGCCCCCTATGCCGATCCGGCGCCCACGCACAGGATCCTGCTGGAAGCAGGAGTGTTAATTATCGAAGGATTGAACCTCTCGGGAGTCGAAGCAGGTGAATACACCCTGTTGTGCCTGCCCCTCAAGATCAAAGGATCGGACGGCGCTCCAGCCCGGGTCCTGCTGCAGGTAGATTAATTCATTCGTAACCATTCCGGCTCAAATCAGATTTCATATATAATGAAAAAAAACCAAAGGAGGATTGGATGTCAAAACAGCTCTCAATTTTGATCCTGGTCTGCTGTCTTGCTGTGCTTGCTGCCAGCTGCGCACCTGCCACCAAACCTGCTGTCGAACCTGCCCCTGTGCTGGAGGAAGAAGCCGGTAAGGAAGTGATCCCTGCCAATACTCCCCTCCCCCCCACGGAAGAACCAGAATCAGAAGAATCACCAGATGAGGAGGTAGTTATGGATGAAATGACCTTGACCAGCCCGGCATTTGCCCAGGATCAAACCATCCCTCTCCAGTTCAGCTGTGATGGTGATGATATTTCACCGGAACTGGCCTGGGCCGGCATCCCTGAAGGAGCGGCCAGCCTGGTTCTGATTATGGATGACCCCGATGCACCGGTTGGCACCTGGGACCATTGGCTGCTGTTCGACATATCGCCCGAGCTGGAAGGACTGCCTCAGGGCGGCAGCGCAGGAACAGATGGCAATAATAGCTGGGGGCGGACCGGTTACGGAGGGCCCTGCCCCCCAGGAGGCACCCACCGCTACTTCTTTAAGCTTTATGCCCTGGATACAACCCTGGACCTGCCAGCCGGCACAGCCAAAGGTGCCCTGGAAGCTGCCATGGAAGGCCATATCCTGGCCTACGCAGAGCTGATAGGAACCTATACAAGATAAGCCATCGGGGATGCGGAGATCAGGAAAGGATCCCGCATCCCCGTTTCCACCTACACTTCCAGCCCACCAACCTTCCACTGCGGTTCCACGGACCTTCATCCTGACTGAAGCCGATGGTATACCTGCCTGAAAGCTCATTCCATACACTCCTCCATCACATCAAGGAAGCATTGATTCAACGCCCGCTCCTTTAGACCACGGAGGTACTTATGAGTAAAGGATTAAAGATCACCTTGATCGTCATTCTCGTCCTTATCCTGATCATCTTCATCATCCTGGCTGTTATGACCCGCGACATTGCCGCAGACACCCTCTATCACCCACCCGAAGAACGCCCCGAAATGAAGGAAGACCCGGCAGACTACGGGATGGAATTCGAAAAGGTCAGCACGGAAACGGCCGACGGGCTTACCCTTTTTGGCTGGTTCATTCCCGGGGAGAATGGGGCGACGATCATGATCCAGCACGGTTCACCTGGCGGACGGCAGGACGGCCTTTATGAGGCTCAGGTCCTTAACCAGGCTGGCTACAGCGTGCTGCTGGGCAGCTTTCGGACGCACGATGAATGCGACGGGGAAATCATCACCTTTGGCTTCTACGAGGTCCAGGACATCGAAGCCTGGCACAACTACCTGCTGGAAAGGAAGGATGTAAACCCGGGCAGGATCGGCCTCTTTGGCGAATCCATGGGCGGCGGGACCAGCATCCTTTATGCGGCAACCGATCCCGGCATCCAGGCACTCGCGACCGGAAGCGCCTTCGGTCTGACCGACGCAGTATTACAGAAATTCATTGAATTCGAAACCGACCTGCCCTCTGCAGTGATCCCGCTGCTGGCCAAGATGATTATGTTCTGGGCGGAGCGGATCGGCGACTTTGATTCCCAGCAGCTCTACACCCAGAACATGATCGCCGATGTCAGTCCAGTCCCGTTATTGATCATCCACGGCGGGAAGGACGACAAGATCGGTCCGCTGATCGGCAGGCAGCTCTTTGAAGCAGCCGCCGAGCCCAAGGAACTGCTCTGGATCGAGGAAGCCGGCCATGTCAATTTTGAGAAGTATGAACCAGAGCTGTACAGCGAAACCCTGGTAGGCTTCTTTGACAAGCACCTGCTGGATCAATAATCCAGGTGGGAACAGAGGGACGAAGTCCTTTAAAAGGGCTTCGTCCCTTGTGATTTGTGGTATACTGGGGGGGAGTATAGAAAGAAGGATGATTAGTATGCCTATCTACGAATATCAATGCCCCGGCTGCGGGCAGGTTTTTGACAAACTGATGCGTTTTTCGGAAGCGGACCAGGTTCCGGTTTGCCCCCACTGCGGCGAGAAAGAAACTCGGAAAAAGATCACTGCCGGAGCCGTGATCGGTGCTTCCTCCAGCGGAAATTCAACGGCGGTCAGCAGACCAACCAGCAGTCCCTTCACCTGAGCGAGCTGTTAACTCCAGCCGTGCGCTGGAATATATTATGAAAATCGAGAACCAGGATTCCAAAGGGCAGCTGATCAAACGTCTGCGCCGGATCGAGGGCCAGGTCCGGGGTCTGCAGTCCATGCTGGATGAAGAGCGCGACTGCCGGGAGATCATGCAGCAGCTCTCTGCTGTTTCAGCAGCAGTTAAATCCACCAGCCGGATATTCTTCCGAGATTACGCCGCCCTGTGCCTGACAGACATGGGACAGGATCAGGATTCCAACCAGGCCCTGTTGGAGGAAATGATCAACCTGCTTGATAAAACCCCTTAAAGCTTCCGGAGCTTTTGGAAGCTCCGGAAGCTTTAAGGCTTTTCAAAGATTTGGCCGGGTGCTATAATTTTGCCTGCATCAGGGCGCGTAGCTCAGTTGGTTAGAGCGCACGGTTCACATCCGTGAGGTCGATGGTTCGAGTCCATTCGCGCCCACTGTCTTGGTCCCATCTCGAACCTCATAGTGAGGTTGTGATGGGTTTTTCATTTAACATTCCTTTTGATTATTCAGACGGATATCTAACGCTATAGACGGCTACCAAGATCAGCGGTTACAATCAACAATAATAGCGATGATTATTGAGAAATTGAGTGTTTCAATCAAATAAGACAGGTCATACTTGGTTAATGAAAAAAAGAGCTTTTCGGATTATCTAAAGAGTGCGAAAAAAACAAAAGACAAACGATTTGGACCACAAAAATTAATTTAATAAGCGTCTGACTTCAAGCCAGATAAGAAGGAATTATTCCAAAAAATCCATCCCAATCGGATCTATACTACTTATAATGAACAATGTGAAATGATTTTCTTATCTTTCGATATCAATAGGAGAGTCAATGAAATCCCAACGTCAAACTATATTCTGGACTATAACCGTTTTTATCCTGTTAATCATGCTGCCCTCCTGTTCTCTGAGTGGTTGCGGGAAAAAAGAACAAATTATAGTTATAACGGATCAGGATGACGGGACGTATAATCTTTCTCAAGACATAACATTGACTGTTCCAGCAGGAGCTGTAGAGCAGGAAACCACAATTATCTTCCAAAAGATCAATCCAAAGGCAGTTAAATCTATTAACCGATTGCATGACACCGATGAGAATCAGTTAATCGCAGCTCTTGACCTAGGCCCGGATAATTTATCCTTCAAGACACCAATAAAAATCTCTATTCGAAATATCGATTTTAGACAAGGTTATGTGCCTATCCTTTATCAAATTGACTTTGATGAAGAATCCATGCATCTTGCCAATACTACCTTAGAGTATGATCCAGAAACATCAACACTTACCTTCTTTTTGGAGCACTTTTCCTCCTACGCCGCATATCTTGAAAAAGGATATATTAGCCCGGAATGTATCTTAACTCCGTGTCGTTGCGGGAAAATTGACATAGAACAAAATGAATCCGATGTCATGTGCAGCGAAAACGATTGCCAAGTGTTGACTAGTGAAATCAAAGTGACATATGTTGAATGTGGAGGGCAGGTTGAAGAAGTAACTGTAAAGGAAATTTCTCCATCCTGCCAGCCTAGCCTAATCCTTGAACCTGCCCAATCCAAATTACCACCTGAGGGCAACACAGAAGTAACATCAACAGTCTTGATTGGTTGTGCCACTTTTCCTGATCAAAACGTGGAGTTCACTTCTAATGAGCTGGGAGAAGTCAATCCAACAATTGGCGTGTCGGATGGTGAAGGTGAAGCGAAAACAGTTTTCACTGCAGGTGAAGAATTAGGTATCGCGGATGTGACTGCTATTGCTAGCGGATCTTACTATAGTTATGAAGTAATAACCCAGGAAGAATCAAGCTTTAAAGATCAGAAAACTTACGAAATATCCGAGACAGTCGAAATTGAAATCCGTCCTCTCAAAGGAGTATTAGAAGGCACATTTTCAGGATGTAATGAGATAGTTTGTCTAGAAGGGTATCAAATGAGCCTAGAATTCACAATCAATGATATTGACTGGGAATCAGGTTATTGGTCTGGTGAGAGTAAGTTTTCACAGAGTGGTAATTTAGTTTCCAATGTAGCGGAAGGATCAGTAGCTAATCTATATATGGCATCAGGTATTGAGGAGACCATCCAGGGTTTAGCGTATCAAGATTCTGGAGAGCTTGGACTCGATTATTTAACACAACTGCTAACTGAGCATTTCAAATGGGATATGGAAAGCCATGGTGAGTCCACTGAGATTTTTATTGAAGACCTTTTTGGCATCGGCATTGGTGATGGCATGGATAGTGAAGGTTTGCCAGAACCATTGAGATTTAAAATTAATGATCTAGAAACACCACAACAAGGATCAATTATTATTGAATTGATGTTCACAAATCAGGCAATTCCTGGGACATATATTTTGAGTTTTGAGTAATTGATATCACGATCACTCCTTAACCAATTAATATGCTAGTCTTGTTAGGAGAAGAATAATGCCATTGATCATTTATCGCATGCTCAATCAGGTATAGAAGGAATATGGTTCGAGTCCATTCGCGCCCACAAGAAGAAGTTTGAGAATCGGGGAAAATTGAAGGATTGCTGGATTTCTAAAAACGCTCGAAACGCATTTTCCCTGACCTCTTCCTATATGATTTTCTTCCTTTTCTAAGTACAATAAATATCAACTCACTTTGAAATAATTTGCACTTTGGGAAATTAACTCAGCCTTTTACTCTATTCACTGCCAAAAAAGGATAAGATCGTGAAAGCTTTTCGCGTACTGCCACTCCTAATATTCATCGTTTCTTTAACTTCCTGTCAACAACCAGCCGAGCCGGTAGATCTACGTGATGAGGTCAATGAGTCCACTCAACCACCAACCGAGCCGGTAGATCAACATGATGAGCTCAATGAGTCCACAGAGCAACCACCAGAGGAGCCTGCTCCACCGGTTGGGATAACCAGAACCGTCACTAGTAATGCGGACAGCGGTCCAGACAGCTTGCGTGAGGCCCTGAATCTAGCCCAGACTGGTGATACGATCCTTTTTGATCCCAATTTCTTCCCGCCAGACAATCCGGAAACAATATTCATTTCAGAAGCACTGCCCCTCATACGAGTAAATTGGCTGACCATCGATGCCAGCAACGCCGGTGTGATCCTGGATGGCAGTAATATAACAGATGAATTTGTAATTGGCCTCCAAATCGCTGATGGAAATAATAACAAGATTATGGGCTTGCAAATCTCAAATTTCTCTGGCCCTGGAATTGGCCTGGAAGGTGAAGACCATATCATCGGTGGGGATCGCAATACAGGAAACGGTCCATATGGACAGGGAAATCTAATCATCAATAATTTTATGGGCATTGGAATCTACGGTTTAAAAACTAAAAATAATATCATCACAGGAAATCTGATTGGCACCGATGCTGAAGGAACTCCAGATTTAGGCAATCATGAATTTGGGATAGTAATCAGTGAAGACGCGCATGATAACATCATCGGCCCCAATAACATCCTAGCGTATAATAATTGGGGAATCTTTTTATCATCTGTAAAAGCGGTCAAGAATACAATTTCGCAGAATGCCATTTATGGTCACACAATACTGAATATTCACCTACCGGAAGAAGCTTACAGCCACCTGGTTTCCCCGGTAATCCTTGATTTTGATCTGGCTGCCGGGATGGCTGCCGGTGCTACCTGCGCCAACTGCCGTGTGGATATATTTTCAACCAGTACCAATGGGGGGGAGATATATGAAGGTCAGGTAGCAGCCGATTCTTCTGGTTTGTTCAAATTCGAAAAAGGGTCACCGCTGACAGGCCCCTTCCTGACTGCCATTGCCCTGGATCAAGAAGGAAACGCGGGGACATTTTCCAGACCCTTTGGTGGAGAGGTATCCACCCAGGTGATCCAATTAGATAATGGTAATCCCAGAATTCAGATCCAACCATTATGGTCGAATGAAATCACTAGCAACCATATCGGGGGCCAGTTTGACAACTTCCGCTACCCCGATCCTGAGACCTTCGATATCTGGCTGACTACCCAGGGGGTTACAAGGGTCAGGGTAGGGATAGAAGGGATTGAATGTAACCGTGTGGAATGGGAACAACCTGAATTTTCTGTCTACCCCGAACACGACGAGGTCATCACCAGAATGGCAGATAATGGGATGGATATCACTATGGTCCTTACATTCTGGGATAAAGATTTTTACAACAGAATGGGAGATGTGCCTAAACTTCGCTTCACAACCCAGGCTGAGATCGATCGCTATCTGGAGTATGTCCGTTTTACCGTAAACCACTTCAAAGACCGGGTGGAATACTATGAAATCTGGAATGAGCCGGAACTGCGCTGGTGGTGCCCTCAGGGGATTGATGTGGCAGACTATATAGAACTTGTCAAACAAACTGTGCCGGTAATCCGGGAAGAATATCCAGAAGCCAAGATCGTGATTGGCGGTGTTGCCGATACGCACTACGGGGGCTACGGAAGCAGCCAATGGTACCTGTTCCAATTGTTAGAATCAGAGATTATACCGCTGGTGGATGTAGTCGCTTTCCATCCCATGTATAGTACCTCTCCAGAATACGAAGAGTTCGTTGATTACTATTACGGCTATGCTGAGTTTCTTCAGGAAATTAAAGATACTGCCGAATCACATGGATTTAATGGGGAGTATCACGCCGATGAGGTTGGTCATGCCTATGGCAACCAGGTTGTGGAAGGCCAGCCCTGGGAATACAGTGAAATCAAAGCGAATAAATATACCCTTAGAGTTCTCCTAATGAACTTGGGGGAAGGTGTGTGGGTGAGTATGGGATCGAGGTTTTTTGCAGAGCCTGTTTTCAACACAGTCATAGATGATATGGAACCTGAATTTACGCCGGTTGAGGTCCTGGGCATCGAGGACAAATTTAACAGTTATTCCTTCTCTGATCCTGAAGGAAATAGACTGATCGCTGTTTGGAGAGATGGGATCGCAACCGAATATGATCCAGGCATTGAAACCTCAGTAACGCTCCCGGAGCTTGGTGCTGGCAGAGTTGTCGGAATTGACTCCCTCTTCGGATTTGAACAGGAACTTGATTTCAGGATCGAGAGCGGTCATGTAGTCATCGAAAACCTGCTGATCAAGGATTATCCCATCCTGATCCGGCTGGAGCCATAGATCGATCACCTGATATAGGCAGTAGAAAATAAAATTTGGTTGCCGATAGGTAACGCCAGCATTACTTGACTCTAAGGATACTTCAGACTAAGATTCTGTCAGATACTCTTCCTCTTTTGACCCAAAATGAGGAAGAATCTGGTTCGAGATGGGTCCAATACCACCCACCTAAAAATTCGTTTGATAATTCTATCAAACGGATTTTCCTTTTAATGACTGTCCTGCCAGGTGAGCCTGCTATCCAATCCAAATAGTTCTAATACCTTTCTATGACCCGGAAACCAATAAGTCTGTTACTATAATCACCCTTAGAATGGGGGAAGAGGGATTTGATGATAGAGCAGAACAATCATCCGATACATTCGCTTGCCAGTGTTAATAATCTTTAGCTTAAAAAGGAATCTTAAAAGGACAGAAGAATCGTTATGGAAATTACAAAGAATACTCGTGTGTCAGAAATTCTGGAAGAGTATGGTGATGGTGCAGATGTAATGGGGATCTTTGGTATAAAACCAGTAGCTGGATATTCCTTTCGCCGCATGTTAACCAGAGCTATCACAGTTGAGTGGGCAGCCCGAGTCCACCAGGTACCACTGGATGAATTCCTTGGAACCCTAAAAAAAGCTCTCGCCGTAAAGAACTAGCTTTTAAACTAAGTTAAAAAAGCTTATCTTCCTGATTTTTTAGATGTTATTCCCCAGGAATGCCCAGATAGATCCGGGCCCAATACCGCTTGCTTAAACAAACAAATCCGTGATGCGGATTTGTTTGTTTAAGCAAGTTATTAGATTTACCACTTATCGATATTCGAAAATGGATTGGGCATATAATAAAGGCATTCTTTGTGAGTTTTCACAATCGTATCCCAACAAGACAAGGAGGGTACATAAAATGGAACCCAAAAAAAATTTTTGGCAGCATATTCTCGATTTTATGGAGCTCATCCAATCCAGCTATAAGGCCAAAAAAGGGGACCCGGATGCCTGGGAAAGCACAATAAAAAAATTCGAAGAACAAGACCAACTCCACCCGCCTGCAAAAAAATCGATCCTGTTTATTGGTAGCTCCAGCATCAATTTCTGGTCGACCTTAAAACAGGATATGTCCCCCCTACCAATCATCAATCGTGGTTTTGGTGGGTCATATATGCGGGATATGGTGAAGTATCTGGATCGGATCGTTCTGCCCTATCAACCTCGTGCGATTGTCTTATTTGCTGGCACTAACGACACCACAGATAATAGACCTGACACTGCCCGCCAGATTTTTGAGGGTTATAAGACTTTTGTTGAAGGTGTTCAGGCAGCTTTGCCAAACATAAAAATTTATTATATAGCAATCACACCCACACCCACACGCCAAAAGTTTTGGCCTATTGCCAACGAAGCCAATCAACTTATTCAGAATTACACCCAAGACAACCCAAATTTACTTTTTATCGATTTCAACCACCAATTACTCAACCAAGATGGCAAACCAAACCGCAACTTATACAAGTATGATGGCATCCATCCGAACAAAAAAGGTTATGCCATTTGGACAGCGGCCATCAAACCCCAGCTTGAATTAGATTAAAATCCTTGTTGGTGAATTTTTTCTAAATAAATGTCCTTCATTCTTAGGAAAGACCAATTTGGAAGAGGTATATTTCCACCAACAGATAGAGTATGACCCTGGGGAACGTGGCTGATGCGCTTGACGAGGCTTTTGCAACTTACATGGGCTGGCAAAATTATCATCACATGTGATGTTTATTAAATAACTTAATCTGTCAATGAGGTAAGGATCTCTGGATCATAGAATAATAAAATTAAACATACCTGGAGCAAATGATAAAGTGATAAAAATTGTTGTCGTTGGAAGTTTAAATATGGATCTTGTGGTCCAGGTCCCAAAGATACCAAAACCTGGTGAGACCGTCCTGGGGGGTAATTTTGGGACCTTTCCAGGTGGGAAAGGAGCAAACCAGGCAGTGGCCGCAGCCCGTTTGGGGGCCGCAGTCACTATGATTGGCCAGGTTGGAGACGACACTTATGGAAAAATGTTGGTTGGCAATTTGGCTTCCGAAGGTGTGAATACCGATACCATCTCCATCGATGAAAACACCGCTACTGGCGTGGCTATGATCACAGTGGATGAGCGCGGTCAAAATAGTATTGCTGTTGCATCCGGTGCTAACTTCACTTTGACTGCGGAGCTTATCCAGTCAGCATGGGAAAAAATCGGGGAGATTGATATCCTGGTCATGCCCTTAGAAACACCCATTGAAACAATCTATAAAGCTGCCAAACTTGCCCAAGACCAAAACATACGGGTTGTGTTGAATCCTGCACCAGCGAGATCACTGGATCCGGATTTATTATCGATGGTAGATGTCATAGTGCCAAACGAACACGAGGTACTACAAATAGCAGGATATTTGGATTCCGGGAACTCAGCGGTAGAAGAAGCGGCCAGGACCATAATCAAAAGGGGGGTAAATACAGTTGTGACTACCCTGGGTGAAAACGGGGTGATGATCGTTGATAACAATCCAGGCGTGATCACTATACCTTCGTTGAAAGTTGATGTGCTGGATACAACTGCGGCTGGAGATTCTTTCGTGGCGGCACTCGCTGTTGGCCTGGTTGAAGGAAAATCGTTAAGTGATGCATGTTATTTCGCAACTGCAGCTGCCGCAATCACTGTTACAAGAAGGGGAGCTCAGCCATCTCTGCCTACCCGGAACGATATTACTGAATTTCTTAAACATCAGGAGGAGCAGTGAAAAAAACAGGAATTATTAATGCCCCAATCTCTGCCGTGATTGCTGCGCTTGGGCATATGGATATGTTATCAATTGCCGATGCTGGTTTACCCATTCCTCAAGAGGTTCAACGCATCGATCTGGCTCTCACACAAGGAATCCCCGGTTTTCTTGATACTCTCCGGGTTGTCCTTTCAGAAATGAAGGTGGAAAAGGTTATCATTGCTGAGGAAATGAAGGAAATCAGCCCTGATATGCTTAATGAAATTCAAGGTTTGATCGGTGACATTCCCGTTGATTTTGTACCTCATCCAGATTTCAAGGAGCTGACAAAATCATCACGGGCGATCATCCGCACAGGGGAATACACCCCCTATGCAAATATAATTCTTGTATCTGGTGTCGTTTTTTA
Source organism: uncultured Anaerolineales bacterium (assembly GCA_964627755.1). GTDB lineage: Bacteria > Chloroflexota > Anaerolineae > Anaerolineales > UBA11858 > B10-G9. Next base: position 36,168 of record CAZVIH010000106.1, read on the forward strand.
ACTTTAGGTAAGATAAATAAAACCTCTTAACCCCCATTCCACCTGGCTGCCGGATTTTCTATATATAATATTGATAAGGGTATCCCTAACACCAACAGACCCTATCAACAGGCGTTCGAGCTAAGCAGGACTATCATCAATGATAAAAAACAATCGTATTAAACAGGCTTTTAATTATCTTATTACCCACGCTCAAGAGAAAAAATCTTTTTCACTAGAAGAATTTTCTTCTGAAACAGGCTGGAGTATCGCTGAGACTCAAGAAAATATTATCAATCGATTGAGTGATATTGTTTACGAAGAAGGGGGAAAGTATTTTGTAAAGCCCGAAATTCTCCGGGTGCGTTTAGCTGATTTTGAAGAACTCCTGCACCAGAAAAAACGCTTGTTCACAGACTATATCTTAGAAGTATCACCGAGTGTCCTGATTTACGAGTTTTTTATGCCGCTTTCTCGGGAAGATAGATTACGTGAAGCACTCGACAATTTGTTCTATTGCGACGCCATCGAGCAGCGAATCCAGGAAATTGGCCTTGCCCAAATTCGGACTGGGTTATCTTTACCTTCGGATTTCTCCGAAGCCAACATCCACCAGATGGTATTTGAATTTATGGAAAGTACTATAGGCGGTTATTCGATCTATCTTGTCAATGGGCGCTATCGAGCAGATGTGTTAGCTTCCCGGGCAGAAGTGGTCAATCGTCCCTTCGCATCTGGTCCATATATCGTAGATGAGACAACAGCAATCGTCAGATTCATCCTGCCAGTAGAAACAGCCGCGGGGAAATTTGAATACGGGAAGGTATTAGAACCTGCTTCAACAGCAAACGGCACCCAAGAACGGGCAGACCTGGTGAGGTGGTTATTTTTAAATTTCTTTGCAGAAGCCATCATTCGTGTTGTTCAGGATGAAGATGAAATTTGGCTGCTCGAATCGGGGATGCGAAGCGCGTTTTATCGATGGATCAAGCGTGATCTATAAGCCTGATGACACACAACCCAAAATACAAATAAAATTGCGAATAAATTATGGCTGAGAAAAAATCAATAAACAAAATCATCCGGTTAATCGTTTTGGGTCTGATAATCATTTTTATCATCGGATTATCTACCCAATTCAAGACCAACGGCCGGATCATTTCAAGCGCTAAGGCCCGGAAATATCTGCTATACATCCCGGATTCCTACGATCCCGCCCGGGCAACTCCTCTGGTGATCAGCATCCATGGATTTGTGCAGTGGCCAGCCCATCAGCAATCCATGACCGGCTGGAACAAACTGGCCGACGAACATGGATTCCTGGTCGTTTATCCCCAGGGAACCGGATTTCCACTGCGCTGGAATACAGGGCCCAGTTCTGACGGCACAGCATCGACAAATCAGGACCTGCGGTTCATCTCAGACCTGATCGATCATCTCGCTCAAACCTACAATATTGATCCTGGCCGTATTTATGCCAACGGGATGTCCAATGGAGGAGGGATGTCTGATCTGTTGGCTTGCGATTTGTCACAAAAGATCGCCGCCATCGGCGGGGTAGCAGGAGCTTATTTATACCCCGGGGAAGACTGCCATCCTGCCCACCCCATGCCAGTGATAGCGTTTCATGGTGTGGAAGATGCGATCGTTCCCTACTTCGGAGGACCCTCCCGCGATGATCGATTTGAGTTCCTGCCTGTGGAGGATTGGGCTGCCAATTGGGCAGACCTTAATACCTGTACCGATTCCCCGCAGACTGCTCAGATAACAAATGAAATCAGCCGGATTTCCTATCATGGCTGTGAGAAAGGCGGGGAGGTAGTGTTCTATCGTATCAATGATGGCGGCCATACCTGGCCGGGTGGAGAAAAGCTGCCGGTCTGGATCGCCGGATATACAAACCCGGATATCAACGCCACGGCTTTGATGTGGGACTTTTTTAGCACCCATTCATTGCAATCCAATGAATAGACCAGGCAGGATGTATTGCTGGATCTAATAAGAAGGAAAGCCAGATCGAAGGCGAGAATTCTCTCACACTCGGCATCATTACCACCATGGGCTGATCTGCGGTTGTAATGCACCTGGGCTTCCTGATCTGGTACGGGACCTTCGCATTTAAGCAATAAAGGAATTGTTGATCCATAAATGAGAGTTGGGTTCCCTTTGATGAAACAGAACCCTCATTTAAGAATTAAAACCATCCTCAAGTGTCTTTCTGTTATTGGCTGTAATGAGGTAAGATATACCTCGTTACAGCGCTTCTTTAACAACAGGAGAAAGATATGAAAAACCCATTAAATTTAAAATATTCCCCCCTCAAATTCGCAATTCTGGCCAGTTTAATGACTGGCCTGGTTTTGAGCGCCTGTTCAGCAGCTGCTCCGGACAATTCGGACGAACAAAGCCCTCTTCCAACCAAAACGATCCAGGAAATGCCAGATCCCACACCATCACCTGAGGTAACACAAAATCCCTTTGGAGATTGGACTGAATACACCAACGAAGGTTTCGGATTCAGGTACTTATACCCCTCAACCTGGTATGGTCCAGAAGTATACGAATCAGAAGGCTCTCTGCGCCTGGAAGTGGGATCAGATCTGGTTTATCCCTACGGCACGGACCGGACCGAACAGATCACTTCCATCCCTGATTCCTATTACATCACCATTCAATACTTTGAGAATATTGAAGGCCGAACCTGGGATGACTATATCAACAGCGGCTGGATCACATCCTATCTGGAGCTGCTTGAAATGCAGGATGGCGAATCAGTCACCACAGCCCGATCCCTGACCATCCGGGTCCGAGAGCTTTCAGTGGGAGATTTCCAGGGACTGGAATATATTGCCACCCTGTCCGATACAGCCCAGACAGAACGGGTTTATCTGCGGGAGATCATGGCTTTTGACCAAGAACTGAACTGGCTGAGGGTCACAGGCTTCCCCAACATGGTTGAGATTGCTGACCCAGAGAATTGGAAGGTTGACTACCAGCGGGTGGACCAGGCCAATCTGGAAATCTTCCATACGCTGGCGGAATCTGTCATCATAAAATAACCAGCGGCTTTATTATATAAGGGCGACCCGGTGAGTCGCCCTTACTGATTACTGGTCACTCAAGCCTCTTTCATTCTACTAAATACTCTCCACTCCCCTCTTAAGCGGACTGCGTTTAAAATCAATCGACCCAGAATTATCTTGCAGAAACCAGTAATAAAATCCATGTATAATGGTTCCAGACCAAACACGGGGCCAATCCCTGGCCTTTTACTACAAAATGTGAAAATCAATAACCGGATATTTATGAAAAAACAACCAGGATTTTTTCTTTTGCTGATAATTCCAATCGTAATCTGCTCCAGCTGTGATCTAATAC
>CAZVIH010000107.1:0-61985 GCA_964627755.1 uncultured Anaerolineales bacterium
GCAATCTTATCCCGCAGCGATACATCCCTGATCTTCTCCGCATAGGATTCAGGCATTTTTCCAAAAAATACATCCGTGATGATACGGATGATGTAGGATGCCGTTATAACAATAGATATGGAAGCCACGACAGCTATCCAGGGAGTTGTCTGCCAGACCCCCATAAATATTGGGAATTCTGCCACAAAGCCGGAGAATCCCGGCATCCCCATAGAAACCAGACCACCAACGATAAAGGCAACTGCTACCAGAGGCATCTTCTTAGCAAAGCCGCCCAGTTCGTCAATCTGCCTGGTGTGAGCTCTATCGTAGATCATGCCCACAACAGCAAAGAAAAGCGCTGTCATGATTCCGTGGGAGAACATCTGCACCCCTGCCCCTATCATTCCGGTTTTCGTCAGGGTTGCAAAACCCATCATAACCAGCCCCATGTGGGAGACAGAAGAAAAACCAACCATATATTTTAAATCATTCTGCCGCATAGCGATAAAAGCACCATAAACGACATTCACCAGCGCCAAGATGATGACATAGGGCATCCAGAATTTTGCTCCCTGTGGCAGGAGCATTATACCGATCCGCAGGGCTGCAAAAGCGCCTAATTTCATCAAAACACCAGCATGAAACATCGATACTGCTGTTGGTGCAGCCACATGTCCATCGGGGCTCCAGTTGTGGAAAGGCCAGATACCACCCAGCACGGCAAAACCTAGAAAGACAAATGGGAACCAGAGGCGCTGGAAGGGGATTGAGAAATTAGCCTCCTGAAGGACCAGCATATCAAAACTGCCAGCACCCGATACGAAATACATCGCCAGGGCGCCAACTAAAGCCACAATTGATCCTATAAACAGGTACAAAGTTAGCTTCATAGCGGCGTATTCACGGGTTTGTTTCCAGCCCCAGATCGAGATCAATAGATACATAGGGAAGACAGCAATCTCATAGAAGAAAAACAGCATGAACATATCCAGGGACACAAAAACACCGAAAACACCGGTCGCCAGGATGAATAAAAAGGCAAAGAACTCACGGGGCCGGTCGTCTATACCCCAGGAAATCATTACTCCGGTAAACATGACCACGCCAGTCAGCAGGACTAAAGGGGCATTCATGCCATCAACACCTACATGATAGGAGATACCCAACTGGGGCAGCCAGGTGAATTTCTCGACAAATTGATATCCTCCTGCACTCAAGTCATACGAGAAATATACCCATACAGAAAGAGCCAGATCAACCACAGACGCTAAAAGCGCTGTCATCCGGATCAGGGTCTTCCGCTCTCCGGGGAGCATGAATAACACCAAGCCAGTTGCTATAGGGGTTAATACGATAACGCTGATAATTGGGAAATGCATTCGTCACCTCAGCCTTAAAATTGAGTCCAACGCTAAAATATCAACTCCACAGTCCAGTTGATTATCTTTAAAATCCATGCAGGCCAGATGCCGATCCAGAGCATCAGGGCCATCAGGGGAACAACAACCATCAATTCCCGGGTATTAATATCGGACAGTTTGCCCTGCCAGGTCTCATTTAAGGGTCCGTGCAACACCTTCTTCAGGCTCTTCAGAACATAAGCTCCAGTAAAGAATAACCCGATCATCGCTATAGCCGTATATACCGAAAATACCGGCCAGGCGCCCCGGACTACCAAGAATTCAGAGACAAAACCATTCAGACCGGGTAAGCCAAGTGCTGCCATCGAGCTAAAAAGCAGCACCCCGCCATAAACCGGCACCAGGGGAAATAATCCTCCATACTTGCTCAATTCTCTGGTATGAGTCCTTTCATAGATTACCCCTACCAGGAAAAACATTGCAGCAGCGCTTATACCATGGTTGAACATCTGCAGGACAGCTCCATCTAAGGCCAGGGTAGCATTTTCCCCACCCTGAAGCCGGGCTGCCGCAGCAATGCCCAGTATGACAAAGCCCATATGATTAACGGAAGAATAGGCAACCAGACGTTTGAAGTCTTCCTGACCGAAGGAATTCAAGGCACCAATGACTATCGCCGCCACCGCCAGGAAAGCCAGGATCCCCGCATATTGCTGGGACTGATCGGGATAGAGCGGAAGCACAAGCCGGATGAAGCCATAGGCTCCCAATTTCAGAAGCACACCGGCCAGGATCATCGATCCCGCAGTGGGAGCTTCAGTGTGTGCATCAGGAAGCCAGGTGTGAAAAGGCCATACCGGAACCTTCAAGGCAAAAGCTATTGTAAATGCCCAGAAAGCAATCGTCTTCACAGTGTTCATGTCCAGGCCAAAGAAACTGCCTTGTACATCCTTCCAGATTGAAAACAGCACAGGAAGATCAAATGTGCCTGCCGAGACACCAATCATCTGGATAGCCAGGAGAAGACCCAGCGAACCTGCCATGGTAAAAATCATGAACTTGATCGAGGCATAGGTCCTGGATTTAATCGTAACCCCCTTCCAGAGAGTCCGTTCTCCCTTTTCACTTCCCCATTGATTGATCAAGAAGTACATCGGCACCAAGCCGAATTCCCAGAAGACAAAGAATAGAAGCAGGTCCAGAGAAAGGAAAACTCCCAGCATACCCATTTCTAAAAGCATAAACAGGATCATATATGCCTTGACCCGATCAGTGATGCTGAAAGAAGTCAAGATTGCCAGCGGTGTGAGGATGGTTGTCAGCAAAACCATTGTCAGGGAGATCCCGTCAATTCCCAGATGGAATGACGAGTTGATAATCTGGTACCAATTCACCTGTTCCTGAAATTGGAACCCAGTCCCGGTAGGATCAAACTTGAACCAAAGTACCAGAGATAATATAAAGATCAGTATGCTGGCCAGTAACGCCACCCAGCGGATCAGCTTTTCGTTCCGGGCAGGAATGAGAACCAGCACAATGGCTGCTCCGGCCGGCAGGAAAAGGATCATTGTCAGGAGGTTGTTTGTAAATAATTCCATCAAGTTCACTCCATAGAAATACACAAGAATATCTCTAATTTGCTAATAAATAGACCAGGGTTCCAAAAGCTACCACCAGGGCAATCAGCATATACTGCTGGACCCGTCCGGTCTGGATCACTTTGATTCTATCCCCGGCTTTAGCAGTGAATTTTCCCACCGCATCTCCAAAGCCGTTGATGATCGGGAGATCGATCTTGTCACGCAGGAAAGAACCCACCAAACCGGCAGCCCTTGCCACAGCATGCAGGAACCCGTCAATAACGGAACGATCCATCCACTGATAAGTGATTTTTTCAGCAAACCACTCAGCAGGTTTCACAAAGATCCTGTCATACAACTCATCAAAATAATATTTGTTCTTCAACAGGGAATAAATAGGTCCAAGCCATTTCTGGACTGGATCATCCGCTCCCTGGGGCAGATCCCGGTAAACCATCCAACCCAGGAATAAACCACCCAGAGCCACAACCAAAGATGTTACCAAGGGAATCCAGGAGAACTCGAATTCAGCCAGGTGGTGGGGGAGACTGCCGCTTATAAATTCACCCAGCCAGTTAGGTATCACCCCACCCAGAATTGGGAAATGCTCAGGAATACCCAGCCATCCAAATGATATTGCAAAAACAGAGAGAACCACAAGAGGTGTGGTCATGGTCCAGTGTGTTTCCTGCGCGTGGTCTGCAGATTTTGTCCTTGGTTTTCCGAGAAAAGTCAGGGTGATCTGGCGCATGGTGTAAAAAGCGGTTAAAAGAGCTGCCAGTGCAAGAGTGATAAAAACAACCAGGTGTCCGTTGGCAAAGGCATCCGCGAAGATTTCATCCTTGGACCAGAATCCGGCGGTGATGATCGGGAAACCGGATAAGGCAAGCCCGCCGATCAGGAATGTCCAGAAAGTCACAGGCATCTTGGAGCGCAGCCCTCCCATATTGAACATATCCTGGGGATCCACATGGTCCCCGGTATGATAAACTCCATGCTCCATGCCGTGAATGACAGACCCGGAACCCAAAAACAAAAGAGCCTTAAAAAAAGCATGGGTAACCAGGTGAAATGCAGCTGCTACATAAGCGCCGATTCCGACGGCTGCCACCATATAACCAAGTTGAGAGATTGTAGAATAGGCCAGGACTCTCTTGATGTCATTTTGAGCCACGGCAATTGTGGCAGCGAAAAGCGCAGTGAAAGAACCTATGATAGCCATGACCAGCATAGGTGAAGTCAGTCCACCTTCGACTGCACCCGCGCTGAGCAGCGGGAAGATCCGAATCACCAAATAAACACCGGCAGAGACCATGGTCGCGGCATGAATCATTGCAGAAACTGGTGTTGGGCCTTCCATGGCATCTGGAAGCCAGACATGAAGCGGGAACTGGGCAGATTTACCCACTGTTCCAATGAACAGAAGGATTCCGATCAGTCCGGCTGTGGAAAGTCCCAGGAAATTTGCAGGTTGGGTAGCTAAGTGATGCAGCAGCTCCTCGTTGAAAAATATCTCCCTGAAATTAAGGGTGCCAGTTGCAGAATAAAGGTAGGCGATCCCCAGCAGCATAAAAACATCACCGACCCTGGTGACCAGAAATGCCTTGATCATGGCCGCCCGGGCTGATAGTTTTCCAAACCAAAAGCCAATCAGCAAATAAGAACACAGCCCCATGATCTCCCAGCCTACAAATAAGGTCAGCAAGTTATCAGAGATAACCAGGGTGTACATGCCGAAAGCAAAAAGGCTGATAAATGCAAAAAATCGGGAATAAAGCGGTTCGATAGAGGGGACTCTATGATCTTTGTTGCCATCCAGATAGGCTCCCTTGGGGGGCAGACCGGGCCGGTCCTCCTCTCCATCAGGCTGGCCAAAATTGTTATAGCCTACACTGTAAAGGGTTATCATCAAAATCGTCCAAGCCACGAAAAAAAGCACTGCCGCTGTGAGCGGATCAACCAATACACCAATTTGAAGCCATCCATTTCCAAGAGGCAGCCAGTTGATTGTCGAACCAATAGGATGTTCTCCAAGTCCTTCAGCTCCCTTGCTGACGGCGTTGAAAAATACCACCATACTTCCCAACCAGGAGATAAAAGCCGCCCCAACAGACAAGGTATGACTCAATCCTCTTTTACGATTCGTAAACAGCACAATCAGGAAAAAAGCTAATATGGGTGGTAGGGGAAGCAACCAAACTAAATTATCAATCGCCATAAAAATTCCTTGTTATCTAGCTCTGAGGTAAATTACCATTTCATGAGGTTGATCTCGTCTGCATTGATCTTTTTGAAACGTCGGTAGAGAGAAATCACCAAGGATAATCCCACTGCGACTTCTGCTGCTGAAACAGCAAATACGATCACGGCAAATACCTGTCCGGCCATCTGCTGCTCCAAACTATAACGCCAGAAAGCAATGAAATTAACATTGATCCCTGTCAGCATTAACTCGATGGACATCAGGATAGCTATGATATTTTTCCTGGACAATACACCAAACAAGCCAATGGAAAAGATAGCAGCCGCAAGAATTAAGTACCAGGAAAGGGGAATCATGTGTGCCTCCGGTTTCCCCAATGTAGATTTGTAAAAATCATCTTATTTTCTCCAAGCAATAACGATAGACCCAATCAGCGCTGCCAGCAATAAAACAGATGCCAGTTCAAAGGGAAGAGCGTATGCATTGGATGAGACCAGCTTTTGCCCTAATTCACTGACACCAAATAATTCTCCATTAAGCGATGGAGCCATTTCCGAAAGCTGAGGTGAGTTGAGATATAAATAAGTCAATCCCGCAAAAAGGACAGTGCTCAATACAGCTGCTATTGGCCACTGTTTGGATGTTCCCGGGTCTTGTTTTTCATCCCCACTTCGGGTAAGCATGATTGTAAAGATAATCAATATGACTATGGCTCCAATATAAACCACTACCTGGACTACAGCAATGTAAGCAACCTGTAGCAAGACGAAGATCACTGCCCCGCCAAATAACGCCACCATCAACCACATCGCCGCATTGACCAGATTCTTTACGGTCACCACCGCCAGTGAAGCAGCGCAAGTCAGCAGCGCCACAAAAAGGAATATTAGTACACCTATACTCATAAGCAGACTCCCTTTCTCCTTTGGGATCCAATATCAGGCATTTGTTTTTTCAGCACCGGGACTGACTGCTTCGGGCCGGTGAGGGAACTCTACTCTTTCCACTGCTGGCTTACTTTTCTCTGAAATATATAATGAAGCAACTAATATCAGAATATTCAGGGTGAACATGACCGCAACATATATCCAGCGGGCAGTATCAAGTTCCATCAGCAATCGATCTGCGATAGCGACTGCAATCAGGTTTACAAATGATACTGGGATCAGGAATTTCCAGTTTAGGTCCAGCATAGCGTCAATTCTGATCCTCGGCAGGGAAAGGCGGATCCAGGAAATCACCAGGTAAACAAAGAAAGCTTTTCCAAAGAAATAGATCACTCCCAGGATAGGAATACGAGCCGCTAAAGGACCCGTCCACCCGCCCAGGAAGAAGATCGAGATCAAGGCGCCGACCGTAAATTGGTGCAGGAACTCCGCCACATAGAACATACCAAATTTCATGCCAGAATATTCCGTGTGGTAACCCGCAACCAGTTCAGATTCAGCTTCAAGCAGATCAAAGGGCGCTTTTCCTATCTCCGCCATCGATGAGATCAAGAAGATCAATGCTGCAGTTGGCGCTGTTAAAAAGAACCACCAGGGCTGTTGGGCATTAATGATCGCGGATAACTGCATTGACTTGGCTAATAAAACAGGGATCAAGAGTGAGATCACCATGGGAATCTCATACGAGATCAGCATGGCAACAGATCGAGAAGCGCCGAGGAGAGCGTAGCGGTTATTTGAGGACCATCCAGCCATAAGGATGGCCAGGATGCCAAATGAACCGATTGCAAGAATGTAAAGCACCCCCACATTGACATCAGCCCCAATGACATTGATCGCAAACGGGAACACAGCCCAGATTGCAAGAACAGATGCCATTGCCAGGACCGGGGCAATATTAAAAAGAACCTTTCCAGCTCCCTGGGGAGTAACGTATTCCTTCGTGAAAATCTTGATGATATCAGCAAAGGACTGGAAAATACCAAAAGGCCCGGCCCGGTTTGGACCAAAACGATCCTGGATGCGCCCTGCTAACTTCCGCTCTACCCAGATCAGGGCAATCACAATCAAGAAACATATGATAACCACCAATACACTCCCTAGTGCTTGGAGGATAAAGAGAGTTAATTCTTCTGAAGCGCCCCACCCCAGCATCAGGTTCTCAAGCCAGTTTTCAATCAAGTTAATCAAATCAGCCATGAATATCTCCTGCAATTACCTGGCAGTCCATCAGGACCAGGACAGCACGCCTTTTCGCATCGCATAGATCAAGCCTGCAAATAAAATAGCGATAAATAACACACCTTCAACAACCGCATATATAGGAAGGACTCCCAGCGAAACCGCCCAGGGGAAAAGAAATATTGTTTCAATATCAAAGACCAGGAAGATCAGGGCATAGATATAGTACTGGGATTTTAACTGGACCCGGACATTGCCCTGGGTTTCAATACCGCATTCGTAGACTTCTTCTTTTCTTTTATTTGATTTTTTAGGGGAGATCAGAGCTGGCAGGCCAACAGCAACGATAGGGACTGCAACTGCTACTACCAAGAAAATTGCAATGTACGCCCAATAAGAAAGCATATCTTCTCCTTGTTCAGAAGCTGTTCATGAATTCATAATTAATTCATCTTATCAGTTCAAAATTTTACCATAGAACATATCGGATTATTTATTACTAAAATCCCATCCTGAAAAGATTTTCTTATCTTTGTTATCTGGATTTTATATTGGAATAAATCATTCTCCCGTTGATCTATTCCGATCATTCAAAAAAGCAAGTTATCAATGAGGTTTTTATCCCAGCACTCTCTGATGGGTCCCACAATAACAACCACTATTCCTCTTCTGAAGTCTCTGTGTTAGTCCATATTTATATAATACAGGTTCTTGGGATGTGTTAATCCCTAAAGTTTAGAAAGATAACGGTCGGCAAATAACCCGGGGGTCCCGCCTGTATGCCAGAATAATACTCTTTCCCCCTTTTTGAAAAACCCTTTCCTTATCAGATCAATTAATCCAGCTCCTGCCCTTCCCGTATAGACCGGGTCGAGCAAAATGCCTTCATTTACCGCAAATAGGTGAATGGCTTCACGGTCCTTTTCATTCATGATCCCATACCCCTCTCCCGTGTAATCCGCATTCACCAAAATATCATTCTGGGATAGGTCCAGTTCTGGTTTAATTTTGTCCGTAAGATCGTCAACGATGGTCAGCACGTTGTCTTGTAGTTTTTTTTCAGTTTCATCGACACTGATGCCAAAGATCTTTGTTTGATTATTCCGGCCAGCGCCTGCAACCAATCCTGCCTGAGTGCCGCCAGAGGATGAAGCAAATACGATCCAATCAGGAAGCTCATTCTTCATTTGATCCTGGAATTCTTTAAAAGCCTGGTAGTAGGCATAGGCCCCAACTGCATTGGATCCGCCATAAGGGATCAAATATGGTTTTTTATTATCAGTTATCGCCGTATCAAAAGCCTTCTGAAGCGTGTTATCCCGGCTAATCTTATCCGTCCAGATGATTTTTGCTCCCAGGAGCTTATCCAGGAAGAGGTTTGCCGAAGCTTGTTCAGGTTCAGGACCTACTAAAACCAGGGTGCAAGCCAGTCCACAGCGAGCAGCTGCGGCAGCGGTTTGACGGCAGTGATTGGATTGAGCTGCCCCGGTGGAAAGGACCATTTCAGCACCTTTTTCTACAGCTGCAGCCATCAGATATTCCAGCTTACGGGTCTTGTTGCCGCCGAATGCCAAACCTGTCTGATCATCTCTTTTGATCAGCAATTCTGGCCCATCCAGCAATTTAGCTAAACGGGGCATTTTTTCAATAGGGGTTGGCAAATGGGCAAAATTCAATTTTGGGAACATTCCCCCCTCCTTTTTCTGTATCAACTAATTTGGATCTTCAGTACTGTTCTTCCTGGTCTGGCGATTGCCAAACCAGCGCATGATATTCAACAATCTGGGAACCCAGTGTGTGTATAAACGATAGAAAAATGGTTTGGCGGGGTAGTCCCAAGCCCCGATAGTTCGTGCCACTTCTCCCCCATAACCGCTCTTGAAACGATATACGCCCCACATTGGATCAGATTCGTCAAAAAGATCTGGTGCGCCCCACATATCATAAATCTTGCAGCCTTGCGCTTTCGCCCAGCGTATTCCTTCCCACTGGATCAGATGTGGTGCCATTTTATCGCTGTGTTCCGGCAGGGACATACCGTGCAAATACCAGGCTCTGGCTCCAAATTTGAAGATCACTGCCCCTGCTACCGGCCGTCCTTCAAATTCTGCAATCAGGGGCTGGGCGACTGGATCTATCTCCGACTTCAACTCATCAGGCAGGAAGGTCCGCCACAAAGACTGGTAATAGTCTTCACTTCGGATCGTGAAACCACCCCGAACAGAAGTATTGGCATACATCTGGTATAAGTCAGCCAGATCTGTTTCATCCCCTTGGCGGATTGTGATGCCTTTCCGGCTCGAGAGCCGGATATTGTAGCGGGTTTTGGATTTCATCCTGGTCAAGATCTGCTCCTCATCATCCTGCAGATCAACCAGTACAGTATTGCGGAACTGGATTTGATCCGGTGAAAACAACCAGCCGCGTTGGTGGAGTTCTTCCAGGAATTCTTTACCAGTTGAGTTCTCAGATGATCCTTCATCTCCCTGAATTCCCCTGCCTAGCTCCAGGTCAGGATCGATCTTCAAATGGATCGCGTTTGATTTCTTTGCATAAACCTCCAGATCCAAAAGTATCTGCTCCCTGTAAAATCGGTTCGTCCAATCTGTCAGCAAAGGACCCTTGGGAGTATACATCACTGATACTCCAGGCAGGATCTGGCGTTCCAAAATCAGAGCCGCAGCTACCAGACTTAACTCCCTGAATGGGTCAGTTATGGATTCGATCAATTCCAATCCATGATCACCAGTTTGCCAGACCAAATAATGCGGGATCCATCCAGAATGGCTTTTCACTTCTGCCCACTGGGAAGTTTGCAGCAAATGGGGGTCATTAAACCCGCTTATGATCTGATTCCAGGAAGATGGAGCCATCGGTTTCCCCTACCCTGCTTTTACTCTGGACCGGAGTGTGTACAGGAAATAGATAGAAGGATGATAAACCCTGTCCCAGGGACCACAGACTCTTTTCAGCTCTCCGCCAAAACCCCGTTTAAAACGGTACACACCCCATAAACCATCACTTCGATCTGCGAAGTTTTTTTCCAGAGTATCACCATCCTCGTCTGGCACGCCCCAAAGATCATAATTCTGGCAGCCATGCTGCTTAGCCCAACGGATAGCTTCCCACTGTACCAGGTAGGTGGGCATTCGCTCGCGATGCTGGTTGGAAGAAGCGCCATAAAAATACCAACTGCGTTTGCCCCTTAAAAACACCATAATGCTGGCTAACGGAAGGCCCTCATACTCAGCGAGGAATAACTGGCATTCTCCGCTCTTCTGGAAAAGCTCAAAAGCTTTCTGGTAATATTCTTTGGTATGGATACCAAAGGCTGCCCTGTCCGAGGTGTTCTCTAACAAATAATAAAATGGACCTACATCATCCAGCTGGCGGACAGTGATCCCTTTTTTCTCAGCCAGTCTGATATTGTAGCGCGTCTTTGATTTCATACGAGCTAAAATCTCATCTTCGGAACCTTCCAGGCTGATCAGGATCGTCCGGGGCGGTTGAATGCTGTGGGGGCTGTGTTTATACCCCGCGGGTGGCACAGGGGTCAGGGAATCATTCTCTTGCCAGCAATCTGGTTCGATTTTTAGGAAGACTGCTTTTCTTTCACGGCAAAGAATGTCCAGATCTTTCTGAAAGTCATTCCAATCAGGGTGGTCAAAGACCGCTCCCTCACAAGAAATCGGACCGCGCGGAAGATAGGCCACCTGGTAACCCAGGGGAACCTTCTGAAATAATATCTGGGCACCTAATTTACCATGAATCACCCAACAGCTCTCCCAGCCAAACTGGGATTTCAATTCGCCCCAGGCCGGGCTTTGTAATACATGAGCCTGCGGGCAACCGCTAATAAATTCATTCCATTGCTGGATGGTTACTGAGGGCATAATCTCTAACATCTGCTAATTTGAATAATTGAATTTACCCAGAAAAGGTTCCTCTTATCCAGGCAGCTGTTTCATTCAGCCCGGTAACGATACTGGTGGCGGATACAAAACCGAGTACTTCCCTGGCTTTCCCGGGATCTCCCAGGGAACGGTATATATCCCCTGGTCTGGCTTCCTGGAAATCAGGTTGAATTTTCCTGTTATAGATAGTTGACAGCCTTTCTATCAGATCCAAAAGGTTGATTTCCTGTCCTGAACAAATATTAAATACATTGCCCGGCGTTTGATCAGATTCCGCAGCAAGCAAGTTCGCCTGTACCACATCAGCGACGTAGATGAAGTCGCGAGATTGAAGGCCATCACCAAAGATTACTGGTTCGTCCTCACCTTCTAAAGTGTTAATGAATATCGGGATAACAGCCGCATAATCCGAAGCCGGGTTCTGGCGGGGACCATAGACATTAAAATATCTCAAAGCAACAACATCCAATCCCAACTGGTTTGTGAATAATCGGGCGTAGATCTCATTGATCGATTTTGAGGCTGCATAAGGAGATAAAGGATCCGGTTCTTCCTTTTCTGTCAGTGGCACTGCCTTATTCTCTCCATAAACAGCCGCGCTGGATGCCATAACTACTCGATTTACGCCAGCCATTCTAGCAGCCGCCAGCAGTTTGCCCGTCCCATTGACGTTAATATCAAAACAGGAATCCGGGTCTTTCATGGATTGGGAAACAGATACAAAAGCTGCCTGATGAAATATCCGATCAACTCCCTCAACAGCTTCAGCAAGAGTCGCACTGTCGCGCAGATCTCCGGTGATCAATTTTATTCTCTTAATATTATGTTGGAGATTTTCCTGTTTTCCTGTAGAGAAATTATCCAGTACCCGGACTTCATCACCATCAGCCAACAAGGCATCCACCAGATGCGACCCAATAAACCCGCCGCCACCTGTAACCAGAGAGGTAAGCATAGATATTATTTTCCTTTTAGACCAAAGATCGTTGCTGGCGT
Organism: uncultured Anaerolineales bacterium; assembly: GCA_964627755.1. Lineage (GTDB taxonomy): Bacteria > Chloroflexota > Anaerolineae > Anaerolineales > UBA11858 > B10-G9. The sequence goes on from CAZVIH010000107.1 coordinate 12,166, forward strand.
GCCCAGGATGATACGCAGATCCAGTAAAATAGTCCGGTTCTTAATATAATATAGATCGTATTCCAGTTTATCAATGGTCTCATCCACTGTTTCCGGGTAGCCGTAATTGATTTGGGCCCAACCGGTTACTCCTGGTTTCACCAGCAGTCTGGCCCGGTAAAAAGGCACATCCATCTGCAGTTTATTGATTAAGCTAGGTCTTTCCGAACGAGGACCTACTAGGCTCATTTCGCCTTTCAGGACATTAATAAATTGCGGGAACTCATCAAGGTGGGTCCGGCGCAGGAACCGGCCAAGCTTAGTGACCCGCTGGTCATCCTCACTAGCCCATTTGGCCTTTCCGTCCACTTCAGCGTCCTTGACCATGGTCCTGAATTTAATGATTGTATAGGGTTTAGCACCTTTGCCTAATCTTTCCTGACGATAAAAGATCGGCAGCCCATCATCGATGAAGATCAAGAAACCAACCGGTGGAAGCAATATCAGAAAGATCATCACACCGATCAAACCCCCTAATAGATCCATAATTCTTTTAATAACATGATATGTGCCGCTTACGCCGGTATCATCCACAAAAGAACGCAATATCCAATCAGTTTCCAGGATACGAATGGGGACTGTTTGATTCAAGTCCTCGTAGGCCACCGGCATGCGGGTTATTTCTATTCCCAGCTCCTGGGCATCCAGCAAAGCCTGGAAGGTTCCCCCTTTGATCACCCCTGTTATTGCTACGATAATGTCAGAGATTTTTTCTCTTTTGATAATTTCCAGAAGTTCAGACCCTGATCCCAATACCTTGTACCCATCAATTTCCTGACCCAATTTACCAGGATCATCATCGATGATACCGATTATGTAATATGGTTTAGGATCGATTTTGTTAAATGACTGCAGCAGGATCTTTCCAGAAACTCCACCACCAACCAAAAGGACCCGGGGTAAAAACAATTCTGAGGTTAGGACACGGATATAAAAAAGGCGCCACAACAAAGTAAAGATAAAAGAACTGATAATAAAAATGGCTACGCCTGTGCGAGGGAGGGATTCCGGTGGTGATGTGAAATAAATTCCCAAATAGAGGATCGAACCAATCAGGGCAGTGGTGGCAACTCCCTGAATGGTACGGGACCAGCTGCCGGCTTTTCGCACATCATACAGCTCGATCATCAAAAAGAGCCAGATGAACGGCAGCAAGTAAAACCATCCTGGCACCTGATCCATGACAAAGGAAACAGTAAAACCCTGTGGTTGGGCCTGATTGCCCCAGATAAATAATGAAACAATCAGTGCAAGGATTGCCGCGAAGACATCACCGTTCAACAGCATTACCCGTCTTTCTACAAAACGGAACCGGAAACGGCTTTCTTTTTGAGGATCAAACGAATTAGGACTCATATTTTCTCGGTTCTTGCACCTTGTATTTTCTTGACTATTTTATCAAAAGAAATCCAAATCAGGCTCCATAAAAAACCACTACCCCATGAAAAATGCATGATCGCGATCGCCAGGGGCAAACCAAACACCAGAAAATCCTTGTTCTTAGACAGGGCTGCCCTGGTTCCAGCAAAAATCAGGGCGGAACCATAGATGAATGCTTCTATGAAGAGCAACCAGCGTGCCACTAAAAACCAAATTCCCAGGAAACCCAGGCCAATCCAGCTGAGGACAAAAAAACCAGACAGCTGGCGCCAACGGAAAGTCTCCGGATAGCGCAGCAGCATGATCAATTTCCAATAGCCATAATCCCAGTATTGAACAGCCAGATCTTTAAAGTTAGATCTAGCAACATAAGAAGCCGAGATATCAGGATCCAACCAGATCTTTCCGCCATTCTTTCTGACCCGGACATTGAATTCGTAATCCTCATTGATTAATAGGGACTCATCATATCCACCAATTTTATCGATTAGTGAGGTATGATAGGCGCCAAAAGCAACTGTGTCAACCTCACGGGCTTTCGAACCGATCCTATAACTGGCATCTCCAACCCCCAGGGGATGTCCAGCTGCAACAGCGATCGATTGGGCTACCCAGCGCTGATTAGCAGGTTTGATCTGGATCACACCGCCAACATTATCTCCCAGGCCAGCTTCCAAGTCTCTCAGACAATACTTGACATAGTTTGGATGGGGATACGAGTGAGCATCCATACGCATGATGTATTCACCTTCAGCTGCCTTGATTGCCAGGTTCAATGCGGCCGATCTATTCCTTTTTGGATTGTCAATTAACCTGACCTTCAGTTCCGGTACAGCTTCAGTAAATTCCCGGATCTTTTTCCGGGTATTATCTGTTGACATGCCGTCAGCTATAACGACTTCCATATCATCCAGAGGGAAATCTTGTTCACAGATCGCCGCCAGAAGGTCCTGGATGGTCTTTTCTTCGTTTAAGCAAGGAATGATCAGGGTTACTTTCATAATTGCCCTAGTCTATTTTCTTCATCAAAACCGTTTGATCATCAGCTTTTACCACCGGTATATTTACTTCAAATACAGAACCCTCACCCGGTATACTCCGGACAGAAATCGTACCATCATGGGCCTGGACGATCTGCTGGGCTATAGCCAAACCCAACCCGGTTCCAGGTTTAGCTTCTTTCTTTCGGGATCCATCTACCTTATAAAAGCGCTCGAAGATCCGACCTAAATGTTCATCCGGAATGCCTTTTCCGCTATCAATGATTTCAATTCGCGCCAGCCCAGCTTCACTCTGGGCATTGAGGGTTACAAATCCATTTTCTGGTGTATGTTTGATGGCATTATCCACCAGATTGGTAAAAACCTGGGCCAGGCGATCTTCGTCACCTACACATGTGGGTAGTAGACCAACATCCAGGTTAAGTTTCACTCTAGCTTCAGCAGCCTGAGGTATAAGTTGATTTACCACATGAGTGAGTAATTTGCTCAAATCGAGCGCCTTACGATCCAGAATTACAGTGCCGGCGTCAAAGCGGGCCAGATCAAGCAAATCTACTACCAGCCGGTACATTCGATCTGCCTCGGTTTTGATAATCCCTGCAACCTTGGTCAGGGCAGGTCCAGAATCTACTGTTCCATCCATTATAGCTTGAGAAAATCCCTGAATGGATGTCAGGGGGGTTTTTAATTCGTGGGAGACATTCGCTACAAAATCGCGTTGGGATTGCTGAGAAGCCCGAACCTGACCGATCATTTCATTATAAGCCCCGGCTAAAGCCTGGACCTCATCCGGTCCTTCCAGGGGTATTTGCTGATATTCTCCATTTGATATATTGCGAGAAGCCTCTTCTATGGTCTGCAGAGGACTGACGATCCAGCTCCCCATCCAAGCCGCAAAGATTACGGCCAGTATAAAGGCCACAAATCCTGCCCTAAGAAATGAGGGTAAAAAATCTTCTCTCAGCGTCTCCCTCAGTTGGGGGCTGCGCAGCAATTGCAAACCACCCTGTCGGGGAACTGTGACAACCAGGAGGTCTCCTTTGGGCATCACCCAGGAACTATATAACCAGGTTTTTCCACCCAAATCATCAACCTGTCCTTTCTTCTGAGGGATTTGATCTACACCTGGCATGGGGAGGGCCGAACTGTCTGGTTCTGAATCCAGGAGAGGATCCCCTTCAGAACTGAAGAGGATCAAACGAATAGCCAGGGAATCACTGATACGGGTAAGGTACTGCTGGTATTCCCTGGGAAGGATTGAACGTTCATTGATCTGCCGCTGGATTATTGCGAGGGCAGCATCCAGTCTGACCAACGCCTGGCGATCGATCAGGGGGTTGCGGATAATATAAACAAAAATCCCGATCCCCAGGATGCTGAGGATCAGAAGGATGATGATAGCGTAGGTCAACCACAGCCGAGCCCGTAAAGAAGTAAACATGAATATTCCGGTACCCAAATTTACTGAACCAATTTATAACCTATCTTGGTAACTGTCTCAATTTTTACACTGGACCCGGATAGTTTTTTCCGAAGGTTCCCGATGTGCACATCCACAGTGCGGGTATTTCCAAAATAATCATAACCCCAAGCCAGGTCCAGCAGCTGATCCCGACTGAGCACAATGCCAGGATGCCGGACCAGGGTATATAACAGATCGAACTCCTGTGTTCTGATTTCAACCAACTGCCCGTCAATCCGGACCTCCCTTCGTGGAGGATCGATCAGTAAATCCCCGATCTGGATCTGTTCCTCACCTTTAACATCACTCTGGACTGAGCTGCGGCGTAGAACTGCCTTTACCCGAGCAACCAATTCTCGTGGGTTAAAAGGTTTTGTGAGATAGTCATCCGCACCAAGTTCCAATCCAAGGATCTTATCAATATCCTCATCCCGGGCTGTGAGCATCAGGATGGCCACCGGATCTTTCTTTCCTTTTAAGGTACGGCAGACCTCCAGTCCATCAACTTCTGGCATCATCAAATCCAACACCATTAAAGCCGGTCGTTGTTTTTCAACAGAAGCAAGGGCAGCTTTACCATCCGAAGCAGTGATGATGCGGTAACCTTCCCGTTCCAGATAAAGCTGGGCCAATTCTATGATATTAGGTTCGTCATCCACCAGGAGGATTAATTCGCCAGTCATAGGGTAGTATTTAATTCATAACAAGTATCAATCTACCAAAGCGATTGCTTCAATCTCTACCAAACCATCTTTTGGAAGACGTGCAACTTGGACTGCTGACCGGGCAGGATATTTTTTTGTGAAAAATTCCCCGTAGACTCCATTCATGGCACCAAAATCATTCATATCAAGCAAAAATACTGTGGTTTTTACAACTTTTGACATTTTAGATCCAGCAGCCTCCAGGACAGCTTTCAGGTTTTCCAGGGCCTGCCGGGTTTGCGCTTCTACACCACCATCGACAAAATTTCCACTTGCGGGATCAATGCCCAATTGGCCGGCAGTATAGACCAAATGTCCCGCTTTTACGCCGGCTGAATAAGGACCTATGGCTGCCGGGGCTTTATCTGTTGTCACAATCTTTTTCTTCATGGGTACTCTACTCCTCGGATTATCTCTCTAAAATAGGAAATCAGATTCCGCCCCTAGTATACCCCATTACCCTGATCGTTATCTGACGCAAACCCCACAGTTGAGGGTTATCTCATAATGACTATACGCAAAGAAAGCTGTGGTTTTTGAGCTCTCACAGCTTTCTTACTGACCGATTATTTCAGGTGTTAACCTGTCCGCTAAAAGATTTGTTACCACCTGACCGAATATACTTTACACAACTATATTCACTAACCTACCAGGAACCACAATTACCTTCCTGATCTTTTTCCCTTCCAGGTACGGCGCTGCGCCAGGGCTGTCCAAGGCAGTCTTTTCAGCATCTTCCTGGCTAATATCCACTGGGACAACGATCCTGTCCCTCAGCTTGCCATTGACCTGAACGATCAGGGTGATTTCCTCAACTGCCATTAATTCAGGATCTGCTTCTGGCCATTTTTGGTTGTGGATCGAATACTCATTACCTAATACCTCAGTCCATAGTTCTTCTGTTATATGAGGCACTGCTGGTGCCATCATCAGCAAATAGGTTTCCAGGATCCCGCGCCATTCTGGTGAATTTGCCGCTCCATTGAGTTTGGCATTAACCATGTTGTTGAGAAGTTCCATCAAAGTGGATATGATGGTATTGAACTCTACCTGTTCATAGTCCCTGGTTATATTGTATATAGCGGTGTGCAGATCGCGCTTGATATCGCGCATCAACCCCTCGCTGGGCTTACCTCCTTCTGCTGGTTCAGTATACAGTTTCCAAACCCTATTCAACCAACGCTCTGTACCTCCGATGCCCTGACTGTTCCAAGGTCCCCCTAAATCCCAGCGGGCAAAAAACATCAGGTAACTCCGAACAGTATCAGCTCCATACTTGTTGACCAATTCATCCGGAGCTACAGTGTTTCCCCGGGACTTGGACATCTTCTCGCCATCCTCACCCAAAACCATACCTTGATTCCGGAGCATAATCATAGGCTCGTGACCTTCCGTGATACCCATATCCCGCAAAGCCTTGTGGAAAAAGCGGGTGTACATCAAATGCATGGTGGCATGTTCAATACCTCCAGTATAGAGATCCACAGGCATCCAGTAATCATATTCTTTAGGGTCAAATGGACCCTGATCATATTCCGGGCTCAGGTAACGCAGATGATACCAGGAAGAACACATGAAGGTATCCATGGTGTCCGTTTCCCTTGTAGCAGCCTTGCCGCAACTTGGGCAGGTTGTGTCTTTCCAGGTTGGATGCAGTTTTAATGGGCTTTCACCCGTTGGAAGCCATTCAACGTCATCCGGCAGCAAAACTGGAAGCTCCTCATCCGGGACCGGATTCCAGCCGCAATCTTTACAATAGATCATGGGGATTGGCGCGCCCCAGTAACGTTGGCGGGAGATCAACCAGTCTCGTAATTTGTAACTGATAGCTTCTTCCCCCAACCCTTCTTTTTCCAGCCAATCGATCACCTTGCTTAGGCCGGGATTTTTCCGACCTTTATCTTCTGTGACAGCTGTGCCATTAAATTGAGCTGAATTGATCATCAGGCCAGGTCCCACATAAGCTTCCTGCATGGTTTTCCCATCAAAGTTTTCACCGTCTGGCTGGATCACAGGAATGATCTCCAGTTCAAATTGGCGGGCGAAAGCAAAGTCTCGCTCATCATGAGCCGGGACAGCCATTATCGCCCCAAAACCGTAACCCATCATCACGTAATCGGCGATCCAGATCGGGATCCGGGCTCCATTGACCGGGTTAATGGCGTACCCTCCGGTAAACACTCCGGTTTTTTCCTTATCTACAGCAGCCCGCTGGATTTCGGTTTTCAGGATGGCATCCTCCCGATATTTTTTTACGGCCTCTTTTTGTTCTTCAGATGTGACTTTTTCAACCAGGGGATGTTCAGGGGCCAAGACCATAAACGTGGCACCCCATAACGTATCGGGCCGGGTAGTGAAAACGGTCAGATCATCGCCATCCTCGGTTTTAAAGATAACATCAGCTCCTTCTGAGCGGCCCACCCAATTTGTTTGCAGGGTTTTAACCCGGTCCGGCCAGTCAATCTGTGAAAAGTCGATCAGTTCATCGGCATAGCTGGTGGTCTTAAAGAACCACTGTTCCAGATCTTTTTTTATTACTGGGGTGCTACAGCGTTCACAATGGCGGTCATCACCATGGACCTGCTCGCGCGCCAGTGTGGTGTTGCACTGAGGGCACCAATCCACCGGGGAATATTTCCGGTAAGCCAGGTCATGGTTGAAAAGTTGGATGAAGAACCACTGCGTCCAACGGTAGTATTGTGGATCCGCGGAGATCATTTCCCGACGCCAGTCAACCATCGCGCCCATACCCTTTACCTGGGAACGCATATTCTGGATATTTTTATAAGTCCATTCCCTGGGGTGAACTCCCCGGGCAATGGCAGCGTTTTCAGCCGGTAGACCAAAGGCATCAAACCCGATCGGGAACATGACATTGTAGCCCTGCATCCTCTTAAATCGGGCCCGGGCATCCGAGGGGGCCATGGCATACCAATGGCCGGTGTGCAGATCTCCAGAGGGGTATGGCAACATGGTTAATGCATAATACTTCTCTTTATTTTCATCAATATTAGCCTCGTAGAGACCATCGGCTTCCCATTTCTTTTGCCATTTGGACTCAATCTTGTTAGGCCTATATTCTCTCGCCATAGTTCACTTCCTTCTTGTATAAACCCGAAAAATACTAATCAGATTTATTGCTTAAAACAAAAACCTTCGCCGGTCAGGGACGAAGGTCTAACTCCGTGGTACCACCCTGATTGTGACGCTTTGCGCCACCACTTGGGGCTGCTATATCGGGCAGAAGCGCTGCTCCTTACTAAATTTCAGGGGCAGATCCACGCACTGTTGCGTGCCGGGCGAGTTCGATCTTATTTGCGTTCTGCATACGCCTTTGGTGAAATTTTCAGCCGTTGATCTCACCTCTCTGGCAGATAATCTACTACTCCCAGTTTATAAATATTTGGGCACTTCCCTTCGGAAGTGCCGTTTTTTGTGGACCCAGTGAGGCTCGAACTCACGACCTTCTCAATGCCATTGAGACGCGCTCCCAACTGCGCTATGGGCCCGGGGATTACAAGAGAATATTTTACTCGTTTACGGCGTCTTCGTCAACCGGAGTGGACCTGGCGGGATTCGAACCCGCGACCTCATCAGTGCGATTGATGCGCGCTCCCAACTGCGCTACAGGCCCTTTTTTTGCTCCAACATTGTAGTTGAGGGATGTGTGTATGTCAAGCAAGGGACCGTTAAACCAGAGACTGTGGATGGAATTTCTAAAAGCCCTTCAACTCGCCCAACAATTGAGCCTGCAGCATCCTTCGGAAAATCTTGGGATATTTTCGCTCAAGTCCCACTCAAGTAGGACTTCAAAGATTTGTAGTTGAATCACCAGATATGGTGATTTGCTTATTATCAGCACACAAATTCAACTTTCGGTCCTCAAGGGGTTTTGTTAAAAAAATAAACAACGCCCCCAAAAGAGGGCGTTATTTTTAGCTTTGTATGATTAGCAGGGTGAATTCAGACAATGTAATTCTTAGTTCGTTTTTCCCTGTCCCCTGCCCTGGGATGCCCCACTCAGGCCCATACCACCGCCATTTCCACGAGCAGCACTGCTGGAAATCAGCTCATCAAAAACTTCCTGGCTCATGAATTGAGGCTGATAACTTTCTCCAGTCTGGCGTTCATACGTTCTTACAAAGGACTTCAGATGGTTGACAGATCCCATCAGCAGATTCTGGTATACCTCTATGACGGCCCCATTTTCTGTCACTGTCAGATAATTCTGCAGGTCGAGGATGTCAATTTCCTCTATTGCGCCACCAACCAGCAAGGCTTCATCCAGGCTGAGGCTTCCCCGCTCCACAAGATCATCATATAAAGTCTGAAGGTCCTGATTTTCAAACACGCCTTGTGGGGCATCTCCAACAGGATCCTCAATATCAGACATTTCGATCAAGCTTAAAACAGAATCCATATGGGTTTGTTCACTTCCAGCGATATTATTGAAAATATTCATGTCCCAACGCATCCCCAAAGCCAGATATACATCCCGGGCCAGTTTTTCCTCTTCTCGCATGAAGAGAATTCCCTGGATTTCAGCTTCTTTTAAGTCGCTGTCAGACAAGGCTGCCATCGTTTCTTCATGGGTCCCATCATTAGGTCCCTGCCCTTGAGGAACGGCTGAGATTTCTGTATCGATTGCCACCTGGGTTTGATCACTGCTTACCGAAGCCAGTGGTGCTGCTGCACAAGAGGTCAGGATTAAGCCAATACCAACCATTAAAATCAATCTGTTTTTCATTTTATACTCCTTGTATGTACCACTAATTCATACATGATACTCTCGTAAGGTTAAGGACTTATTTATGAAATATTAAGGAATTATTTGGTTGATACGCACTTGCACTGGCAAGCGATAGGTTTGAACGACTTAGTTGATCACAAAAAATCAAAATTTGATTACCGAACATTATCTTGAGATTCGATCCAGATAATCGATCAGCTCAGAATTTACCTCGTCAGACTTTTCATAATGAACCAGGTGCCCTGCATCCTCTACGATCCTGGTATCCATTTCCGGCAGGATCTGCTGCAGAATCTCGACCTGGTCATGACTAATTGTCTGATCTGCTTTTCCCCAGATCAGCATAATTGGCAGTCCAGTTTCATGAAGTGTCTTGTATTCCAATTCCGGGCTCAGCTTAATCAATTCGCGGATAGTGGATAAAAATGCCCTACCAGTTCCTTTGAACTGCAACTGTACGCGGTATTTTGCCTCCCACTCAGGATAATTTTCCGGATTCACAAAATCGTTAAGCTGCAGTTTTGGCAGAATAATAGGTTCCATTACCGCAGCCATCACATACTCACCTACACCTGGTATATTCAGGGGAAAAATCTCTCCATTGGTGACTTGAGTAACCACCGGAGAAATGAGGATCACACCATTAACCTGATCCGAATGTTGATGCGCAAATCGGGCAGCAATTGGTCCACCCATGGAGAGCCCCACAACAGTCACTGGCTCCTTTAACTGCAGGCTTTCTACCAGACCTGTAAGCTGTTTATTAAATAATGAAATATCGTAAACCAGATCAGGCCGATCTGAATATCCTCGCCCGTAAAGATCAAATCGAAGAGTACGATACCCATTCTTGTTCAAGAATTTGGCTGTTGGTTCCCAGACATAGGAAGGGACTGAAAAACCATGGATTAAAACCACCAGGGGAGCATCGTCAGGGCCTTCAAGATAATAGTGAACTATACCTTGGTCCAATTGAACGAAAGTACCCCCGACCTTATTTCTGACATTTAGATCCAGGTCTTTGTCTTCAACACCATTGAAAATATATATACCCCCGAGTAATAAGATCAAGGCAATACTAATTCCCAGTCCCCATTTAAATCGCCCTTTTTTTCTTTGCATCAGCTCTCCCTTCAAATCAATGATTGGATCATACTATTATAGCTTTGATGCAAATCACCTATTGAACCTAAAATCAGAGTTGTTACTCTGCCATCATCATATCAATAACAGCTAATATTTGGGAACTTATCTTCCCCTATTACCGTCTATATGATGTGCTCAAGCCAGGAGATAATAATGAAAAAAAATCTATATATTATTACCATTCTAATTGCTCTATTTTTCAGCAGCTGTGGAATCTTGCCTGCCACTAATAGTGGCAACCTAAGTGGAAAAGCCTGGACTTTGGTCAGCTATAACGGGAAAGCTCTGTTATCTGGCACAACCATGACTGCATTTTTTGAAAATGGAGAGGTAAACGGGTCATCCAGCTGCAACCATTATTTTGGAGGTTACAAGACCAAAGGTGATCAGATTCTAATTGAAGGCTTGAGTTGGACGGAGATGGCCTGTATGGATCCGGAAGGTATCATGCAGCAGGAACAGCAGCTGATGAGCCTCTTTTCCCAGGCGGGGACTTTCTCCATCCAAGGGGAAGTACTGCAGATCCGATGCTCAAACGGAGGATCATTGATCTTTAAGATGGAAACCCAGGAGTGATCAAGGATGATATTGGTAAAGGTGAAAGTGGTCTGGATTTAGAGCGTATTTCTGAACAACTGGATCTTGATATTTAGGTTCCAGAGCAATCAGGTGGTAACCATATTTCTCAACCAAGGATTGGAAATCCTGACGGTCATAGGTCAACAGTCGCTTGCCGGAATTTGGCACTATCATCAGATATGGCACTTTTTTTTCTGCCAGCAAATCCAGCCACCACCCGATTGCCAGGGGTTTGCATTCTGAAAAACAGTGGATATTCACTGCCAGGTCAATTGATCCTTGAGGTAATTCTTCCTGGATCCTGTCCAAATGAAGCACACTGGCTTTATCCTTGATCTCCCGGTAGTCCAGGTAATAATCCGCGATAAAAGAAGACAAGGCAATCGCATCTGTACAGATGTATGATTTAAGATTGGGCAACGCTCCGGCCATGCGGTGTGCCAGACGCCCATAACCAGCGCCGATATCAAGAACCGACAGTTTTTCTTGACTCATGATTCCCAGATTTCTCTCCAGAAAGTAGATCTCCAGAACTGAATCCAGCAAATCCCGGGAAACCTGTTTCTGGTCGATAACATAGGTGATCGCACCAAAGGCAGCATCCTCCTGAAGCAGTTCTAGCAGGTTCTGGTGATCAATCGATTTGATGTAATAATAAGCCAGCAAGTAGCCAAACAGGTTACGATTAAATCGTCCTTCCTGAAAAACAAAAGCATTATGCCCCCTGAAATAAAGAATATCATCTGCCTTGACCCGGTCTTCTGTCCAGAGCAGCGTTTCGCAATGGGGATAACTTGTTTCCTGATAGCGTTTCTGCAAGTCCAATAACACAGGATTTTCAGGACTTAGAATATTCCTGGCATCATCGGGGAGCAAAACCTTCCTTGGCGCCTGGATCAGATCCCCATTTTGCCAATCATAAACCACAGTACTGGGAATGATATCAAACCCATATCTGGCAAGTACCTTTCGTATGATTTTTTTGATCCGGGAACGAAATTTCACCTTCAACCTTTTTTTCCTGGAATTGGATAAAGGTCATATTCCTGATATATGAAAAATTCCAATAATTGATTTTATAATAAGTTATCATAATTATATGTATCAGGAGAAATTTAGCCAGTAACATTTATTGAATCCAAACACAAACCCTGGAGCATTTATGTCAGATCAAATTTATCAAGATCGCCAAAAAAAGCTTCAATCCCTGCTGGAAAATAGCAGCCTGGAAGCGGTAGGATTAAATCCGGGTCCAGATCTCACCTACCTGACAGGTCTGGATTTCCATCTCATGGAACGGCCAGTAGTAGGAATCTTTCCAAAATTTGGGGATACGGTTTTCATCCTTCCAGAATTAGAGGGAGCCAAGATCGCTTCACTGCCTTTCCCGATCAGACCATTCCTATATAACGAGGATCCTGAAACCTGGACAGGTGTGTTCCGGGCAGCGCTCCAGGAAGCAGATCTGATAACAGGGAAATTAGGTATTATCCCCCGCCGGCTCAGATTGATAGAACAGGATTATCTGAAGGGTGCAGCTCCAGAATTAATGCTTGAGTCAGCCCAGACGATTCTGACCCAGATGCGCAGGATTAAAAATGAAGATGAGATTAAATACATGCAGGAAGCTGCCCGGATTGCGGAATGCGCTCTTTCCAGCACGATCATGGCTATCAAACCAGGTGTAACTGAAAAAGAGATCGCAGCCCGACTGGTCGGGCGTTTACTGCAAGAGGGGTCTGATCCAGAACTACCTTTTTTTCCGATTGTGTCCTTTGGAGAAAATGCAGCCAATCCCCATGCAACCCCATCCAACCGCACTCTCAACGCTGGAGATATCATCCTGATCGATTGGGGAGCAAGCCACCAGGGATATTTTTCTGATATCACCAGGGTATTTGCCATGGGAGATTTGCATCCTGAAATTGACCAGATCGCCAAATTTGTTGAGAATGCCAACGCTACAGCAAGAGCGGCAGTTAAGCCTGGTATCCCTGCCAGTGTTATCGATCAGGCCGCCCGCCAGGTGATTAAAGATGCTGGATATGGAGAATATTTTTTCCACCGCACCGGCCATGGACTTGGTAGAGAAGCTCATGAAGAACCCAATATCAGCCAATATGACCACACAATCCTCGAACCTGGTATGACCTTCACCATTGAACCCGGAATTTATCTGCCCAAACGAGGCGGGGTCCGGATAGAAGACGATATCGTGGTCACCGAAAATGGAGGATTATCCTTAACAAAAACTTCGCGGGATTTATCTCAGCTATTGATCGAAGAATGATCTTATCAATCATAAGCCATAATATCAGGAGCAGAAAATGCTGGTAAAAAACACTGAACCTTTTTACTTTCCAGGCGATGATACAGGTTGTCTATTGATCCATGGGTTTACCGGGGCACCAACCGAAATGCGCCCTCTGGGTAAATATCTGGCCGGGTTTGGCTACAGTGTTCTTGGCATCCGCCTGGCTGGCCATGGAACAAAGATCGAAGATATGAACCGCATGCACTGGCAAGATTGGTCAGCTTCAGTTTTGGACGGCTGGCATCTGCTGGAATCAACCACTAAGAATGTCTTCCTGATTGGATTATCAATGGGAGGCGCCCTGGCCTTATACCATGCCTCTTTCCTCCCTGTCACTGGCGTTGTAGGCCTGTCTGCACCTTACGAGATCAGATCAGATCCGCGCCGGATATTCCTGCCCTATTTGTCCTGGTTGATACCCTATGTCGAGAAAGGGGATTCCGATTGGCAGGATCCCAGCGCTAAAGAGAATCATTTTTCCTATGATCGATATCCAACTAAAGGGGTCCTGCAATTATCAGCTTTGCTTAAAGCTCTGCAGGCCGCTCTTCCCAAAGTCACTGCACCGGCCTTATTAATGCACTCCAAAAAAGATCTCGGTGTCCCTCCAGAAAATCTAGACCTGATCTATAATGCCCTGGGCACTCCAGAAAATCTCAAGAAGAAGATCCTTTTAGAAAACAGCGGCCATGTTATTACCCGGGACCAGGAGAAGGATACAGTCTTCCAGAACGTCCAGATTTTTATCGCAGACACGCTTAATTCCAAATCATGAAAAGAGACTTTATCCTGGTCACCATCAGCATGGTCATCTGGGGTTTGGGTGAAGGTGCTTTTATGTTTTTCCAACCCCTGTACCTGCAAGAGCTGGGAGCATCCCCGTTAATGATCGGCAGCATCCTGGGGGGTGTGGGACTGGCAATGACTCTTTTTCACATCCCGGCCGGCTACTTTTCGGACCGCGTCGGGCGCAGGCAGTTATTGTGGGCAGCCTGGGGAATGGGCGTTGTCACAACTGGCATCATGGCCGCCGCCAGATCACTGGCTGTATTCTCTGTTGGTATCATCCTCTATTCAACCACTGTATTTGTGGTTTCCCCTTTGAACAGTTATATCACCGCGGCCCGGGGCAAATTGAGTGCTGAGCAGGTTATGACCACAAACTCAGCAGCTTATTATCTGGGGGGCATTGCTGGCCCCCTGATTGGAGGATTCTTAGCTGAAGGAATAGGAATTAGGTCGATCTACTTTTTCGCTTTTGGCTGTTTTGTCATCTCTACGATTATCATACTTTTCATCCAGCCCCAACCTACGGAAGTAAAACTTAAAAATCCCGTTGGGGATCTGCTAAAGAACAGGAGGTTTATCTCCTTCCTGCCTGTGATATTGCTGATCTATTTTGCCTTATTCCTGCCCCAACCGCTGGCACCCAACTTCCTGAAGAACGTAAGATTGATTTCTCTACAAACCATTGGTATCCTCGGGGCAATCACTAGCCTGGGAAATGTAGCTCTCAACCTCTTATTCGGTTTACTGCCTCCTCAAGCCGGCCTGATCCTGGGGCAGTTATTTGTGGGATTATTTGCTGCCCTGGTCTGGAAATATACCGAGATGCCAATCCTGGTTGTGGCATATTTCTCACTGGGAGGCTATAAGGCGATACGCTCGCTGTTGATCGCCCAGGTTGAAAAACTGGTCCAGCCAGCGAATCTTGGTCTGGCATATGGTGTTATAGAAACTGTAGGTGGAATCGCCCTGATCGCTGCTCCACCCATCGCTGGCGCCCTCTATACAAAGGATCCCAATTCAATATTCGGCTTTACTCTGATATTGATTATTCCAGCTATATTAGTCACTCTTCTCTGGAGGAAATTATCATGGAAACTTTAATAGAATTATTTCTTCCAGTCTCAATCTGGTTTCAAGGATCTTCTGACTGGCTTGTAAAATTTTTTCAGGGAATTACATTCCTGGGGAATACTGAATTTTATATCTTAATAATGCCGGTGCTATTCTGGTGTATTGACACTTCGCTCGGCATTCGGATCGGGATCATGCTTCTGGTCAGTGGTGGGATCAACAGTCTCCTGAAATTTAGCTTTCAGTGGCCGCGCCCCTTCTGGGTTACCTCCCGGGTGAAAAATCTGGCTGAAGCCTCAGGATTTGGATTCCCATCCGGACACTCCCAGAACGCTGCGGGGATATGGGGATTAATAGCATCTACAACCCGAAAGAATTCGATCCGCTGGAGTGCAATAACAGCCATCCTGTTGATAGGTTTATCAAGGATCGTCTTGGGGGTGCATTTTACCCATGATGTACTTGCAGGGTGGTTGGTGGGTGGCCTGCTGTTATGGTTATTCCTGAATTTGGAAAAGCCTGTCACCAGTTGGTTTAACCGGAACACACCCGGGATGCAAATCCTTGCACTAGTCCTCATCACAGCCCTGTTGATTCTACCAGCCATCATTTTGGTTCCACCATTCAACCCTCCCCCAGTTCCCCAGGAATGGATCAAGGGAGCCGGGGAATTGCTTCATCCCTACAGTTATGACGGATTACTGACAACTTCCGGTTCTTTCCTGGGATTGGGATTGGGGGTTATCCTGCTGGTGCGCGTTGGGATGTTCACCCAGAAAGGTAAGGTCTGGCAGCTGATCCTGCGTTATCTGGTCGGTATCATAGGCGTGCTGCTGCTCTATATTGGTTTGGGTTCGATATTTCCTGATGATATTTCTCTGTCATCCTACTTGCTGCGATTCTTCCGGTACTTCTTGGTGGGATTATGGATCTCATTCGGCGCCCCCGTGGTTTTCTCTTGGTTAAAATTAACCCGTATCGGATCACAAACATCCTGATCATCTTCAACCTGGAAGCAAAAAGCCCCTGCAATAGAGCAGCAGGGGCTTTTGAATTTTATGGATGGAAGTCTATTCTTCTTCTTTGGTGTTAGCCGCGATAACTTCTTCTGCCAGATGAGCAGGCAGTTCCTGATAACGAGAGAACTCCATTTCAAATATACCTCGACCACCAGTCATCGATCTCAGATCCGTTGTGTAGCGCTGCATTTCTGCTAGAGGCACCAGGGCAGATACCACTGAGCGTCCGCCGTTGGTATCCATTCCCTGCACCCGGGCTCGTCTGGTATTAAAATCACCCAGGATATCGCCCATATTCTCCTCTGGTACGGTCACTTTAGCTTCCATGATTGGCTCCAGAAGGATACCCCCGGCTTGCTTAAACGCCATTTTAAATACCTGTCTGGCGCAAATCTCAAAAGCCACGGGTTTGGAATCAACCGGGTGTTCCTTACCATCATATACAGCCGCTTTGACGTTCACAACCGGGTAACCTGCCAGCACACCTTCTTCCAGTACAGTCTTGACACCTTTTTCAATGGCGGGCATGTAGTTCTTCGAAATAGAGCCGCCAAAAACCTCGTTTACAAACTCGAATCTTTCATCAGGGAGCGGTTCCAGCCGCATATGTACCTCAGCAAACTGACCTGATCCACCAGACTGTTTCTTGTGGCGGTACTGAGCAGAACCTTTTTTGCTGATAGTTTCCTGATAAGGGACCTTTGGGATCTGAATATTCAATTCAGTCTGGAAAGTATCCTTGGCTTTGCGGATGGCGACATCAATATGCTGGCCGCCCATACCTTCCAGAATGGTTTCTTTGGTAGTTGTGTCCTGCTTCCAGGACAGGGTCATATCCTCTTCACAGATCCTGCTTAATGTTGGACTGAGTTTTGCGGAGTCTGCCTGGGTTGCCGGGATAACCGCCACCCGGTAGAGAGCTTTCGGGTAGGAAGGAACAGGAAGTTTTAGGGGATGATTTTCATCTCCCAGAGTATGGCCAGTGGATGTAACATTCAGTTTTGGCACCGCAACAATATCACCAGCATGAACATTTTTAACATCCTCTTGATGTTTTCCGCGCATGACATGGATGTTCCCAAAACGTTCCTCTTCACGTTCCTGGCAATTCCAGACTTTGCTGTCAGAGCTGACGGTACCGGAATATACCCGGAAATTGGTGATCTTTCCCACGTAAGGATCTGCAGTGGTTTTCCAAACGTAGCCAGCAAACGGTCCAGCATCTGAGCAGATAAGTTCCTCTTCGCCTTTGACGCCTTCAGCAGTAACTGCCGGAACCTCATTTGGGGCGGGCATTAATTTCACTATCGAATTTAATAATGGAGCCATACCCACACTTGCAGTCCCTGAAGCCACCAGGACAGGAGCGAAAGATTTTGAAATAACAGCATTTTTCAGACCGCTGAAAATCTCCTCTTCAGAAAGGGTTTCACCATCGAGGTATTTCAGCAGTAGATCGTCACTGCCTTCCGCAGCTGCTTCAATGATTTCCATACGTAGTTCTTCCACCTGGTCAGCATATTCGGCAGGAATATCAACCGTATCTTTACCATCACCTTGATAGGCTTTGTTCTCCAGGATGTCGATCACTCCGCTAAATTCTGCTTTTTCTCCCCAGGGCAGCTGCAGCGGTAAAAGGCGCATGGAAGTCATTTGCCGGACAGAATCCAGTGCTTTCTGGAAGTTTGCGTTTTCGCGGTCCATCATATTAATGACCACAAAACGAGGTAGGTTGAAATCATCCGCATAGTTCCAGGCAATTTCAGTACCAACTTCAGCACCTGCGACTGAGTCTACAGGTATTATTACACCGTCAACAACACGCATGGCGGAGATCACTTCACCAACAAAATCCGTATAACCAGGAGTATCCAGTAAGTTGATCTTGAAATTATTGTATTCAACGGGCACTACCGAGGTTGAAATTGAGATACCACGTCGTTTCTCTTCATCCTGGAAGTCGGACACAGTTGTTCCAGCATTGATTTCTCCGAGACGGGTTATAGCGCCGCTGAAATAAAGCAGCGATTCCGCCAACATGGTCTTTCCAGATCCACTATGAGATGCCAGAGCGATATTGCGGATGTTTGGGGTTGAATATTCTTTCATTGAATAAACCTTCCTAAGAAATTATGATTTTTTCCTTAATCTTTTGATCTCAGAGGCAGTTTTGTAATATACTTGTGTTTTGGACTAGCCCTCTTGTTAATTGACTACACGATTTTATGACATCATGCCGTCCTTGTCAAAGAAAAACCGGGTGATTTTCGTTCTGATTTAAAAATCCGGTCAAATAAAGATCTTCTAACCGGCCTGATCATTCAACTAAGGATTTAATAAAAACAAACAGTCATGTCATCAATCTCGATCCAGAATATTGTTAAACAAACAAATGTCATCCAGGATATGATGCCATTATCCAAGGTGGCCAGCGCCAGCCAGGCAGCTAATTCATATCAGACATTATTTGCAGACCTGAAATATCATGTCCATCATACCGCTGCGGCTGTCGATAAAATCCTTAACCGACAAGATAAAAATCCAGCTGATCTGGCTATCAAATCCCGGAGAGCATACCAATGGTTAAAATTCCTTGACAACCAGGAAAATCTAACCGCACACCTGGATGCACTGCAGCGGATCAATCTTTTCTTACCTGCAGTCATACTTCTTCCTAAATATAGAAGTTTTGGCATTGAAATCTCTTTTTATCACACCAGCGCTCTGTTTCAGATCCAGGGCAAATCCTCTCTGATCCAGATCACTGCCCAGGAGAGTTTAACCACAGCTCCTGATGCTGTATTGATCGCCTTGCTGGAAACAGTCATTGGAAAACCTTCCCAAACAGCCCGCCAGCAAATCCGGGATTACACCTTTTCACCTCCATACCAATCCACCCAGGAATCATTGGAATATTTAGGGATCCCAAAAGGAAGTTTCGCAAAAGGTACATATCATGATCTAACAGAAAGTTTTAACCGTGTGAACCGGGACTATTTTAGCAAGCAGCTATCTGAACCCCATCTGGTCTGGAACAATCGATTAACGGTCAGAAAATTTGGGCATTATCAATGGGATACAGATACCGTGATGGTAAGCCGAAGTCTGGACCAGCGCCAGGTACCGGAGTTCGTGGTGGACTACGTCATGTATCACGAACTTCTGCATAAAAAACTTGGGGTGCGGTTGGTCAATTCACGCAGGATGGTTCATACTGACTTGTTCCGTGAGCAGGAAAGGAAATTCGCCAGGTTCGATGAAGCTCAAAAATTCCTCAATAAGATATCCAGAAAAAGATACTAACCTGATCGAACGATCAGGTTAGTATTATCAATCCTTTATCTCCTGCTAGAAAAACTATCCCTCTGATTTCTCTTTATGTTCCCGAACCAGCTCTCTCCTTAAGAGTTTACCAACATGTGTCTTTGGTAATTCATCCCGAAATTCGATCTCGGTCGGAATCTTATACTTAGCAATCCGATCTATACACCACTCTTTCAGCTCCGCCTGGTCCAATGTGGCACCTTCATTTAATACGATCCATGCCTTCACCGTCTCCCCTCGTTTGGGATGTGGAACACCTGCCACACCCACATCCTGGATAGCCGGGTGGTCCTGGAGAACCTCTTCCACTTCCCGGGGCCAGACCTGGAATCCACCCGGTTTGATGAGCTCTTTCTTACGATCTACGATATAAAAGTATCCCTGCTCATCCATACGGGCGATGTCACCCGTATAGAGCCATCCGTCTTTCAGCGAATTGCGAGTTTCTGTAGGCATATTATGGTAACCCTTAAAAACCTGAGGCGCCTTGATCACAAGCTCGCCGATTTCTCCTGGATCAAGAATTGTGACCCCATCGTCCAGGTCAATGATCCTGGCGTCCACATCAGGAAATGGCAATCCGATCGAACCTGTTCGGTTTTCACCAAGATTGGGATTGCAGTGGGTGGCAGTTGGTGTTTCTGATAATCCATATCCCTCAAATAAATTCCCGCCAGTCAGCTTCTCAAAGGTTTCTTTGGTTTCCCGTAATAACGGTGCAGATCCTGAAATACAAGCTTTGATAGCGCTGAGATCATATTTCCCTGCTTTGACATCTGCATTATTATTGATTGCATTGTAGAGGGCAGGTACCGCAGGGAAGATCGAGGTTTTATACTTCTGCATATTACTCAGCAGATCCTTCAGGTCCCTCGGATCGGGAACCATCACCAAGGTTCCGCCAGCTGCCAGACCGTAATTCATGCCGGCGACCATTCCATAAACATGGTATAGGGGAATGGCCATCATTACCACCTCTTCTCCCATCACTGCAGTCCTGATCCAGGATAACATTTGAATGGTATTTGCGACCAGATTGCGGTGCAGGCCGATGGCTGCTTTTGGTATGCCAGTAGTACCGCCGCTGTACTGAAAAATGGCCGTATCCTCTGGCCCTACATCTACCTGGGGACGCTTCTTTCCTTTATATTTTTTCAATAGGTCCGGCAGCCAAAGGTCATTATCCCTTAAAGTTACACGGAAGCCGCCTTTCTTTTCCTTAGCCAATGTAAACAGTACTCTCAGTAATGAAGGGAGAGTTTCTTTGATATTGGTGCAGATGATCTGTTTAATATGAGTATCCTTCTGGATACCTTTGACCAACTCATAATAATTGCTCATCAAGATCATCAATTCCATACCGGAATCATTGGCTTGGTGAATGATCTCCCTCCCGGTATATTGGGGATTTGTAGCAACCACTACTCCACCGGCCTTAAGTACCGCAAAATAAGCCATCACAAATTGGGGGGTGTTGGGTATTAAAATACCTACTCTGTCACCTTTTTTCAAACCCAAATCAACCAAGGCAGCAGCTAGCTCGTCAGTAATCTGGCTCATTTCACGGTAAGTTATTACTGCCCCCTTAAAAATGGTACAGGGTTTGTCTGGAAATTTTATTGCTGATTCTTCTAGAAAATGAAAAATGGGGACTGCCGGGTACGAAAGACTGGCAGGAATACCTTCATCGTAATTATCATGCCAGGGTCGGTGCTCCATTGGGTTCCTCCTTTGACAGGATAGTTGATTTGGTTATCTATCAGTATAGCAAATTTAGGACAAGAAGTGTTGAATTTCATTAAGAATCTCAACAAATGGATCAGCAGAAGCTGCAAACCAGATAATATTTGGATCATTAACGCTGAACCAATTGGCTTGCTGTCTAACATACTTACGAGTTTTGCTTTTCATCTGGCTTATAGCTTCTTCCAATGTGCTCTCTCCTGAGAGATAAGCTGCCATTTGTTTGTATCCGATGGCTGACATCGCAGATGATTCAGGTTTGTAACCTGCGTCAAGCAGGGACTTTACTTCAGCTTCCAGACCCCGATCCATCATCAGTTCGATCCGTTGATCGATCCTTTGGAATAATTCCTCCCGGGGACGCATCAAACCAATCTGCAAGATCCTATAAGGTGATCCTGTTTTACATCTCTGGTGGGAAAATCTTCTCCCGGAGGTCAGGATGACCTCAAGGGCCCGGATTATCCTTCTTAAATTTGGACCATCTATCCCTTCAGCAGCATCTGGATCCAACACAGCCAGACGGGCACGCATTCCATCTATGCCAACTTCATCCGCCCAGCGATTCAGGATCTCTCTCAATGCCGAATTAGGTTTTGTTTTGGGTAATTCCCATCCATCCACAATTGCCTGAATATACTGTCCGGTCCCCCCAACCAGGAATGGCAGCGACCCTCGCTGGTGAATTTCCTTGATCACTTCCAGAGTTCGGGATAAGTACAAAGCCAAACTCCATTCCTGATCGGGTGTTGTGACATCAATTAAGTGATGTGGGATTTGAGCAAGTTCTTCCCGGGTTGGTTTTGCAGTGCCAATATCCATCCCCCGGTAAAATAACCTGGAATCCGCAGAGATTATCTCCCCCCGAACTGTCTCTGCCAGTCTGATTGCGAGTTCTGTCTTCCCTACAGCTGTCGGGCCGACAATAACGATTAATGGTTTACTAAGCTCCGTCATAATTCATCACAACGTTTTCGAAATGTTCAATCTCTGGTGGATCTTTTTTTATTAATCTCTGGATGGCAATCACATCAATCTGCCAGGCATCCCCGTAATCCGATTGACTCTGTAAATATCTCTCTATAGCTTTTAACATATGATCCCATTTTTTCCGTGTAAATGCTTCTTCGGGAAAACCATATTTTTCAGTGGTACGCGTTTTCACTTCCACAAAGATCAGGATCTGTTCATCCTTTTCTTCCTGGAGGGCGATAATATCGATCTCGCCTTCTGGAGTATAAAAATTCCTTTTAAGAATTGAGTAGCCATTCCGTATCAAATAGCCGGCAGCAATCTCTTCTCCCCAGCGGCCAATTTCCGTTTTATTCATCATTTTTACCAATATCAATACTATCTGGATATATAATTTAGTCTAACACATTGAACCCTCTAATCGGATCCTCACATTGGCCTACTTAAAGGTAGAATGGAGTTATGGATAATATCAGGAATCATCTACCTGATCTCAACCGGCTCAGTATCACTGTTTCTACGATCTTATTGGCTTATACGCTGACCCATTTTATGTCTATCCCTCCTCAGGAAGTGGGGATACAGCTTCTGGGTATCTCCTTCAATTTTCAAATCAATTACTCCACTCTGGTTTCCATACTGGTTGCCGGCCTTACAGCTTCGGGATCCGCCTGGCTGCTGCAGGATCATCCTGCCAGGGGGGAATCCGACACTACGATAATCCACTGGCTGCTCCCCTCCCTGACATCACTGGTATTGATGTTAGCGGTCAACCAGCTTCCTTTCAATGCAACATGGTGGGTTGCCACAGCTGCCAGCGGCATGGGATTGATACTTGTTCTTATTGCGGAGTATGTTGTGTTGGATTCCTCAAATCGCTTTTTTATGCCTGCAGAAATGGGAATAACAGCCCTATCTATTGTTTTATTTCTAATCCTGGCAATTTCCCTGCATGCTGCTGAGACGCGTTTATTCTATCGGGTCCCAGTGCTCAGCGCTGCTGCCTTGTTGGTTTATCTGCGGGTAGTTCATCTCCGTCAGAAAGGAGTCTGGGCTTTGAATCAAGGCTCGGTTCCATTCCTGTTGATTGGCGAACTTGCAGCCGGTCTTCATTATCTACCTGTTGGATCGATTGGTTTTGGAGTTGCACTGGCTGGTCCGCTTTACGCTTTAATCGAGATCAGCGGTGATCTGCCAAGTGGGGATAAGAAAATCCCCCTTGAGAAAATTTTCTGGCCCGGATTAATTATTATCCTCTCATGGGGGATTGCGTTTTTCATCTAATCCGTCTCCCATATAACAATCCTGTGTTAATTAAAGTACCAGGAAAATAACACGTCTTCAGGAGTTTTATCATGCCTATCCTATTCCAATCTGGTATTCTTCTGGTTGCTTATATACTAGGATCGATCCCATGGGGATTTATCCTGGTAAAAATCTTCACTGGTAAGGATGTCAGGAAGGTTGCAAGCGGCCGCACCGGCGGCACCAACACCATGCGTGCTGCGGGTTTTACACTCGGATTTATTACCTCCTTGCTGGATATGTTAAAAAGTTCTGGCGCCGTCTGGATCGCGCGATATCTTGTCCCGGATGGATATTGGCTTCATGTACTTGCCGGCTTTATTGCAGTAATCGGCCATAATTTCTCAATCTTTTTATTCGAAAAAGATCAGCAGGGAAAGTTCAGGTTTGGCGGAGGCGCTGGGGGAACACCAGCTGTTGGAGCCATTGTTGGTTTCTGGTGGCCTAGCGTCTTCATCCTTGTTCCCGCAGGTTACCTGATAGTTATGGTAGTTGGCTTTGCATCCCTGGCAACCTTGAGTTTGCCTTTGATCGGAAGTATTATCCTCCTGATCCGTTTTTTGAAAGCAGACCAGCCCTGGCAGTATATTTTTTCTGGATTATTATCCGAGATTTTGATAGTCTGGGCTCTTCTGCCAAATATCAAACGGCTGCTGAACGGAACTGAAAGGCTGGTTGGATTTCGAGCCAAGAAAAAAAATCAGGAAGAGTGATCCCAAAAATAAGCAGGTCCCGGTAATACTGGGACCTGCTTATTTAATAATTCATTCTCAATTTAATCAGGAATCATAACCTTTAGGTTCTTCTCCGTGAATTTTGTGATAGAGATGCTGTAAATTTTGTTGATGGATCTCTTCAGCAGCCCCACCTAATAATATCCGGCTTTTTCCGCATTTTTCGATGTCGTTTTCCAATAAAAATTCTCCTGGGAACTCATCCAAGGCTGCGTCCTGAATGATCTTTTCGATTTTATCCAGGTAACTGATCCTGTCCTTGATACTGGAAATCACTTCACCTCGCAGAATCACCTCTCCGTGACCTTGAACCACATTTTCCAGGGTCATAGTTTGGATCTTCCTCAGTGATTCACGCATGACTTCCGGATCACCGTCAACAATGTGGGGAATGGGCATCCAAACATCCCCGGCAAATAAGACCTCGTCTTCAACAATATAGACTCCGATACCATCCGGACTGTGTCCCGGCAGCTCGATGAACCTAAGGGTTTTATCCCCAACGATCAATTCCAGCGACCCTGTATCCAGCGTTAGATGCGGTAGAACAATTTGAGTCTTCTGGAATACTGAATCCATTTCGAGAGCAGTTTGCAGAGAAGCTGTACCAATTTTTTTCAGGTATTCTCTGCAAAGAGCATGGCTGAGTACGTAAGCACCAGGGAAAAAACAATTTCCCCAACTATGATCCGCGTGGTAATGGGTATTGATCACATAACGCACTTTCCGCTGTAATTCATCTTCAATGAATTCTCTGATAGCCAGACTCTCTTCAGGAAAAGCCAGGGTATCAATAACTACTGCCCAATCCTGGCCAATTACTGCTCCAGCATTTACCTGCGCGTAAACATCGCTTTGGAATGTATAAACATCATCTGCAACCCGTTCCCGGTGAATCATTGACTATTTACCCTCCAGATGAATATTTTTATCGAAAATCCAACAATTTCCCGCCTACAATAACCCAAAGAATAGCATATTCACAGGGTGAAAGTCAAGAAATTTTAAGGTTCAAACTTAGGAAATTTAAATTCAGTATTTAATGGGTTGATTGGAAGATCTCAGTACTGTCAAAAATCACCCCCTGGTTGACTTGCAGTCTTTCAGAAGGTATAATGCGGAAAATTGAAAAAATGACCTATAACCGGGTAGAGTACAGGAATATTGCTGGTAGAGATGGGAGGCCACCGTCTGAAAACCCCCCTCAGTGAAAACCCTGGAATGTCCCCCGGTTGGTTTGCCGAAGAAATTTGATCCCAAAGAGTAGAACGGCACGGGTGAGCCCGATACAGCGAAATCCTGTTCAAAAACCAGGAAATGAGCGTGTGTGTTCTAAGGACACACAAATCGAGGTGGTAACGCGGAAGGTATTGAAGACCTTTTCGTCCTCAGGGATGAGAAGGTCTTTTTTATTAATTAAAGGACAACATACTAGAACTTTAATATTGGAACTGGTTTGATCAATTACAGGATGGTGTGAGATATGCTTCCAACAAAATATGACTTTAAATCCGCAGAAGCGCGGCTGTACAAATTCTGGGAGGAGAACGGATACTTTAAACCAACTAACGATCCCAATCTCCCCGGCCATGATCCCACGAAAAAACCTTATGTGATCAGCATCCCGCCGCCCAACGTTACTGGAGTCCTGCACCTGGGTCATGTCATGTTTGTGACCTTGGAAGATCTGATGATCCGGCACCAGCGCATGAAAGGAGTACCCACTCTCTGGGTGCCAGGGACAGATCATGCTGGAATCGCCACCCAGCTTCAGGTGGAAATGAAGCTAAAAGAAGAAGGTACAAGCCGCGAGGAGGTTGGGCGGAACACCTTCCTGGAAGAAACCTGGTCCTGGAAGGAAGAACATGGTGGTTTGATCGTAGAACAGATCCGACGCCTGGGCGCTTCCTGTGATTGGAGCAGGGAAAGATTTACCCTGGATAACGGGCTCTCGAGGGCTGTCCGGGAAGCTTTTGTACACCTATACGAGAAAGGATTGATCTACCGTGGACCGCGCCTGATCAACTGGTCCCCAACTTTGCAAACCGCTGTTTCCGACCTGGAAGTTGAACATATCGAAGAACAAGGAATACTTTATTACTTCAAATATCAGTTGGCTGAGGATCCGGATCAATTTATCCCTGTTGCCACGACCCGACCGGAAACCATCCTGGCCGATACCGCAGTGGCAGTTCATCCAGATGATGATAGATATAAACACTTGATCGGCAAACAGGTGCTTGTTCCCATCCTGGGACGTGAAATTCCTGTGATTGGTGATGAATATGTCAGCATGGAATTCGGCACAGGTGCATTAAAGATCACACCCGGGCACGATCCCAATGACTATGAGATCGGTTTAAGACATAACCTGGAACTGCTTTCTATGCTTGATAAAAAAGCCAGGGTGACTGAAACAGGCGGACCGTATCAGGGGCAGGATCGTTTTGAAGCCAGGGGAAATCTATGGCAGGATATGAAGGACGCCGGGCTTGTAATAAAGGAAGAAGATTATTTGCACCAGGTTCCTCGAGCCCAGCGCGGAGGAGAGATCATCGAACCCATGATCTCCACTCAATGGTTTGTAAAAATCGCTCCTCTGGCAGAAAAAGCACTCAAAGCCGTTCAGGATGGTGATATCGAAATCATACCAGAGCGTTTTAAGAAGGTCTATTACAACTGGATGGAAAATATCCATGACTGGTGCATCAGCCGTCAACTATGGTGGGGACACCGAATACCGGTCTGGTACTGCGATGACTGCGGAGAACTGACAGTTAGCAGGCAAAATCCAGCCTCCTGTCAGGGCTGCGGCAGTGGCAACATCCACCAGGATCCTGATGTGCTTGATACATGGTTTTCTTCCGGATTATGGCCTTTTTCTACACTGGGATGGCCAGATGATACACCGGATTTGAACTATTATTTCCCAACAACTATGATGGAAACCGGTTATGATATCCTGTTCTTCTGGGTAGCGAGAATGATCATGTTCAGTCTTGAACTAACCGGGAAGGTTCCCTTTGAGATCGTTTATCTGCACGGGCTGGTGTTGGATGAATATGGCCAAAAGATGAGCAAATCCAAAGGAAATGTGATCGATCCCATTGATGTCATGGATGATATGGGCACAGATGCAGTGCGTTTTACTATGTTGGTGGGGTCTACTCCGGGGGTGAATACCAATCTTAGCCTGCAGAAAGTGGAAGCAAATCGGAATTTTGCCAATAAGATCTGGAATGCCGGCCGTTTTGTTCTGGGAAACCTGGAAAAAGCTCCCAAGGCACCCCGATCCGATCCAGATTGGACCCTGGCAGATTCCTGGATCTGGTCCCAAACACAGCAGTTGATCCGGGATGTGAATCGGCTGTTTGATAATCACCAATATGGTGAGGCTGGACGTTATATCTATGACTTCTTCTGGGGAGATTATGCAGATTGGTATCTGGAGATTTCCAAAAGTCAAATCACTGAAGGCGGGGATCGGGCATTTTACACGATTGAAACCCTGATCAAAGTTCTTGATCTTTGCATGCGCCTGTTGCATCCCTTCACCCCCTATATCACAGAAGAACTCTGGCAGCATCTTAAAGATGCTGTGCTTAGGTCTCCCTTCAAGGATCGAATGCCAGATTGGCCTGATGCCTTGATGATCGCATCCTGGCCAGAACCCAGAGAGCAAGAGGATTGGGAGGAAGGCAAGGTTGCAGATTTTAAGCTGATACAGGAGATCGTCCGCACCATCCGGAACCTGAGAGCTGAGAAGAATATCAAACCCGGAAAATTGATCCCGGCAAATCTGGTTACAAGCGAATATCATGACACGCTATTAAATGAATTCGGCAGCCTGACCAGCTTAGCCCAGCTGGATCCGGAGTCAACAAATATCCAAAAAGAACTTAAGGATAAACCCCAGGGACAGATCGCCCTGGTAGCAGGTCCGGTGGAAATTTATCTGCCACTCAGCGGTCTATTAGACCTCAAAGAGGAGCAAAAGCGATTGACCGCCGAGTTGAATGAGTTGAGCGGAGAGATCCAACGCCTGGAAGGTTTATTAGCAGGTCCGTTTGCCCAAAAAGCCCCAGCGGCTGTCGTTAATAAAGAAAGGGAGAAATTGGCCGGTTATCAGGAAACTGCCCTGACCCTGCAGGAACAGATCAAAAACCTGAAAGATCTTTAAGGAGATTGATGATCAATAAAATATCCACTTGGCTGATTAAAGTTTCCAATATTTGGATCATGCTGCTAACGCTGCTGGTCATGGTGCTGTTCATGATTTTTGTTCTTCCGGGCCAGGCAGCCTCTGCCGAACTGAACGCTGGAGGCAGTATATCCCCCGATACTTCCTTTTTTTACGCCCCCGGGGATCTGCTTCAAGCGGCTAACGAGTACGGCCTAGAAGGAAGAAAGGAATACATTGTTGCCCGTTGGACATTTGACCTTGTATTCCCTCTCGTTTATATCGGTTTTTTGGTTACCGGGATCAGCTGGTTCTTTCAAAACTTTGAAAACTCCGCGGAGTGGATTGGATATTCGAATCTCCTGCCAATAGCAGCTGGTTTATTTGACTACCTGGAAAACATCGGTGCCTCACTGGTGATGGCTCAATTTCCTGCCCAGTTACCCGGGCTAGCCCTGCTAACCGCGATTTTCTCAGGAGTGAAATGGCTTTTTATCGCCGGAAGCTTTCTGGCGTATTTTGCCCTAGCCGGGGCAGCCCTTTGGCAGTTGATCCTCACCAAGCTTAAAAAACAAAAATAGCAAAATCATCACCTTCAAATAAATAGAACCCCTGGAATTCAGGGGTTCTATCGTATGAACATCGTACAGTAATATCAGGCTGCCAGTAATCTATTCGAATGAAATTGGAATTGTTCCTGGGCTTTTTTGATGACCTCTTTCGTGATTTTATCGATATCACGAGATTCCTTTAAGCCGA
This sequence comes from uncultured Anaerolineales bacterium, assembly GCA_964627755.1. Classification (GTDB taxonomy): domain Bacteria; phylum Chloroflexota; class Anaerolineae; order Anaerolineales; family UBA11858; genus B10-G9. The sequence goes on from CAZVIH010000107.1 coordinate 41,437, forward strand.
GCTCATCCAGCGAGACAGGGGCTGCGAAAGACACGGTGGGTGAGACCATTAACTTTCCAGGTAAAAGGAGCTGGTACATCACCTGAAAAAATTCCGATAAACGCTGCTTATTTACTCGTCCTCGCCTGAAAATCGTCGCCGGGTGGTTAAGGTATTTGGGCGATAAAACGCCACTGATCAAAGAAACAGCCAATTGGCTTTGGGGAACATTACGCATGAATAAACCCAAGCTGGAGGTCCAGCGTGTTAACTCGACTTCCGTGTTGGGCATAAAAGCCGGATCAGGATCCATCGTGCCCCGGGCGAAAACAAGCAGTGATCCCCCATTCTTCAAATGCCTGAGCGCACTGCGGGCTGCACTCATCCGGTCATGGGCATCAGCTGAAGAAAAAATTATATGTTTACTGGTATCAGGCAGTTTTTTTACAAATGGGATGTCAGATGAAATGATCTTCAGGTCATCCCGCGGAATCTGGGAAGAAATTACCAGCGAATCATAAGCCCCGGGATGATTGGAAGCAATTATCAGTGGTCCTTTTGTGGGCAGGTGTTCTGCACCTAGCGCCCTAACCTTGTCAACAAAATGAGTAATAAACCAGGCCGAGGCTTTTTGCCAGCCTTCCTGGACAACACGGTGGTCAAAGACCGTCGCCAACTCGGAGAATCGGAACATCGGCCCCCACACCAGGGGTTTCAAGATTGGCTGGATCAAGCCGTTTTTCCGGAAACCGAGCGATTTATTCAATTCAAAGACCAGGTCGTTGGCGAGTATTTTTATTTTCTTTTCAAGGTCTTCCATAATAATCACCAGTTGTGTTTTCGTGAATATATTATAGATGGTTTTAGCAACTAAATAAACCATCTAAAAAATAGCAGATAGAACTAGTGGATTTCCCGCATCCTGTTTCATGTACCATGAATTTTAGTTGAAATTATAGTATTCCCCTTACGGTTCCAGGTAAACTCCAATCCCATAAATTCTCGTTTTCCTTAGATATGGTTAAATAGATTATATCGATCACAAAAACCCGGGAAGGGCAAAATGGAAAACGAGAAAGAAGCTTTATTCGAACAGAAAAAAATAGCGCTGATTGCTCATGATCATAAAAAGGATGACCTTCTGGCCTGGACAAAATTCAACCAGGAGAAATTATCTAAGCACATCCTTTATGCTACTGGTACTACAGGCAGATTGCTGTCAGAAGAATTGCATATTCCAATCAAACGCATGCAAAGCGGACCTCTGGGTGGAGATTTACAGATCGGGGCTAAAATTGCCGAAGGGGAAATTGATGTGTTGATCTTTTTCTGGGATCCGCTTGAAGCCCAGCCTCACGATCCCGATATTAGAGCCTTACTGCGGCTTTCAGTGGTATGGAATATCCCGGTTGCGATGAATCGCTGTTCTGCTGATTTCATCATATCTTCTCCCCTGCTGGACAGCGAATATGAACGCATTGCTCCGGATTACGAGGAATACAATGAACGATTGGAAGATCGCTATTCAGATTTACTTCCCTAAATAGGATGAATAACCTGAACATTCAGCCGGATTAAATAAAGATGCGGGATCCTGGGTCTAAATTTTTCAAAGACTTTGGGAATCCCGCATTGTAGGTGTTTCAGTAATTTATCTAATGAAGCGCCGTGATCTTCACCCCAGCCTGGTTTAGAAATTCCAGCGAACGATCATCCTTATATTCTTTGTCATAAACTATCTCAGATATACCTGCATTGATAATCGATTTAGCGCAATTAAAACATGGCTGGTGAGTCACGTAAATAGTCGCCCCCTCAGTGATCACGCCATGGAGTGCTGCCTGTATGATTGCATTTTGCTCGGCGTGCAGGGTGCGGACACAATGTCCATTATCCATTAAGCACCCCACCTCAGTACAGTGCGGCAATCCGCGGGGACTTCCATTGTAACCAGTAGTTAAAATGCGTTTATCGCGGACGATCACAGCCCCAACCTGCGCTCTCTCGCAGGTGCTTCTCTTAGCTACCTCAAGGGCAATATTCATGAAGTATTCATTCCAGGTAGGTCTTTTTTCCTCAGCACCCATTTTTTACTCCTGATCAATTTCTAGCTAGAAACTTTATCCCAGAGAACTATCCTATTTTATTTGGAATCCAGATTTAATGATCGCCTGGCGAAGATTTGGCCTTGATGGTTTATTAGTTCTTCTGGCAGAATGTTCCATCCACCCATAATCCTCAGGATCCCGATCCTCTCGATCTACCTGACGTCCGCCGTAAATTCCAGTTTCGATCATAACCTGATCGTACTCCAGCAAATAATCCAGATCATCCTGTTGATAAGTTTCCCGGTGAAATACCGCATGGAGCGGAAGCCTCGGTTTGATCATGGGCTGTTCCTTTGCCCATCCCAGCGTCATTCCACAAACCGGAAAAACCAATTCCGGCAGATTGAAAATATCCCTAATTCCCTCCGGATCGTTGCGCAGGGCCCCAATATAACAAAACCCCAGTCCCAGGGATTCAGCTGCCAGGGCCGCAGATTGCATCGTGATGGCCGCATCTACAGTGCCGACCATAAAATTCTCCATATACCCAGCCTCAATATCATACCCCTGGTGTTCACAAACTCTTTTTAGTCGGCTGAAATCCGCACACCATAATAAAAACACTGGGGCCTGAAAAATATGCTCCTGCCCGCCGCTGATATCCTGGACCTTGGCTTTTTTTTCAGGGCTTGTGGTGACTATTACACTATAGGTCTGTAAATTCGAGGAGCTTGATGTATGCTGGGCTGCAGCAATGATCAGTTCTATCCAATCATCCGGTACCGGGTCTGGTTTATAGCTCCTGACAGACCGATGTTGATTGATTAATTCAATAGTCGGGGTGGTCATATAATTCCTCCCTAGGACTTGTTCCGGGGGATGATTGGAAGTCAGATTTTAGAAATACGGCGGGAATCAGATCAACATTCACTATAACCGCAGGAATAACATTTCCGGCAGCCTTCCTCATTCACCAGTGCCGCCTGCCCACATTCAGGACAAAGATCCCCAACCTCCAACCAACTTCCAGGTTGCCTGATCTCTTCGATTGTCTCGATCTCTTCTGAAGTTAATTCCTGGAATTGCCAGCCAGTATTCTCCAGGTATTCCTGGAGGGCCTGAGCAATTCCATCTGGCAGAGATCTGACCCGATTCGGACCAAAACCTGTTGGGCGGCGGCCGCCAATGCCGGCGAACTGCTGGTAAACCTCTTCCAACCGCTGTCGGGGTGGAATGGGTGAGGACATCCTGAGAATATAGGACAAAGATCGGCCAATGGCTTCTGATACAGCCGCCGTATCAGATCCTGCTTTTGCTGTGTTAATAAAAACCTCAAAAGGCTGGCTGTCTCCATTTTCATTGATGGTTACATAGGTCTTCCCTAGAGGAGTTTGGATGCTGTATGTGTACCCTTCCAGATGACGGGGCCTGGGTTTCTTCGCAGCTTGCCACTTCTGTAGTTGTGCCTGCACTTCCTGGACTACTGGTTCTTCATCAACCGTACCCGTCTCCAGAACTACCTTATCCCTCGATCCCGTCACATAAACGGTGATTCCTTTGCAGCCAGTTTCCCAGGCCAGGATATAGGCCTGTGAAATGTCTTCTGGTTGAGCTGAGGACGGGAAATTAATTGTTTTCGAGATGCTGTTATCAACAAATGCCTGGAGAGCTGCCTGGACCCGAACGTGTTCCTCTGCACTGATATCACCCGATACTACAAAAGTGTTGGCAATCTCTTGTGGTAAAGAATCAATTCCCTGACAAGTACCGGTTTCTAATATGGTGGTGATGATCTCATCTTTCTTGGAGGAAGGTAAATTGGACTCTTCAAGGGCTCGATTAAATAATGGACTTGTATAGATAAGGTCTATTTCCCCATCGCTTTCAACCACATGGCGAGTATACGCCAACGCAAAAGCTGGTTCACATCCATATCCTTCACAACCCGATACAGTCGCAATGGTCCCGGTGGGTGCTACAGTAGTCTGCGCCGCATTTCGGATACCATGGGTTCTAATACCTTTGACAATTTTCTCCCAATCCAGGTCAGGCCTGCCCCAATCGTTTTGATAGCTGATGATGGATTGTGGAACTTCCCAGGTCGGATTCTTGGGATCATAACGGCTGCCTTCAATAGCAGGGAATGGTCCCCGCTTTTTCGCCAGACCAATACTGGTTAACATAGCATGAAAACGGATGAATTCCATGATCTGGGCAGAAAATTCTTGTCCGGCTGTAGAACCGTACCGGACACCTGCCTTGTACATTAAATCAGCCAAACCCATAATGCCCAATCCGATCCGTCTGGCCCGCATGGCTGCTTCTTTTAATTGAGGGACCGACGGAACATAAGCGTTTGCATCAACGACATCATCTAGGAACTGAGTCGCTGTTTCAATACTTTTTCGCAGCGCCTCCCAATCTGGTTTTCCATCATCATCTGCATGCTGGCTGAGGTTTATGGATCCTAGGCAGCAGTTTTCATAAGGACCAAGATACTGCTCGCCACAAGGATTAGTAGCTTCTAGATCATACAAGTGTGGGATGGGATTGTATCGGTTAGCGTGGTCCAGAAATAATAATCCGGGTTCACCATTGTGATGGGCGTGAAAAACGATTTTGTTAAATAGATCACGAGCTCGAATTGTATCGTAAACCGTGATCGAGATACCTGCGGCTTCAGCTTGCTCCAAAGTTCCGTTAAAATTACGATAGGCCGGGTCTTTTACATCCGGGAAGCGCAGTTCCCAGGTGTCATCATTAATCACTGCTTCCATGAAGGCATCGGTAATACCCACAGATATATTAAAATTGGTGATCGCGGTTTCATCAGTTTTGCAGGTGATGAAGGATTCAATATCAGGATGATCCACCCGCAGGACAGCCATATTTGCTCCCCGACGAGTTCCTCCCTGGGCGATCTCTCCAAAAGCTTTATCATAAACCTTCAAAAATCCAACCGGCCCGGTGGCGTGGCCTGATGAAGCTTTGATTAATGACTTCGTCGGGCGCAGTCGCGAAAAAGAGAACCCGTTCCCACCGCCAGTCTGCTGGATCAAAGCTGCATCCCTTAACGTTTGGAAGATTCCGTCGCTCCACTTTCCCATATCATCGCTGATGGGAAGTACAAAACAAGCCGCCAATTGACCCAGTGGTGTGCCCGCTCCGGTAAAGGTTGGTGAATTGGGTAAAAATCGTTTACTTGCCAGCAGTTGATAGAATTCACGGGCAACATTATCAACATCCCCGCCCCATTGCTCTTCTTCAGCTGCAACATTATATGCCACGCGCCAGAAGGTCTCTTCTTTACTTTCAGCCAGTTCGCCGTCAGCACCTTTACGGATATAACGTCGTTTGAAAACTTCAAGAGCATTTTCTGTTAAATTTACTTCCGCCAGGCCTTTGGGCAGCGGTGGAATAGGATTAACGACGCTAATCTGTTCTTTGGGATCGACGTTTTTTTCCATCAAAAAGACTCCTGCACGTGAAAATAAAGACAAATTTACTCAATCAGCTGCCCGATTCATTTCCTAGAAAATACCCCCATATATGCGGGTAGAAGAACTATATTCCCTTATATATTTGGTTGAGTGGTCGTATTCTAGCATACCCGTTCTGATATAGCAACCCACAGGAAAACGTTTTAAGCTTAAACTTTCCGACCTAACAATTTTGTTAAGACATTGGTATCTCTATGCAATATCTTAATTCCTGCGTATATCTATTCCGGGTATTATTTTTATTAAGATCGGTTAGAGTTTTCAGAAATGGATGCATCCATTTCAATCAATGTTAGAATAGGTTATCAATGGTTAAATCAGGAATAGGCATATGACCGATCACCCAAACATCATTACACTCGATCTGAAATTCCAGAACTGTCCTAATGCGATTGCCAGTTATCTGATTCCTCATAAAGAAGGTCTGGTTTTAATCGAAAGCGGTCCTGGATCGACCCAGGATGAATTAATTAAGAACCTTCAAGAACATGGATATTCGGTTAAGGATATTACCCATGTACTGCTGACCCATATCCATCTCGACCATGCCGGAGCAGCAGGCTGGTTGGCAGAACAATCTGGTGCTAGAGTGTATGTCCACCAACGGGGCGCACCTCATATGCTGGATCCCTCCAGGTTATTGGCCAGCGCAACAAGGATCTATCAAGATAAGATGGATCTGCTTTGGGGAGATTTTCTCCCGGTGCCAGAAGAACAGCTGGTAATTCTGGAAAATGGGATGGAAATCCAGATTGGCAGTTACACTTTTCGGGCTCTTGATACACCAGGACATGCCAACCATCATATGGCATACATCCTGGATGAGATCTGTTTCAGTGGCGATGTAGGCGGCGTCCGGATAGCCTCTCCAGGAAAAAGGATCTTGCGTATACCGATGCCACCGCCAGAGTTCCACCCACCTAGGTGGAGAGAATCCATTGCCAAACTAAAAAAGGAAAAGATCTCACGAATCGCCCCAACCCATTTCGGTTTTTTTGACGATGTTGATTGGCATCTGGATTCTGTACTCAATGAGTTGGATTTGGTCGAAGAATGGATGCAAAAGATCATGCCCAGGAATTACTCGATCGAAGATCTGAGGAACGAATTTCTAAACTGGGTTAAAAATCGGTCTTTAGAATTGGGGGTTAGAGAAATCACGTTGGATGCGTTTGAAAAAGCCAATCCTTCCGCTATGTCAGCAGATGGCATGAAACGCTATTGGGAAAAATACATCGATACCAAATAGGACAACTTGGAGAATGCTCCTTACCAAAAGTTCCTGACCAGCCCGACTAATCGCGGGCTGGTTGTTTATATCTCTGTATCACTTCCTGCCTGATGCAACTTTTTTAGACCCCTCCCGTATATTTTATTGAAAATTATCCCCTTGTGGGTTTTTTAATCATTTTTATTAAGGAGTAGTAATGACCATAAAAAGAAAAATCCTGCTGATCTTTATTCCTCTCTTCCTGGTTCTTACAATTGGATTTGGATTTGCAGCAACGGCAAAAGCTGTTGAATTCGACGAGGACGGCATTGTCGAAGAGGGAGAAATCATCGATGATGATCTCTTTATCGGAGGCGACACCGTTGAGATTAATGGCACCGTGAACGGTGATGTTTTTGCATCCGGTTCCATCGTCAAGATCAACGGTACTATCAATGGTAGTCTGGTCTCAGGTGCTCAGACTATCCTGATTAACGGACAGGTGAGCGGCAGCGTTTATGCCGGCTCTATGACAATAACCCTTGGCCCGGATGCTGAAATTGGCCGGAATATGTTCTATGGCGGATTTAACCTTTCCGCAGAAGAAGGATCTGTTATCCACCGCGACCTGCTGGTCGGCGCTTACCAGGCACTACTTTCCGGCGAGGTTGGTCGGGATGTCCAGGCTGGAGTTGGCGCCCTGGAGATAAACGGAAAAATCGGTAACAACGTCAGGGCAGAAGTTGGCGGTCCCTCGGATGGACAGCCTCCTCAAATCTACCCCAGTCCTCCAGGAATCGAGACCATCGTTTCCTCTGGCATCCGCATTTCTGAAGAAGCAGAAATCGGGGGATCCCTGTATTATAAAAGTTCGGAGGATCAGTCCAGGGCAATTGCCATTGCTCCTCCCGGTGGTATTGAGTTTGAATACGATCCTCAGGTAGATCCAAGAGTAAATTCTCCTGATCCCGGAGAGATTGGATCCAGATTAGTAAGAGCCTGGCTAGTAAAACAGGTGCGGGTCTTCATCACCTTAATGCTGCTTGGCGGCCTGGTAGTCTGGCAATTACCTGGATTAGTAAACAAAGTTAGCAAAAAAGTCGAAAAAGAAGCTCTACCATCCCTGGGTTGGGGTTTAGTCAGCATCATGGTGGTTTACCTGGGAGCTTTCCTGGCTGGTGGTTTGGTAATCGCTGGCGCCATCTTCTTTGGTGTTGTGACCCTCGGTGGACTATCCAAAGCTATTTTAGCGGTGGGTTTTTCCAGCCTGGGTTTGATCATGGCAGGATTTGGATTGCTGGTTTCCTACGGCAGCAAACTTGTTGTGTCATTTCTGGTTGGCAAACTGGTGATCAGATGGTTGGCGCCAAAATATGAAGAGCAGCCCATCTGGTCGATGCTGGTTGGTGTGTTCCTCTACACAGCTCTACGATCTATCCCTCTTGGATTTGGCTTTGTTATTGGGATAACTGTAACTCTGGTAGGTATCGGTGCAATGTGGTTAACTTACCGCGATTATGGTAAACCCGGATCAGGTGACATCTCCCCAACTACAACTACCTGATCAAAAAATCAGAAAAAAAGAAAAAGCCTGGAGTTACATTCCAGGCTTTTTTGTTTAGGACTTGCTGGGTCATTCTCCCATGATCTGGACAACCAACTTGCGTTCCCTGGGTCGGTTATCGAAATCAACCAAGACTATGGATTGCCACGTTCCCAAGGTCATTACCCCATCACAGACAGGCACCGTCAGGGAAGGTTTCACTAGTGCAGCCCGGGCGTGACTATGCCCATTTCCATCCCCCCAACGCAGATTATGGGCATAATGCTTATCCAAAGGGAGAATCTCATCAAATAAACACTGCAGATCCTGGATACACCCAGATTCGAATTCCAGGGTGGTAATCCCGCTTGTTGCGGAAGGTGTGAAGATCGTAACCACTCCATCCGCTAACCCACTCTCTGCAATGCAGTTTTGGACAGCGTCGGTGATGTTTAACACATCGCTATTGCCTTCTGTCGCCAGGGAAACGTACTTTGTTAAAACAGTCATATTTCAAGACCTAAGCCAGTTCCAAATAGCGGCTGATCTCCCAGTCAGTTACACGGGTTCGGTACTCCTCTACTTCAGCCCATTTCGCCCGACTGAACACATCACAGATCACTGACCCCAGGGCTGATTTAATTACATCGTTACTTTCAAATTCGTGCATCGCTTCTGCCAGTGATCCCGGGAGAGAATCGATCCCTCTTTCATCCCGCTCTTCTTCTGTCAAATTCCAAATATTGAGGTTGTTTAAAGGTTTCGGGCAATCCAGGTCGTTGTTTATTCCATCCAGTCCAGCAGCCAGCATAACGGCAAAGGCCAGGTAAGGATTCGCAGATGGGTCAGGACAGCGCAATTCCAGGCGTACAGATTTACTCCGCCCAGTCGTGTATCTGGGTAACCGGATTAAAGCAGATCTATTGATCTGGGCCCAACCGATGTATATAGGCGCTTCATATCCCGGCACCAGGCGTTTGTAAGAATTAGGTGTGGGCGCCAATACTGCTGACATACTCCGGGCATGTTTCAGCTGCCCTGCCAAGAACTGGTAAGCCAACTCAGATAGCTGGTGTTCATCCTTCCCGTCAAAAAACAAGTTTTCACCATCTTTACTGAAGATTGATTGATGGGCGTGCATACCAGATCCGTTTACCCCATATATCGGTTTAGGCATAAAAGAAGCGACCAGGTCGTATTTTGCTGCTATGGCTTTAACAGTGTATTTCATAGTGATCACGTTGTCAGCAGTTCGCAGGGCGTCTCCATACCGGAAATCGATCTCGTGCTGACCTCGGGCCACTTCATGATGTCCCATTTCAACATCCAGCCCCATTTTATCCAATGCGTGCATTAATTCATTTCTGACCAGGGTTGCCTCGTCCCGGGCGGAGAAGTCAAAATAACCTCCGACGTCATACGGCACAGGATGGATATCCTCAGTTCCATTCCTCTTGAATAAGAAGAATTCAGGTTCCGGACCGATATTAAAGACCCACCCTTTTTCATCGATTTTTTTAAGAACCCTTTTTAGAACACCTCTCGGATCTCCTTCAAACGGTTCGCCATCAGGTTTATAAATATCACAGAACACTCTGGCTCTCCGGTACTCATCGGGACTCCAAGGAAGAACTGCGTATGTTTCAGGATCCAGAACCAGGCGCATATCACTTTCTTGAACCCGGGCAAATCCCTCAACTGATGATCCATCAAACCAAACACCATCCACCAGGGCAGTTACCAGGCGATCGGCAGTGATATCAACACTTTTCACTGATCCTGTTACATCTGAGAACTGCAATGAGATAAACTTAACATCATCTTCTTTCACACGTGAAATCAGTTCTTTGTTATCCATTTCTCCTCCTAGATTTAATAAAAGCAACCCTGAAAAACTTCTGGTTTTAACAAGGAATCATTAAAAGAAAAACAGCACGACTGGGCGTGCTGTTGATTAAGCAATAGATATTTCAGCATACCCTTCCCTGTTTAGTAATCAGAGTTATTTGAATACATTAACTCTAAGCCAATAAAGTGCTTTTGTCCCATCTATCACTAGATGAATTTGAATCACTTTTCTTCCGGGAAGGATAAGGCAGCCCATGGCGGGGCTGCAGAGGCATCCGCTGATCATTCGATTTTCTCTGCAAAATTCTGCAGATTAGCATTCCCCTCGCGGGGAAGACCTCCACCTCGTCACCTCAATAGTTGAGGTTCAGTCGCTAATATCCTTGATATTCAATTGTTAAGTTACAAAGCTGATTCTAGCAGGGGAGTTCACTCCCGTCAAGAGCGAGGTAAGTCCATCAAATATTTGATTAATCAAGAATGGAAAAACTTTACAGTAACCCGGCTAACAGATATAATCTCCTCATTCATGGGGGTGGTTGAGTCCCGGTGGGCTCCCCGGTCTTCAAAATCGGTGGCGGGTCGTTATGCGAGCCGCGGTGGGTTCGACTCCCATTCACTCCCGCTCTTCTTACCATTAACCTACAACTTATGAATCAAATCGAATCTGAAATTAAAAATCCGATTAAAGCCGAGATTTTCAATCATCTTGTTGCAGAAATCTTAGAAATTGATCATTTTGTTCTTGGTGCTAACAAGGATGATTATCTGATCCGTTTTGTAGGGAGATTAACCCGACCTTCAGAAAATGCTCACGATTACCTGAGCAAATCACTTACCTCCTATCAAATCACACCCTGGTTCCGATCAGTAGAGGATAAGGTCGAAGTTACTCTCAGAAAAACCATCTCCCGGGCAGAACCTCCCAATCAACGCATCAACTATTTATTGTTCCTGGTAACGTTTGTCAGCATTCTCTTCGCTGGCATATTGACGGTTTACGATGGTCCCCAGACAGCTAATATCGGTGTGATCTGGGCTAACTCGAGAGTCCGTCTGGGTCAGGCTTTTGCTTTTTCTATCAGTCTCCTCAGCATCCTGACCGCCCACGAATTTGGTCATTATTTTGCTGCCCGATTCCACAAAACCAAAGTGACCTTGCCTTTTTTTATTCCCTTTCCACTTAGCCCATTTGGAACCATGGGGGCTTTCATTCAACTTCTCGAACCGCCCAAGAATAAAAAAGTGCTGCTGGATATTGGCTTGGCCGGACCATTGGCAGGATTCCTTGTCACCATCCCTGTACTGATCATTGGGTTATCTTTATCTGTAGTGGAAAAGATACCAGTTTTATTACCGGAGAGTTTTGCGTTTGAAGGAAATTCTCTGTTATATCTGGGATTAAAATACCTTATTCACGGAGCTTGGTTACCTGAGCCGACCTCATTCAATGGAGTTGCGCCATTTTTCTACTGGGTGCGGTATTTCTTCACAGGACACCCAATCCCAAGCGGGGGTCTGGACGTCATCATACACCCTGTTGCCTGGGCTGGTTGGGCTGGATTGTTAGTCACATCGCTGAACCTGATCCCTGCTGGTCAATTTGATGGTGGTCATTTGATATACAGCCTTTACGGAAAACGGTTAAAGTGGCTCCGTCCCTTGATCCTGGCTGTTCTGGTGTTCCTGGGATTTTTGTGGTCTGGTTGGTGGTTATGGGCCTTTATGATCCTGCTGTTAGGTAATCGTTATGCAGAACCCCTGGATGAATTAACAGAATTAGATCCAACCAGGAAAATCATTGCTAGAATAGGGTTAGTGATTTTCTTTCTGATCTTTATGCCCGTCCCCCTGATAACGATTTAACTCTCGATAGTCAAGACCACCGGCATAGCCGGTGGCTTGACCTGACCCTATAAGGGTCTGCTGCTTGCGGCACCTCAAGGTGCTGCTTTCACTTCGTTCAAGCCTGGTGCACCGATTACCTAGCTACCCCTAAAGGGGTCTTCTACCTCTTTCGTACTAATCCGGTCCATCATCTGATCTTGTTTCTCTTATTCCCTCACATATTTTGCTATGGTCGCTTCATTCAATCCCACTGTACTCACAGAATACTCCCGCGACCAAAAGTGCCGGTTTCCAAACTTGTATTTTAGATTCGCATGCCGATCGAATATCATCAGGGCGCTCTTCCCCTTTAGGTATCCCATGATACTCGATACACTGTACTTCGGCGGTATGGAGACTACCAGGTGGATGTGATCCACCATCGCACTCCCTTCGATGATTTCCACGCCTTTCCACTTGCACAATTCTTTTAGTATCTTGACGATGCTTTCCCGATATTGGTTGTAGACGATTTTCCGTCTATACTTTGGTGTAAATACGATATGGTATTTACACATCCACTTCGTATGTGCTAGACTCTTAGTCATAGAAATCACTCCTTGTCGTTTTGGCGGCTTGAACTACTGCCATTCTACCGGAGTGATTTCTTTTCTATAAGATTTCACCTTCCACCAGCGTAGCTGGTGGTTTTTTGTTTCGGGCGCTTCGCGCCCTCAACTCACTAAAGTGTTAATAAAAAAAGCAATCCACAAGGGATTGCTTTTATATTATTATTTCCGCCCTAGACTTTAGTTATCCTTGACCTTAGTTGTGTCTTTTTCCTTGGTTGTTTTCTCTATATCGGAAGAAGGATCGGATTCTGTTTTTTTATTAGGTTCCTCAGGTTGTCTGGAATCTCTCCCAGAAGGAGACCGATTGTCTGTGGCATAAAATCCGGACCCTTTAAATACAATACCTACAGGCAAGTATACTTTTCTCAAAGTCTCTGTCTGACATTCTGGACAAACCTTCAAAGGATCGTCCGAAAACTTTTGTCTGCGGTCGAATTGTACACCGCAGTTATCACATCGATATGTATAAATAGGCATTTTCCATCCATTTGATCGTCTTATATCAACGACCAATTATCCACCACGCATTATAGTACTTCCAAATAGGAATAGCAAGGGAAAGGCGGTCCTACCAACCATTTCTTATATTTATTATATCTTTAGGGAATTTTCAGACCAAAATCAAGGTGTTACTGTCCGTGTTGGCGTATTAGATGGCATCGGTGTTTTTGTAGGAGAAGGAGTGGGAATTGGTGTTCTTGTCGCAGTTGGGGTAGTCGTCGCTGTATAAGTTGAAGTTGGCGTCATTGAGGGAGTGAAAGTAAAGGTTGGGCTGGGGGTAGCTGTCGGAACTAATTTTTCTGCAGCGATAAATTCCCATTCATCCGGCACATAAGCCAGCGGGAGACTGACCAGGTTATGCCAATCAGAAATTGATTCATCAATATTTCCTAATTCTTCATACGCCAATGCCCGCCAATAATATACCTGAGCCAGATCCCCTTCATCCTGGGTTAATCCACTCGCAATATTCAGGTATACCAGGGATAGAGAAAATTGCTGGTTTTCAAAAAGGATCTTCCCCAGGAACAGGTTAGAATAAAAATCTTCGCGAGCCAAATCCCTGGCCTTAAAAGCATCATTGACTGCCTTATCGAATTGGGCTAAATCGACATAGATCAAAGCCCTGGTTTGATATAAATCCTCAGACTCACCCCCCATAGATTCTGCCCGATTCAAAAGTTCTTCAGCATCATTCAAGTCATTTCCTGTAAGGTACATGGCCTTTCCGAGAGAGTAATAAAATACCCAGGTCTTGTTCGGATCATAGGGTTCATATCGGGTCAGCAGGTCCATTGCCTGGTTGGGTTTTCCAGTTTCAAGACTAACCCGGCCATAAACCAGATAAGAGGGCACATAATTTATGTCGTATAACAAAGAGGACATGATCGCTTTTTCCGCTTCTGGATAATCTTTCAATTCCAGCAAAGCTTCAGCCCGATAATAATAAGCCAGAGGCGATTCAGGCAAAAACAGGGTCGCCTGGGAAGCATCTTCATATGCAAGTTGGTAAGATCCCTGGTCAAGATAATACTTTGCCCTGGCCAGATGAACCTCGCCAAAAGCCGGATCCAGGAGCAACGTTTGGTCAAGATCCCCTTTGATATCATACGAAGGATCCAGTAACTTTGTTATCAATGCCCTGCCATAATAAGCCGGGGCGAATGCGGGATCAAGGAATAAAGCTCGGTTATATTTCTCCAAGGCTTCATTGTACCTACCCAAATTTCGCAAGGCTTCACCGACCAGGAAAACGATATCGGGGGTTTCCAATTGGCCTTCTGTTTGCACCATGTAGGTCAGCATGGTTTCAAAATCACCTTTTCGATATGCTTCAAGAGCTGTTTGATAGGTACCGTATCCGGGGTGTGGAGTTAACACATAAGCTGGCGTTGGAGTATACGGAGCATCAAGGACTTGTCCAATTGGAATTTGTAGGATCGGATTTGGCGTGCCAGTTAATAACCCTGAATTAAGATCTGCAGCTGGTGTCCAGGTCATTGGTGTGATCGTTAAACGGGGAGCAAAGATTGATCGGGTCCCCGGGAGGATTCCACCAAAAACCATAACCAGCAAAATGATGAAAGAGCCAACCCCCAAAGGAATTAATTGTTTATAGTTATAGCGGCTCTTTTTCGATACTTTTTTAGATTTTTGTTTCTTGTTAATATCCGGCAAATCCCGCGACCAATCTTTTTTCCTGATCTCGACTGGGCGGACGCTTCCCGGATCAACAGCTCCAAAAAGGATCATGCCCAAATGAGCTTCTTCATTCCTGGGATCGATATCCAGTACCTTCTTGAGGCAATAAATTCGTTCTTTATTAGATTCAACAACAGTGCTCATTAAAAGCCAATATTCAATATTATCTTGATCTTCTTTTAATAAGCTTGCCAGTTGATCCCGGGCTTGAAATCTGTCCCCCTGTTCCAGGGCGAGTTTGGCCAAAATGAATCTTTTATCTTCTGCCATCATTGTACCTATCCAGTTGTCTCGGCATAAAGAGAGTGTAGCATAGGGCGCCTTGCCTAACAAGAGAGGGTATAATGCTCCACATGACGAAAAAAGGGGTTTTTCTGGCCTGGATTCTGGGCAGCCTGGTAATATTAACTGCTTGTTCAGCTGGATCACAAACTACGCCAATTACCACCCTAACGATAGCGCCTCCGGTAAATCCATACCAGTCCAAGACCATTACGCCCATCAACCCGACCGCAACTGTTCTGCTGCCCACTGACCAGCCTTTGATTCCCACAGCGACCCCGTTCAGTCATTCTGTACAACCTGGAGATACACTCTACGGAATAGCCATTCAATACAATATCTCGCTCGATAAATTGGTCTCTGCCAATCCAGGAGTGGACACAAGTTTGTTATCTATCGGCACAGAACTGATCATTCCGTTTTCAGAGGAAGATGAATTATCTGAACCCACACCCACTCCCTATCAAGTTCCTCTTACAGAGCCTGTCTGTTATTCCACAAAAGACGGCGGTATCTGGTGTTATTTGATGATTGAAAATACCCAAAATATAGTTCTGGAAAATTTATCTGCCTCATTTAACCTCTACAATCAAGAACAGGAGCTGATTCAAAGTGTAGTTGCCATTCCTCCCTTGAATACGCTCTTCCCTGATCAGAAGATCCCCCTGGCAGCCTTTATCAAGCCAGCTGAGGAAGACCAGTATCGAGTCACTGGGACCTTATTAACCGCCCTGCCCTCCGAAAATACCAAACCCCTCACAGAAATCACAGACTATTCCATTCAGTACTCCCAGGAAAATAAAGTCGCAGAGATCTCAGGGATTGTCGAAGTGCTGGCAACAGAAGTGGACAGCAACGAAATCTGGATCGCAGCTGTAGCATTCAAGGCTGGAGAACCAGTTGGAATAAGAAAATGGACCAGCACAAAACCGGTTGACCCTGAAACATCCTATGCCTTTGAAATCCAACTTTACAGCCTCGGACCTCCGATCGACCAGGTTCTGCTGCTGAGTGAACTTCATTAACGCAAAAAACCGGAATCGCGAGGAGATTCCGGTTTTCATTTCTTCATTTTTTGTTTTAGGGATTTCCCCAGATCAGAAAACTATCTCTTTCACAAAAATTTTCCCCATATTTATTCGTAAAACAGACTTGATACGGGATTGTCTCACCGTTTTTAGCATTAACTGGATCTAATTTGAAGAAAGCACACCCTCCTTGGTCCGTTGGTGAGCTCTGGTAAGAAATCACACCATCCCGGGGTGTTTCCAGGATCAGCTGTGTATTTAAGTTTTTCTGGGGTTGGTTATCCAGATGGGCACAGGCGCCTATCTCTTGAAACTCCGATGAAGATAATTGGGGATACAGCTCCCAAATATCAAGAGAAAACTCCGGCTCAGATTGTGTCTCCTCAACAACAGCTTCTACTGGAATGCTGGGAAGATCGTTATCTGTATTTCCCCAGATTAAATAACTGTCTTGTTTACAAAAATCTTGTTCTCCCAAACCCTGGAAACAAACCTGGTAATCCACCGTGGTGCCGTTTGCTGCCTGGATCGGTTCCAACTCGAGGAAAGCACAACCACCAGAATCTGTTGGATCAAAATAGAAAGTTGAAGAACCCTGACCTTCGGTATGAACCTTCACAACTGCTTGGACATTAATTAGTGGGGTTCCCTCTTCATGGATACAGGCCCCTATTTGTTGATTCTCTTGAGATGATATCTGGGGCATCTGTTCCCAGATATCCATTTGAACATTTCTCACAATTGTGGATTCGTTTTTGGGTTTTCCAGCATCCTGGTAGAAATCTTCTTTATATTTTTGCCCCTGAGGAAGGATTCTCACCTGCTGACCCTCATCCGCAGCAGAGTCAAATAATAGGCAATAATTCTCAAAACATTGCTGTGAAACACCATCCCGGATCTCTACCACTTGAGCGATTGGTTCACCAGAAATTCCAAAACCAAAATAACGATCGATAAACTCCATAAAATAGGTAGGTATATAATAGCCGTTCCCACCTTCAATCTCACGGAAATAATCCTCAGCACCTTCTTGTTTGGTCTGATAATTCTGATCAACCTGATCTAACAGGATAGATACAGGCCGTAAAGATACACCCATCGGACTTGTAGAATCCTGGAAGAGGACCACATTTTTAAAGATCTGCTCAATGCTCCCGTCCTCTGCATGGTAAGCGGAAGAGATGGTATCACCAGTAAAAGAAGTCCCAAGTCGAGATATAGCTTCCCCGAAGGGTGATTGGATTTCCTCAACCGCAGAGGAACTGATACCCGCATTTTGCACACCAGGATACTGAGAACACTCTCCAGCACATTTCCAAAGACCATAAGGCATCAAGTGAACTGTACCTGGGGGATCATCTTCAAACCTGAAGAATCCCATGTTCTCAAAATACTGCTCCACTCTCCCCTTATCTGGATTAAATCGCGCCCTTGTTAATGGCAGTCCTACCCAGCGATCTGCTCCCATTTGATCGAAAAAATGAGAAAATTCTATCGGGATAACATATCCATTCAAATATCTAACTCCTGGATTTCCAGGTACTTGATTTGGTAAATCAGAAAAACCAGCCTCAATTCCAACCGGATCAAGGTAGAACCTGGGTGATTGATCAGGATCATAGATCATCACCACTCCTTCAAAGTACTGCTTTTCCTGATTTGTTCCTGCTATATATTTTTTATTGGAGATTGGCGGACCAAGGATTTTTTCACCCTGCAAACGTTCGTATAAGTCACTGAACCTGGGATCAACCAGGTAATACCCCGCACTGTTCCTCTCAGATCCAGAACAAGCGGAAATTATCCCCACAACAAATAGAATTAAAAGCAAAGTGACTATTCTTTTGAACATGATTTAGTTATATGAGATCCTGACACTGCAGGAAGTTCATCAAATCCCGTCCTTTGATTTTAAACGATAAGTTAGATATACGCAATAGCCATTCCATTTCTAAGGGCATCCTTACAGAACTGGAATATTGCCAAAGATCACTCCCTAACGAGTGTTTTGAACCCTTTCCAGCATGGTGGTCGAGATGTTTCAGTGTATAATTGCAGGTGTTCCACCAAGAGAAGATCAGGTCCTTTTTTAAGATTGCGGAGGAAAACAAGAATGACAGAACCTAAAGAATATCTTAATAGTCATACTTTAGTTGCTACATATAACTACCAGAAACAGCCAGTTGAAAAAGGATACGCCAATCGAACCCTCCATGTTGATCTGAGCCAGAAGTCAATCAGCGAAAAACCAGTCACCCAACAAATGAAGGATATTTTTACAGGTGGACGGGGGTTCGCCCTCTGGTTATTATGGAACGCAGTTAATGATGATAGCAAATGGGATTCCCCGGAAAATGCCCTGGTAATTGCCAATGGACCTCTCTGCGGAACTACTGCGTATCCTGGAATGGGGAAAAGCACTGTTGTTACATTATCTCCCCTGACACATTCTGTGATAGATAGTAATGGCGGCGGTTTTTTTGCTCCCTTTCTTAAATTCTCGGGATTTGATGCCCTTGCTATCACCGGTAAATCCGAAAAAGATTTGATTCTGGTGATTGATGGGAATAATCAGGAGATCCGACTTGAAGAGGCCCCAGAAGAAGCCCTCAATACCTATCCCTTGGCCGGAGTACTGACCGAAATGTACGCGATCGATAAAAAAGATCAAAAAAACGTTTCAGTGATCACTTCCGGTGAAGCGGCCAACCACATCCGCTATGCCGGGTTGAATATCAGCTTCTATGATCCCAAAAGGGAAGAAGTGCGAGTCAAACAGGCAGCCCGGGGAGGATCTGGAAGAGTATTCCGTGATAAAGGTTTGAAGGGGATCGTTGTACGTTATGCCGGTATCAGTGGATCCAGCAACAACCCGGCCAAACCTGAGTTGATCCGCAAAGCAGGTAAGAGGATTAATACCGAGATCACCAACTATGATTCCCAGCAGAATAATATGCGTGAGATCGGTACGGCCCATCTAGTTGAAATAATGGATCATTTTGATCTCCTACCGGTCCACAACTTCCGTTACGGTAAACATCCCGAACATGTGGAAATCGATTCCACAACCTGGCAGAAAGCATTCACCCAGGACAAGCGCATGGACAGCTGCTGGTTGGGCTGCACAATGGCGTGTTCCCATGGAGTGGATGGCTTCAGCCTAAAAACCGGCCCACATAAGGGAGAAAAGGTCCTTGTTGATGGACCTGAGTACGAAAATGCCGCCGGACTGGGATCCAATATTGGTGTTTTTGATCCGGAAGCAATTATTGAAATGAACTTTTACTGCGACACCTACGGAGTTGATACGATCTCCTTTGCCAACTCAGTGGCTTTCTGCATGGAATGTTACCAGGAAGGCATCTTAACCAAAGAACGAACAGGAGGGTTGGATCTGAGCTGGGGAGAAGCCGGGAATGCCCTTGAACTCCTGCATCAGATGTCCCGGGGGGAAGGATTTGGTGTCATCGTAGGCCAGGGCACTCGCTATATGAAATCCTATTTTGCGGAAGAGTATGGCGCAGACGCAGAGTTTCTGCAAGATATTGCCATGGAAGTGAAAGGTATGGAGATCTCTGAATACATGACCAAAGAATCCATTGCCCAGCAGGGAGGCTACGGCATGGCGCTGAAAGGCGGCCAGCACGATGAGGCCTGGTTGATCTTTATGGATCAGGTCGAAAAACTCCTCCCCAGTTTTGAAGATAAAGCGGAAGCTCTGCATTATTTCCCGATGTGGAGAACCTGGTTCAGTCTCCATGGCCTGTGCAAATTGCCCTGGAACGATATCAAACCGATAGACAATAAAGAACAAGACAAACCAGAGAGGATTCCGGAACATGTAGAAAATTACACCTGGGTTTACGAAGGAGTGACCGGGAATGCTGTCACAACAGAGGACCTCATCACTCAGTCTGAACGGGTGTATAACTTCCAGCGTGTATTTAATCTCCGGGTAGGTTTTGGCACAAAGAAACACGATTATCCCCCCTACAGAGCAATGGGCCCCGTCACAGCGGATGAATATGAATCCAGACAGGAACGATACGATAGTCAACTTAAGAACCTGGTTGGAATTGATCCTTCAGGCCTCACAACTGAGGAAAAACTGGTAAAAATGCGCCACTACAGGGAAGAACAATATGAGAAACTACTTGAGGTAGTTTATAAACGCAGGGGTTGGACCTCAAATGGGATCCCAACCAAGGAAAAACTTGCCAGCCTGGGTATCGATCTTCCGGAAGTTTTTGCTGTAGTAGAAAAAAATAGCTGAAAGAAAACATATAATAATAAAAGCTCCCGTTCAGAAATTGAAGTGCACCCAATAGACAAGACACAAAAAGAAAGCCCCTGAAGAGATCACATAGACAGGCACCTGATTTGATAGGGTGTCTGTCTTGTTTTCAATTGTATCCTCTCGTAATTGTAAAAGTGGATATATTGATCAACA
>CAZVIH010000108.1:0-10189 GCA_964627755.1 uncultured Anaerolineales bacterium
GCTCGGGGAAGGGCTACGTTGTCATTCTGGTTATTTTACGCTACACTCATTATAGAACCTGGTCCGTCCCACTAGAACAGGAAAACCTATGTTATTCAAAGAATCGGTCTTTATTGGCATAGACCCTCCCTCAGGTGAAAAATCCCTTACCTATGCAGCCCTGGATAAAGATCTGAATCTGATCGCCCTGGCCAAAGATGACCTAAATGGTGTGGCTGCTTTTGCAGGTGGACAGAGATCGGCCTATGTGGGAATCAACGCCCCCAGGCGGCTGAATCAGGGTTTGATGAAGGCGGATTCTGTGAGGGATACGTTAACTCCCCGCCCCAACCCGGGGCGTTATACCGCCTTCCGGGTAGCCGAGTATTTACTCTTTCAAAAGAATATTCGTATTCCCAAAACACCGGAAAAAAAGAGTGATTGTCCCGGCTGGATGGTCAATGGATTTTCCCTTTACCGCCTCCTGGAAAAGAGCGGCTTTAAGGATTACCCTGCCGAAGATTATAAACAGCAAATGCTGGAGGTCTACCCCCATGGGGCTTTTTCAGCATTATTAAAAAAGATCCCTTTCCTCAAGAAAACACTCGAAGGACGGCTGCAGCGCCAGCTGCTATTACACTCCCTCTCAGTAGACGTGCCAGACCCCATGCGTATCTTTGAGGAGATCACCCGTTATAAGATCATTCAGGGTCAATTACCGCTGGATGGCCTTTACTCTGTGGAAGAGCTGGAAGCATTAATTGCTGCCTACGTAGCCTGGAAGGCAATTTCTGAACCGGACGAGATCACCCTGGTGGGGGAACGAAAAGAGGGTCAGATTGTTATACCTGTTAAGGAAATGAAGCCGAAATACTACTAAATCAACATTATTAAGTACAGGCAGGTCTGAGTGTAATATCAATTTGCCGAGAATAGACAATTGAGAGGATATTTTTATGAATAACAAGAAAACCCTTTTTATCATCAACCCCAATGCCAATATGGGCCAGGCCTGGAGGCAGGCAGCTGATCTGCGTCCGATCATGGAGGAATATGGCGGTGCTGACTGGGCCGGATCGGTTTATCCGACCCATGCCATCGAACTGGCCCAAAAAGCTGTCGAGGATGGTTATGAGCTGGTTATCGCTGGGGGTGGGGATGGCACTGTCCATGAAGTGGTCAACGCCATCATGGAATTCCCCAAGGAAAAAAGGCCCGCCCTGGGTGTTCTGCCCCTCGGATCCGGGAATGACTTTTCCTATTCGGCGGGCATGGACCCCGATCCTGCTAAAGCCCTGCGCCAGATTTTCACCGGCACGGAATCCTGGGTAGATATTGGGAAAGTCGAAGATGACCGCGGCCGTACTGAATATTTTGATAACACGGTTGGAATCGGTTTTGACGCCATTGTTACCATCCATTCTCACAAGATGCCCTGGGTGAGGGGATTAACTATGTATGTCCTGGCTGTCCTGAAAACCATATTCCTGAATCACAATCCCCTTGGCGTGGATATAACTATGGATGGGGATAAAAAATTCCAGGAAAGATTGATTATGTTTACTCTTTGCAATGGAGGTCGGGAAGGCGGCGGTTTTCACCTTTACCCGGAAGCAAAAATTGGCGATGGGATCTTCAATTACATCACCGTTCCAAACGTCAGCCGGATGATGATGCTGCGTTTTATCCCGATGTTCATGAGCGGCTCCCATCTAAATCATCCCAAGGTCAAATTTGGGGATTTTAAAGATTTGGTTGTGGAATCTGATTCAGCCATGTTCATCCATATTGACGGTGAGGTCTTTTCGGGTTTCACCTCTAACTTGCGAAAGATCCAGGTCACTATGGAACATAAAGCCATCAGGGTGATATCCTGATTAATCAGTATGACCAATCTGCGCCAAAGCCTCCTCAAATCTGAATTCAGCTACTTAAAAGCTGTAGCTGAAAAATGGGAGTTTCCCTTTGATGCTCCAGATGCCCGCCAGGGGTTGGATCTGCTGGCGGAAACCCTTTTTGCTTCCAACAAGTTGGCTGATTTGGAAAATATTCTCTCCCAGGAAGAGATAGAAGCTTTGGTCTGGCTCGATGATCGGAACGGTAGAGAAACCTGGGATCATTTTACCCGCCAGTTTGGGGAGATCCGGGAAGTGGGAGCGGGCCGGCTGGACCGGGAACGCCCGGATCTGGCTCCGATCTCTGCCGTTGAAGGGCTCTGGTATCGGGCCCTGATAGCCAGAGGATTTTTCGAATCAGAATCAGGACTGCTGGAATATGCCTATATCCCTGAGGATATTCGTGAATTGGCCTTGCCTATCTTGAATCCGAACCGAACAAAAACAGCATCCGGAACCTTCCTGTGCCGCAAAGCTGTGCCAAAGGAAACCACAGAGCGCCAGCTGGCCTCAACGGCAATTTTGGACCATGTCTGTACTATCTTAGCTGGATTGCGGATGGACCAGGATCCGGCAGATCATCTGCCCGGGGTCACGGATCCGGAAAGATCATTTTACCTGAAGGTATTGGTTCTGGCTGATCTGCTGGATGATAAACTCTCCACGCTGCCGGAGAATTTACGCCGATATTATGAATTGACTGAACCTGAAGAGCTCCTGAAATTATGGGACTCCTGGCTGGTCAGTGAAACCCATCATGATCTGAATCTGGTTGAAGGGATCCAGATCGAAGGTGAGCCAGAATTGGACCCGATTCCCATCCGCCAAAGGCTGATCTCTCCCCTGCAGGACCTGGATCCTCAGGTATGGTGGAGCATGGAATCCTTTGTTTCCCAGATCAAAGAAAGGGATCCGGATTTCCTGCGAAGCGCTGGAGAGTACCAGGCTATGTTCATCAAGGACACAAAGAGCGGTGAATTCCTGTCTGGATATTCGAGCTGGGAAACAATAGAGGGGGAATTGATCCGCTACATTCTGACAGGGCCGCTTCACTGGCTGGGCCTGATAGATCTGGCTGGTCCAGCAGCAGATGCTCCTCGTCTGGCATTCCGGGTTGGCAAACTATTCCAGGATTTTATTCGCGGCAATATCCCTTCTTTCCCACCCCCGAAACCGGACCCAATCCAAATCAGATCAAAGGGTGAGATCAGGGTCACCGTGGATGTGGCGCACAAGATCCGGTATCAGATCGCTAGATTTTGTGAGTGGGGTCTATACAAGGCCGAGGCATATTACTATTTCATCACCCCGGCGTCCTTGACCCGGGCAGAAAAACAGGGTTTAAAGGTAGCTCATCTGCTCTCGCTCCTAAAAAACCATACCGAGGCGATCCCACCTAACATCATAGCAGCCCTCGAGCGCTGGCAAAAACAGGGTATTCAGGCCTCAATCTCTCAAAAAACGGTTATGCGCCTGGGATCACCAGCTGTCTTAAAAGCACTGAAAAAATCCCCGGCTGAAAGGTATATCCTGGAGCAGCTGGGACCCACGATTGTAATTATCAAAGAGGGCAGTGAGGAAAAGATCGCTCAAGCACTGGTTGAACTAGGTTTTTTTGTGGGTATTGAGGATCAGACTGCTTTCCAGACTTGATATAGACCCAGGTTTCCCCCTTCGCCGTCTGAGTTAAAAGATTCAATGATTTTAAATCCGCTCGATTCTGCCAGCAGGCTGAGTTCTTCAGGGCTGAAAAGGTGGACGTAGCGAGTTCCAGACCCTCCCCGCTGCCAATCGAGCAGATAATCGCCTTCATCAACCTCACCAGCAGAAATATTGACAGTGTCCCAGGGCAAAATTTTCTTTCTTAGGCGTTCACTTCTGACGAACTGCCAGGCAGAAATGTATAAAATACCCTCTTCAGCAAGGAACTGCCGGATATTATGGCACAGTGAGACTCGCAAGTGATGGCTGGGAATATGGTGGAAGGTGGCAAAGCACAAAATGACCTCAAATTTGGTGGGAGGCAGCACATTTTCCCAGCTGGGGGCGGTCAGATCGAGTTCGAGGAAATTTACCTTGAAAGTGGTAGGAATGTCAGCCGCAGCCCGGTTTAATAGTCCTGCGCTGAAATCAGCACCCAGGTAAGTTCCTTTGAAATCACCTTTGTCCAATTGCGTCACAACTTTACCGTTGCCGCATCCCAGATCCAGAACCGAGGCTTTTTCTGGTATCCTATCCAGGATTTTAAGGACACCCATCTGCAGGCGCCCGCGGGTTTCAGAAAAGTCATCCGCGAAGCTTTGGTAAAATTGGTGATTGAGGGAGACGATCTTTCGGGCAGTATCAGGCTTCATGCCCATATTATAAGCGATGCTTCTGGCACAAGGCAGTTTCAGTATATTCCGGGTATTATTGGTAAAAGATATGACAAAAAAAAATCACGAAGGGAAGAATAACGAACCCCGGGTCTATACTGACCAAGAACTGCATCTGGCAGCATTAACCCTGGATGAAATTGAGGCTGGTGTGAATGTCTTTAAGGCGATCCGCCATCATCCTCTTCCGGATGGGGCCGGATTTTTGAGCAAACATACCCTGATAACTGCTTACCGCAATCAGGTCAGGGAAGGGATCCGCCAGGAAGACCCCCGGCTATTTAAAATCATTCGTTTGAAACCAATGCGGACACTGTCGGGTGTGACCACAGTCACCGTGCTCACTAAACCTTTCCCATGCCCCGGAAATTGCATCTTTTGCCCGGATTATGAAGAAATGCCAGTCAGCTACCTGCCGGATGAACCCGGTGCAATGCGGGCCCTGTTTCATGCCTATGATCCATTTACCCAGGTGGAATCGCGCATCGAAGCCCTGCACGAGATCGGCCATCCTACTGACAAGATCGAGTTGTTGATCCTGGGCGGGTCCTGGACTGCTTACGATCATGATTACCAGACCTGGTTTATCAAACGTTGTTTTGATGCCATGAATGGTATGGAAGCGGATTCGTTGGAAGAAGCCCAGAAGATCAATCAGGAAACCAAGCATAAAAATGTCGGGCTTGTTTTGGAGACCAGGCCGGATCTGATCACCCCGGCGGAACTTGCCCGGATGAGGAAATTCGGCGTGACCAAGGTCCAGCTGGGAATTCAAAGCCTGGACGACGAGATCCTGAAATTGAACAGGAGGGGACATACAGTAACCCAGGCCCGAAAAGGTGTAGCTCTGCTGCGGGCGGCCGGGTTCAAGATTGTTTTGCATTGGATGCCCAATTTGCTGGGTTCCACCCTGGACTCGGATCGGGAAGATTTTAAACGGCTCTGGGAGGATTTTTCTCCGGATGAGATCAAGATCTACCCCACACAATTATTGGAGAACACCGGATTACATGAGGTCTGGAAAAAGGGGGAGTATATCCCATATTCAACAGAGGAATTGATCCAGCTGATAGCGGATATTAAAACAACAATACCCCGCTACTGCAGGGTGAACAGAGTGATCAGGGATATTCCTTCTGGTAATGTAGTGGCCGGCAATAAGAGAACCAGCTTGAGGCAGGATATTCAGGAGGAATTAGCCCTCAGGGGTGAATTCTGCTCCTGTATTCGCTGTCGAGAAGTTAAGGGTCAGAAAATTGATGTCAAATCATTGATTATGGATGATCTGGTTTATTCAAGCAATGGCTGCGAGGAACACTTTATCTCATATAACACACCAGATGACAGTCTGGCAGGATTTTTAAGGCTCAGCCTGCCGGGGCCCGAGGCCCTGGATCCCGGTATTGATGAACTTGAGGGTGCGGCTATGATCAGGGAGGTCCATATTTACGGGGAATCACTTCCAGTTGGTCTGGAAAAGACTGGAGCAGCCCAGCATGCCGGGCTCGGCACAGCATTGCTGGCTGAGGCAGAACTGATAGCTAAAGAACACGGTTACCCAAAACTGGCTGTGATCTCGGCTGTTGGAACCATGGGGTATTACATGGATCGCGGCTATCAACAAGGAGACCTTTATCTGATCAAAGATCTCCTTTTGTAAGATTTCTTTTATAACGGGTATTTTATCTCAGTATTCGATCTCGCTGATCGGGTTCAACTTATTAAAATTATGTTTGGCTTTAATCCAGCGCACAGTGCCAGTCTGGCCGCGGATCACCAGGCTGTGGGTTTCAGCAGCATGCCCGGTGTAGCGAACGCCAGAAAGTAATTCCCCGTCTGTTATGCCGGTGGCTGCAAAAAAGACATCATTTGAGGAAACCAGGTCATCCAGGGTGATGACTTTATCCAGATCGTATCCCATCTCCAACCCGAGCTTTTTCTCTTCCTCATTGCGAATGTGCAGTTTTCCCTGCAGTTCGCCACCCATGGCCCGCAGGGCGCAGGCGGCCAGCACACCTTCCGGTGTGCCGCCGATACCCAATAAGGCATCGATCCCTGTTTCTGGCAGGCAGGTCATCAGCGCAGCAGCCACATCACCGTCGGGGATTAACCGGATCCTGGCTCCGATCTGTCTGACCTCTTTGATCAGTTCATCATGCCTGGGCCGTTGGAGGATGATCACAGTCACATCTTTGAGCGATTTTCCCTCTGATTTGGCGATCTTTTCCAGGTTATCTTTTAGAGGAGCTTCAATATCGATCATACCTTTGGCAAGGGGACCAACTGCAATTTTATCCATGTAAACAAATGGGCCGGGATCGAACATCGTATTCCGGGGAGCAATGGATACAGTAGCGATCGAGTTAAGGAATCCATTTGCCAGGGGGCGAGTACCGTCGATCGGATCAACGGCCAGATCAACCAGAGGTGGTTTTCCGGTTCCAACGATTTCTCCGTTGAACAGCATGGGCGCTTCATCTTTTTCACCCTCACCGATCACCACCAGGGCTTCCATATCGATTGAATTCAAGACCAGACGCATAGCATCCACGGCAGCTTTGTCTGCTAATTCTTTTGCTCCCCGTCCCATGAAACGACCGGCAGATAAGGCAGCAGCCTCCGTAACCCGTACTAGTTCCAGCGCCAGGTTTCGAGAAGGTTTCTGTGCATTCATGGACACCTCTTTAGATGAATAAGTGAAGAATTAGGTAGTAACCGATGGGTGCAGCCCAGAATAAGGAATCGAGCCTGTCAAAAAATCCGCCGTGGCCGGGAAATATATTCCCCGAGTCTTTTTCACCGGCCTGCCGTTTGATCATACTCTCGGTCAGATCTCCCAGGGGGATAAAGGCAGAAATAACCAATCCCAGCAGGGCTCCTTGCAATGGAGATATGGACAATCCGGCATTAAATACACGTTCAAATAATAACATCAGGCCCAAGCTGCCCAGAGTTCCAAAGATCAGCCCCCCGAAATACCCTTCCCAGGTTTTATGGGGACTGGTCCTTGGGGCAAGTTTATTTTTTCCAATCATCTTACCTAGAAAATAGGCTCCGGAATCCGCGATCCAGACCGTTGGCAGGACCAGAAAAGTCCACCACATTCCGTTTGGCAGGGTCCTTAAAGAGATCAGATAGCTTCCCAGAAACCCGCTATAGATCAGGATGCTGACCGATCCCCCGAAATCGGCTCCCGGACTGGAGGCACCTTTTTCGTGCTGCAGGATATGCCAGGCAGAAATCAGGAATAACAGCAGAACCAGAAGAGCTGAAGAATTGGCAAATTGATATAAAGAACGCCCCAAACCCAGCATTAACACACCAATTATTGCCAGATACAAAGCTGGTTTGAGGTTAACTTTCCTCAACAGACTATCATATTCCCAGGCAGAGAGGCATAACAGCAGGATAATGACTGCTTGGTAGAGATATCCCCCATAATAGATTAATAGCAGTGCCAGAGGCACAATGATTAATGTGACAATTGTTCTCCGAAGCAGATCAGGCATTTTATTCATGTTTTGTGTTTTTTAGACCACCAAAGCGGCGCTCGCGTTCATTATAGGCAATTAATGCCTGATACAGGTCTTCCTTGCCAAAATCAGGCCAGTATGTCGGTGTGAAATACCATTCCGAATAGGCCCCTTGCCAGATCAGGAAGTTGCTCAACCGGTATTCCCCTGATGTTCTGATAATCAGATCTGGATCCGGACTGTCTGCTGTGTAGAGGTATTTCCCGAAAAGGTCATCATCTAGTTTTTCAACATCGACTCCATCCTTAATAAGCCCCTTCACTGCTCGCAGGATATCATCCCTTCCTCCATAATTGAAGGCAATGTTCAGGATCAATGTATTGTTTTCCTTGGTCATTTCGATGGCTTCCTGAACTTTTTTCTTCAGGATGGCGTCGATCCGTTCCAGACAACCCAGATGGCGGAGCTGAACTCCATTTTCATGAAGGTTCTTTAATTCCCTGTCCAGCATCGTTCGAAATATTTTCATCAAACCCTGAACCTCTTCAGAGGGGCGGGTCCAATTTTCAGTCGAAAATGCGAATATAGTGAGATACTGGATGCCAAACTCAACAGCAGCTTCTATCACTTCACGCAGGTTCTCGGTACCAGCACGGTGTCCAGAGACACGCGGTAGACCTTTCTGCTGGGCCCAGCGTCCATTCCCATCCATGATGATGGCTACGTGCCTGGGAATCTTTTCAAGTTTTTCTAGGGTCTTTTTGGCCATGTAGGGTTTATTGGAAGTAAAAAAAACTGGATCAGACTTCCATGATCTCGCTTTCTTTTCTCTCACAGACCTCATCGATCTTTTTGGTGTAATTATCCGTGATTTCCTGAACCTTATCCTCGCCGCGGTGCAGGTCATCTTCTGTGATCATTTTTTCATCTTCAAAATCTCGCAGGTTGCGGATGCTGTCCCGGCGAATATTGCGAATGGCGATCCGGGCTTCTTCAGCTTTTAGGCCAACCACCTTAACCAGTTCTCTCCTGCGGTCTTCCGTTGGCGTTGGCAGAACCAGACGGATATTTTCACCATCGCTGTTAGGGGTCAGCCCCAGGTCAGATTTAAGAATTGCTTTTTCGATATTTTTGAGAGAAGAAGGATCGTAAGGACGGATTAAAAGTGAACGAGATTCCGGCACACTGATCCCCGCCAATTCCTGCAGTGGGGTTTGCGTACCATAATATTCAATGGGCAGCAGTTCAACCAGGGAGGGATTGGCGCGTCCCGTTCGGATAGTATTTAACTCCTGGATCAAGACGCTCATAGCCTTTCCCATCCGCTCTTCAGTTTCTTGATAGACATCATCTAGCATATAGAACCTCCCAGAATCGATCTCAGTTTTTCAGCCCCTCAAGTCTGGACTGTGCTAATTATTTACCTTTATACTATACTCGATTAATCTGACTTGATAAAGATATAACTTGAAGAAGCTCAGAGCGAAAAAAAAGAAATGGGCGACCAGCCTGGCCGCCCCTCTTCCTGCAATATTTATCTGATATGTTCAGTGGGAATCGTCAGTAACCAGGGTGCCGACTTTCTTTCCCAGTAAACCCCGTTCAAGTGCGTCATGATCCCACATGTTGAGGACCAGGATGGGCAACTTATTATCCATACAGAGCGATAAAGCTGTTGAATCCATCACTTCCAGACGTAATTTGATGGCATCGATATACGGTAGAGTGTCGAATAACTTAGCGTCGGGATTCTTCTGAGGGTCCTTATCGTAGACACCATCTACTTTTGTGGCTTTGATAAGCACATCGGCGTCAATTTCCATGGCCCGCAGAGCAGCTGCGGTATCCGTGGAGAAGTATGGGTTGCCAGTACCGGCACCAAATATCACCAGGCGTTTTTTCTCGAGGTGGCGGATTGCCCGCCTGCGGATATAGGGTTCTGCAACTGCCCGCATTTCGATTGCGGACTGGACCCGGGTGATTAAGCCCCTGCGCTCACAGGCGTCCATCAAAGCCATGGCATTCATCACGGTTGCCAACATCCCCATGTAATCCGCTGTCGCTCTATCCATTCCCCTTTCCAAACCACGTGAACCTCGCCAAAGGTTGCCTGCTCCGATGACAATAGCAATCTGGATATCCAGGGCAAATATATCTACGATCACCTTTGCTAATTTCTCTGCCTCAAGAGGGTCGATTCCGAATCCATCTGGCCCAGCCAGGGCTTCACCGCTAAGTTTTAGCAGGATTCTTTTGTAAATTGGTTCATTTTCCATCAGATTCTCTCTACATTCTTAGGAGTAACGGTGTATTTTGCTCTGGGATAGCAGCAGGTGTAAGTTCCGCTGCCGATTTTTATCAGCAGTATATTCTCCTAAAATGGATAAATTGATTGTAACTTAAAAAATACAAATTTTGCTTTTAGAAAAAAAAAGCCAACCATCGGTTGGCCTTTTTTATTTTTTAA
>CAZVIH010000109.1:0-35242 GCA_964627755.1 uncultured Anaerolineales bacterium
CCTACAGGGCAGCCATCAGAACTCAACCCGTATCCTTGATCACCTTTATTTGGACAGCGGTCTTGATTGTCCGCCACCCCGTCACCATCTGTATCAGGCGGTTTCAGAGGGCAGCCATCTCTGCTGATCCCGTAGCCCAGATTGCCCTGGTTGGGGCAGCTGTCCCGGTCGTCTGGCACTCCATCCCCATCGGAATCGCCAGCCTGCTTGGGGCAGCCATCCAGGCCTACATCACCGCCCTGCTCGGGACATTTATCCAAAGAACCAACAATCCCATCCCCATCGGGATCTGTTGTAGCTTTCACGGAGACAGGGCAGCCGTTATCACGCAGCCCGGCACCCTGGTCCCCCAGCTTGGGGCAGGTGTCCTTGGTATCGACGATCCCATCCCCATCCGAATCAGCCGGCGCTGGCAGCGGGCAGCCGTCCCTTCCCAGACCGTAGCCCTGGTCCCCCTGATTGGGGCATTGGTCATGATCATCCGCAAAACCATCGTTATCCTTGTCGGCGGCCTGTTCAAGCTGAAGCGTGGGGCCATAGACCCTTATCGTATCTCCCGTGACCGGTGTGTCTGCTATGGCACCTTCGGTATTTTTATCATCGATCCGGACTCTGAACACCCTGGGGCAGCCCAGCGGCGTGACCCCCCGAAGAGGATCCACCACCCCGGAGCAGAGATCGGCCCCATCCCGGACACCGTCGCCGTCCGAGTCACCTTCCTTGCATCCCTGGTTGATCAGGCTGCCTGCAACATAAGGGCAGAGGTCATCAATTAAACAAACAGAATCATTATCCTCATCAATGCATTCAGGTTCAATGTCAGTCGGAGGAGTTGGACATCCAGAATCGTCAATTACTGTTCCAAAGGTCATCGCACCAAGTGTTGGGCATCGATCTTCAATATCTGGAATCCCATCTTTGTCAAAATCAATTGGTTCTATAGGGCATCCTATATTATTAATACCCAAGCCAAAATCATCCGTTCCGACCGTTGGACAAAAATCCAGGTAATCATTGACTCCATCCCCATCACTATCCAGATCACAATATTCATCAGTACAATCGAATGTTCGATTCCCAGATAGATCCAACGGTTCGCAATCAGTACACTCCGAATCATCGGGAATTCCATTAAAATTATTATCTCCTACCGGACAACCTGAGTTATAAGGTGACCAAACGGCCGGGCACATATCCGTATCATCAGGCAGGTAATCCCCGTCATGATTGGTACATTCAATTTCGATTGAACATTCATTGGAATCTGGCACTCCATCAAAATCTTGGTCTCCATAAGGGCATCCTGAAGGAGGACCCTCCGACCACAAATCAATTATTGAACCCATTATTGCGGCCGTAGACGGAAGTGATGTCCCCCATGTTGTTGGACAATAATCCGAGACGTTAGGAACACCATCTCCATCCCAATCTTGATTACAATCTTCTCCGGTGCATTCATCACCATCGGATATTCCATTTAGATCAAAATCACCCACCGGGCAGCCCTGATATTCAAATCCCCAATAAGTGGACGCGTAGACGTTTGGACATCGATCTACAAAATCAATAAATCCATCAGAATCATGATCTGGATATAAGGGATCATCTGATTCATAATCAGGTAACGGGCATCCAAACGGGTTAAGCCCAAACCCTAGATCTCCGAGCTTTATACACCAATCTTGATCATCAGAGATCCCATCTCTATCAGTATCCATTATTGGGCACCCGTTCTCTAACAAACCCAATCCTAGGTCACCAAGGGATGGGCAATCATCAGACACATCAAATATACGATCATTATCTGAATCCAGCGAGGGACAACCATTAAATTCTGCAATTCCTGCAATATCAGGACAGATATCTTCTGAGGCACAAATACCATCACCATCCCAATCTGGACATTCATCATAATATCCTGGCGGCACACAACCTTCACATTCAACATCATCTGGAATCCCATTCCTGTCCCAATCGCCTACCGGACAACCATTGGAATACCAAATTTCACCAATGCCACTCAAATTCATTGCGTCCATCGAAACCCGCGTACCGAAATAGTCCGGACAGGCGTCTTCATCATCTAAAAATCCATCACCATCCCTGTCGGGTGGACAATCATCGCCTTCACATTCTGCATCATCTGGAATTCCATTATGATCCCAATCGTTATATGGACACCCCCAAAAATTAGGGGGAGCAGCTGGATCGTACCAAGCCATAGGGCTTCCAAATGAAGGAGCATATACAGTTGGACAAGCATCCATTGCATCAGGATAACCATCCCCATCCCAGTCTGGTATTGAATAAGGACAACCATCATTATTAAGACCATAACCTTTGTCCCCTTTAGTAGGACAAAGATCTTGAGAATTTTCGATACCATCCCCATCTGTATCCTGATAGATAGGGCAACCATCTTGATCCAATCTAGTAACCTCAGCTGCCAGGTTGGGACATTCATCCTCCCCGTTTAGGATCCCGTCACCATCACTATCTTCAGACGGGTTATTAATTGGACAGCCCCGTGAATCCAATCCAAATCCGTGATCTCCTTCCTCGGGACAGAGATCCAACTCATCTGGCACTCCATCACTATCAGAATCAGTAGGTTTTCCAGTAAGGTCGAACTGTGCTCCAACAAGATCCAATACAACAGCTACTACATCTGGCAGATCATCCTTGACACCTTCTGTTGCATCCGTGCCATCATATTGGAAACAATCCCCGGCAATACAGTCCATTTCCGCTTCCCCTTCTGCAGAAACAGTGACCAGCGCTGCTGAACCGATCGCACCCAGCACTTCTTTTGGCGTGATAATCAGGAAACCATCACTACCGGAAGCCAGTTCCATTTCGCCCAGCTCCAGCCTGAAACGCGGCATGATGATCTCTTCTGAATTGATACCCATCTCCAGGCCGAAGATCGTATTGGGTCCTAAACGGATCACCGCCCCATCAGAAACAGTCAGGTAAACCTCGGCATTGGCGCCAGTTAATAGCTCTCCCCCCACATTCAGGGGAGTGCCTTCCCAGGCTTGTAGAAACTCCTCCATCCCGGGCTGGCGGACCAGCACTTCTCCAGTAATATCGCTCAAATGAGCCACCAGCGGCAGGTCATCATACAGTTCGGCTGCCCTGATGATTGCCTGAACCATTTCCAGGTCCAGGGTGAAATCCCTGGCCTCACAGCCGTAGGCGGTCAGGCTTTCCTGATCCCCTTCCAATGGAATCGCGACTATTTTTCCATCCAGGTTGGCAAAAAAGCGGATCGAGGCCTGGTTAAGACAGCCGTTGTCCAACTTGAGTGGGATAACGGGATCATCTCCAGGGATAAATCCATAACGAGCGACCACTCCCATCTCCAATCCAGAACCGGCCGAACTATTGGGCTGCTCAACTTTTAAGGTATCTAAATTTACATGCACCCTGGTCGGATCACCTGCAACAGATAACATCTCAGATGAAATAACTCGTTCATCCTCCAAGCGAATTTCTGCCCAATTTGAGTTTGTGGACAGTTCTGCTTCCAGGAAGATTTGTCCTTCAGCATCCTGGTCCCCTTCATCCAGGTGGCCCTTTTCCAGCACAAAATAACGCAGGTCGACTTGTGGTTTATTCAGATCGACCTGAACCTGAATAGGATCGACACATTCAAAGATCGTAGTATTGTATGTATTATCAAGATTGGGAATTGGAAATCTCTCACCCTCTACTACTCTAAAAAATTGGAGGATGGTTTCATTGGTGCATCCACGATGCAGGGTAAAATCCAGGATCTGATCCTCGGCTTCCAGATCATATTCCAGCCGAACTCTCCCGCCAACCCATTTACCCAGTTGAGCCTCCTCTTCTGACTGGCCCAGGTCAAATACCATATCATTCCCATGGCCAAAATCTTCGATTTCCCCCACCAATGCCAAAACTTCAAGGGATGGAAGTTCTATACCTTCCATCCAGGACAACTCAGATCTGGTAACAAATTCGATCTCCAGGCCATTCATAATCGTCGGGGGTTCTGTTTCTCTAAAAACAATCTCCTCCCTGGCAAAATTTGCACTGCCGATCGTCTCCATGGCTGCCAGCCGGCCTGATATTCCCATGCTGAAAGCCACTCCTCCGCAGTCTTCAGTCTCACCCAGATCCCTCTGGTAGATCATCCGGGGCTGATCCTCCACCACACCGTAAATACTAATCGTGGATTGGTTGGAACAGTCTTTGGTGAGATCAAATTCCAGGTCAACATCATCTTCAACTGCACTTTCATCAAGGATCAAACTGGCGATCAGCCCTACCTGCTCCCCGTTTGCTGACGCCTCTTGAGATTGTTCAACGGCCAGGGTGCTGTCTTCCAGATCAAAATAGGAAGGATCTCCGATCAGCGAGGTGATCTCTGCGGAAAGGATCAGATCAGTGTTGAGGATCTTCAGATCGGACCAGGTTGAGCTGGTTCGCAGCTCGACAATCAGCGGGATCCCTTCCACCTCAGCGGCCGAGGGTTTTTCATCTACTGGGGTCGGGTCTACAGGGTTGTTTTGGCAAGCTGCAAGAAACAGAATAAAAACCAGTAACGTGAGGGTAAAGATTTTCTTCAATGTTACCTCCCGTGCTCTGAAGCAGTAATTTATAATTTCCCCCCATCCCTGTATCATACAAGATTTTTAACAAGCTGTAAACTAATATAAAAGGGACGAAGTCCTTTGGAAAGGACTTCATCCCTTTCGACCGGCTCTGCGGTTGAGGAGTAAACAAGAATACGGAACTGTTTCCTTAAAGGCACACCTCCTTCACCATTTTTGTGTTTCAATAAATATAATAGAAGGGGGTTAGATTATTTTTGCTATACTAATAAGGTAAACCCCATTCAAAGGAGAGAGACATGAAGCGCTTGATCCTCATTATTCTGATCCTATCCCTTTTTTCCATCCTGGCTGCCGGCTGCGGAGGATCAGCTGGGGAAGAAGTGGTCACACCCGATATGATCCTGGCTGATGGGGTGACACACATGGCTGCCCTGCCCGGTTTTGAGTTCAGCATCACCCAGGAAGGCCCGGAAGTCTTCCTCGATGCGGACGAGGTCGTCCAGTTTGGCAGTGCGGTAGGCCATTATGTCGCCCCGGATCAGGCTTTGACGACGGTTACCATCTCCGCCCTTGGCATGTTAACCGAGATCACCGTCATCAGCCTGCAGGATATCCAGTGGGCCAGCAACCCTCTTTCGGGCATGTTCCAGGAACTGCCGGACACCTACCTCTTTAAACCAACTCAGTACCTTGACCCCACCTCCGGATTCTTCCCCAGCCTGGGCAGCGGTCTGGCCGATGTGGTCCTGGAAGGTGAAGAAGAGCTGGAGGAAATGCCCGGCCTGCCCCTGACCCACCTCAGCGGCACAGTCCCCGGGGAAGTGATCAGCGAGGTCAGCAAGGGTTTGATCAACGTCGAATCCATGGCCGGAGATATGTGGCTGGATACAGCCACAAACGAGGTTTACAGGGTTGTACTCACTGACCAGTCCCCCGACGAAGGCACTGAAACCTCAGTCTGGACCTTTGACTTCTGGAACTTTGGGGCAACAATAGAAATCACAGCACCCTAAGGTCCCTATGAAAAAATGGACCTCATCAGCGGGATTTAAAGTTGCTTTAATTGCGATCCCGATCTTCATTGGCGCCCTGGACCTGACCGTTGTTTCGGCAGTTTTGCCCCATGTCCTGATCGACCTGGAGATCCCTTTCCAGTCCGGGATGGATAATGCGGCCTGGATAGTGACCGGCTATCTGCTGGCTTACAGCGTCTCAATGACCTTTATGGGGCGTTTATCCGATATCCACGGGCGGCGCAAAGTCTACCTGGCCGCCCTGGTGATCTTTGGTA
Source organism: uncultured Anaerolineales bacterium (assembly GCA_964627755.1). GTDB lineage: Bacteria > Chloroflexota > Anaerolineae > Anaerolineales > UBA11858 > B10-G9. The sequence goes on from CAZVIH010000109.1 coordinate 5,875, forward strand.
TTGGCTCCTACCTGGCAGCAGTAGCCCACACCTGGCCCACCCGCCTGATCCTGAGGGTTTACTATATGGTAGCCAGCGGGCGCCCGGATATCAACTTCCTGTCCCTTTATGTGTTGATCGGCGCCCGGATGATCCAGGCCTTTGGAGCCGGCACGATGGTGCCGGTGGGTATGGCCATGGTGGGAGACATCTATCCGGTTGGCAAGCGAGCCCGTCCCCTGGGTGTGATCGCCGCGGTGGATACTGCCGGTTGGGTATTTGGAGCCCTATATGGCGGCATGATCGTGCGCTTCTGGTCCTGGCAGACCATCTTCTGGCTCAACCTGCCGATTGTTTTGATCGCCTGGTTGATGATCCGCTTTTTACTCCAGGAAAGCAAACCCACCGGAGATCGGGGGCGGATGGATTGGGGCGGTGCCGTCCTGATCGCTTTCAGCCTTTCGATCCTCAATATTGCCCTGGGAGCAGGCGGCGAAACATCCAGCGCGTCCACCCAGGAAGAACTCCAGGGCCTGCCGCCCTCGGTGATCCCTGCTCTGGGTCTGGCCTTTTTATTCCTGATCCTGTTCATCTGGCGTCAATCCCGGGCCAAAGATCCCCTGATCGAGTTATCACTCTTTAGAAAACAAAATTATCTGCCGGCCAGCCTGGCCAATTTTCTGATCGGTGTGGCGCTTTTTATCGCTATTGCCAATGTGCCGTTATTTATCAATTCCCTGATCGCTCCCAATGCCGAACAAGGCGCCTGGGAAAGCGGCTGGATGTTATCAGGCCTGACCGTTCCCATGGCCCTGGCGGCTGTGCCGGGAGGCTGGATCGCAGATAGAAAAGGCTACCGCCTGCCATCCATCCTGGGGCTTCTGATGGCGATCGCTGGTTTTATCCTGATGACCAGCTGGACCCAGGATGTCACTTACCTGACGATGGGCATCCACCTGGCTATGACCGGGATCGGTCTGGGTTTGACCATGGCACCCGTTGTTGCGGCAGTGATCAATGCCTCTCCGCCAGAGCACCGCGGCACCAGCTCAGCACTGGTGATCATCTTCCGCCTGGTGGGCATGACCGTAGGTGTTTCCGGCATCACCACCATAGGTCTAAGGCGGATGCAGATCCTCAGTATCCAGCTCATGCCCCCTGATGCCAGTCTGGCCGAGATACGCCGGGTAGGCATCGAGGTAGCCGAGCGGGTGATCACAGACAACTTCTGGATCGCAGGCACTATTACCGCCCTGGCAATCCTTCCGGCGATATTTTTGAGATGGAAATTGAAGAAAGATTAAAATCAGGGACGAAGTCCTTAGAAAGGACTTCGTCCCTGAACTACCTGCTTCCTTTGGCTGGAATGATCTGCTTATTCCTCCATCACCCCTGGATGGAGAGCGATTAGCGAGCCGCTAATGGTATCCAGGCCTGCAACGTCAGGTTTGGCAGTGATCAGAGCATAACCCTGGAACCCGTTCGGTCCGGTAAAGGGCATAAAGTAGGAAGCGGTCATGGAATCAAATTCAAAATCGCCGATCTCCCAACCACCAGTCATCAATCCAGTAGAAAGTTCAACGATCGCCAGTTCCGCCATATCCGGGAAGTTAAAGGCCAGCTGATACCCCCCTTCGGCCAACTTCAAGGGCAGATCGATGGCGGAGAAGCGGGACGGCACCGGGAAGTTGGACGGGAAATCGCCCCCACTCTCCCCCAATCCTTCACTTTCACTTAAGGTCTCAGAGCTGCCCGGGATCTCCTCAAGCTCTCCCTGGGGCGCCAGGGCCAGGTCCAGCACTATGCCGTATTCATCCTTGATGAAATCCAGTTTGGCTTCGTACTCTGGATGGGTGATATCCATCTTGTAGCCCAAGGAGGTATCAGCTTCAGTTTCAACCGTCCAGCCAAGAGCCTGCAGTTCATGGTGGTAATAAGTCAGCACTTCTTCCAATGTCACCTCAGGAAAAGCCAGAAAGATCCGGAAGCTGTTCTCCCCCGGCATATCCACAGTCGAGCCAACCTTGGCATAATCCGGGAGCGGGAAGGCTTCCGGGAAGTTCGCCGGCAGTTCCTGTTCCTCAAACGATGCCCCGCTGGTGTTCATCTCGGTTTGTGCATTTTCTGAGCTGCTTTCCATCGTGGGGTCTTCCTGTGGGACTACCTCGTTCTGGGATTCCTCTACCGGAGCTCCGCAAGCAGCCAGTAAGGCAACAACAGTAACAAGGATTGATAATTTGATCAAGATTGATGAAAAAAGAGATGGTTTCATGTAAAAACTCCATGCTGGGTTTGCTGTTTGCTTGCTGGTTCTCATTCTATTACAATAATTGGGGTATTTCAACGTAATCAGGGACGAAGTCCTTTAAAAGGACTTCGTCCCTACTGGCCAATGACCGAAAAGGGTTGGCTGAAAACTGTTTATTCCTTGAAAAAAAACCAATTATAATCAACATATCTCTTAACCTTTCCCCTGATCAATATTCTCCCGTCAAGGAGGTCAATCATGAGCGAAGCCGTTCAAAACCCAGCTCCACCCCGGAAAAAGAGGGGCTGGTGCTGTGCTGGTTGTATTTTAATCCCCCTGGTGAGCATCCTCTGCCTGGCAAGCACCTATTTTGTGGGACCCAGGGTCGCCAGCTGGCTGGGGATCTTCGGCAAGGAGGCGGATGAAGTCTATGAGGCTGCCCCCGATCTGGCTGCCAGCCAATCCCTGACAGATACATTTGATCAGCTTGGTATACCCGGGGTCAGGGTCTATGTCATCCCCATCAAGGGCAAACCCACCCAGGGTGCTTTTATCATCCTGGATGCCAGCGCCGGGTACAGAGGAATGGATCCCTTAAATAACAATAACAAAATATTCCTCCAGATCCTGCAGGATATTACAGCCAAAAACCGTGCTGAGAATTTACGGCTGGACCACATCACCATTGATTATAGGGATGAGAACGGTGATACCGCGACGGCATTCACAGCGGATCAGGACCTGGTAGAAAAGTATGCTGATTTACAAATCACACAGAGAGAGTTTTTTGCCCAAATCGAGATCGATGTTATGTATACTCTGCGATACCTTGGGATTGAAGGAATTCTGGAGGAATTAGAATGAAGAAAAAAATCCAAAAATTGATCCTATTGATCATTTTATTGATCCCTGCCTTCTTCCTAAGCGCCTGTGAAGGTGCGGATCTGGATCTGCTTGAACTGGCTTTTGAATCCTGGGCGGAAGAAAATGGCATTTACGAGAATGGTGAATACAAACCCGCAAATATGGTTGAGGTTGCAATCGATGATTTTATGGGGGATATCACTAACTCAGAAGAAAGCGTTCAATTTGACGGGATTGCCGTTGTCCGCGATATAGAGAAAACAGATGAACTGATTGAGGATGCCTGGTATGATCACGATGAAGATGCGATTTCAAAAGCAATCGGTATTCGTCCCACTGATTGGCGATTGCGCGAGCAGAGTGATATCTTCCAGCTTGTAGAAAGAAATTTTGCTGCAGGATTTGCACTTGAATCTGACAAAATAATCATGAACCAGGTAAAAAATGGTGCAGACTGTGTCAACCTCAGGCTTCAGCAGCTGAAGTACCGGGAATCCACTATTGAAGAACACATACAAGCACACAGGAATCTTGATAATGTTCAAGAAGTTCAATTTGAGACACAGGAAGAACTGCAGGGGATATACGCGACCGGGCACACACCTTTCTGTGATGGTTTTAAGTGATGGAAAAAACGATGCCACCGGGGATGGAGCCCCTAATAAGGACTTCGTCCCTGTCCTGTATTAACTGGATAACAATCCTGCTACGGGAAAAGGCCAGTACTGCCTGATCTGGCTGTTAGTTTTGATCTCCTTCCTCCCAGCCTGCTTTGCTACAGCGCCAGTCAAGATGGAAGGTCCCATGCCCACCTCCGCGACTGGAGCCATCCAGCCCACTGAGACCCCCGAGCAGCCCTCCCTCCTGCATTTTTCAACTGATTTTCTCCCACCCGGGGAGATCAGCGAATTCCTGGATGATTTCGGCCCCAATTTTCTCTACCACCCGACGACGCCTTCCGACTCGCCCCAAACCCTGGTGGTGATTCACGGCGCACCCGCCACGGACCTCAGCGCGGGGGAAACCGCCTTCTACTGATCAGAACACGGGGCACCCTCTGCGGAAGAAAACGGGGGGCTGCTGTTGGCCCCTGCCTTTAACCAGGCGGTTTTCAGCAGCCGCAGGAGCGAGGTCACGGACACCCATACCGGCTACAGGGATTTATTCGGGCGCGAGATCGGCGCTGACAAATGGGTATTGCGGCTGCTCGGGCTGGGGAGGAATGCGCTGAGCTGGCCCTGCTGCTTGGGTCCAGGGTCAGAGGAAATTTGCTGCAAGCCATGGGCCGGAAAGCCAGATCTCTTTAAAAGCCATCCCCGGTAAAGACTGATGCACGTTACGCCTGCTGCCCTTGTTTCAGGCAGCGTTTACCGAGTAGAAAACGATTCGCTTAGCAGAGGTTCTCCATCTCCCGTCTCCTGATCCCCCTCTCTCTAGACGGTCAATTTGTTGGTAATTTTGCATATATAATAAATATAGTACAACTGGCAAGATTAGCATTCCTCTGTAATTGAAAGGAGATCGGCCATGACTGAAAACATCCAGCAAGCCGAAAACGTTATTAAATCTGGTGATACAAAAACCGGTTTTGAGATCCTTCGCCAGGTCCTGATTGAAAATCCAGAAAGCGAGCGAGCCTGGTGGATCATGTCCGGCCTGGTTCGGCGTAAGGAACGGGCTACCTGCCTTGAACAGGTTCTGCGTATCAATCCTGCAAATCAATTAGCCCGCGATGCACTGAACGAGTTGCGAGCATCGCCCCCCATTAAAGAAACCAAACCACGCCGGAAAATCCCCCAACCTCCTCCGGGGAAAAAACCTACTGGAAAGACAGAACCGATCGGCGGTTATAAAACCTGGCATTACAACATGGGATCTAAGGTCTTCCTCATTATCCTGGGAGATCAACAACTGTTCTGGGCTCAGACCGAGAAGAAACTGATCCCCCGCGTGCGGGAGATCCTACAAAAAGGGCAGATCCCAGACCAGTTCTTGAGCGAGATCAAGGCCATTCGCCTGGCCTCTATCACTACTATCAAATTACTCAAAAAAGCCCTACTGTTCCAGTACCGGTATGAAGGGGCAGATCGCACCGCCCGTTTGGCACTGGAAGATACAGTTATGACAGAGCGAATTATGGATGTGCTGGTTAACCGGCTGGGACCCGATTATATGCTCCAGACTAAACCCGTCCGGACCGGATTAAGCCTGGGGATCTCCGCCCTGCTGACCTTCGGTGCAGCTGGTCTAACTGCAGCTGGATACTGGGCTTACCAGGAAGTGGTCTCAGGCCGGGCGGCTGCCACCGGGAGTGTCCGAGCACCCTGGTTGATCAATTTGCTGCAAAGCCTGGGTGCCGGTGGTCTTACTCTGCTGGGAGGTATTTTTATCCTCGTCGCCCTGGCCATCAGCATCAGGCTGCTGCTAAAGCCAGCTCTTGGTACGGAATTAGTTAAAAGATTCTAATTTATTAATAGTAAATAGAAAGTCGCTGAAATGATAATTAACTTAAGGGAGAACTGGTGGATCCCCCTTTTTTCCTGGTGCCAACTCACCTGCCCAGAGAGTCCATTTTTCCCGGTTATATGAAACACATTTCCATATATAATTAGAAAAGGTCTAGTGTTAAACACAATTTACCACGGATCACAGTGAGGTCGCCCATGTCCGAAGGTATCCTACAAGCCGAAAACGCCATCAAGGCCGGTGATACAAAAAATGCATTTGAACTCCTGCGGCAGGCCCTGGCCGAGGATCCTGACAGCGAAAGAGCCTGGTGGATCATGTCCGGCCTGGTCCAGCACTCAGAACGAATAAACTGCCTGGAGCAGGTCCTGCGCATCAACCCCGAGAACCAATTTGCTCGGGAAGCCCTGAACCGTTTAAAAACAGCTCCCCCCAAGGAAGAGATCAAACCCGAACGGGAGATCCCCAAGCCTGCCAGAACAGCCCCGGTCACCACACTACCGGATGAGTACAAAACCTGGCACTTTACCAAGGGATCACGACTTTATCTGATCATCCTGGGACAAGAACGCCTCATCCGGGCTCAGGCCCAGACCGATATGATACCCCGCATCCAGGCTGCCATTAAAAAGAAAATTCTCCCCCACGAGTACCTGGAGGAGATCAAGTCTATTCCTCTAAACAGGATCCAGGCCATCCGGGAAGCCGGCTCTGCCCTGCTTATCCGACACTGGGACAAGGAGGTTGAACGTACAACCCGCTTTGAATTAGCCAACCCTGCTTTATGCTCCCGGATCTTGGATTACCTGACCCAACGCCTCAGTCCCGATTATGAGCTCCAAACCAAAAAGACCCGCACCGGTTTAAACCTGCTGATCTCTACTGTGCTGGTGGTCGGCTCAGCAGTTCTGATCGCGATCGGTTACTGGTCGGTGATATCTGGCACTATCCAGGACACCTGGCTGAAAGGTATTATCACCTGGCTGGGACCTGGAGGAGTCAGTCTTGTCGGGGCGGTGTTCCTGCTGGTCGCCCTCGGAATCAGCGGTGGCCTGCTCTTCAGGCCCAGAATCAGGCGAGAGCTGGTTGCCATCGGCCTGGATTTGGAAAAAGGTAATCAAATATGAATGTTGCGGTTAATATGTTGGATCTAGACACTCATCCAGAGACTTGCATCTTTAATATCAAGTTCTTAAATTGATTATGGTAAGCAATATACTGATCGGTATCAGCATTGCCCTCAGCGCAAGTTTGCAGCCTGGGCCACTACAGGCGTTTTATCTGGCCAAAGTTGCAAAGAATGGCTGGCGTAAGACGCTTCCAGCCGCTTTTGCCCCCTTGATCAGTGACGGGCCAATTGCCCTGGTCTCTATCTTCTTCATTAACATCCTGCCGGTGGCTTTTCGGAATTGGCTCCAGCTGGCAGGAGGGATTATGCTGTTCTATTTCGCCTGGTCTGCCTTGAAAAGTTGGCAGGAGGATCAAGATCCAGAACCCAAAAGTAGCGGATCTGCCCCTCAGACGATCTTTCAGGCAGCACTCGTCAACCTGCTCAATCCCGCTCCTTATTTGGGCTGGAGCCTGATCATGGGACCAGCCATCCTGACAGCCTGGGCCGAAGGCCCGATCATGGCTGCAGCCTTGTTAATTTCCTTTTATTTCACGATGATCAGCACGTCGATGGTACTGATCTACCTGATTGGCCGGACAGTACTTATTAGCTCTGGCGTTAAAAAGACCTTCAACTTGGTATCAGCCTTACTTTTAACTGGACTGGGTTTTTATTTTTTATATCAGGCAGCGGGCCATCTAGCCGGCTGGCTGGGTTGACCAGCTTCACTACTCACCGACCTTCTATCACTCGGGATGTTTGCCATGACACACAATGTCTTTAAACTGGTCTATTTCATCGAGCTGGTTTTAATCAGTCTGGTCCGCAGAGCTGGCGTGCGAAGATCCCGCCGTCTGTCCAACAGGGAGGGCTATTCCAGTTTCCTGGATTCCCTCTTAACGTTTCTCTCCGGGTTAGCCAACCTGATCCCTCTGATATACGTCCTCACTACATGGCTGGATTTCGCTAATTATGATCTCCCGGCCTGGATTGGATGGCTGGGCACGATCATCTTTGCAGGATCCGGAGCCCTGATCTGGAAAACCCACCATGACCTGGGGCGCAGCTGGACTCCCTCCTTGGTATTTCGTGACGGGTATTACTTGATCACAGATGGGATCTACGGTTATCTGCGCCATCCTTTGTATTCCGCCCAACTTCTCTGGGCTGTTGCCCAAATGCTGATGCTGCACAACTGGATCGCCGGTTATATATACCTGGTGGTGATCATCCCCCGCACCCTGGTGCGGATCAAGAATGAAGAAGGAATAATGCTCGAGAAGTTCGGGGATGAATACAGGTCATATAGGGAGAAGACCGGGGGGCTTTTTCCTCGGCTGGGTCGATAGGTTCAAATCATGAATAGTGCCGTTCCTAGAAAAATCGCCGCCGCGGGCGGAGTTTTTATCACACTCAGCGGAATTCTCAATCTGATCCTGGGAATCCAGATCGGCGCTCTCCATTATTACCCCTATCCCGGCGGAAAGATGGGCCATGTGGGCATCACTGCCGGTGTGGCTGCTATCATGATCGGGTTGGTGATCATATTCCTTCTCCCCCATCTGTATGATCATCCAGATAAACGATTGCGGATCCTTGGCAGTATATTGACTTTTGTTATGGGCCACGCCGGTGCCGTGTATGGAGCGCTTTATGTTGGGAGCGTGGGTGTTATTCTCAGTTATATCGGTGGAATCTGGCTGTTGATAATTTATCTGAAAGGATCAGGAAGTACTTAGGAGTTAATATGGTTTTTCAAAATCTGAATGATATTATGGAGCGCGAGATCGTCCCCGGCTACCGGGCCCGATTTTTACATTCCGAGAATATGACCCTGGCTTACTGGGACGTCGATCAAGGGGCAGCGCTTCCGGAGCACAGCCATCCTCACGAGCAGATCGCTAACGTGTTGGAAGGCCGATTTGAACTGACTGTAGCTGGAGAAAGCCGGATCCTTGAGCCAGGCCAGGTAGCTGTCATACCTTCCGATGTACCCCACAGCGGGAGAGCGATCACTGCCTGCAAACTGCTGGATGCTTTCCACCCCTGCCGGGATGATTATAAATAGGTGACGGAGGAGGAGGTAGATGAAAAGAACTACCTTATTTTTGATACTTTTCGCAATTATTATCGGTAGTTGTTCACCACAGGAACCAGCTGCCCTTCCAACGGATACCCCAATCCCGATCGAAGAGCTGGTGGCAGAGGCTATCACTGCCACCCAGACAGCAAAGGTAACAAATTTTTCACCTGAATTCCCATATTCACCAGCCCAACTGGCGACCCTGCTGGAACCAGGAGCTGACTTGGAGGGCCGCTGGACACCATCAACAGTGACTGATATTACCCAGCCCATACCAGGATATGCTTGCGCAGGATATTACGGCAGCTGCTGGGGGGATTGGGCCAAAGATATCTCATATGGAGCTGAACTTGAGCTATTGCTGGATGGGCAGCAATTCGGAAAATCCGCATTTCTGTATTTTGAAGATCTTGCAGAAGTGGATGCTGCCTACCAGCTCTTCTACTCAAAAATGGCTTCCTGGGAGGAAAAGAGGGACGAGACCACCAACAAGATCTGGATGCACAACTTCAATCCCTACGACCTGGATCCGGTTGGTGAACAATGGCTTCATCAGGTTGGCTACGTTCTTTATGATCCAGCGGATACTCCCGACCTTGAGGAACGCGTTAAATTGGAAATAGATGTCCTGCACGTTATGATCGTATTCAGCCGCTGCCATGGTTTTGTGTATATTGATCTTTATATCCCTGCCCAGACCGACTATAACAGCGCTAAAGAAAATCCCGCGGAGCGCATCCAGGAGCAGGAAGACTTGTTTCACCAGGTCTATACCTATGCCCGCAGCGTGGATGAACGGATCTTGCCCTATGCCTGTAATCCCTGACGGGAGGAAATCATGAAACCCACTATAAAAGGAACTGGATTCGGATGGATCGATATCGATGATCAGCGCATCAGCCACGATATCCTTATCCGGCTGAATGGCGAAGTCAACAAACGAAAAAAGAAACTTTCCAAGGAAATCTACGGTACCTCCCATACCATATCGCTGGCCGAGGCGGAGTATATCTATCAGGAAGGCGCCCGGGGTTTAGTGATCGGGGCCGGTCAGTTTGGACGGGTGCGTCTCTCCCCTGAGGCGGCGGCTTTTTTTCAGGAAAAAGGCTGCCCTGTCACCATCCTGACCACTCCCCAGGCTGTCCAAACCTGGAACGAAAGCCAGCAGAAAATAATCGGGCTATTTCACATCACCTGTTAATCCAGTTTACCCCCTTGACAGAAAGTATAGTTTACTATACACTTAGTATAGTAAACTATACTTTCTATTTAAACACGGGGCCGCTTATGGAACTGGGAAATAATTTAAAACAGCTGCGGTTTGAAAATGGAGAAATCTCCCAGCAGGGACTGGCCAATGCTGTAGGAGTGACTCGACTGACCATCCATTCCATCGAAAACGGGAAATTCAATCCGACAACCCTGCTGGCACTAAAAATAGCCCGCTATTTTAAGAAACCCCTGGAAGAGATCTTTTTTATCCTCGATGATTAACTTTCCTTATCAGGAGCAACTCATGTCACGCCTATTAAAAAGATTACATTACATTTCCCTTAGTCTCGGATTTCTGGCTGCCGTGGCGGTAGCGTTCAACCTGGTGATCTTCTCCATCCTTTATCCCCAGGTGACCCAGCTGCTGGCCGAACAGCCTAGCTGGGAGACCTATGGAGTCGTCGCGGCAATTAACATCATTGTCATAGCCTTCTTCCAGCTTTTCAGCGTGACCACCCTGCTGGCCCACCTGATCACCCGCAAAATGACATCCGCCCTGGTGGTAGCAGCCATCGCAGTCGGGATTATCTCCGGCTTGATGGTCCTGGGAGACATTTCCCTGCTCTCTGATATCGGCAATGAATTCGAAGCCGGGCTTCAGACTCGGGGGGAATGGTTGATCCTATTTGCCAGCTACGGACTCCATCTGCTCAGTTTGGGGTTGGGAACTGTCGCGCTGGTCGGCAACCTCAAGGAAGAACCCCTGCCTGCAGAACAAGCGCTAAAAGACGAGGTGCTGTTTCTATCACTGCACACGACTGGGATTATCACTGGTATCTTAGGACTGGCTGGCATCCTGGCAGGCGTCTTTTCCGGCATGTCGCCCGGAATGCTGCAGATGGTGGTGGGTATCACCAGTCTGCTGATTATCTCCCCCTATATGGTAATCCTGGCTATCTGGCTCTTCCGCCGCTTCTGGGGATTACCCAGTCCGGACCTGGATGAAAAGCAGAATCAGGACCTGGCCCGTGCTGGACTGACCACTCTCATAGCTTCCCTGTCGGTGATGGCAATCTATTACCGCGTGCAAATCACACAGCAGGGAAGTATCTTCAGCGTTTTATGGTTTCCTCTACTACTTTTCCTCGCTCTGAGCTTGTTTTCCAGCCTGACTCTGCGCGCTTATCGTTACAGCTGATCCAACTCCCCTTTGAATATGTATAATAGTGGAAATGGGAACATGTTTCCACATTTTTTATTCGTAGAGGAGTTAACCATGAAGTCCTCAGCCCCAACAATTGGGAAATACTTAGCTGACCTGCCTCCCGATCGTCGTGAAGCCATCGGAAAAGCCCGCCAGACCATCCTAGACAACCTTCCAGAAGGATATGAGGAAGTCATGAATTGGGGCATGATCACCTACCAGGTTCCCCTGGAGGTTTATCCCGATACCTACAATAAGAAGCCGTTGATGTACGCCGCCCTGGCCAACCATAAAAACCATATGGCTGTATACCTGACAGGTATTTATATGGACGAAAATCTCCACCGGGAATTTGAGGAAAAATACCGGGAAACCGGCAAACGCTACGATGTGGGAAAGTCCTGTGTTCGCTTCCGCAAACTGGAGGATCTCCCCCTGGAATTGATGGGCGAAAGCATCGGAGCCATCCCGATGAAGGAATTTATCGAACGTACCAAAGGCCTCTCCGCCCGCAAAACAAAAAAGAAATGATTCCCTCCCCCCAAAAAAGGACCTGGTATGATCAGCATCCAAAATCTCACTGATTTTTTTGCCCGAAATCTGGAAATCATTCAAATGCAGGTTGAAGGCCTCACTCACGAGGACAGCCTGATCCAGCTCCCGTTCCGGAGCAACTGCCTCAATTGGGTGATCGGCCATGTTCTGGCCAACCGCTGCAACATCCTAGCGCTGCTGGGCGCGGAAGATCTCCGCCCGGGTATTGATCTGAATCATTATGAAAGGGAATCCGATCCGGTTCTGGGAGATGCCAAAGGAGTCCTGCACCTGAATGAATTGCTCAGCCACCTGGAAGAATCCCAGCTGCGGTTGGTCGTGGCGCTCGAAAAAGAAACCGATGACTCCCTCCAGCGAACAGCGCCTTACCGCGACAGGCCGGAAAGACCACTTGCCTACTGGCTGTTCTTTTTATACTTCCACGACTCCTACCACGTAGGCCAGACGGAGATCCTCCGCCAGGCTGCCGGGAAAGATGACAAGATCATCTAATAATATTCAAGGGTACAGTTTCCCTAATGGTATGCGCCCCTGAAACAGTTCCCTCTTCCTCATCAACAATAAGTACCTGAGCTGCCATTCCTGGACTGGGACCTGGAGATGATGCTATATTCCTTTTTATATGAACCCTGGGGGGTGGACCTTTATAAAAGTGCCACTTTTATAAATTTGGAGGGTGAAGCCAGGCAGGTTTTCTTCCACTGGCTGGCACTGGTTGCACTTGATGAGTGATTAAATCAATTACGGGATCCTATCGGGACACCGTAATCTTTTCTCCAGCCTTCTGCAGATTCGCTTGACCTCTAATTCATCTCTTTGTATACTGATAACAAGCAGATTTCCGAAACCTTAACGTTGCCCCGTTGATCAGCATCCAATTCATTGGGACCTATCACCATCTCTGGCAAAATTAGCAGTCCAGTTAGACATTTTTGGATCGGTGGTGTAAACATGACCAAGCTGTGTTTGAACATAGCTCTGTCCTCGTTCTCCATTATTGTTTCTGGCTGTTTCCTATTCCCTTCAAATGATGATATATCATCTCTACCTGATAAATTTCCGGAGGAGAGGATCGCAAGTTACTCAGGTGAAATGATATCCGGGGGATTTAAATTCTGCCCTGAAAGCTACCTGGAAATTAACGTCGTTCAGATCCACGAAAATCCCCAGTTTAATTTTTATAACCAGGTCACGGCCTCTGGCGAGCTGCCATTAGAAATCTTCGGGGCAGAACGGGAAACCGGGTTGAGGACAGAAGCTGATGTCACTTTAGTCGGAGAAGGCAGGGCAGGAGTGTGCCAGTTCAGCTCATCAGGGATCCTGGAATTGGATATTGTTGGGCGATTAATACCCGGTGAGAACAATCAGCCCAATCTGTTATTTTTTGGGCAATGCGAGTCATCCGTACAATCCAAACCGCCCTGCGGTGATTTCGGCATGATGCCTCTTGAAAAGAAAGTTTACGTTGTAATTCCTTACCAGGACGGGGGATCTTTCGAATGGGAATGGAAAAACCTGAACGCTGGTGTTTCCGGCAGTTCCAAATGGACCCTGCACATCCCTTGTGATAATTGATCCAGATTTCAAAATAAAAATGCGGGATCCTGAACGGATCCCGCATTTATCTATATCTGAAATGATTTAGGCTTGCTTTGGCAAAGATGGACCTGCCTGGTTTCCTGCCACTGCAGAAGCGATCTGGCCGCCCATCAAGCTGTCTGTTGGGTAAACAATCACCATGGCGCTTTCTTCCTTGGAAATTTCCAGCAAAGCCTGGATCTGACGCAGCTGCAGGGAGCCTTCCGAGGCAGTCAAAATATTCGCTGCTTCCGCCAGGGCATTGGCAACCTTCAACTCGGCTGTGGCCTGGATCTGTTTGGCTTTGGCGGAGCGCTCTGCCCGGGCGATCACGGCCAGCTCTTCTACCAGGGATGGCGGAGTGCCCACGTCAGTGATGCGTACAGCCCGCACATTGACCCCGTAATCCGAGGCGGCAGAATCAATGATCTTTTTCAGATCAGCGGCAACACGTTCGGTTTCGCTCAGCAGGAGACGCAGGTCATTCCCGCCGATCGTGCTTTTAAGGGCTTCCATGGAAGCCCACTCGGTGGTTTTCCAGTAATCCTGCACAGCTATAGCCGCTTTTTCGGGATTTTCCACTTCCAGCTCGATTGCTGCGGTAACGTCGATGGGGATATTGTCCTTGGTCAGGGTTTTGGTGGCTTTCACCTCATAGGTCTGGATGCGGACATCCAGGATGCGAGCCACAGAGTAAATGAAGGGGGGGATAATGAACAAACCGGGTCCCTTGCTGCCGACTGATTTGCCCAGGCGCAGGAGCACCAGTCGTTCCCATTGGGGTAGGATGTAGAACATCCCCGCAAGGATGTTTGCCAGCCACAGGAGCAATATGGATACGATCACCCCGTAAATAAACTGGCTTGGTGCCTGATTGTTCAAGCCCCGGATAAAAAAACCCATGGCAAAAAGCAGCCAGAGCGGGACGAGAACCACCAGGCGGACGAAGTTGCGGATGAACGCCTGGACAGGGTTCTTTAGAATAGACATCTTTTTCTCCTTTTGATAGAACTTTTCCAATACAAGTTCAGGTTTCGCTTATCGAAAACAGCGGGAAGCGCCATTTCCCAGCATGTTTATTGTAATAGAGAATAAGGGAGTTGGGATTCCCAGTACGGTGGAAGTCGTGCAGGGAGAGCCAAAGTGATCCTGTTTATATTCTCATGAACTGAAAGATTCGATAAGTTGACCATATTACTATACGGGCTATTCCCTAAAAAGTTGTATTAAATACAATAATCCTCTCGGGAGATCTTCGAGAGGATTATTCTGGTTGATGTGCTGTCTATTGGAGGAACTTGATACTGAGTGGATAGTGTGTTTCTTGATCATTCAGGAACCGCAGGGTATTGGCGATACCCTGATAGAAGACAAAAAAGCCGATCAGGATCATGGGAAAAACGCTGACCAGAGCGAGGATTGCCATAAGCAGTGAGTCGCCATAACCCTGTTCAAGGAAGACCAAACCGGCGGGAAGGCCTATAACCAGACAGAATACACCCGCAAAGAGAGCCAGGGTGATGCTGATCTGAAAATTCAGCACCTGGCGGCCGTGTTTATCGATCTGGAAGCTGCGGTTTTTAAGCCAGGACCAGATCACCAGCGGTATGAAAACAATACAGAGAGTACTGCTCAAATGCAAAGCAGCGATCCAGAGGCGTTCATTTTCGATGTCTTTCTTCCCCAGATCGAACTCCAGCACATTGCTGAGGCTGTTGCGTGTAAAAGCCCTCGGTTCCACTTCCCCGCTTTCAATGCGCTGGATGGTGCGGGGCGTCACCTCGCAGAATTCCGCCAACTGCTCCTGGGTATAACCTTTTTCTTTTCGTAATTCTGATACTTTGAGTCCCAAATCAGGTTGTTTCATGATGCGCTCCTTCTAACTGGATTTTTCCCCATTCTAAATAATCCAGCCAGAATTACCATGTCGTGTTAACGACATTTGGGCGACACTCAAATTATAACTCGAGAAAGGAACCCTTACTGACCCGTGATAAAGCCAATACACCCGGGATCACCGGCATTGCAGCCCATTGCGCCGCTGAGTACGTTATTTTCCAGGTCTGCCTCCCAGGGCACATTGCCCTGGATAGTTTTTGGGCAGTCGCCCGTAGAAGGACCGCATACGCCGGGGCAAGCAATGCCTTCGTAAATCGAGGTCAGCGAGGCGGTGCCGCTCATGGAACAGGTCACCGGATTATAATTGCCGCTGCTGATCGTGCCCCTGATCGTTATGGTGCATTTCTGGGTATCATCTTTCAGTATATAAAAGAACTCGCCGCTCACCGCGCCCCCCGCGCTTGGATAAGTCAGCGAGGTTGAAACCGACTCCGCGTCCCCATGGACCACGTCTGGTGATAAAGAAACTGATCCACCAGCGTCATTTTTAGGGATCGATTGGTATGCTTGATCACAGGCATCTACTGCATCTTCCTGGCAGACGCCATTAATCGCCTGGTCCTGCAGACAGCTTCTATAAATATTTGCTGCTCTTATTTGACAATTCCGATTCTCTTCCACCAGGCTGGCAAAAACAACCTCATCCCAATAGGCATTGACCCAGCCGGTATCTGCAGAACAATCTTCCTCTTCTTTCTTATCTTCTTTGGTAGTGGTGACCTCTTCCTGGACTTCTTCTGCGCAGAGGTCCACCCCGGCAGCCTGGGCAATTTGGATCTGCCCCATCAGCATTCGTTCCACGCCCTGATATACAACCTGTTTGAGATGCTGCCGGCCGACTGATTTTGCTACCTGTTTGATGAGATTTTTTAATACTCCCCCACTCAGTGAACCACCGCTGACAACGATCTTCAGCGTCTCCGGTCCGATCTGTCTCAAGAAGTTGCGGCCCAGAGGACCGATCCTGTGCCAGAAATTTGCGGAGCCTCTTTTAATGGAATGCCACATTTTTGTCAGAGGTTTGCGCCTGTCTCCCCGGAGTTTCCGCAGCAAACTGATGCGGTTGTTCAGCTTGGTTCTCACCTGGCCGCAGTGTGACTGGACCTTCTTCACTTCACATCCATTACCTTCCGAGCTGAAGCGAGAAACCAGCAGCTGGCAGTTTGCGTCCAGATCATTACGTTCCATCTTGGCTGCATGAATCATCCGGTTCATCATGTTTTCAGCGGGAGTCGCAGGAGAAACAGAATAATTATAAGAGAACAATCCGGGAAGTGAAGCAGCGCTGTCCAGCTCAGATTCTTCCAGCAATAAAGCATCACTGAGATACATTAATGCTGTTGCATCCTCCAGGGATCGATATTCTGAACTTTCTGCCTGCCCGGGATATAACGGAAATAAACTGGTTACAAATACCAAAAGTAAAACAAGTGATTTAGTTTTCATCGGCTGTTTCCTCTGGATAGATTGGTCCTAGTCACTCAAAGCAAGGGCTTCGATATACCTGAGTTCCCCATCTACCATCCCAAAAGTCAGGGCAGAGGCATAATAGACCACACCGTCTTTCAGGAACTCTTTTTCAAGCGGGATCTCCGCGTAGCTGTCTATGCCCGCTGCCGCCACCACCTCGTCTAGGCTCATAAAAGCGCTGAACTGTTCCGGGTAATAAGGCAGAGGTTCCAGGGTCCCGAGATCATCCATCTCGATCGGATCTTCCGCAGTTAGCTCTCCGTTGATAAAGGTCAGTCCCACAGCCTGGGAGTAATAATCCCAGACCTCAAGACGGACTGTTTCTGTGCCTCCAGAGAGAGTTTCCTCCTCGTAGAACAGGATGGTGAACGCTTCCGGATACCCGTAGCTGAAAAGCTGGTCTGTCTGGTCCGGGCTGAGGGTGTAGGGATCTTCCAGCTGTGCTGCGTAATTCTGGACCTCTACCATCATAGGAGATTCTTTGTATCCCTGCCACCCGGCGTAGAGCAGCAGGCCCACCGCCAGGAGCACGATCAGGAACAGGCAGCCGCAGCCGAACCCCAACACCGCCCAGCTTCTTTTTTTCTTCGTTTTTACTGTGATTTCTCTGCAATCTGTCATTGATATTTCTCCCTAATGACAACAGAAATTTCAGGTGAACTGCCAAAACAGTTATTTAGTTATGATGATACATTAAACATCTTCAAATTTCACAGGATTGTTACCAACTTGTTAGGGGATTCTATAGCAAAATAGGGAATCCCCTAACAAAAAATCTAGCAAATACATCCTTGGATAAAATTAATAGAACGCTCATCCATTTTATTTATTTAATACCGTAAGTTACACCTCCGGAAACCAGCCCATCTCCAGAAGACAATACACCATTCCTGATCACCATCGTCCAGTTTTCAATTCTTTCGTAGGGCTCTCCCCAGCAGATATCATTGCGGGACTCCTCGTGAGTCTGTATGGCTTCTGCTGTCCCGGTTAAGGTACAAGTCCCAGGATCAAAACTACCCGTGATGGTTTTAGCCACGATGACCCTGCAGTAATCACCATCCCCGTAGTCGGTTTGGAAATCAATCAGCACACTACCGCTAACAGGACCACCGTTCATCGAAAAAGTGATATCAAAATGGTTATCATTATCATGACTTTGTAGCTGATCATCGACAATCTTGACTATCTTTCCAGAACTCGTAGACAAAATTTGATCATAAACAGACGCACAGTTCGCGACCGCTTCCTCAGGACAGTCCCCTTCCAGGGCTCGCTCGCTCAAACATCCTTGGTAATTTCCAAAGGAACCGCAGCGTTTATCGCTTGCCTGTAATTCCGGGAGAATATTCTGTTCCCAATAGGCGGTATTCCACCAATTTGGCTCGCAACTGGTCTTTCCATCAGGCTGCGATTGAATCTCTGGCTCCCCCACATCTCCAGCTACCTGCTGGCGGGCTTCTTCCATCTTTTCCGCTGTGCAATCAACCACTCCAGCTGCCTGCGCCAGCGCGGCTTGGCTAACCAGGAATTTTTCAACTCCTCTGGTGAGTAATCGTTCCAGCTCTCCCTTGCCAACACTCCTGGCTTCCTTATAAACTATCTTCCGCAGAACACCCCCGCTCAAAGTTCCTCCCGAAAGCACTATCTCAGCCACTTCCGGACCTACCCGCCGCAGCAGCCGCCGACCGACCGGACCAACCGCATGCCAGAGATTTTCGCTTGAACGCTTGACACTGTGCCACAATCTGGTCAGTACTTTCCGCTGATCCCCCCTTAATGAATGCAGATAACCCAGCCGGGTGTTAAGTTTATCCCGCTGCGTGTCGCAATAACTCACCAGCACCTGTCGTTCACATGTTTTCCCGCTTGCGGCATAGATATTCTTTAACTGATTGCAGGAAGCATCCAATGCATTCCGCTGATCCTTGGTAGCTTGGATCAAATTGGACAGCGCGGTATCGCGAGCATCCGCCCGGATTGAAGGATCCGGTGGGACCATTAAACCCGGAGTACTGGAGGTTGCCGAAAGATCTTCCTCGTTTATGAGTATTGCTCTGCTTGCATATAGAAGTGATAAGGAGTCATCAAAATCCCTCTGAGGGTGGTCTGCTGCCGATACGCTGGAAAACGGCATGAGGCTGCCCAAAAAGACAATTAACAACAACAATGACCTGGTTTTCATCTTGAGTTCCTTTGTGTTTTTCATTTGTTTGAATGAATCCCTGACAGTGGGTTTCCAATGCTTCTCATTCTGTCATTCCCATCACTTCAACCATTCTCAGCTCGCCATCCTTCATGCCAAAGGAAAGCTGGGGGCCAAAATATACTTCGCTGCCCTCCAGATATTCTTTTTCAAGGGGAACCACAGCATATTCATCCAGACCGGCGGCGGTGATGACTTCATCTAATGATATATAAGCATTGAATTGCTCTGGGTAATAAGGAGGAGATATCACGTCCCCCAGTTGGGGATCATCTATTAAATCTTCTCCGGAACTCTTCCCATTAATAAATGTAAGCTCGACTCCCTGGCTGTAATAGGTCCAGACCTCCAGGCGGACAGGCTCAACAGATCCGTCGGTAAGCATTTCATCATAAAAAAGGATCCGGAACGCTTCTGGATAACCATACTTGATATAGGCATCCATCTGGTCTTGATCGAGCTCATATTCCTCAACGACAAGAATATCTGATCCTGCGTTACTTACTAACCCGGGCGCATCCTGGAAAGACTGCCACCCGATAACCAGGTAAATTACCAGGAGGATCAAAATAATGAATAAGATGACTCCGCAGCTAATTCCAAATACCAACCATCCCCGTTTTCCTTTGGTGTCCTTTGAAGGGTTCTTTGCTCTTACCATTGGGTTCACTTCCTTTTTGTAAATCCACGCCACAACTGCTAGATTTTTTAAAACAACAGATGTATTCTGACATAAATGGTTTTTCCGATAAATAGGAGAATAATCATATTCTTTGCCCGGCTAAGCCCCACCAGAGCAGGTTGTAGGGAAACCGAAAGTCAGCCATGATAAAATAGCCCCATGGATCTATTTGATCACGCTCTGGAAGAAGATCTCAAGAAAAAAGCCCCCCTGGCTGCCCGTTTGCGGCCCTGCACCCTGGATGAATTTGTGGGCCAGGAGGATATTGTTGGTGAGGGCAAGCTGCTGTACCGGGCCATAAATGCGGACCGTTTGTTTTCTTCCCTGATCTTCTGGGGACCTCCCGGAACTGGAAAGACCACCCTGGCCATGGTGATTGCCAACCATACCAGATCCCATTTCACAAGTCTATCCGCGGTGATGGCAGGCAAGGCAGATCTGCGCCAGGTTATTGCCCAGGCGGATGAACTGCGAAAAATGCACCAAAAACGCACGATCCTGTTTGTGGATGAGGTCCACCGCTGGAATAAAGCCCAGCAGGACGGCCTGCTGCCTTACGTGGAAAACGGGGTCATTACATTGATCGGGGCCACCACAGAAAACCCCTACTTTGAAGTTAACCGGGCCCTGGTATCCAGGTCCCGGATCTTCCAGATGAAGGCGCTGACGGACGATAATATCCGGACTTTAATTCATCGAGCTCTGGAGGACAATGAAAGAGGATATGGAGAACTCAGGATTAATCTGGCTGAGAACGCTGAAGCCCATCTGGTCCGGGTTGCCGGCGGTGACGGGCGCAATGCCTTAAATGCCCTGGAGCTGGCTGTTGAATCTACACTGCCCGATAAAAAAGGCGTGATCCAGATCACGCTAGAAGTAGCTCAGGATTCCATTCAGCGTAGGGCTGTGCTTTACGACAAGGATGGCGACGCGCATTATGACACCATTTCTGCTTTTATCAAATCCATTCGCGGCTCCGATCCCGATGCAGCTTTGTATTGGTTAGCCAAGATGCTTTATGCCGGTGAAGATCCCCGCTTTATCCTCCGGCGCCTGATCATTTCCGCCGGAGAAGACATCGGAATGGCTGATCCGATGGGATTGGTTGTTACCAACGCCGCAGCACAGGCTTATGAGTTTATTGGTTTGCCAGAGGGGGTCTATCCCATCGTGGAAGCTGTCCTCTACCTGGCGACTGCTCCAAAATCTAACTCGGCCGGAGCCTATTTCAAGGCCTATGATGTCATCGAAAAATCCGGGCGGTCAGGAGTACCCATCCACCTTATGGATGCCAGCCGCGACGGCAAAGCCCTCGGCCACGGCAAGGGATATAAATACCCTCATTCCCACCCGGACCATTTTATGCCCCAGCAGTATTTGCCGGATTCTTTGCTGGGCACTTATTTCTACAAACCTTCCACCCAGGGATATGAGCCAGAGGTCCAGGACCGTTTATCCCTCTGGCGGGAAGCTCAACGGAAAGCACTCGGCATTAAATCCACCGAGGAAATTCCTGAATTGACAGAAAAAGAGATCCAATCCATTAAAACTCGTCATAAAAAAGGCTGAATTCAATGTCCCCAACTCCTCCCCCTTTTCCAGAATTTAAGATTGCATTGTTAGGATTTGGCAATGTTGGCCAGGCCCTTGTTGAATTACTATTAGAAAAAAAAGGTGATTTGATCGCTAAACCAGGGATTGGTTTCCGGGTGGTGGGTATTGGATCCGGAACCCATGGTCGGGCCATTGATCCTAAGGGATTGCCCCTTCAGGAAGTGTTTGATGCCTATAGGGCAGGTACGTCTCTGGATCAGTTTTCGTCTTTCCCAATCTCGAATAGCGCTGCTTTCATTGAAAAATGTGGGGCGGACGCCCTTGTTGAAACCACACCGGTTGATTACCAAACCGGAGAACCGGCTCTGGCGTATCTACGCCAGGCTTTGGAGAAGGGGATCCATGTTGTCACGGCCAATAAGGGTCCTGTTGTGCACGGATACCGCGAACTGGATAATTTAGCCAGAAAGAACAGGGTTTCTTTCCTGTTTGAATCGACAGTAATGGATGGCGCACCGGTCTTTAGCATTGCTCGCAGCGGTTTGCCGGGAGCAAGAGTGACCAGCTTTTCTGGAATTCTGAATTCAACTACAAATTTGATCCTCGCCAGGATGGAAGAGGGAGAGACCCAGGAAGAGGCCATCCATTATGCCCAATCGATTGGCATTGCTGAAACCGATCCCAGTGGAGATGTGGATGGCTGGGACGCGGCAGTCAAGGTAGCTGCGCTGGTGACAGTTTTAATGGACATTCCTTTTACGCCAGATATGGTTGACAGGACAGGTATCAGTGGAATATCAACAGACATGATCCAAGAGGCTGCTGAAAACGGGGAGCGCTGGAAACTGATCTGTACTGCCAGGAAGAATCCATTGGCATCTCAAGGGGTTAAGGCAGTTGTGGAACCCCAGCTGGTTAACCAAAAATCCAACCTCTACAATGTGACAGGAACCTCATCTATCCTGGAAATCTCAAGCGACGTGCTGGGAAAACTCTCCCTGATTGAAGAAAATCCCTCTCCCAGGACCACCGCTTACGGCCTTCTGGCCGATCTGCTGAATGCCCTGGTGGTGAAGTAAAAATCCTGGTTGTTCCATTGTGACTGCGGCAAGCAAATCAAGGCAAATCTCAGTTTTCAATCTCGATCACTTTACCAACCCCCACCTGGATAAAGTCCTCCCCAAAGGCAGTCCGGAATTTATTGATAGCCTGGTCGCCTGTACAGTGGCAGGGAGCAACGTACTTTACTCCAATGCGATTGAACTCTTTGATGATTTTATTTACCTGGGAAGCGCTGGCACTGCCTAGATGGAAACCGCCCAGCACCAGGTAGATGTCTTCTTTAAACTCTTGTTTTGCCCTCAGCACAATCTTCTCGATACCGGGATGAGCACAGCCCGTGATCACCACCAATCCCTTGGTTGTATCTATCACCAGGGCTTGTTCGGGAGGCGGACCCTGCATCTCACCAATGCTGTACATACGTTCTATGATTTTCATACCTGGAGACACTTCTACCACTTTAACCTGGCGGCTGTAATAATTCTTAAATTCTGCAGAAAAGGATGGCGGGAGATAGATTTTGGGATTCGCTCCAGCTGAAACCAGGGACTGCATGCCGCCAGTATGATCGTTATGTTCATGAGAAAGGACCACATTCTGGATCTGGGCCGGTTTGATATCCAATGCGGCCATATTTTTTAACAGCAAATTTCCCGCAGCCCCGGTATCAAAGAGCACATTTTCTTCTTGATAGGTTATAAATGCAGAAAAACCCCAGGCTGTTTCCAGCCCAGGTTTATAAGGGTAATTATCAAAAACCAGAGTTATAGTGATCATATCTTGGCTCCTAGCTTCTTCAGTTTCTGTGGCTTGCTGTGTAATCTCTGTTACAGGTAACGTTTCTGTTGGAGATTTTGTTGGAGGAATATCTGATGGAGGAATTTCTGTATCCGCCTTAATAAGCGGGTTTTCAGCTTTCAACAAAGCTGAACCGCAGGCCGATAAAATAAAGGTCAATGATAGAAGAATTCCCAAGTAGCCCAATTTTATATGAGACATCATAAATAATTCCTCTCTGTCCTTTTTATTATACAGCCCGGAAGGAAAATTTAATAAGATAATTCCCCGATATTAGGATATTTTCCAATCCAGTCCTTAGCTACCTTACAAGCCTGTAATATAAACCAGCAGGACAATTTCTCAATGAGAAGTTTGAGTATAATGGAAGTACTTTTCTTGACTGTCAATTGATCAAATCATCAAGCTGGAACTGGTTATGAGCTCAACTTCAACCCCGCCAGAACATAGGGGAGAATGGTTATCAGCCCTCTCGCAAAAGGTATTTTCTCTCTTTTTCAACGTGCCATTTTTAATTGCCCTGAATCTTTTAACTCTGGGCAGTTTTATTACATACGGCATCCTCAACCAACAAAAGGAACCCAGTCAGGTTTTTGCTGCAGTTCCTCACATTTCAGCCGTACAAATTACCGGCACGGCACCCTCCCTGACACCCGAACCATCCAGAACACCCTTTTATTATTTAGCCCCGACATCAACACCAACGGCATCTCCCACACTCCCATCCTCTCCAACTTCCATGTCAATGACAGCGCCTCTCCTGCCAGCAAAGGCAGAGATTGAAAGCATTATTGGTCATCGCCAATCCATGCCGCTCAGCTGCGAAGCCCGTTCGGCAGTCGATTGGGCAGCTTATTTTGGCAAATCCATTGATGAGGATAAGTTTTTTAACGGTCTGCCCATCGAAGTTAATCCTGATAAAGGGTTCGTAGGCAATGTATTCGGAAGCTGGGGGCAAATTCCCCCAAATGATTACGGTGTTCATGCCAAACCCATCGCCCAGCGGCTCAGGGAATTTGGATTACAGGCCAAACAGGTCCGGGATATGACCTGGATAGAGTTACAGACTGAGATAGCGGCTGGTAGGCCAGTAATTGTCTGGGTTATTGGGCATGTGGGCCAGGGAACCCCAGTATCCTATACCTCACCAGAAGGCGCTGTGATCACCGTCGCCAAATTTGAACATACAGTCATAGCAATCGGTTACACCGAAGATAAGGTCGTAATATTGGATGGTTCAAAAGTATATACCAAATATAAGGGGGAATTTCTGAAATCCTGGGGGGTTCTTGAGAATCAAGCTGTGATCTGGATCGAATAATCAGCACTTCTTTTCAGAACCATTTGTTCAAAATCAAGCAAATCGGCCTTGGTATCCGTATTCTCTTTTCCACCGTATCCTGTAAGGCTGCCATCTGAACCAATAACCCGGTGACAGGGAATTACCAGAGGAGTCTCGTTACGTTTTTCTGCTTGACCCACTGCCCGGGATGCTTTTGGGCGGCCAATGGCTGCTGCAACCTGTCCATAGGATCGGGTTTCGCCAAAAGGTATCGCCAGGGTCTCCTCCAGAACTGCTTTTTGAAAGTCGGTATATACAGACCAGTCAATCGGCAGGTTGAACACTTTCAATTCTTGAGCGAGATATGATTTGATCTGTTCCAGATACCTCTGAGTTTCTGGTTCAGAATATTTATATATTCCCTCACCATAAGCCTCATTTAAGGACAAAAAAGCTTCCTTGCCATTCTGAAACATACGCAGGCGCAGCAGCCCCCGCGGGGAAACCGCCACCCCGATCAAACCCAACATATTCGTTTGAAGTACACTAAGATAAATCGGGGCTGTCATGGACTTCCTCCTGGTCTGAAAAAGTCGTTCCTACTCAGTATACCATCATAAAAATGACCAAAATTCGTATATTAAGCGTAGGGAAAGCGTCAGGTTGTCGTCAAGCAGAGAGGCCCTCAAAATGCTACACTAATATCAGAAAAGATATTTCTCTTCTTCTCCTCCTTAGAGAGAGTCGGGTATGGCGCACCCGACTCTCGTGATTTAAGGGTAAATTTGTCTGATTTTCCCCATTTCGAGTGTTTGCCTCTCCTCCTCAGTTCACTAACATAACCCTGGTCTGGTATCCTGAGCGCCAGCGAAGGATCCATATTGATTTCGCTTTTATAAAATATTTCGTTGGAAAAGTTTAGATAATTATTCTCCATCTGAATATGGATTCTTCCTCTGCACTTCATTCAGTGTCAGAATGACAGGCAATACGATCTTCTTGAAATATTATTCTCCAAATTGTTAAGGTTAAATACTCCGATTTCCTTCTCCTCCAACCGAAATCTTACCAATCAAGCGTATAATAGGAATATCCAATTAACATACTAATTTATACCTCAAGCCTATGTCTTTTGCTCACCTTCACGTTCATACTGAATATTCCATCCTAGATGGTTTCTCCAATATTAAAGGCCTTGTTCAAAGAGCCAAAGATCTGGATATGCCAGCCATAGCTATCACGGATCATGGCACCATGTTTGGCGTGGTGGACTTCTACCACGCGGCTAAAGAAGTTGGCATAAAACCCATCATCGGCGTAGAAGGATACATGGCTGCTCGGGGCATGAAGGATCGCGACCCTCAGTTCGACAAGCGCTCTTCCCACCTTCTCCTCCTGGCAGAAAATCAGGTGGGATATAAGAACCTGCTGAAGATCGCTTCTGCATCTCAAATGGAAGGTTTTTATTATTTCCCCCGGGTTGATCATGATTTCCTTGCCTCTCACTCTGAAGGGATTATAGCCACCTCCGGCTGTATGGCTGCTGAAATTCCCCGCGCCATCAACCAGGGCAGGCTGGAAGACGTTAAGTCTAAACTGGACTGGTACTATGACGTTTTTGGTCCCGATAATTTCTTCCTGGAACTGCAATCTCATGACATACCGGAACTGGAAAAGATCAATCGGACCCTGGTAGAGATGGGCCCCCGTTATAATGCCAGGTACATCGCCACCAATGATGTCCATTACGTAAATCCTGAGGACTCAGTTCTGCAGGATGTTCTGTTGGCGATCCAGACCGGGAAGATCCTCAGCGATCCAGACCGAATGCGCATGACCGATGCGTCATATTATCTGCGTACCGCCCAGGAAATGCAGACCCTATTTTCAAACGTACCTGGCGCCATCGAAAACACACTCTTGATCGCGGAACGCTGCAACGTAGATCTGGGATTCAAGGAATATCACTTGCCTAATTTCCCGGTCCCGGATGGAAAAACTGCTGATCAATATCTGAGAGAACTATGTGAAAAAGGGCTACGGATGCGCTACCAAAGCCGGGCAGATGCCCCGGAGATTCTAGAACGTTTGAATTATGAACTTGACATCATAAATACAATGGGATTTGATGCCTATTTCCTGATCGTTTGGGATTTGATCCAATATGCCCAGAAAAACAATATCTGGTATAACGCCCGGGGTTCAGCTGCTGGTTCGATCGTATCTTACTGCCTGGAAATTACGCCCATAGACCCACTGGAACATAATCTAATCTTTGAACGGTTCCTCAACCCTGGAAGGGTCTCCATGCCAGATATCGATCTGGATTTTCCGGATGACAGGCGCTCTGAAATGATGCATTACTGCGCTGAAAAATACGGCCATGATAAGGTCGCCCAAATTATCACATTTGGTACTATGAAAGCCCGGGCCGCCATCCGTGATGTGGGTCGGGTCATGGATATTCCTCTCCAGGAAGTGGATCGGGTCGCAAAAGCTATCCCTAACATGCCACCCATGAGCATCCAGGAAGCGTTGGATAAGTCTCCTGAATTTAAACAACTTTATAATGATGCTCCTTATCTGCATACACTAATTGATACTGCCAAGGGTGTGGAGGGGACGGTCCGAAATGCCGGCACACACGCAGCGGGCGTAGTAGTAACTGACCGCCCAGTAGAAGAATATACTCCGCTGCACCGGCCTACAGGTAATATTGGCGACAGCCCAATAAATACAGTTACTCAATATGAGATGTCAGTAGTCGACAAGCTAGGGCTGCTAAAAATCGATTTCCTGGGCCTATCGACCCTGACGATCATGGCTCAAGCCAGCGATCTGATCGAAAAACGCCATGGGGTAAAACTGACTCTGAGCAATATTCCTGTCGACGATCCAGAAACCTATCAACTCATCGGACGGGGAGAAACAATAGGCCTGTTCCAGGTAGAAAGTTCCGGAATGCGTCGTTATCTCAAAGAAATGAAACCCACCCGGCTGGAACATATGATCGCTATGGTTGCGCTCTATCGCCCCGGACCGATGGACTTTATTCCCGATTATATAGACCGTATGCACAACCGCCAGGAGATCAGCTATCGCCACGAGGGGCTTGTCCCCATCTATGAAGAAACCTTTGGAATCCCTGTTTACCAGGAACAGATCATGCACAGCGCAGTGGCGATCGCCGGCTATACGCCTTCGGAATCGGACAGCCTGCGAAAAGCAGTAGCCAAGAAAAAAGTTGAAGATATCAAAAAACACAAAAAGAAATTCATCAGCGGCGCTGTGGAGCGGGGTGTTAATGAGCAGACAGCAGAAGATATCTTCACAGACTGGGAGAATTTCGCACGTTATGGCTTCAACAAAGCCCACGCTGCAGATTATGGATTGATCTCAGTCCAGACTGCTTACCTGAAGGCTCACTACCCCGTGGAGTATATGACTGCTCTGCTGACTGTTTATCAGAACAATACTGACAAGGTTACCCTTTACGCTTCTGAATCCAGACAGATGGGCATTGAAATACTGGCCCCCAATGTCAATTACAGCTGCTGGGGATTTACTATCGAGGACAGCCCGAGTGGGGAAAGCTGCATCCGTTTTGGATTAGGCGCGATCAAAAATGTTGGCGAAGGCCCTGTTGAAGAGATCATCCACGGTAGGGGCGATAAAAAATTCCAGGATGTTAATGATTTCCTGCGGCGGGTTGATCTCAGGAAAGTGGGTAAAAGAGCCCTTGAATCCCTGATCCAGGTTGGCGCTCTGGATGATCTTGGCGGCCGCCCTGCCCTGCTTGAATCCATGGACAGGATCCTTGCAATAAGCTCTTCTAACTTCCAGGCTGCGGATGCCGGCCAGATTTCCATGTTCGGTGATGGCACAGGCTTGGCGGAAGCCATTATCTTGCCGGATGCGAAAACAATCATCAATCGTCGTGCCCAACTGGATTGGGAACGAGAGTTGATTGGTTTATACGTATCGGACCACCCACTCAGCACAGTAATGGACAGCCTGGAGAAACATGTGACTCACTTTGCCCAGGACCTTAGCGAAGCCAAACACCAGGAACACGTCAGCGTCGCCGGGATTGTCACCAAGATCCGGCAGCATCAAACCAAAAATGGAAAAGCGATGGCCTTTGCGAGCATTGAGGATATCCAGGGGGTGATCGATCTGGTGCTCTTTCCCAATACCTGGAGTAAATATGCAGAGTTGATCCGTTTTGACGAGATAATTTACGTCAAGGGAAAAGCTGATGCGAACGGTGGGGAAACCAAGGTGTTGGTGGACCAGGTGTCTACCAGTATCACCCATATTGAATCTCTTGCAGAACATCCCAGCTCAATCCAGACACCAACTATTGAAAATCAACCTCATAACACCAGATCAAAAGTTGTTGAACCACCGCCAATAGAAGGTCCGCCTATAGAAGACACCATGATCTACGAACCTATCTCAGAAGCGGAGCTACCACCTCAACCGGATTTTCCTCCCTCGGATTATGGAACAGCATCACCTGTCGTTCCAGCAGCAGATCAACCTGTTGGCGAAACAACTCAGCCGATCAGTGAACCGATAATAATTCCCAAAGAACAGCCTATTGAAGAACTGGAGAAAATCGCTCCCGCTCCAGAGAGAGTAGGTGCGATCATACTGGAGGAGGATTCTACCTATCTGATCACGGTGATCCTAAAGAACAGGGGAGATTTGATGCGGGATAAACTCAGGCTGCGGCAGGTTTACGGCACATTGATCAGCTATCCCGGCAATGACCGGTTTGCTTTCCAGATCATTGAAAAAGACCGGGCTCATTTGCTTGAATTCCCCAATGCCTCAACAAAGATCAGCAAAAATTTGATCAATCAACTTAAGGATATGCTGGGGCACGATAATGTGCAGGTTGAGAAGTATTTGTTGTAAAGGTCTCCTTTGCTCCATCGCCTATATCCGGGCAAATATTTTTCCAACAACAAAAACTTGTCATCCTGAACGCCAGCGAAGGATCCATTATGAGTCCAATTGCCTTGGCCATTGCCCTGGTTAAGTTTTGTCCATGGTATTTAATCTGAGTATGGATTCTTCCCCTTCACTTCGTTCAGGCTCAGAATGACA
>CAZVIH010000110.1:0-83661 GCA_964627755.1 uncultured Anaerolineales bacterium
CTGGGCTCTTCTGAAGATTCCGTGATCACTATCGTTTGTGCAGCCGGAGATCCAAGGATCGCGTTCTGGGGGGCACCAAGTGTAATGATCAGAGTTTCATCTACTTCCATACCATCCCCTTCCAGGATATCCATACTGATATCAATTGTTCTGCTGCCTGCAGGTAGATAAAGAGGAGAGGAATCATGGATCAGATAATCTTGCGGAATGGTTGTGCCAGACAGAGTATAAGGAATATAAATATCTTTTCCTGAAATCTCTGATAGGGTAAGCGAAGTTGTAAAAACTCCGATCTCTTCTGAGACTACCTGGTTGGGAGAAAAGAAAGAAACCATGGGGGGATTATCATTATCATGGATTGTTGCGCTGTGGGTAGAATTGGCGCCAATTAAACCATTCACCGGTGAGTTCAGTGTGATCAGAGCTACTTCATCATATTCGTCAATGTTATCGTCGTTAACCGTAAACATCAGCATACTCGACAGAGTGCCCGATGGGATCGTCAATGTCGTTGGAGTTAAGACATAATCAGCACTTGCTCCCCATGTTGCGGTGCCACCCATATTAAAAGAAACAGAGACGTCTTGTGAACTGGCTTTGGACAGCTCAACCATCACTGCTGTCATTGGATCAGATTCAGCATGATCACTGCTAACAGTAGAAACTGCTAACAGTAGAAAAGGAAATATCAGGAGGATCTGAGATAGTGATAGCATGAATATATTGGGGACCCCTGGTAGCGTTGACGGGAGAGTCGATCCCGATGATTAAGACTTCATTTCCTTCCGCGACACCATCATTTAAAAGTGATATATATATTGTAGCTGTGGTCGCTCCTGGGCTGATCGTTACAGGACTTGTGGTCATCAAGTAATCATTGCCCGCTCCGGGTAAAGCTGTCCCAGTAACAGAAAATGGAATTGTCACTATATCGGTAGCTGGTGTATTCAATTCCAGTACAACAGAGATCGTTCCCTGGGTTTCCTCGGCACTTTGGGAGGTTGTTTTAAAGTTAACATCCGAGAGAGCACCAGAAACAGATCCCGCTCCTGTTCCACTGGAGCCAAGTTTTACATTCTTTAAAATAGTTCTGCTGGAACTTGAATTGATGGGGATAGCGGAGAAATTACCAATTGGAGTTACAGGAACAACAGATGTTGAGATTGAAATTGAGATTATGTCAGCAGCCATTACTTCCTGTGATGGCGGGCAGGACGTAGAGTAAATTCCAGAACTGTTGCTGTACTAAATAGATATATCAGAATCTGAGATCCCGGCATACCGCCCGAGTCTTTTGGCAGCATCTCGAATCCCTGAGCAATCCTCATATTGAGGGATTCCCCCACCGGTATCTAGAATAGCGGCTCCGTACCGGGCAGCTTCCCGGGTGGCCGTAACAGCCGAAGAATAGACAAACATGATCCGACCGAATTCAAAAATACCAAACAGTAGTAAAAGCAATAAAGGAAAGACTATCGCAAACTCGACCATTCCTTGGCCATTAGTATAATTCCTTCCTATTTTCTTGTTCACCATCCCTCCAAATAAAACGATGAGTCCATACAAAAATAATCATAATACTTAGAGTTTAGGTGATATCACTGGAAAAGCAATGAGACCTATCAATATTGCAGAATGTTCGTTTTTAATAACCTTAAGACCTAACAATCCTGTTAGGTTTAGCTATAAAAATGGTCTTTTTCAGCTTACAAATTGAGAATAATACAAAACCAGCACAACACTGATTACAAGAAAAGGTCCATATGGCAGGGCTTCGAAAGCCTGGTATTTCTTTCTTATTTTCTGGACAACAAGAAAAATACCGCTGATCACGCCACCCAGCAAAATTGCCACAAAAACTCCGGCGATCACGCCTGGCCAACCAAGCAATAAGCCAATCACACCAGCCAGGTTTACATCTCCAAAACCCAGTGCAACCTCATCAATTTCTTCATCGCGGTTGCGTGATAAGAACCGCAAGAACAGAATGCCCAGCAGGTAAAATACCAGCATTATTCCGAACCCCGCAGCGCCCCCAAGAATGGTATTAAGGATTCCATGATTGACACTCCCGAAGATTATGCCCAATACCGCTCCGGTTAAACTGACTGGGTGAAGGATCAAGCGGTGTTCCAGGTCGATCACAATCACCAGACCAAATAAAATCAGCCAGAGAATGCCTCCCCAAAGACCCAAATTCGGCGTTGGAAAGAAATACATCAAACCCGCCAGAATTGGGCCGAGGACCATTACAATCCAATGCCGCCCGGATGGTTTTTTCCCGCATTCCTGGCAGGGTTTATTCAGTAGGTAGAAATCCAAATCCAGATCAGTCTGACAATTTATGCATTTTGGTCTGGAAAATGTACGGGTGTGAGGCAGAACGTCACTGAGATAGTTAACAACCAGAGAGCCGATCCAACCAAGAATAAGGGCTGAGAATAAAATTATCATGCACGTATTATAATTTATTGGAACAGAATCTACCTGCCTTGGACGGACTTATGAATTCAAGAACTATTGCCCTACTAACAGATTTTGGATTAGAGGACCCTTATGTTGGGATTATGAAGGGAATTATCGCTGAGCTCTCCCCTGCCAGTCCCATGATCGACATAACACATCAAATCCCTCCAGGAGATATTCAGCGTGGGGCATTTGTTCTCTGGCAAGCTTCCCGAGATTTTCCAAAAGGAACTGTATTTTTATGCGTTATTGATCCAGGTGTCGGAACGGAACGGAAGGCAATCTTTCTGCAAACCAGGGACCAGGTCTTTGTTGGTCCTGACAATGGCCTCTTCAGCTATCTCCTTTACAACTCGGAATTCTCCTGTTGGGAATTATCGAATCCCGCTTTTCAAAGATCGAACACCTCATCAACATTCCACGGACGGGATATATTTGCGCCAGCAGCTGCTTATGCTGCCAGATCCATTTCCGGTGATCAATTTGGTTCAGAAGTGAAAACCGTCAACAGACTAACTAAACCCACCCAAATATTAAATGCAAGCTCTCTCGAGGGAGAAATCCTTTCCCGTGATCATTTTGGAAATCTGTTCACTTCTTTAGGAGAATTCAAGCGCCAAGATGACTCTCTCCATTACAGGTCCTGGATTGATGATAGTGAGATAATGATAAACAATACTTCTCAATTGCAAATTCAAGTTAAAAATCGACAGCTTCCATGGGGTAAGACCTTTAGTTCTATCAGTCCGGCATCATGCGCGGGATTGATCGGCAGCACTGGTCTGCTGGAAATTATCGCAAACCAATCCTCTGCAGATGAACTTCTGGGATTAAAAAAAGGCGACCCGGTGCTCTTGTCCTGGGATTAAGCATATTTGAATTTCCAGACCAAGAAAGATATGGTAAAACTAAGGTCGATCTCATCAGGTACTAAAAGGATTAATCATGGATAAATTTATCATCCAAGGCGGTATCCCACTTCAAGGAGAGATCACACCCTCAGGAAATAAAAATGCTGCCCTCCCCCTTTTAGCAGCCTGCATCCTGACCGATGAACCCATAATTCTGCACAATTTACCAGAAATCAATGATGTCAAGGACATGCGCGATCTTCTTGAGAGCATCGGTGTTAAGCTGACCCATCTTGGTAATCATTCTTGGAAAATCCACGCTAACGAGGTTCACTGCTCCAACCTGGATCCTGTTCTATGTACAAAGATCCGGGCATCGATCCTGCTGGCAGGGCCTGTCATTGCCCGTACTGGAGAACTTCAGCTTCCACCTCCAGGTGGTGATGTGATCGGGCGACGCCGCTTGGACACACATATCCTGGCCCTGAAAGCACTAGGAGTCAAAACAACTTATCAAAAAGAAAAAAAGATCTTCGAATTCACAACTAAGAAATTGGTTGGAACTGAGATACTGTTAGACGAAGCCAGCGTAACAGCTACGGAAAACGCAGTCATGGCTGCCGTTTTGGCGGAAGGAGATACCATAATTCGAAACGCCGCTTCTGAACCTCACGTTCAGGAAGTTTGCCAGCTTTTAAATATGATGGGAGCAAAGATAACCCAGCTGGGTTCAAATACGCTCCTCATCAAAGGTGTTTCAAAACTTGGTGGAGGTGAATTTACTGTTGGACCGGATTATCTTGAAGTCATCAGCTATGTTGGAGCAGCGGTTGTGACTGGAGGAGAGATCACGATCCGTAAAGCTGGCCCAAAATATCTGGGGATGATTTCCCAGGTGTTTTCCCGATTGGGTGTCAGATGGGAAGTACGTGGTGAAGATCTTTTTGTTCCCGCCGAACAGGAAAAAATAATCAAACCCGATTTCAAGGGAGCCATTCCCGAGATCTCGGTTATGCCCTGGCCGTCATTCCCATCTGACCTGATGAGCGTTGCAATCGTGGTTGCGACGCAATCCACAGGTAATGTACTCTTCCATGATTGGATGTATGAAGGCAGGATGTATTTCACAGACAAATTAACCAGTATGGGAGCCCAGATTGTTCTCTGTGATCCACACCGCTGCATCGTTAATGGACCTTCTGAGTTATTCTCCGGGAATGTTGACAGCCCCGATATTCGTGCTGGCCTGGCTCTTGTCCTAGCCGCCCTGGCTGCCAAGGGAGAATCCATCATCAGGAATGTGGCCCAGATAGACCGTGGTTACGAGAGAATTGATGAAAAACTCCGCTCCCTGGGAGCAAATATCATCCGGGAAAACTGATTATGGCTCTTCGTGATGAAATATTTGAACAACAGGAGAGAATCAATACACTTCTCGATAAACAAACTGATGCAATTCAATCCATAGCCCGATCGATCGGTAAACCATCAGGTATATTCATAGCAGCCCGCGGAACATCAGACAATGCAGCCCGTTATGCAAAATATGTCTGGGGCTATAATAATCAGATCCCGGTTACCCTGGCGGCTCCCTCCCTGTTCAGCGTCTATCAAAAACCTCCCAATCTGGGTGACATGCTGGTTATTGGCATCAGCCAATCCGGAGAGTCTCCCGATATCCTTGCTGTCATTTCAGAGGCCAACCTTCAGGGATGTAATACTCTTGCGATCACCAATCAAATTGAATCACCTCTGGCTGCTGAAGCGGATTATGTGATCGATATCCAGGCCGGACCCGAGCTTTCCGTCGCAGCGACAAAATCGTATACTGCTCAGTTGGGCGCGATTGCTATGTTATCCGCAGCCTGGTCATGTAATTCAAAACCCTGGAAAGAACTCGCCGAAGTCCCCGATTTCATTTCTTCATTATTTCAACATGAAAGTCAGATCCAGACCTATGCCTCCAGGTATCACACTATGGATCAATGCGTCGTGCTGGGGAGAGGATTCAATTACGCTACCGCATATGAGTGGTCCTTAAAACTTAAAGAGTTGACTTATGTTGTTGCACAACCATATTCATCGGCAGATTTTCTTCATGGTCCAATAGCGCTGGTATCAAGCGGATTTCCTGTTTTTGCGGTTGCCACACAGGGTAAGGTGTTAGAAGATATGACTGTCTTATTAAAAAAGCTCAAAGAAGCACATCGGGCAGATCTTTTTCTGATCTCTGATGATCTGGATCTGCTGCAAATCGCTGATTGTCCCCTGCCACTGCCAGCAGGAATTCCAGAATGGTTAACTCCTCTGGTTGCCATTGTTCCAGCCCAGTTATTCAGCTATCATTTGACCTTGATCAAAGGAATCGATCCAGATACGCCGCGTGGTTTAACCAAAGTAACCCTTACAAAATAACTGAATTTCAATTGCAAAGTAAAAAGGTTTAATCCCATATGTATAAACTCAGCACCTTAATTTCTCAAATCCAAAGTTCCCCCACCCTGGCATTAAATGAGACTGCAAATCAGCTCAGGGAAGGTGGCGCTGATGTGATCAACCTTGGTATTGGTGAACCTTTGAACGATTTCCCTGAGAGCGTTCTGGCCAGCACCAGGGAGATCCTTGAAACCAGACAGGTAAAATACAGTCCAACAAGTGGAACTCAATCCTTGAAATTGGCAATCCAGGACTATACCATGGAACACTATGGCCGGAAGCCTGGCTTGAAAAATATCACAGTTACAGTTGGCGCTAAACAAGGTCTTTACAATTTGCTCCAGGTTCTGCTAGACCCTGGCGATGAAGTCATTCTCTTTACTCCTTATTGGGTTAGCTACCCGGAAATGATCAAATTAGCCCGGGGTGTACCAGTCTATTTAGGAACAAACGACGAATTTATCCCTGACATGGAAAGAATTGAAGCTGCCCTGACAGATAAGACCCGTGCGATCCTATTAAATACTCCCAACAATCCTACTGGTGCAGTATATCCACCAGAACTGGTCGCTGCCCTGGTTGATCTTTGTGAGTCCAAAGAAATATTTCTGGTCATGGATGATATCTATCACCAACTGCTTTTTGAACCAGCCCAGTGGGTGCCGGGTTATGTTTTTACATCCAAGAAGATTGATAAATCTCATCTAGTCATCATCAACGGAATTTCTAAAACTTATGGCATGACTGGTTTTCGGATCGGGTGGGCAATCGGTCCTGAACCGGTGATCCAAGCCATGAACAAAATCCAGAGCCATTCCACATCTGGTACATCAGCACTCCTCCAAGGAGCCGCACTGGGTGCCCTGACTCAAGGTGGAGATACGTTATTAAAATTAAAGAAATTCATACGAACTAATCGGGATATCCTGGTTGGTGAATTAAAGAAGATCAAAGGTGTTAAGGTTAATGAACCAGGAGGTACTTTTTACTGCTTCCCCGATTTTCGTTCCATTCAGCAAGATTCCCAGAAACTAGCCCAACTACTGCTTGAAAAAGCCTATCTGGCAACGGTTCCTGGTATCGCATTTGGACAGGAAGGATATCTGAGATTAAGTTACACCTGTTCCACCGAGCAGATCAAAGAAAGTGCAGCTCGTATCCGCTGGGCGATAGATCCGGCATCACCTCCAGATATCATCATAGGCGGCCAAAAAATGATTCGCGATTGGGAGTTATCCAATTAATATGAAAAAAAATAATCCCACACCCGCTGAGAACCTGGCAGAAGTAAACCAGAGCAAATATGGACTGGATTCCCTGGGTTTAGCAGGTTACAGAAAAGCTTACTGGAACCTAACCAGAGATCAGTATTATCAGGAAGCTTTGTTCAGGGAAGAAGGCGTCAAGAGCAAACACAATGCCCTGGTTGTTAGATCTGGAGACCGAACAGCCCGATCAGCAAATGACAAATTCATCGTCCGTGAAGCAGGCTCCGAAGCGGATGTTTCCTGGGGAGAATATAACATTCCCTACAGCGCGGAAGATTTTAATAGGGTGTTTGACAGGATGAAGGACTATATTCAGGGAAAAGATCTTTTTGTTCAAGATGGCATCGCTGGAGCCAGTCCGGCTTACCAAATGCCTATTCGCGTGATAACTACCTGGGCCTGGCAGGGATTATTTACAAAAAACATGTTCATCACCGACGAAAAAGCGATATCTGGAGCTAACTTTCAACCCGAATTCACTGTCGTTTCTCTACCTGATTTTAAGGGCCTTCCAGAACAGGAAAAACTCAACTCGGAAACATTGATCCTGATGGACTTTTCAAAGAAACTGGTTCTGATTGGGAACACTGGATACGGCGGCGAAATCAAGAAATCGATCTTCACCGCCATTAATTATTATCTGCCTAAAAAGAAAATCCTGACCATGCACTGCTCAGCCAATGTAGGCGATGATGGTGACTCAGCCCTATTTTTTGGTTTATCCGGTACAGGGAAGACTACGCTCTCCGCTGATCCAGAACGCCATTTGATTGGCGACGATGAACATGGATGGGACGAGAAAGGGATTTTCAACTTTGAAGATGGTTGCTATGCCAAAGTAATTGATCTCTCCAGTCAAGCCGAGCCGGATATCTTCGCCTGCACCAGAAAATATGGGACCATCCTGGAAAATGTAATCCTGGATCCAGATACTGGAGAAGAAGACCTGTTTGACGATTCCATTACAAAAAATACCAGAGCATCCTATCCCCTTACCTGTATCCCATATTCTTTACCTTCAAAACGGGGAGGCCATCCCCAGAATATTATCTTCCTGACCTTTGATGCCAATGGTGTTTTACCGCCAATAGCCAGGCTTTCTCACGATCAGGCCCTGTATCATTTCATTTCTGGTTACACTTCTAAGGTTGGCGGTACAGAAGCTGGTGTCGGAGAAGCCCCTGAATTGACATTCAGTGCGTGTTTTGGAGCGCCTTTCATGGTATTCCATCCAGCCTATTATGCAGCACTTCTCAAGGAAAATATAATAAAGTATAACGTTAAGACCTGGCTGCTAAACACCGGGTTGGTAGGCGGACCAGCAGGCATTGGTTCACGGATAAAGATCGTTCATTCAAGAGCACTCTTAACTGCGGTTCTGGAAGGAAAATTAGATCAGGTTGATTACCTTGTT
This sequence comes from uncultured Anaerolineales bacterium, assembly GCA_964627755.1. Taxonomy (GTDB): domain Bacteria; phylum Chloroflexota; class Anaerolineae; order Anaerolineales; family UBA11858; genus B10-G9. The sequence goes on from CAZVIH010000110.1 coordinate 8,436, forward strand.
GATCCCTGGTTTGGTTTTGAGATACCTCAATCCTGCCCGGGAGTGCCAGTTGAGATCCTTAACCCAGCTGAGTCCTGGTCAGATAAAATGGCCTATGGAAAGACAATCCAGGACCTCGTGAGTCAATTTAAAAACAACATGAAACGATATGAAAAATCAACCCCGCAAGAAGTGCTTCTCGCGGGGCCAAAGTAGGTCTATTATCTCTGTTTTATTGACCCTTTTTTAGGGTAAAAAACCATCCACAATAAAATTCTTGTATTTTGTGAGATAACGGATGGGCAGCCTTCCCTGGATTGCTACACATTCATATTCATTTTTAACAGAATCAATCTGCCCTTCTTCATGGAATAGGGAAATCAAACCGCCTTCATTATACGGAAGTTCTACAGTTACGAACTGATAAGATTCAAATAACTTATCCTTCACAGTTTGTAAAAGCGAGTCTATCCCATCGCCCCGCAAAGCAGAGATAGCAACTGCATCCTGAAAAGTAACGAGGGCCTCCTGGGCCAGTTCTGGATCTTTCAGACGATCGATCTTGTTCAACACGGGGATAGATGGGATCTGATCTGCTTCAATATCCTCGAGCGTTTTATGAACAGCTTCTACCTGAGACAGGGCATGAGGATGGGTTACATCTATTACATGCAGCAACAGATCAGCCTCAGCGATCTCTTCCAGAGTAGCCCGAAAGGCCGCTACCAGGGTCGTTGGCAGCTTCTGGATAAATCCGACTGTATCTGTCACCAGGATCTGCTGTCCATCGGCCAGTGATACGCGGCGGGTGGTTGGGTCAAGGGTAGCAAACAGCTTATTTGCTACATATACATCTGCGTTAGATATCTGGTTCAGCAGAGTGGATTTCCCTGCGTTTGTGTAACCAACCAGAGATACGATGGGTATTCTGGATTCCTTTCTTCGAGTCCTGTGGCGCTGTCGATGAGCGCGAACTTTTTCCAGCTCCGCTTTTAAGTGGCTTATCCTGCGCCGGATATCCCGACGGTCTACCTCAAGCTGTGTTTCACCAGGTCCTCTCAGTCCCACACCAGCCGTGCTTCCAGTTCTCCCTCCGCCCCCGCCAGCCTGCCGGACCAGGTGAGTCCAGGCCTGAGTCAACCTCGGCAGCCTGTACTCATACTGCGCCAGTTCAACCTGCAAGGCCCCTTCTCTGGTATTGGCGTGCTGGGCAAAGATATCCAGGATCAGAGCTGTTCGGTCAATAACCCGAACATTCTTCGGGAAAGTCTCTTCCAGTTCCCGTTGGTGGCGTGGGGAAAGTTCATCATCAAAGAGGATCACATCCGCCATTAATTCATCAGCGAGCGATTTAACCTCTTTAACTTTACCTGATCCGATAAAAGTCTTTGGATTGGGGTGATCCAGTTTCTGAGTCACCTCCCCAACCACTTCAAATCCAGCTGTATCAGCTAGTCGTTTTAATTCTGCTAATGAGTGATCCAATGACAAAATCTTTTTATCATCCGCTATATCAACACCTACCAGTAAAGCCCGGTCTACTCTCAAGCTATCTGGTTGATTATTTTGACTCATAACTATCTCAATCCCTTTCTTGTATCACTTATTCTATTGTTAACAACCACACTGACAGGGTATCTCCAATTGCCTTTAGGCTTTCTGGTGAAACCTTGTCCAGGGTATCGCTGGTAGTATGCCAGTAAGGGTAATTAAAATCAATCACATCAACTGCCGGAATACCGGCTTCCAGGAAGGGAATATGATCATCCAGCATAGAATGTCTGTATTCCGAAATGAACATATCCCCATAACCCAAATTACTGGCTTGCTGCCAGATTTGTTCCATCAGGATTAAATCAGAGTTCCGTTCATAATAAACCTCCAGATCAGCATCACCGATCATATCTACAATGACTACTGCTGATGGTATGTCAACTAATTCTCGAACAAAGGCACGCGATCCTAATATCCAATCCCAATCATCGATTCCTCCATTGTCTTCAGCATCAAAAAAAACCAGTTTCACCGCTTTTGGAAGTTCCTCCGGAAGTGTCCGAGCCAGTTCCAAAAGAACTGCAACTCCCGATGCGCCGTCATTTGCCCCTGGTACAGGATCCCTTTTTAAGGCAGGTTGTGGGTCATTATCAGCATATATTCTTGTATCATAGTGAGCTCCAAGTAAGATATATTCTCCTGCCCCCTTGCTGGCAATAAGATTAATTACGTTTTTGCCATTTATATTTAACGCTTGTCTTTCTACTTGCCAATTTGCGGACTCCAACTCATACTGCATCCAATCCAGGATCTTGTCGTGACCTGACATCCCTGGGATACGGGGGCCGAGCGACAGCTGGTATTTCACATCCATGTAAGCTCGGTCAGCATTGAATGTGGTGAGATCTTTTTGACCCTTTTTAATCGTTTGGCAGCCAGATAGCCCCACCAGATAGAAAACGATAACAAAGAAAAAGACCGATATTGATGAATATGGAAATTTGGAATAAGACATAATGCCTACACGCAATAATACAAATCAATTGGGTCCCGTTTAATTGGTTCGGAACAGAATTTTATTCTACCACTCAGATACGCTCTATCGGAATGCTTTCACCTGCAAAGATACTGGTATAAAAATTGCATCTAATATGGCATACATCTTGCAACTTATAGACAACAACGCTATACTTCTTTAGTAGGAGGATAATATGTTCCAAGTTCAAAACACAGAGCTGCGGCCCCAAATTACTGCTCACCTTGCCCAGACAATGTCCCTGTTGGAAATGCCCGCTACTGAAATCCGACAGAAAATCCGCACTGAACTGGCAAATAACCCTGCCCTGGAAGTAGTGGAAGACAACCGCTGTCCCAGTTGCGGCAGAATTCTGTATGGTCCTGGCCCCTGCCCTGTATGCAGCCAACCCTATGATACTCAGGTGGATGAACCGATTGTTTTTATTTCCTCTCCAGATGACTTTCCAACCCAATATAACAAAAACGGGAATGTTGGATCTCCCCAAGAGGTGTCATACGATAACCTTGCGGCAGCTGTTGAGGATCTTCCAACTTATGTCCTGCGGCAAATTGCTCCTGAAATTAAGGAAGATGAACGGTTGATCGCCGCTCATATTCTTAACAATCTGAACGAAGATGGTTTATTGGAAGTCCCCCTGGAAGAGATCAGCCAGTTCTATCATGTACCCCTTTCCCGGGTGACACGAGTGGCAGATATTATCAAACGCGCTGATCCAACTGGAGTAGGCGCTTCTTCACCCCAAGAAGCTTTGCTGATCCAGCTTGATCTTTTAAAGGAAGATACCAAGGTTCCTTACCTGGCCGAAGAAGCTATCCGTGTTGGCCTGAAGGACCTCTCAAAACACAGCTACCGCAATCTTGCCAAAGAACTCAATACTACCCTCGATCAGGCCCAGGAAATCGCAGAATTCATTAAAGCCAATTTAAATCCTTACCCTGGACGCGCATTCTGGGGAGATCACAGACAGTCCAGTGAATCATCGACTCAGGCCTACCACAAACCGGATATCATCCTCAAAGAAGTTGATAACTCACCCAATCACCGATTAATGGTTGAAATCATCAGCCCCTATCGCGGTACACTGCGGATCAATCCTTTATTCAAACAAGCTCAAAAACAGGCTCCCGAAAATAAAACCGAAGCTTGGGCCAAGGATCTTGAAAACGCCTCGTTATTGATCAAATGTCTCCAGCAGCGCAACCACACCATGGAACAGTTGATGACCGAACTGGTAAAGGAACAGCGAGGATATATCCTGAGCGGAGATCCCGCCACGTTGAACCCTCAAACCCAGGCCGAAATGTCGGAGCTGCTGGGCGTCCATGAATCCACAATTTCAAGGGCAGTCTCAGATAAATCTGTTCAGCTCCCCAACAGGAAGATCATTCCTCTAAAGCGATTCTTCGACCGCAGCTTGCCCGTCCGAACAACTTTACTCCGCCTTGTCGAAAATGAAAATACTCCTCTGACGGACACTGAGCTGGTAGAGGAACTATCAAACGCCGGGTATAATATAGCCCGTAGAACCGTCGCTAAATATAGGGCGATGGAAGGGATTTTATCTTCCCGTTTACGCCAGAAAGTATAAAGGTATAAGGTTTATTTGTTACCAAATTCATCCAGATCACCAAAAGACATCGATTTGCTGACCACCGAGGTAAGCCAATTACTGGATATATCGCCGGATCCTTCAATCCTGGTCTTTAATAATGATTTGGGGATCATGGCAGCGAACTCTGCTATGGCGGAGCTTACTGGTTATACCAGGAAAGAACTTCTCAAACTCAGCCTGGATACTTTGCTTCCCGATATCCAATCACTTCGCAGGGACGATTCTCTGAATCTGGAGCTTCACAGTCTCCAAGGATGCAAGCTAGAACTGATCAATCGCCGTAAACAAAAATCTGAAGCCATAATACAAGCCAGAGCCCTGGGAAAGGACAGGCGGTACACTGTCTATCGGCTCACACCATTTACAAGAAACCTTAAAAATAAAGGACTTGCAGATCACGAGGCCTTTCAATTGGACGGTATCCTGGCTCTTGTTCAGATCTTCTACCAATCTACCCTGGAACAGGCCCTGGATATCATCCTCCAGGTGGGCAAGGATATTCTGGATGCAGAATCACTTGGCATATATAAAATAGACTCCAATCACCCTCAGCTAAAAGCTGTTCTACTTGACAATCCTTCTGGTTTTTTGCCGGACACAATTTCAACCACAGATTTTTTCTCGCATTATAAAGAAAGCCATTTTTCTCCACCATTTAAACCACCTCTCTCTCCCTTGATGGAAAGAGCTGCGCAGAAAGGCTCTTCTTTTGTAATCTCATCTCCTTTGAATGATACCAATGCCATCAGCGGCCTGATCGTCGCCATGGGATCAGAAAATTCTCCACCTCCTGATAAAAAAACATCCTTAGCCGGGATGAAACTCTTGGTAGCCGCAACAGAGGGAGTTTTTAATAATTTCATCCTAAAATCAAATCTAAATGATCGTTTGACAAAAACTACCCTTAAAAAAGCTATTGGCGATACCATTAATAAATTTATGCCCGAGGGTATTCTTTTTTTGGGACCCGATCTTCTGATCCAGCAGGTCAACCCTTCTGCAGAACAAATCCTCGGGTATGCCGAACAGGAAGTAGTCAGCCGCCATATCGACGACGTCATTATCGGCACAGATAGATTGACCCCGGCGCTGCAGGATGCCCTTGAGAATATCCCCACTCATGATCTGGGTCAGCTGGAGATCCACCACAGAGATGGCAGCGCCTTTCCGGCCTTGATCAAAACCTTCCCGGTTACCAACCCGGAGTCTGACCAGATCCAGGGTATTTTAATCTTTGTGCAGGATATCAGTAAAGAAGAAAAAGTCCGCATTCAGACCCAGCAGCTTGAACGACGAGCTCTTGTTGGTCAGATGAACGCCATTTTTGCCCATGAAATCCGCAACCCGATTAATAACATCACCTCAGGGATCCAGCTTCTGGATAAAATACTACCTGCGGATTTTAATCAGCGTGATGTTTTAAAAGGAATCAATGATGACTGCGATAGATTGACACACATAGTTGATACTGTACTCACTTTCTCAAAATCACAAAGTTATCACCGAACACCCCTTGACCTACCAGCTTTGATTGAACGAATTCTGAACCGCTGGGTTCCCCGCATGAAAAGAACCTCAGTATCCCATGTATTAAAAGTTGAAGATAATCTTCCGTTGGTACCCGGGGACGACCGCGCCTTGGGCCAGGTTTTCAACAACTTAATCAGTAATGCAGTGCGAGCCATGGAAGAGTCTGACGGCGGAGTTCTTTCCGTCCGTCTAAAACGCATTCAGAAAACCACCGGCACACCGGGAGTTCAGGTTGATGTTTTGGATACAGGTCCGGGAATCCCCCCAGAAGTTCAGGACCGCATCTTTGAGCCTTTTTTCACCACTAAAGAAGACGGCACCGGTCTCGGACTTTCTATAACAAAACAGATCATTACCATGCATGAAGGTACAATTACTTTAGAACCCCTTCCGGAAGGGACTTCTTTCCAGATCATCCTTCCCGGAGTAGTGCAGGAGGAACCCAAGGAATGACAGCAACCATCTTGCTTGTTGACGACGAAAAGAACGCCCGGAATAATATCGGTAGTTATCTTGAGTCGGAAGGTTATGAAGTGTTACTGGCCGCCGATCTAAAAACCGCCCGCAAACACCTTACCGCCCAAGAAGCTGACATTGTCCTATTGGATGTCCAGCTTCCCGATGGTTACGGACCAGATCTCCTGGCCGAGACGGCCCAACTCCCCTTCCGACCTCCCATTATTATGATCACTGCCCATGGCAAAATCGAAATGGCCGTGGAAGCAATGAAGAATGGAGCCCATGATTTCATTCAAAAACCAATAAAATTCGAACGCTTGGAACAGAGTATCAAACGAGCGCAGGATATTGTGGAAATGAGGGAAGAGTTAAATCATTTCCGGCGCTCACAGCGCGAAGTTTTAGATTCTATCGTGATCAATTCTGAGATCATGAAAAAAGTTTTCACAGAAGCCCAGCGGGCAGCAAAACATTCCACTTCCATTCTTGTATCCGGAGAGACCGGAACCGGAAAGGAAGTTTTAGCCCGGGCCATTCACCGCATGGGCCCTCGCAGTGACAAACCCTTTATAGATATCAACTGTGCAGCAGTTCAAAATACTATGCTTGAGTCTGAACTCTTTGGTTATGAAGCCGGAGCATTTACAGGCGCACAAAAAAGGAAACGGGGTTTGATGGAAGTTTCCGATGAGGGTATCCTGTTTCTGGACGAGATCTCATCAATGTCTTCTGATATGCAAGCCAAAGTCCTGCGGGCCCTGGAAGAACGATCCTTCCGCCGGGTGGGCAGCACGACCTCGATCCAGGTCGATGTCCAGATCCTGGCAGCATCCAATAAGAATCTGCCGGATCTGATCGAAAAAGGCGAGTTCCGGGAAGATCTGTATTACCGCCTGAAAGTGATTAATATTGAAATCCCTCCCCTCCGGGAACACCCCGAAGACATCCCGGGGCTGGCAGGACATTTTATTAAAACAAACAACCCCAAGATGGGCATCAACATTGAGAATATGACTCCCGCGGCTCTCGACTTGCTGAAAAACTATTCCTGGCCTGGTAATATACGTGAGTTACGGAACGTCATAGAAAGAGCAATGATATTTTGTGATGAAGCCACTATTGATGTGCAGCATCTGCCTGCCGAATTAAAAGATAAATAACACCAACTTTATGATTAGACCAAAATTGATCATCGCTCTGCTGATAACAGGGTTCCTATACGTAATTTCACCCGGCAGCGTTTCCGCTGATGGCCCAGGGTATGGATCTTTACCTCTCTGCCCACCTGATCTCTTTTTTGATAAGACCCAGGACTGCAATCCTTTTGGCCCAACCGCCTATATACTTGATATGGCTGAAAAAGGAATCACTTTTCCAGAAACGCCCCTTCCCACCAAAAATCCCGATCCCGCTTTAGCGGATTTGGAATACAAGTATGCCTATGTCAGCTCCGATCGAGCGCCTATATATCAGACTCTCAACGATGCCATAAATGATAACAAAGAGAAAATAATCCGCTGGATCACACCTGGATTCAATTACGTTTCGATCTCCCAAACAGAATACAGCCGTGGAAAATATTATCACTATACTGATGTTGGCTGGATGTCCTCTGATGATCTGGTGATAACAGAAGTGCCAATCTTCCAAGGAGTTGAGTTTACAGAAACACCAAAAACCGATTTCGGGTGGGTCCTGTCCATGTTTTCACCTGGAGGGAAAGCGGAAACTAAATACACTCCTGGTTATGATAACGATGATTACACAGGCCACTTCCTAGAACACCAGCAACTGGTGCAGATCTACGATGTAGCAACCGTAGGAAAGTGGGATTGGTACCTGGTCGGACCCGATGAGTGGGTCATTCAGACTGCAGTGGCAAAAATATCCCCTCGAACCGGCCCCCCTGAAGGAATGGCCTGGGACCGTTGGATCGAAGTGGATTTATACGAACAGACCTTGGCGGTCTATGAGGATCGCAAACTGGTTTTTGCAACTTTGATCGCCTCCGGCCTGCACCCTTTCTACACTTACCCAGGTATTTTCTCAATCAAAGAGAAAGATGAAGTGACCCGCATGCGCTGGTTAACTGATCCAGCCCATGCCTACAACCTGGAAAGCGTTCCCTGGACGATGTACTTCGATGAAGACAGAGCATTCCATGGAGCATACTGGCGGGCAAATTTGGGATACCCCCAATCCCACGGTTGTGTGAATATGTCTGTCGGTGATTCTCACTGGCTATTCAACTGGGCCAATCTGGGTGATCGGGTTTACGTTTATGATCCTTCTGGGAAAACCCCTCTCTCTGAGTCAGATCGCTGAAACTTTATATTCAGATCAGAAATGAAGTTATTTTAATCAAAAAAAGCGAGTGCAAGCCTCGCTTTTTTTGATTAATAATAGGAAAAAATTACAATTGAAATAAATGTTTTAGGGAATATTTTCTATGATATTGCTGTACACATCGGCTAGTTCAGTGCCGAAAATTGATAGGATCAATATCAAGGCTAATGCAACCAGCAATAAGATCAAGGAATATTCAACCAGTCCTTGACCGATATCTTCATACATCTCAAACCTCCTCTTTATCAACACGAATGCCGTACCCCTTGAGATAGGTCCCTTCCGGGAAGCTCAAGTTGATTAAGTGGTCTGCACTTTGTCCCATATGTAACTGTATTCTAGCATTAACTTCAGCATCTATTGCGGCACCTGACAAAATTCTTAAGAAGAACTCTCTGCTGATCCCTCCGGAACAGGAAAATGTCGCCAAAAGACCTCCCGGTTTAAGCAATTTGAAAGCTAGCAAATTAATATCCTTATATCCCCTGGCTGCTCTGGCTGAATGAGACGCTGTTGGAGCGAACTTTGGTGGATCCAAAATAATTACATCAAAGCTTTTTGCCTGGTCACGGAACTTTCGCAGAACATCAAAAACATCCCCTTTCTGGGTTGTCATTCTTTCGCCAGGGAGCCGATTGGAATAGACATGCTTTTCTGCCAATTTCAGCGCCTCTTCAGACTCATCTACCAGAGTTACAGACTCAGCTCCATTTTTTAGCGCTTGCATGGAAAACCCACCTGAATAACAAAAACAATCCAATACATCCAATCCTGAACATAATCGACCTACAATTTCCCGATTGGAGCGCTGATCCAGATAATAACCTGTTTTATGCCCCTTCCGGATATCGATCCAGTACTCTAAACCACCTTGTTCAATATGAACTAATTCCTCTGGCTCCTCGCCATATAAAAGTCCGGTTCGAGGTTCCAAACCTTCTAGTTTTCTGACCTGGGCATCCGACCTTTCATAAATCGACTTGGCACCAGTCTCATCAACCAGGATCTGTACCAAATCGTTTCTCCAGAGTTCCGGTCCCGTGCTGAGCAGCTGCAGGACAAGGATATCCCCATACTGGTCAACAACCAGACCCGGAACTCCATCAGATTCGGCATGTATCAAACGCTTCATCGGATAGTCATACTTGATATGTTCTCGATATTGGATAGCTTGTTTAATTTTCGACCGAAAGTGGTCAGTCGAAATTACATAATCTTGCCGCCAGCTCCAGACCCTTGCCTGGATCTGTGATTCGGGGCTAAATGCACCCAGGGCCAGAAATTCTCCCCCAAAACTGCGGATCTCGACTGTTTCACCAGGATCCGGATCACCTTCTAGACGTTCTACCGCTCCAGAGAAGACCCAGGGGTGTTTATGCTTAAGAGGTTTTTCTCGTCCTTTTTTTAGGATCAATCTCTTTACTGATGTCAGTTTATTCCTCCCTCCTGTTTATCCATTGCTGACTGGATCAACTTTATGACATCACTCTCTGAAAGGATCGTTATACCCAATTCCAGAGCCTTTTGATATTTAGATCCGGGATTTTCTCCTACAACCAGGAAATCTGTTCTCGCGCTTACCGATCCACTCACTCGCCCCCCCAGCGATCGAAGAAGCTCCTTAAGTTCATTACGTGTATAACCTGCAAGTGTGCCTGTCAGTACAAAACTCTTGTCGTCCAGTGGTGATATTTTAATCTGCCCAGGGTCTTGGACCTGGATTGTCGGCCAAACACCAGAACGCTTGAGGGCAGCCAGGATCTTTTGATTTGCTTCAATATCGAACCAATCCAGGATTGCCTGAGCTATATTGGGTCCTATGCCGGCAATATTATCCAGATCCTCATAAGCCGCACCCTGAAGAGCATCAAGACTGCCAAATCGGGATGCCAGTGTTCCAGCGACCACTTCCCCAACTCCCCGGATGCCCAAGGCAGTGATCAATCTTGGAAGGGGTTGTAATTTGGACTGCTCTATCGCATCTAATAAATTATCGACCTTTTTCTCACCAAAACCCTCCAAAGCCAACAGATCATCTTTATCCAAATTATATAGATCACTAACATTTCGGATCAAATTTTCCTGGGCTAATTGCTCAACGATCTTTATTCCCATTCCAACAATATCCATAGCCGGTCTGGAAACAAAATGTTCTATATTCCTGATCAATTGCGCTTCGCAGCTGGCATTTACACAATACCAGGCAACCTCACCTTCTAAATGTTCAACTGGCTCATGACAGACAGGGCACTGATAGGGAGGAGAAAAAACCTCCTCAATTCCTGTCCTGAGATCTTTAACTGGTCCCATGACGTATGGGATCACTTCCCCGGCTCGTTTAACCATTACCCGGTCGCCCACTCGAATATCCTTCTCGGAGATAAAATCAAAGTTGTGCAGGGTAGCTTGCCTAACTGTTACTCCACCGATCTCCACTGCAGCGAGAACAGCATAAGGCGTTAATACTCCTGTTCTGCCCACATTAACCCGGATTTCCTCCAACTTTGTAGTTACCACCTGGGCGGGGAATTTATAGGCAATAGCGCCTCTGGGAGCTTTGCCAACCACCCCCAATGAGTCGGCCAGTTCAAGGTCATTAAGTTTGATCACAACACCATCTATTTCATAATCGAGTGATTTTCGCAGCTCATCCCATTTATCTAATTTTCCGATCACTGATTGGATATCCTTACAAAAATCGTGTTCAGGAACCGGGAAACCCATTTTTTCTAAATACTCCAGGGTTTCTATCTGTGTGGATGGCTTTCCACTCGAGCTGGTCACTACCTGATAGGTCAGTAAAGTCAAGGGCCGTTTGGCGGTTAACGAGGAGTCCAGCTGTCTCAATGATCCCGCTGCTGTGTTGCGGGGATTAACATAAGTTTTTTCTCCCTTCTCTTCAAGCGATTTGTTCAACTTTTCAAAATCAGAGATTCTGATGAAAGCCTCTCCCCGAACCACCAGCAGCGCGGGAGGTGATGGTCCATCAGGATCCTGGGGAATACGCAGCGGCAGAGAGCGGATTGTGCGAAGATTTTCCGTAATCTCCTCTCCGATTTCACTATTGCCACGGGTAGCTCCCCGAGCGAAAACCCCGTTTTCATAATGCAGAACAACTGTAAGCCCATCTAATTTTGGTTCAAGAGAGTAAGCCGATTCTGCGACCCGGGGATCCAGTTTGTTAATACGCTCCTGCCAAGATAATAATTCTTCGGCCGAGAAAGCATTATCCAGACTCAGGATAGGCGCAGGGTGTTCCAGTCGCTCGAAAGCATCAGATGGCTGGGTGCCGGCTCTCTGGGTGGGAGAATCATCGGTTTTCAGGTCTGGATGTTTTTCCTCCAGATCCCGTAGTTCATGGTATAACCGATCCCATTCCACATCACTTATCACTGGATCATTTAGGATGTAGTAGCGATAATTATGATATCGGAGCTGTTCCTGCAGATCGCGGATTCTCTGATGTTCCAGTTTTGGTTCCATGACCCGTATTATAGCTTAGAACCCATTTCCGAAAAACAGCTCTGTAAGCATATCCAGTCAACTCGTTGTTGGCGAAACAAGGATATTGGTATAATTAGATCGAAAGCTTAATTTGCTGTTTTCCTGGAATATAATCAGCTTGATTAACCAGGGAAATTTCTGCTGGTAAGATATAGTTACCAGCCAATCCACCTGAGGAGAAATCAATGTCTGCTGGAAAAATCATCGGTTATATCTTCGCTGCCATAACAATCTTTTTTGGAGTGATTTTTGTCTGGGGCGCTTTCGGATCAGAAGGTCAACCGGTCTGGTTGATCATCGGCGGTATCAGCGTCTTGATTGGTTTTGGGCTGATCTGGTTTCTGGGCAGAAAAAAATCCGGTGAGCAGGAGCAGGAAGTCAAACTGCAAATTGATCTCTCGGGAGATATTAATTTGGACACACTGTCATGCCAATCTTGCGGGGGTCAGTTAAGTCCTGAAAATATATCCATGCTCGCAGGCGCGCCGGTCGTCTCCTGTCCTTTCTGTGGGACCAGCTACCAACTAACCGAGGAACCTAAATGGTAACCCTGAAGAGGCTTTCCATGAAAAAGATTTTTGCTATTCTAATAATAATCTTTCTGCTCATCATCCCTACCTCTGCCCTGGCCCAGAGTTATTACTTCGGCGTGGAAAAGGAAACCGTGCATGTCTATTGGGAAGATGACGGAACTCTTGATCTGATTTACGAATTTGTTTTTCTCAATCAGCCAGAGGGCCATGCCATTGATTATGTGGATGTAGGTTTACCTAACTACAATTATTCTGATAACAACATTTCCGCCGAGGTTGACGGTCAAGCACTTTCATTTATTTCAAGTTCTGATTATGAAGGAACAGGATCTGGCGTTGCGATAGGCTTGGAATCAAGGGCTATACCGCCAGGAGGGCGCGGCACGGTTCGGGTCTTCATTGATGGAATCGAAGATGTGCTCTTCCCTGATACTGAAGCAGATGATTATGCCAGCGCTGTCTTCAGCCCAACTTATTTTGGTTCCGAGTACGTTACGGGCAGCACGGATATGACAATTATCTTCCACCTGCCACCCGGTGTTAAACCAGAAGAACCTCGCTGGCACAGTGCGCCTAGCGGATTTAACGACAACCCAATTACCGGAATGGATAATTCGAACCGGATTACTTACACCTGGCGCAATACCGACGGAAATATATCAAAACAGTATAAATTTGGATCCTCATTCCCGTTGTCCTATGTCCCAGCCTCCGCGGTATCAAAACCAAGCCTCTGGCAGCAGCTGGGAATTTCCCCCGAAGTTGTCTCCAGTCTGCTCTGCGTGGGAGGATTTATACTCTTTTTTGTGGTAATTATAGTTGTATCTGTAAATAGCAGCAAAAAGAGAAAATTAAAATACCTTCCGCCAAAAATCCGCATTGAAGGCCACGGCATCAAACGAGGGCTAACCGCTATTGAGGCAGCTATTTTACTTGAACGACCCGCAGACAAGATTTTTACCATGATCCTGTTCTCATTGCTGCAGAAAGAAGCCGCCACTGTACTCAGCCAAGATCCGCTCAAGCTCGAGTTCAGCGATCCTCTTCCGGAAAACTTGCGAAAATATGAAACCCAATTTATCAACGCCTTTAAAAATGAATCCAGCCGTGTTCGCAAAACCGAACTGCAGGATCTGATGATCGACCTGATCAAGAGTGTTGGCAAAAAGATGGAAGGGTTCAGCCACAGGGAAACGGTCCGTTATTATGAGGACATCATCAAAAGGGCCTGGCAGCAGGTTGAGGAAGCGGATACTCCCGAAGTCAAGAGCGAAAAATTCAATGACCACATGGGTTGGACCATGTTGGATGGTGAATTCGAGGACAAGACCCAGGATGTATTCCGCAGTGGTCCGGTTTATGTTCCGATATGGTGGAATAGATATGATCCCGGTTATGCCAGAACTACTACTGCCGGACCGAGCGTATCAAAAACAGCAGCTCCGTCCAGCCGAACAACGGGCGGCAACGCTCTCCCAAACCTGCCAGGTGGCGATTTTGCAGCCTCCATGGCTACCGGAATCTCTAATTTTTCCAGCAATGTGGTGGGAAACATCACTGATTTCACCAGCAGGATAACCCAGAAGACCAACCCTGTACCTAAACCAACCTCATCATCTGGTCGAAGCGGATGGAGCAGCGGGGGCGGTGGTTCTTCCTGTGCCTGTGCTTGCGCCTGTGCAGGGTGTGCCTGCGCTTGTGCTGGTGGCGGCCGCTAGATAGCATGGAAACCAGCAGAAATAAGTATCTACCGCAGATAAGACGGGGATTAAAATCTGTGGTAAATAAATCCAGCCTATCTCCCGGCTTATATCATTTCCGGAAGTTTGATGACCTTTCGAAAACCAGGATCCATCTCAGGGTGGAACCAGACGGCTCCGGCACCCTGGTCATTAATGCCAGCTCGATCTTGTATTTGAATCCCAGCGCGACCATGATCGCTTATTACCACCTCGACGGATCTACTCCTGACGAGATTAAAATCAAGCTCATGCGGTCATTCGACCAGGTTGTGGATCAGGTTGATCAGGATATCAAATTGATCTCAACTGATCTGGATGCATTTATCCAGGCAGATGGCAAACCAGTCAATACATTCTCGGGTGTTGAGATCAATGCCCCTTACAGCCAGCATCCAACCGCGCCCTACCGGATGGATTTAGCGGTCACCTACCGTTGCAATAATGACTGTCCTCACTGTTATAATGCTCGCTTGAGATCCTATCCAGAACTTGAAACTTCCGATTGGAAGAAAATTGTTGACCGGCTTTGGGCTCTGGGTATCCCCCATTTGATCTTCACTGGTGGTGAGCCAACTTTACGGGATGATCTTCCAGAATTAATCCAGTATGCAGAAAATCTGGGCCAGATCACAGGCTTAAATACAAATGCCCGGAGGTTATCAGATCCAGATCTCATTCAGAGTCTGGTGGATTCCGGGCTCGATCACATTCAGATCACTGTTGAATCTCACGACCCGGATATCCATGACCAGATGGTCAATAAAAAAGGCGCCTGGAAACAAACCATTGCCGGCCTTCAGAACGCCCTCGCTAGTTCCCTGTTTGTGATGACCAATACAACCATGCTGAAAAATAATTATCTCAGCATCGGAAAAACCCTAGACTTCTTAATCGGTTTAGGGGTACCCACGATCGGGCTCAATGCTTTGATCTATTCTGGCAGGGGGAAAGATGTAGGCACGGGGCTCAGCGAAGAAGAGTTAATACCTCTCCTGGAATTGGCGAAGAAAAAGACTTCAAACACAGGAACAAAATTGATCTGGTATACCCCCACTCTGTACTGCCATTTTAATCCCCTGGAGATGGATTTGGGCATTAAGGGCTGTACTGCCGCTTTATATAATATGTGTGTTGAACCAGACGGCGGCGTCATCCCCTGTCAATCCTACTACCATCAACTCGGTAATTTGCTTAAAGACTCCTGGAAATCGATCTGGGAACATGATCTGGCATTGGAGCTTCGCCACAGGAAATATGTCCCCAATGAATGCCAGACCTGCAGTTTACTGGAGGAATGCGGTGCCGGTTGCCCGCTGGCCTTTGCGGCTCATCCGCGTATGGTTGAACCGGTGATACCTCCACCTCATTAATGTTAAAAATGAATCTCAAAATCCTTGCGCTTATACCGGCTTATAATGAAGAGTTCGCGATCCAATCAGTTGTCCGCGAGACGATGAAATACTTGCCAACATTAGTTGCGGATGATGGGTCTACAGATGCCACGGCGAAACTCGCCCGCAAAGTTGGGGCGATAATAGTCCAAAATGGAAATAATCTTGGAAAAGGAGCTGCTCTCAGAAATGGATTCCGTTATGCCCTGGAAAATGGATACCAGGCAGTGTTGATTCTGGACGCTGACGGTCAGCATGACCCCCATGAAATCCCCCTGTTCCTGGAAAGTTATCAACAGAATCAGGGAAATCTGATCATTGGAATGCGGGATTTCACACAAATGCCCTTCACCAGGCGCTTGGCCAATACACTTGGCAGCAAACTCGTAAACAGGCTAACCAGGGAACACATACCGGACAATCAATCGGGATACCGGCTAATCGATGCCAGACTGATGGAACTGCTGCTTGACTCTCAGGAGATGGGTTTTGAGTTCGAGGTTGAGATGATTTTTGCCTGCCTTTATGCCGGCCTCTCAGTCCATTGGGTTCCAATCAAAACCATTTATGCAAACGAGAAGAGCCATATCAGCCCTCTGTCCCATATTCACAATTATTTCAGAATCTTACGGCGGGTTTCAAAAAAATATCCAATTCACTAATCATCTTTCATCAAGTTTATGAAATAGTTGATAAAAACCGTAAAACGCTCATCATATAAATCACAGAGATAAAATGAGTTTGGTCAAACAGTTCAACAACAAATATCTCATCCTGATCGGAATAAAGCTGTGCCAGTTTATACCCAAAAAAATGGCCCTGACTTTGATTGAGCCCCTCAGCTCTGTGATTGCCGGGTTAAAAAAATCGGATTTGATTATGGCAGTGAAATCAAACCAGAAAGTCATCAGCCAGGATGAATCCCTGACAGCTGCGGATCTGGATAAAAGAACTCGAGCAGTTATCAAACACGCACTTACTTGTTATTACGATTTCTTTCGTACTATTGATGATTCCGAAAAAATGAGTTCCTTATTTCCTACTGCCGATGAACTCAATAAAAAGTTCGATCAAGCCACACGGGAGGAAGGGGCTCTTGTGATAGCACCCCACTTAAGCAATTTCAATCTGCTGTTCCAGGTCATCACTGAAAAAGGCTTTCGGGCTAAACTCCTCACACTCTCAAACCTCTATTCAGGATATGGAGTAATCAACAAGATTCGCTCCCGGGTCGGAGCTGAGATCGTGCCTATAGACGAAGACAGTTATTTTATCGAAGTTGTAGAGCATTTAAAATCCGGTGGCATGGCAATAACCGCGGTTGATCGACCAGTTCCCACCAGGAAATCAAATCATAGGCTGTCTTTTTTTGGGAAACCAAGCGCTCTGCCCGTTGGTTATATTTCCCTAGCTCTGGCCGCGGACATACCGATCATAATCGTGACCACATTTATGACGAAGAGAGGTTTATACAAATTCAAGTTCTCGGAGAAGATCCGTTTACAGAAATACCAGAACAAATTGGATGACTTGATCCTCAACGGTGAAATGGTCTTAAAGAAAATAGAATTACTGATCAAAGAAGCTCCTGAACAGTGGCTGATGTATTATCCTGTCTGGCCGGATCTTATGAACTGGGAGTTATAATCAATCATAATCTGGGATGATCGGTATTCCCGATTAGCATTATCCATTAATCTTCGTTTGGCTGAGCCAAATGTTCAATATCTGGAGAAATTCTATCCGTACAAGGACCAACAACATGGCAAATATCATAACAATCTCTAGATTCCCACTTCTTTTTATATATCTGGGTTTACTCTATTACGGTAACCAGGCACTGATGTTATGGGATGTCCTTCTAATTATCATAATCTTTAATCTGGATAGTCTGGATGGATGGATTGCCCGAAAACGAAACGAGGCATCTTTGCTTGGCAGCGTACTCGATATGGCAACCGACAGAACCTTAGAATATGTTCTTTGGGTTGCATATGCCCACCTAGGTTTAATTCCTGTTCTGGTTCCCATAATCGTATTGGTCCGCGGGACTACTGTAGATGCAGTTCGATCAGTTCAATTGAAAAGCGGCCGGAGCGCATTCAACCAGATCCACTCTCCCCTGAGCAAGTTCCTGGTCAGTTCGCGTTTCACGCGAGCTTTCTACGGAATTGCTAAAGGCTCAGCTGCAGCTTTTCTAACTCTGGCATATGCGCTTCAATCCAATTCTGGTTCATGGTTCAACCTCGTTTATCAAACCGGTTTGATATTTACCTGGGTCAGTGTCAGTTTATGTATTATCCGTGGTCTACCTGTTTTGATCGAAGGAATAAATAATTTGCAGGCGACTCGAGAGTAGAAAATCAGGTATCTTTAATTCATGGCACAGATAAAAATGCAAAAATTTCTGAATAGTAAAATTTCTATCCAATTATCCATCCTGATCGGTAAAAGCATGTCCCCCAAAATGGGCGTCAGACTTAGTAATACTATCGGCTCAATAATAGGTTCAATCAAAAGATTGGACATCACCAAGGCTATCCGAAGCAATCAATTTGTAGTAAGTGGAGGGAGTCTATCTGATCAGGATCTGGTACAGAGAACTATAAAGGTTTTATCCCATGCAGGGCGTTGTTATTATGATCTTTATCATTACTACAGCAAACCAGAAAAGATGGAGACTATTGTTCCATGGTCGGAAACAATGACCGAGTTAGTCAATTATTCCCACGAAGACCAGGGGTATCTGGTTATAGCCCCTCACCTCAGCAACTTTGACCTGGTTGTTGCCCGCCTGATCAAAGGCGGATTTAAAGGCAAGGTTTTATCCTATCCAAATCCGGGCAGCGGTTATCAGCTGCAGAATAAAATTCGCAAATCTTATGGTCTGGATTTAATCCCCTTGGGGGATTCGAGCCTGGAAGCGGACATTGTGCAGTATTTAAAAGCTGGAGGAGTTGTTGCAACCGGTGTAGATCGGCCGGTTCCTAGTCGTAAGAAAAAACATTATACACAATTTTTTGGAAGGCCCAGTCCTCTTCCACTTGGATATATAACAACTGCGCTGGCTGCAAACGTTCCAATTATTACCGTGGCAGCTTTTATGCATCCGGATGGCAGTTATGGTTTGCGGCTTTCCAAGCCAATCACGTTGAAAAAATTTGAAAATAAACTGGATGATATTATCCTTAATGCAGAACGAGTATTGAAGGAGGTTGAAAAATTTATTAAACTCTCACCTGACCAATGGTTAATGTATTATCCTGCCTGGCCGGACCAGATGAACGAGAATATATGATCTATTATTTACTGGGATTGGTACTCTTGCTGCTTGGATTCTTCCACATGTTTGACGAAGTGGGTCAGATTGAGCCGAATATTGTTCGATCTGTTCAACAGATACTGAGACCCAAACCCCTGTTGATATTTTTCCAGGAGGCCTGGTTTTTTGGAAGAACTTCCTTTGTGTTAATCGTGCTGATCTTTTTAATCTGCATTGACTGGAAGAATGGCTTGGTTGCATTTGGGGTCTTTTCTGTTTTTGTAGGTATTGAGCAGCTTATTAAAAGTCTCTACTTTCGCAAGAGACCATATACTTCCCATCAATCAATTGCCATGCTGCAGCCCCTTGAACCTTTTGATTCTTCATTCCCAAGCGGCGATGCATTAAGGGTTTGGTACCTGGCTCTAATAATACCGTTCGCTGCCGGCAGCAGCACATTATTCCTGGCCGCAACCATCTCACTGGCCATCCTGGTCACACTGGGCAGGATAGTAATGGGAGTCCATTATCTAACTGATGCCCTGGCCGGTGCTGGCCTGGGTATCCTGGGTGCGGGCACAACGATCTGGCTCTGGAATTTATTGAACATCTTATGAATAATTTCAAATCATCAGGAGTTAACTATGAATTTCGATCAATTAATTCAAAAGAGGTACAGTTGCAGGTTTTATTCGCCTGATCCTATCGAAGATGATAAATTTGCCAAGGTATTGGAAGCTGCCCGGATGGCGCCAACAGCAGCCAACCGTCAGCCGTTTCAGATCATTATTATTAATACACAAAATAATGAAAGTAAACTAATGGAGGTCTACCACCGTGATTGGTTTGTACAACCTCCCATAGTTCTTTGTATATGCAGCCAGCCAGACGAAGGTTGGTTTCGAAAAAAATATGATAATCAGAGCTACGCAGCAGTCGATGCTGCAATTGTTGTCGACCATATCACACTGCAGGCAGCTGATCTGGGCCTGGGCACTTGCTGGATTGGGGACTTCAATCCTCAAGCTGCCAGGGATTTTCTGAACCTCCCTGATCAAGTTGATCCAATCGCTTTTACACCCCTTGGATATCCACTAGATCAACCCAAACCCAAAACCAGAAAAGCGCTTGAGGACCTTATCCGGCACGATACATGGTGATATAAATATAGATAGTACAGGAGCAGGAAATGAACAAGTTCTTCCAAAACATCACCAGTCTCTTTAAACCAACTGGATTATTGCCTGCAGGGGTTTACCATTACCAGACTCCTGCAAATGCCCAGCTTCAATACCGGCTGCACCTCCGCGTGTCGGAAGATGGCACAGGTTTGTTGATCATTAATGCTTCTACGATATTACACCTTAACCAAACAGCAACCGAGTACGCCTACCACCTGATCCAGGAGACACCTCTGGAAGAAGCAGCCGGAATCATTGCCAAGCGCTACCAGATCAGCCGGGCTGATGCTAGACTGGATTTTATTGAGATCTCTCAAAAGATCACGACATTATTGGAAGTGCCAGACCTTGATCCTGTCAGTTTTCTGGAAATCTCCAGGGATGACCCTTACAGCGGGACACCATCTGCGCCCTACCGTCTGGATTGCGCGATAACTTACCAGCTTTCCCAGAATAGCAGCCCTGATCTGGCTCCAATCCGAAGGGTTGATAGAGAATTGACCACAGACGAATGGCTTTCTATTATTAATAAGTCCTGGAAAGCCGGGATACCTCATCTAATATTCACAGGTGGAGAACCCACCCTCCGGGATGATTTGATCACGTTAATTTCCCAGGCTGAGAAAAATGGACAAGTAACAGGTTTATTATCAGATGGCTACAAGTTCAGTGAACCAGAGTTCAAAAAAGATATCCTCCAAAGCGGATTGGATCACCTGTTATTTGTTCTTACACCCACTGATACAAACTCCTGGGATGCGTTAAAGGAAATCCTCAACGAAGATCTCTTTACCACCGTTCATATCACGATTACTCCTGAGATCACTTCCCTACTCCCGCAAATCATTAAGAATTGTAAAGAGCTGGGTGCAAACGCAATCTCACTATCCAACAGCGATTCAACCAATAAGACATTAACCCAAGCCCTATCAACAGCCCAAACACTGGTCGCTGATGCAGACCTACCACTTAAATGGGACCTCCCGGTTCCGTACTCTGCTCATAACCCAATCTCACTCGAGAATAAAAATAGCCAAGATAAAGTAAATGGAGCGGGAAAAGCCTGGTTCTATATCGAACCAGATGGTGATGTTCTCCCAGAGCAGGGTCTTAACCAGGTCCTCGGAAATCTGCTTAAAGACGATTGGAAGGCGATCTGGCAGTCCAATCCTGAAGAGTAAAGCTGATGCCGCTCTCGCTTCAGGATTGGCACGCTCGATATAAGGTACAGGCGCAATGGACTAAAGCCCTGCGCATCTATTTTTTTGAACTCCTGAAAACACATCCCCAGGAAAAAATCTTGGATATTGGCTGCGGAACTGGAGTTCTGCTGCCTGATCTGCAAGTTCTCTCTCCCGCTGAAATCTACGGTGCTGATATCAATCTGAAAAATCTTGATCTTGCCAAAATGGGAAGTCCTGAAAGCCATTTACTTGGCGCAGACGTTTTCCATCTCCCGTTTCCTGACGATTTGTTTGACTTGGTTTTATGCCATTATTTTCTTCTATGGACCGGCTACCCCTCAAAGGCATTACAAGAGATGGTTCGGGTTACTGCTGAAAATGGTTATGTGGTTGCTTTCGCTGAACCGGACTATGGTGGCAGGATCGATTATCCCTTAGAATTTATCAGGATCCGAGACTATCAGATCTCTGGCTTAATTAACGCAGGAGCAGATCCCCGGATGGGCAGAACTCTCAAGGCACTATTTTCTGCTGGAGGATTTTCAGATATCATTTGTGGTGTGTATGAAGGTGCCTGGAAAAAAGATCTTTCCCAATCAGAGTTAGACTCAGAATGGCAAGTACTCGAGGAAGATCTGTCTGGGATCTTATCTAAAACAGAGATCGCGGTTCTTAAAAAACACGAAACGGCAGCAATAAAAAATGGGACCCGGCTGATTTACGTGCCAACGTTTTATTGTTGGGGGAAGGTGAATAAACCAGGCTAAGGGCAACAATCAATCCTTCAACCAAGATATACCTCTCAGGTTTCAAGAGTATAATAATTCCGTTATCAAGTTTTATCTAATAATGACCATCTTAGTCTATAGGATAATTTAATGGAACCATTCCTCTTATCAGATCGTTTTCAAGCAGCATTGAATATGTCTTTTGAGCTTCACCAAAATCAGATCCGCAAGGGTGCCCAGGTACCCTATTATTCTCATCTTATGTCTGTCTCAGCTCTTGTACTTGAAAATGGTGGAACTGAAAATCAGGCCATTGCCGCTCTGCTGCATGACGCTGTGGAAGACCAGGGCGGTTTACCAACACTCGAAAGAATAAGAGCGGAATTCGGGGAAGAAGTAGCTGAAATCGTTGAGGGCTGCACAGATGCCTATACGCAGCCTAAGCCTGACTGGAAAGAAAGAAAAAGCAATTATCTGGCTAGATTAAAGACGGCACCGGACTCCATACTGCTGGTCTCCTTATCCGACAAGGTCCATAACTCCAGATCCATTTTGCGAGATCTGCAAAAAGAGGGCGACAAAATCTGGGACTGGTTCAAAGGTAAAAAAACCGGAACATTATGGTACTACCAATCCCTGGCCAATATCTTTGACGAATCCCCCTATCCCTTCCTGAAGCAGGAGCTCAGACAGCTTGTTGAAGAACTCATCACTCTGGCAAACCTAAAGGAGACCGGTGTATGAAATCTGAACCTTTCACCCTTAATAAATACCAGGGTCTGGCAAACCGCTCTGCCGGTGCCGGTGGAGATGGAGAACAACGTTTGGTTGTCTCCGCCCTGGGCTTGGCAGGAGAGGCCGGAGAGTTCGCGAATTTAGTAAAAAAAATGACTGCCCACGGGCATCCTTTTGACTCGGAATCACTGAAAGACGAGTTAGGTGATGTTCTCTGGTACCTTGCTGAAGCCGCCACAGCTGTTGGCATCAGTCTGGAAGATATTGCTTCTCAAAATGTAGCCAAATTGATCAAGCGTTATCCCGAAGGATTTAGCGAAGAACAAAGCATCAACCGCCCGGTTTAAAGAGTAAGACCACAGCAGTCGCTGCGGTCTTTTATATTTCGCTGCCTATTTAGCGGGCATATTGGATGTTTATCAAGCCTATAGCCTGTTCCACAATGATAAATAACTCAGCATTGGACCGGCTTGCTCCCGGTGATACATAATATCCATCTTCTAACTCAAAATCTGCCGGAAAATCTACTTTTGACAATCCATTCTTCGCGTCAACTGCCACCTGAGTATTTTTCGGAATTTGAATTTGAATTGTACCTACAGCCTGACTAATTAGAACCTGATCACTATCCATTTCCGGCAGATGAACTACCATCCTACCCACTCCCTGCTTTACATCCAATGATACCAGGTTCATTGCCTCCAGCGACAGGATCATTTCACCTGCACCATTGTTCACGGCCAGATCTGCGACCAAATCATCAGTTAGATCCAATTCCCATCTGGCAGTGTGTGGATAAAATCCCGGTTCACTATGTTCAAGTTCATAGATGATCTTGCCGGCTTTTGTTGAAATCTGATCTACGTATTTATCCGGTGTGAGACTGCCAAAAACCAAAACTCCATCCGGAGTATCTGATCCCAGGATCAATTCCCCCGCTCCCAAGGAAAGATCAAGGTCCATCTGTTCAACTTCATCGGAGAAAATTTCCCTGATTTCTGTGTAATCCGCCGCAACCTGGAAACCTGACCGAACAATCCAAACCGATCCCCCGATTAACATCAAGGTTAGAACCACGCCTCCGATTGTATACCAGATCGAATCACCCTTAAATACCAAGTCGATTCCCGCAGCAATTAATAGGATTGGCCAGAGTTGGATCAGCTGGGTCCAACTAATCCAGACTTGCGGACCAAAATTGTTCAGCAGCAAAAACACACCGGCGCCAATTAACAGGATTGGCCAGGCAATACCCTGGCGGCGAACCAGGTCATTCAAACCAGCAATGATAAACAGCACTGGCCAGAGACGCCAGATCGTCTCCCAACCTTCTCCAGGGATCAGGCCCAGATTATTTCCAAGGAAGATCAAACCAATGGTTATTAACAGGATAGGCCCGAAAAAACTTCTCCGCTTTCCATCAAAGTATTTTTTCTCAGAAGACATGGTTTACTCTCTACCTTTCCGAAATAGCAATACTACACCACCTACAATCAACAAGATCGGCCAGACAAGATCAAGATTAACCCACTGCGACCAGCTGAAATTCATCCGGTCCAGGAATAAAAATCCTCCCACTGCTATCAACCCGATACCCAAGATCAAACCCGATTGGGGATGAGGTTGAGTGACTGCCTGCTGGATATCATTACCCATTGATTTGAATCTAGCACTCATAGATTCCTCTTTAAACCCGTATGCTCCACCCTCTTCAGGAATCACTATCCACAGCAGTAGATATAAAATAAAACCAAAATCACTGCCGAACAGTAAAAGGATGAATAATAAGCGGACAAAGGTCGGGTCGACATTCAGAAAGGTTCCCAGGCCTCCACAGACGCCGCCTACCATCCGGTTTGTGGTACTTCGATATAATTTCACATTTCCCATTGAAAAACTCCTCTCTGGCTTACTATTTCCAGCTTCTGATCAGGATAAAAATACCAAGACCGATCAGGATAATTGGCCAGGCGATGTTCATAATATTCAGAACGGGGGCAAATAGCGCTAGACCCAGAACAGTCATGATACCACCCGGGATTAAGGCCCATTTTGTATTATGGACCGCTCCAGGCAGCAAGGCCACCAGGAAGAATGTAACTCCCAATCCAAGGAAAAATATCACATCATTCCATTCAGATAGGAAATCCAATCCAGCCACAAGTGATAGGGTGATCAACACACCACCGGGAATTATTGCCCACCATTGGACCTGCTTACGCAGGTATACAAGCCAAAAAGCAAGTCCAATACAACCCAGGAAAATTGCTCCGGATATGTCTGAGCTGGGCAGGATATCAAATAATTCATCGATTGCAACGAGGGTTAAACCAAAGAGCGTCAGCCCCGGAATAATAGCCCACCATTGATCCTGCTTTGTGAAATAGATCCATAAAAACGCTGCTGCTCCGGCTGCCATCAACAGCACCCACATATATTCAAAAGCGCTGCCAAGAATTTGGAATTCCTGCAGCAAAAATAAAATTCCTACCAGGATCAATATCCCGCCCCATACGAATTTGCTCTGATCTTTTTTCATTCGAACTTTTCCTGTTAAATTGATTGGTTAATATACAGGGAAATATAATCCCAACACTTTAGGATTTGATTCATTTCCAATATCCAATATACGGAATATATGCAGAGAAGTTGCACTGAGGAGACTTAAAATTCTATCATACTCCGAAAATCTCTCCTCGCAATTTGTAACCAGCCGCTTCTAACCTGGGAGTAAAGAGTGGCCGCAGACCGGTAGCCTCCATTTCTCCTAAAATTTTTCCGTCAGAAGACACTCCTGTTTGATCAAATTTAAAAATATCAGACAGGGTGACGATATCACCTTCCATGCGGGGAACTTCAGTGACATGAGTGACTTTTCGTGTCCCATCGGTCAGACGCTCCATATGAACAATCAGATCGATAGCTGCGGCTATTTGTGTCCTGATTGCCATTAATGGCAGTTCTAATCCAGCCATCATTGACATAGTTTCCAGACGTGAAATTGCATCCCTGGGAGAGTTGGCATGGAGAGTTGTTAACGAGCCATCATGCCCGGTATTCATTGCCTGGAGCATGTCCAGGGCCTCTCCACTGCGAACTTCGCCAACTACAATTCTGTCCGGACGCATCCGCAGCGCGTTGCGAACCAGGTCGCGTGTGATCACACCACCCACCCCATCAGTATTCGGCATACGGGTTTCCATACGGACAACATATTTTTGATTCAGTTTCAGTTCCGCCGCATCTTCAATAGTAATAATCCTCTCATCGTCAGGTATGGACATTGCCAGAATATTTAATAAGGTGGTTTTTCCAGAACTGGTATTCCCGGTGATCAGAATGTTCAAACGCGAGGCTACACAGGCCTGCAGGAACTCGGCCATATGATCGGTCATTGTCCCTAATTTGATAATCTGATTGATAGTCAATTTGCTTTCCAGGAATTTCCGGATCGTAAGCGAGGGACCATCTACAGATACAGGTGGGATTGCAATATTAACCCGCGACCCATCTGGGAGGCGGGCATCAGCCATCATATTTTCCTGGTCCACACGCCGGCCAAGGGGAGAAAGAATCCTGGTGATGATGCTCATCAAATGGTCATTGTTCTCAAATTTCACATCGGTATCTTCCAGCTTCCCATTCTTTTCAACATAGACCTGTTCTGGTCCATAGATCATGATTTCACTGATATCCGGGTCAGCCAGCAAGGGTTGGATCGGGCCAAAACCAGTGATTTCGTCTTCAACTTCGCTGAACAGACGAAGTTTTTCGAATTCAGTCAGTGGATATTCATCAGAAACTTTCTCGTAGGAGGTTTCGATCAGGCTCCGGACCCGAACTTGATACTCTCGTGCTGATGCAGGAGGAGATTCCTCAATATCCATCCTCACAACCTCGATCAAGGCTTGTTTGAGATGGATCAATTCAATACCAGGTTTTTGGTCTTCCGGCTCAACATAACGATTTAACATAAAAATTCCTTAGTTAGACCAGCTTTAATCATTATACTTATAACCAGCCCAAAACCAGGATCAAATCTTAAAGCACTAAATAATTACCCATATTCCAGAAGTTTTTTAGCCTCTATAAGTGTTTCTCGCCAATGGTCTTTTTCTTCGATCGGTGATTTTCCCACTGGGTCTTCCCATTCTTTACTGCACAATGCTGCGCCAACAGCCTGACCGCATGCCAGGCCAGCATCCAAATCATATCCACCCTCCAGAAAAACAGCCAACCGGCCAGAACAAAATTTTTCTGCCCATTTTTTGAGGTCTTTCATAATCTCAAATATACAGCCAGCAGATACTTGCATGCTGCCCAGCGGATCCTTCCAGTGGGTATCAAATCCGAAACTGATCAAGAGCATATCCACAATCTGTTCTTGCAGATAAGGCAGAATGATTTCCCTGGTCAGGGTTGCATATGCCACATCACCAGAAAAACAAGGAATCGGTAGATTCAAAGTAGTGCCCTCTCCTGTCCCCGATCCGATTTCGTAGAGGGCTCCTGTACCTGGATAAAACGGCGCCTGGTGAATGGATATGTAACATACTTCAGGGCGGTCCCAAAAAATATCCTGAGTGCCGTTGCCATGATGCAAATCCAGATCAAGGATGGCGATTTTACCTGCCCCTTTCACTCGAAGTAAATATTCCGCTGCCACGGCAATATTATTGATCAGACAAAAACCCATTCCTCTATTCCGGGTGGCATGATGTCCAGGCGGTCTGGTAAGAGCAAAACCAGATTGAGCTTTTCTATCCCAAACAAGGTCTGCAATCGCAACCCCACCGCCGGCTGCATTCTGCGCCAGCTGCCAGGATTCAAGGGTCGTATAAGTATCCGGATCCAACATTTGGGCCTGGCTGCTGGCCCGTTCCACGATATGTAGATATTCCTTGTCATGGATAGCTTCCAGGATATCCTGATCCAGCTTACAAGGTCTGACTTGGGGGCAGCTATCCCACAGATCAATCTCCATCAATCCCCTTTTTATCACTTCCACCCTTTCTGGGGATTCTGGGTGAGCGTACAGATAATGTTTCTGGTGCCCGTCAGGATAGTATAATGCCATGGAGTCCATATTCCCTCCAGAATAACGAAAACGATGCACAGATAAATTAACTATATTATACTTTTTGAAATTATAGGTAACTAAATTCCGATTTTTTAATAACTCATCAGTTAAATTTCAACCTAGAGGTAAAAAATGAAGCATCAGGAAGGATTTTTTTCAGAACAAGACCAATCTATTTATTATCAGTACTGGCTGCCCGAAAGCCCCCCTCTAGCAATTCTTCTGGTAGTTCATGGTCTCAATGAACACTGCGGCAGATACAAACATCTGGCTGATTATTTCACTGATATGGGATATGCTGTTTTCGGATTCGATCTGATCGGACACGGAAAATCCTCCGGAACGCGGTCATTTGTCAAAGATTTTCCTTCTTTTATCAATCCAATTCTCACTTATCTGGAAATGATAAAAGAATGGCAGCCTGGTCTCCCGGTATATCTGGTTGGCCACAGTTTGGGTGGATTGATAGCTGCAAGTTTCCTGATCGATCATCAAGAAAAAGTCAGTGGCGCAATCCTTTCGGGATCTCTGGTAATGGGTCCAGAGTACGTATCGGATTTCACAGTCAAAATTGGTACAATCATCTCAAAAACCATCCCCAAAATTCGCCTAATTGGGATAGATAAAAGCGGGTTAAGCCGTGACACCCAGGTTGTTACTAACTATATAAACGATCCTTTAGTATATAACGGAAAATCAACCGCCCGAATTTCGTCGGTTATTAATGATGGAATCACCTATGTGGCGGAAAAAGGATCCAATATCACTCTGCCCATCCTGCTGCTTCATGGAGGACAGGATCGGATCTGCGATCCTGCCTGGTCTACCTACCTGCACAACCTTGTTTCCTCCCAGAACAACAAACTGATCATTTATGATGAGCTATATCATGAAATCTATAATGAACCGGAACATGAAGTAGTTTTTAATGACGTCTTGAACTGGCTGGATGGACTGCAGGGCTAAATCTCTGGTCCATTCATCGAAACTATAAAAACCTGCTGCCAAAAGCAGGTTTTTATTAACCATTTATTAAATCGATCTCAGGCGTTCTTATCCCTAAGGACACTGCACCACCTTGGTGTTAAAATAAGCCTGTTGAAAAACAGGAAACCCGATGCCAAACCTGGAAAATATTCTAACCAAAATAAATGATGCCGAAATAGAGGGAAACCACCTTATTGCTGCGGAAGCTTGTTCCGCTGCAGGCAAGATATTCCTGGAACGCAACATCTATTCCGAAGCGGCTCATTATTTTAAAAAAGCTGCGGAATTATTCTTGAAAAATGGTCAAACTATCCGCCAAACCCAGGCATTAAACCAGCTCGGAGTTTGCCTGATCATGTCCGGTCAAATCGAACACGCTTTAGAAGAACTAGCCACTGTAAAAGGACTTTTGAACGAAAAAGATCATCCATCCTTGATAGCGGCCATAGAGGGGAATCGGGGTTTGGCCTACAGCATATTGAAGGACTATAAAAATGCAGTGAAATCCCATAAATATGTCCTCGAAACTGCTGAGAGAATTGCAGATCCCGCCTTGAAATTGAATGCTCTCATCAACCTGGCAGACTGCAATCTTCAGGATAAAAAATACCAGCCCGCCCAAGGTTTTGCCCTGGTAGCCCTTGATCTCGCACTGACACTGGATTCCCGGTCTTCATTGGTGATCATCTACGATTTACTAGGCATGATTTCATCCCGACAGGCAGATCTCAAAACGGCCCTTGATTATCATCAGCAGTCTTTTGATTTGGCTCAGGAAAACGGAGATCTCTTACGGCAAGGTATAGCCCTGGCAAACCAAGCTCTGGCCTGGGAGGGTTTAACAGAACACGTTCAGGCTAATCAGCTTATGTCACAAGCCCAGGATATTTTTGTTCTCCTGAATTCCGATTATCAGGAAAAAACAAACAAAGACTTAAGACGGATTCGAAGAGGCCTCTCTGAGAATTCCTGAGTTTTCATAAATGTGTACATTTATTTGAATTGGGACTATAATCTCCCAATGTAAAAAACTACTAGATACATGGAGTATGTATGATCCGCGTTCGAAATTTCGTTCTGATATGCCTTGTTGCCATCCTGAGCTTTTCACCAATTGCAGATACCGCCCAGGCTCAATCGCCTGTTGTCCATGCAGTCCTGTTTTATTCACCCACCTGCGGCCATTGTGCCCAGGTCATTGAACAGGTTCTGCCGGAATTGGATCGCCAGTTCGGTTCGCAGCTGGTCATTTACGGTGTAAATACTTACACAGAAACCGGCAATGCTCTATTTAGTAATTATATAGATTTATTCGATGTCCCCGATGAACGGCAGGCCGTTCCCACTCTTGTGGTGGGAGATCAAGTCCTGATAGGTTCTAATGAAATCCCTGAACAATTTCCCGGGATCATCGAAGAGGGCTTAAAAAACGGCGGGATCGATTGGCCGACTATTGAAGGCCTAACTGAAGCTATGGATTCCCCCTCTGGAGATCCAGAAAACGGCTCAGGCGAGGAAAACACTTCTCTAACACACCAGCTGACCTTACGGGAAAAATTCCAATCAGACCTGGCTGGAAACATCCTTTCTGTTATCGTCCTGGTAGGAATGATCGCTGCCCTTGTGTTCGCAGGATTTAATCTTGGAAAGGATCTAGACCCGGACAAAAAGGGTACACCTGAATGGTTGATTCCGCTGCTCTCGGTTATCGGAATCGGAATCGCTGGTTATATGTCCTATGTTGAATTTAACCAGATTGAAGCTGTTTGCGGTCCAGTTGGAAATTGCAACACAGTTCAGCAGAGTGAATTTGCAACCCTGTTCGGCATCCTGCCGATAGGTGTGCTTGGTGTCATGGGATACCTGGTCATTATCATTCTCTGGCTGGGAAGACTGCTGGATCTGCCACAGTATACAAGGATCCTGAACCTTGCTTTGTTTGGGGTCACCCTATTTGGCATATTATTCTCAATCTACCTGACATTCCTGGAGCCTTTTGTGATCGGCGCAACCTGTATGTGGTGCCTTTCATCCGCTGTGATCATGTCAGTGCTATTCCTGCTGACTGCAGGCAAACTGAATATTCCGGACTAAATATCCTGAGCAGGCAATTGATTTCATGCATGAATTAGCCATAACTGAACAAATAGCGGAAATCGCTATCAGGCATGGAGAAAAAAACGCGGCGATGAAGATCACCGATCTCTATCTGGTGATCGGTGAATTATCCACCGTGATAGATGATTCAGTACAGTTTTACTGGGATCTGATCACTGAAAATACCATTTGTGAAGGCGCCAAACTGCATTTCCAAAGAATCCCTGCTAAATTCCGCTGCCAGGATTGCGGGAAAGAATACCCAATGGTAGATGGTGAATTAGCTCCCTGCCCTTTCTGCCAGAGCAACAAGATGGAGATCCTGGAAGGCAAGGAATTCCACCTCGACAGCATTAATATCATTTAGAGGAACCAATGACAAAAAAAATCTCGGTGGTAGAAAGAGTTCACAGCGCCAACGATCAACTTGCCGCTGAAAACAAACAACAGCTGCTTCAAGCAGACTTGTTCAGCCTCAATATCATGGCTTCTCCAGGCGCCGGGAAAACATCATTGATTGAAAAAACTCTGGCATTAGTTAAACCCGACTACGAGATTGCAGTTATTGACGGCGATGTCGCAACCAGTATAGATGCGGATCGGGCAGCAGAAGCCGGTGCAACAGCAGTTCAAATCAACACCGGTGGTCAATGTCATATTGACGCTCATATGCTCCGCAATGCCCTGATGGAACTGGACCTGGATCAGTTTGACCTGCTTTTAGTGGAAAATGTGGGCAATTTGATCTGCCCGGCTTCATTTAAATTGGGCACTGATAAAAATGTTCTAATCGCCTCCATTCCTGAGGGTGATGATAAACCTTATAAGTACCCAGCCATGTACCAAGACGTCGATGCCTTGATCATCAATAAAATCGATTTGCTGCCTTATGTAAAATTTGATATGGAATATTTCCAAAAGGGTGTCCAGATGTTGAATCCGGACCTGATCACCTTCCCGGTTTCTTGCACAACAGGCGAAGGGATCGAGAACTGGGTCAATTGGCTCACCGAGCATATCAAGGACAAAAAAGTTTCTTGATATGAACCATCCTGCTGCATATCGGATTCTTATTAACGGAATTGTCCAGGGAGTTGGTTTTCGCCCCTTTATTTATAATCTGGCAATCCGATATGATCTCAAGGGCTGGGTTAAAAACACTTCCGAAGGTGTCGTTATTGAGGTCAGCGGTCCCGAGTCCGACCTGGATCGGTTTTTAACCAGTATTACAAAAGAAGCTCCACCCCTTTCTATTATCGAATCCCTGCAGTATGAATCCATCTCGCCAGATGGACACGAGGTTTTTCACATTCAGCACTCCCAGGTGATTGAAGGTGCCTTCCAACCCATATCGCCTGACGTGAGTATCTGTGATGACTGCCTTCATGAATTATTTACACCCAATGACAACAGATACAGATATCCGTTCATCAACTGTACTAACTGTGGACCTCGTTTCACGATCATCAAGGATATACCTTACGATCGCCCCCTGACTACCATGTCCTTATTTGACCTGTGTCCAGCGTGTGAGGCAGAGTATAACAATCCACTGGATCGCAGATTTCACGCCCAACCGGTAGCCTGCCCCGAATGCGGTCCAAATATTTGGCTGGAAAATAGCTCCCAATCCAACCCGATCAAGGAAATACTTGGGGATGAGGCTCTATTGCTGACCCAGGAGCTACTCGCAGAAGGAAAAATCGGTGCGATTAAAGGACTGGGCGGGTTCCACCTGGCATGTAATGGGGAAAATCCAACAGCGGTCGAAACACTCAGGTCCAGAAAAAACCGGCCAGACAAACCACTGGCAGTGATGATGCCTGATCTGGAAACAGTGCGAAAATACTGCGAAGTATCACAGGAAGAAGAAGATCTCTTAACCTCCAGGCAGCGGCCTATCTTGCTGCTCGCAAGAAGGACAGGATCACTTTTGCCAACTTCTATCGCACCAGGCCAAAATACAATCGGAGTGATGCTTCCCTATACTCCTCTCCATTATCTGCTCTTTTCACAAGAAGACCAATTCCCCAAATCGGCTTATTCAGTCCTGATTATGACCAGCGCGAATATCAGTGGGAATCCCATTCTCACCCAAAACGATCAAGTGAAAAAGCTTTTAGGAGATATCGCTGATTTCTATCTACTGCATAACCGTGATATCCATATCCATTGTGATGATTCAGTTGCCAGGGTGCCGGAAATGGGTGGTGAGAAATTGAGGGAAATGTATCCAATTCGCAGATCGCGTGGTTTTGCTCCCGGACCCATATCTTCCCCCCTCTCAGGAAAATCCATTCTAGCCGGAGGAGCAGAACTTAAAAATACATTCTGCCTTATCAAAGATAAGTACGCTTTTCTCAGTCAGCATATTGGCGATTTAAAGAATTTTGAGACCCTTACAGCCTATCAGAAAAGTATTTCTCACTACGAATCTCTTTTCCGAATCCATCCCGATCTGCTTGTTTACGATCTGCATCCTGATTACCTATCTTCTCGATATATTCTTGAGAGAGCAGAACAGGAAAATCTTCCAGTTCTCCCCGTTCAACATCATCATGCCCATATTGCTGCTTGTCTGGCAGATAACAACTATCAGAGCGAGGAACCTGTCATTGGAATAAGCTTTGATGGCATCGGATATGGGGAAGACGGCCATATCTGGGGAGGAGAATTTCTGGTTGCAAATTATCACAGTTATTCCAGAGTTGGCCATCTGGAATATTTTCCCTTACCAGGAGGTGACCTGGCAGTTCAGGAACCCTGGCGAACAGCAGTTTCCTTATTACGAACCACCCAGATTCCACTCGATCCCGGGTTGCTGCCTATTGCCTATGCGCAATCTTTGCCCGAATCTATCCCGGGGATATCCACACTTGATGTGCTCGAAAGGCAACTTGCGACAGGTACTAACGCTCCACTGACATCATCCGCAGGCCGGCTATTTGATGGGATCTCCTCCCTGCTAGGTATCTGTCATCAGATCAGCTACGAAGGACAAGCAGCAATTGAATTGGAGGCGCTGGCAGATCCAGATGAATCAGGATTGTATTCGCTTTCCATCTCTGATGATCTCATTTTCCAGGCCGGCCCAATGATCCTTGAGATCCTGACAGACCTCAACCAGGGCTGTCCTATTCCAGCAATTTCTGCCCGTTTTCACAATACAATCTCACAACTGGTATTGGAAATGGCAGTCAAACTGAAAAGGATCCACCACTTGAACCAGGTTGCCTTGAGCGGCGGAGTGTGGCAAAATATGAGCCTCCTAAGAAACTCTTACCTTAGATTGCAAAAAGCGGGATTCAAGATCTATATCCACAAACAAGTTCCCGCTAACGATGGTGGGCTCGCGCTAGGACAGGCAGTGATCGGACAAAAATTCTTATCCGTATAAAGGAGCAGGAAATTATGTGTCTCGGTGTTCCAGGAAAAATAATCGAAATCTATGAAAAACAAGAATTGCGGATGGCCAAGGTTGATTTCAGCGGCGTCACCAGGGAGGCCTGTATAGCACATGTTCCAGAGGCACAAATTGGAGATTACGTCATTATCCATGTGGGTTTTGCCATTAGTTTATTAAGCGAGGAAGAAGCTCAGCAATCGATCGATCTGATCCGAGAGATCATTGAAGCCGGTGAACTGGGAGGCGAAGATCCGGTATGAAATATCTTACCGAATACCGCGATGCCAATCTGGTACTTGGAGTGGTTAACAAGATCAAAGAGATAACCACGCAACATTGGACCTTAATGGAAATTTGCGGCGGTCAGACACACTCGATCATCAAAACTGGTCTTGATCAACTACTTCCAGATGAAATTGAACTGGTCCATGGACCGGGTTGCCCTGTTTGTGTTACTCCGCTTGAGTTAATTGATAGAGCCCTGGCAATAGCCTCAAAATCTGACGTGATCTTTACCAGCTACGGCGACATGCTGCGAGTGCCTGGTTCTCAGGCTGACCTGTTCTCCGTTAGAGCCCGGGGAGGTGATGTCCGGGTTGTTTATTCTCCACTTGATGCTGTCAAGCTGGCACAAGAAAACCCTGATAAGGAAGTTGTCTTTTTTGCCATTGGTTTCGAAACAACCGCACCTGCCAATGTGATGAGTGTGCTTCAGGCCGATCAAATGGGTCTTGATAACTTCAGTATCCTGGTTTCCCATGTCAGGGTACCCCAGGCAATAGAAGCCATTCTCAGCTCACCTCATAACCGGGTCCAGGGGTTCCTGGCAGCAGGCCATGTCTGCGCAGTGATGGGCTACTGGGAATACATTCCCCTGGCCAAAAAATTCAACATTCCTATGACCATAACAGGTTTTGAGCCTTTGGATATAGCCCAAGGTATATTAAAAACCGTCGAATCCCTCGAAGCCGGAACCTGTGAGGTGAAAAACGCCTACATTCGGGCGGTATCCGAAAAAGGGAATCAAAGCGCCCAGGCTGTTATCAATCAAGTATTTGAAGAATGTGATAGAAAATGGCGCGGCATTGGGGTCATCCCAGGAAGCGGTTGGCGATTAAAGCCTCTTTTCAACAAATATGATGCGGAGAAACGATTCCAGGTTGAAACCATCCAGGCCGAGGAATCGCCACTTTGCATTTCAGGTCTGGTGCTGCAGGGTCAGAAAAAACCAGACCAATGCGAAGCGTTTGGCACTTTATGCACTCCGGAGAATCCTTTAGGCGCAACCATGGTTTCAGATGAAGGCGCCTGCGCTGCTTATTACCGCTACCGGACCCAGACACTTGGTTCCCGGGAGAACGCCTTATGACAAACAAGACTCCTCCTATGGAAAGTCCAATCTGCCCTCTGCCAAGAAAACATACTGACAAAATCGTTCAGGGACACGGAAGTGGTGGAAAAATGATGGCAGATTTGATCAAAGATGTCTTCTACCCTCCCCTGGCCAATGCGGCTCTCCTGGCTGGAGATGACGCGGGAGTTGTTGAGCTTAGTAATGGAGTCCGCTTAGCCATAAGTACTGATGCGCATGTAGTCTCTCCGCTTTTCTTTCCAGGCGGCGATATCGGAAAACTTTGCGTATGCGGTACAGTCAATGACGTTGCCATGGTGGGTGCTAAGCCGCTTTACCTATCTGCCAGTTTTGTATTGGAAGAAGGTTTGGATATCAGCACTCTGGAAAAGGTTGTCAACTCCATGAAAGAAGCCGCAAACGAGGCAGATGTTCAGATTATTTGCGGAGATACCAAGGTTGTTGCTCATGGAGAAGCGGATGGTATGTATATCTCCACAACTGGCGTTGGTTTATTGGGACCAGGCCTCAAGATTGGTGGCAGCCAGGCCAAACCCGGCGACCAGGTCATTATATCCGGCAGCCTGGGAGATCACGGCATTGCGGTCCTGGAAGCGCGCGGTGATTTGGGTTTTGAGACCAGGCTAAAAAGTGATATTGCTCCTCTCAATCATCTGATTGAGGCCATGTTGTCTGTAAGTGATAACATTCATGTCCTAAGAGACCCAACCCGGGGCGGAGCTGCTTCTGCTCTGAATGAAATTGCTAAACAATCGCAGGTTGGGATCATCTTGAACGAGGTTTCCCTTCCTGTGAAACCAGCAGTCGCCGCAGCTTGTGAAATGTTGGGATTTGACCCTTTATATATCGCCAATGAAGGCAAATTAATCGCAGTTGTTGGACCAGAAGATACTCCCCGGATATTGGAAATTATGCATCAAACCAGGTATGGTGAAGAAGCGGTAGTGATCGGACAGGTTGAAAAAACACCTCCTGGCCGTCTGCTGCTAAAAACAGGACTGGGCTCGACCAGGATAGTTGACCTTCTGGCAGGTGAAATGTTACCCAGGATCTGTTGACAGCTATCTGATACCTTTCGAACAATATCGATTAGAATTGCATCTACCTCCTTTCACGGAAAAAACCGGGAGAGGAGTTTATTTTTTAAGACCCATTACCTAATAATAACCAGCTTTCAGATCCAATATATATCTTTTTCTGTTTACATTGATTTGAATAGATCTTTTCACCGATCCCGCATCGTAAATTTTTCTCCCCTTTTTGGGTGATTTTATCGATAAATACACTGGAATGAGAGAGGAATATCCTTTTGAGATGGAATCTAACTTCAATTGACCTATTTGGTTGATTGACAACAGAATTACACCACGTTAAAATCATTGAATAGAAAAGCATCATTAAATGATAATAATTGAGATCCATAAAACTGAACCAAACCTTATTCGTAAGGTTCAGAGGGCTCCAATACCATCACTGCAACCGCCCCTCAGATCCTGAGTCTGGGCGGTTGTTTCTTAGATAACAGATTTTTACTTCGTTTTTTCTGGCTTTTGCGTCATTTCCACATCGCCCCCACTGAAGCCAGATTGTTTGTTATAACAGAATTTTATTAGTTAATAGTTAACATTGCAGCCTTCACTGCCGGTACAGCTTGTCCTTAGCCGTGGTATATCAGGGAGAACACTCAATGTCGTCTTCAACACTTCAGCTCAAATCAAATGGAAAGTCAGTTGGAGCCGTAATGGTTGTGGGAGGGGGAATTGCCGGGATGCAGGCTTCCCTGGACTTAGCCGATCAGGGATATAAAGTCTATCTAATCGAAAAGGAAACCGCCATCGGTGGGAAAATGGCACAGCTTGACAAAACCTTCCCCACCAATGACTGTGCCATGTGCACGATCTCTCCCAAACTGGTAGAGGTTGGTCGGCACCCCAATATTGAAATAATCACCGGGTCTGAGGTTTTGGATGTCGCCGGGAAAGCGGGTGATTTTAATGCCCGGATTCGCATCGCTCCCCGCTATATTGATCTGGACGACTGCGTAGCCTGCAACGATTGTGTTGATGTCTGTCCGGTGGAAGTATTGGATGTCTTTAACGAAAAACTTGTCCAGCGTCATGCGGTCTTTAAACAATATCCCCAGGCCGTTCCCAATGCTTACGCCATTACCAAAGCAGGTATCGCCCCCTGCCGGGATGCCTGTCCTGCCAATCAGCGGGCTCAGGGTTATATTGCTTTAATCCGGGAAGGACGCTGGGAGGATGCCCACCGGGTTATTAAGATGGATAACCCCTTCCCCGGGATTTGCGGCCGGATCTGCAATCATCGCTGTGAGACTGTCTGCAACCGCGGAAAATTAGATGAACCCATCAATATCAGGGCCCTGAAAAGATTCGTAACTGACAAAATTTATGAAAAGCCCCGACAAGAAATTACCCCCGCTGAGATTCTCCATCCAGAAGACCGGATAGCGATCATCGGCGCTGGACCATGCGGGTTAACAGCTGCCCAGGATCTGATCAATAACGGCTTTCCTGTGACTGTTTTTGAAGCTATGCCAGTTGCTGGCGGGATGCTCCGCCTGGGTGTGCCGGAATACCGCTTGCCAACAGAAATCATAGAACGCGAGGTTCAAGATATTGTTGACCTGGGTGTTGATCTGAAACTAAACCATAGAATTGACGATCTGGATTCGCTGTTCACACAAGGATTTAAAGCTGTCTTGATCGCAGTAGGTGCCCACGAGGGAATCCGGCTGCCAATCCCCGGCGCCAACCTTGATGGAGTTATCATAAACACCCGTTTCCTGCGCGATGTTCGCCTTGGAAAATACCAGGATGAAGAATCAGATGCTCCCCCGCTCGGTGACCGGATCCTGGTTCTCGGTGGTGGAAATGTTGCCATTGACTGTGCCCGGACCGCAGTGCGGTTGGGCAAAGAGGTCCATCTGGCATGCCTGGAAAGCCGGGCTGATATGCCAGCCCATGATTGGGAGATAGAAGCTGCCCAAGAAGAGGGGGTCAACGTATATCCAGGGCAATCATTTGAACGCATCCTCGGTACTGCCAATGACCGGGTTCGTGGTATGGAATTAATGGAAGTTTCCAGTTTCAGTTTTGATGACAGCGGCGGACTGCATGTAGAAAAAGTTCCCGGCTCTACTCACGAAATTATTTGCGATACTGTGATCTTTTCTGTTGGGCAGCGAGCTGGTCTGGCATTCATTCCTGATGACGCTGGCGTTGGCATTACAAAAAAACAGACCATTGCCATCAATCCCAACACTCTGGCAGCCACTAAGGAAGGTGTTTTTGCTGCCGGTGATAGTGTATCCGGAACAGCTTTTGTAATCGAGTCTGTTGAGAGCGGCCATAAGGTCGCCAATTCAATTATGCGTTATCTTATGGGTGAGGATCTGGAGCCGCCACCTGGGCCTGATCTCCCAGTCGTTGAACTCTCTGAACAAGAACTCCAGGAGCGCGTAGCGCGGGGTGAGATCTCGTATCAAGCGCGAGTTCCTCTCCCCGAACTAAAAGTTAAAGATCGGATCGCTGGTTTTGCCGAGGTGGAAGTCGGATATGATGAAGAATCTGCCCGAGCAGAAGCAGCGCGCTGCCTGGCTTGTGGGATTTGTTCCGAGTGTATGTCCTGTGTTTTTGCTTGCGGCAAAGACGCCATTCACCATGATATGGTCGGCTCTGAAAGAAATCTGAATATTGGCGCAATCATTTTGGCTCCCGGATACCAGACCTATCAAGCGGAGCTATCACAAGAATATGGTTTCGGCAGATTTCCCAATGTTGTAACATCACTGCAGTACGAGCGGATGCTCTCTGCCAGTGGTCCAACGGATGGCCATGTCAGACGTCCATCGGATGATGTCAGCCCCAAGCGGGTCGCTTTCCTGCAGTGTGTAGGCAGCCGGGATCAAAACCATGATTATTGTTCAGCAGTCTGCTGCATGTACGCCGCCAAAGAAGCCATCATGACCATTGAACACGCCCGGGCAGAAGAACGAACCCATCCCGGCAGTGGTGATGTGTATTGCCAGGTATTCTTTATTGATACCCGGGCCTACAGCAAAGGATATGAGGAATATTACCGGCGAGCGGAGAAGAAATACGGTGTTGTTTATACTCGCTGCAGGATCAGTGAAGTCAAACAAAATCCAGATAATCAAAACCTGATCCTGCGTTACAGCTCACCCTACGAAAACCAGGCGATTCCCCGGGAAGATGAATTTGACATGGTCGTGCTCTCGGTCGGTATGGAAATTTCTGACTCAGTGCAGGATCTAGGACGACAGCTGGGGATTGAGCTGGACGAGTACGGTTTCTGCCACACCACATTATTCGATCCTCTGCAGACCTCACGAGAGGGATTATACGTAGCGGGCCCGTTCCGTGAGCCCAAAGATATCCCGGAATCAGTAATGGAAGGCAGCGGCGCTGCCGCCAAAGCCTCACAGCTGCTTGCTCCCGCAAGACATTCCCTGGCTGTTGTCCAGGAATATCCCCCGGAGCGATCTGTAGCGGACGAAGAGACACGAATTGGTGTTTTTGTATGTCACTGCGGCAGTAATATTGGTGGATATCTTGATGTGCCAAAAGTAGCGGAGTACGCCAAAACCCTGCCCCACGTTGTGCATGCAGAGGATAATCTGTACACCTGCTCCCAGGACACCGTGGCTCATATCATCGAAAAGACCAAAGAATTGAACTTAAACCGGGTGGTAGTTTCCTCCTGCACCCCCATCACTCATGAACCTCTCTTCCAGGATGCTATCCGTCAGGCAGGCTTAAACCCGCACCTCTTTGAAATGGC
The DNA here is from genome assembly GCA_964627755.1 of uncultured Anaerolineales bacterium. Lineage (GTDB taxonomy): Bacteria > Chloroflexota > Anaerolineae > Anaerolineales > UBA11858 > B10-G9. Next base: position 48,921 of record CAZVIH010000110.1, read on the forward strand.
AAATATCCGCAACCAGTGTTCCTGGGTCCATTCCAGTGATTGGGACACCGCCACCAACAAGGCTAAAACCCTGACCCGGATGGCGGTTGCTAAAGCAGATAAGCTGGATCCGCTCGAGATCTATGAAGTTCCTGTTATTCATGAGGCACTGGTCATAGGAGGCGGCGCAGCAGGGATGAATGCTGCCTTAAATCTTGCCGGCCAGGGTTTCCCAGTTCATATTGTTGAGAGAAAACCAGAGTTAGGCGGAAATCTTAACCAGCTGCATTATTTCTCAGCTACCAGGGATGCTCCCATCTTAACCAGCCCCAAGCAATATCTTCGTGATCTAATCCGTCAGATCGATGAACACCCCCTGATCACTTGTCATCTGAACGCCGAATTGTTGGAAACAGAAGGCTTTAAGGGCAATTTCTCTTCAACAATCCAAAAGGATGACGAGGTGATCTCCATCAAACACGGTGTGATCATCATCGCCACTGGCGGAGTGGAGTACAAGGGACAGGAGTACAAATACGGCAAATCCAATCAAATAAAGACCCAGCAGGAATTCGAAGCCTATCTTGCAAAACACATGCCCGGAGGTAACGGAAAGGAACCTTCTCAACCTCTTCCTGATCGGGTAACTATGATCCAATGCGTGGGCCCGTCCGAAAAGTACTGCAGCCGGATCTGCTGCACAACTGCGCTCAAGAACGCTCTGAAGCTTAAAGAATTAAAACCTGAAGCAGAGATCACAATTTTGAACCGGGATATCAGAACCTATGGATTTAAGGAGCGTTTATATACTGAAGCCAGGGAATTAGGAATCCGTTTCATCCATTTTGAGTTTGATCAAAAACCAGAAGTGATCCTGAATCCGGATGGAGATCCGCATCAGGCAGTATCCGTAAGAATCCTGGAGCCGATCCTGCAAAAAGTAGTGGATCTCCCTACTGATATGCTGATCCTGTCCAATCCCATCATACCTGACCCGGGAACCAAGAATTTAGCCAACCTTTTGAAATGTTCCACTGATATGGATGGATTCTTCATGGAAGCCCATGTCAAACTGCGCCCGGTTGACTTTTCCACAGATGGGATCTTCATGGCGGGATTGGCCCACTACCCTAAATTTCTCAATGAAACCATCGCTCAGTCACTGGCAGCGTCATCCAGAGCAGCCCTGGTTCTGTCCCAGGAGAAGATCTACACCAACTCCAGGGTGGCCCAGGTGGATCCCTCAAAATGTGTCGGCTGTCTGACCTGCGTCCGGATCTGTCCCTACCACGTTCCAAAAATCACTAACGAACTGAATGGCGTAGGAAGCATTGTGGGCGCTGCCTTCATTGAAGCCGCCGTTTGCCACGGCTGTGGGTCCTGCGCCTCGGAATGCCCGGCCCAAGCAATCCAGATCCGGCATACCACAGATATCCAGACATTAGAGAAGATCAGCGCCTTGCTAATCCACCAGGGCGAACAAGGATAAAGCGTAGATTATGGAAGAAAAATTCAATCCCGAGATCATTGCTTTTTGCTGTCATTACTGTGCTTATGCAGCTGCAGATCTGGCTGGCTCTATGCGCCTGGATTATCCGGCATCCATCAAGATAGTAAAGATGCCTTGTACCGGCAAGGTGGACCCCATTTATATCTTGCAGGCCCTGGAGGATGGTGCTGACGGGGTTCTTGTGGCGGGCTGACTACCCGGCGACTGCCATTACCTGGAAGGTAATCTCCAAGCCAGAAGAAGAATTGAACACCTTCGTGATTTATTGGGTAAAATAGGACTAGAAGCTCAGCGGATCCAGATGATCAACGTATCAGCTGCAATGGGGGGACAGTTTGCCTGGTCTGCTGCAGAATTCACTGAAGAAATTAGGCGACTGGGACCTAATCCACTCAAAGACTCCTAACATCGCGCCCTCACTGATTCCTCTACACTGAACACATGGATAGGCTCACTGGAGGACAGTATGCAAGAACAACCAAGTATCCTGATTGTGGATGACGATCCCGATATTCTTGATGGTATCCTGATGATCCTTGAATCCAAAGATTATGAACTCAGGATAGCACGGGATGGCGTACAGTGTCTGGAAGTTCTCTCCGAGGAAGTACCTGATTTGTTGATCCTGGATCTTTTGATGCCCCGGATGGACGGATGGGGTGTGATCCGCGAAGTCCGGAATGATTCCCGTTATGCCAATATGCCCATTATGATCCTGACCACCGTTATTGAGGACGCCAGCCGTCGTCGGTATGAATTGGAAACCGGTCATTCCATGGATATCCAAGCCTATACCGAGAAACCCGCCAAACCCGCGGAGTTATTAAGTCAGGTTGAAAAACTACTGTTATGGAAAAAATAAACAACTCTCTTTCTGTGGTTGCTGACCGACTGAGAAACTCAGAGGTGTTTTTTAATTTACCTGATAAAGATTTGCTGGAGATCGCAAAATTCTGCCAGGAAGAGGTCTACCAGGATGGGCAGACTGTCTTCGTGGAAGGCGACCCTGCTTACAAACTGCTTGTTGTTGAACGAGGCAAATTGGCTATTGAAAAAAAGATCCAGCTGGGCCGGCATTCAACACCCAGAAATGCTACTATCGCATACGTTAATCCCAACCAGGTTGCTGGTTTTTCCGCCATTGCTCTACCCCACAACCATTCAGGGACAATAACAGCGGTTGAACCTACCCGGGTCTGCGCCGTTGACGGAATGAAACTGAGGGAGTACCTGGACAGTCATCCAGATGCGGGATACCAGGTTATCAGTGCTATAACAAGCCTGGTAAGGGGCAGATATCAAAGCGCCACGAATACTCTTACTTATTTCCTGTCCATCGTTTCCCACGAGCTGCGCACACCCCTGGCTGCTGTTGAAAATTACCTGCAGACCATCCTGGGAGGATTCGCAGGGGAGTTAAATAAAAAACAAGAGAGGATGTTAAAACGCTGTGTGATCCGTGTCACGGATCTATCCGGACTGATCAGTGATGTTGTAGATCTGGCTCGCATGCGGCCGGAACAGATCCAGGCTGATTTTGAGTGGTTTGATCCTGGCGAGGTTGGACACGAATCAATTGAAGACACCCGTTTAGCAGCAGCGGAAAAGAACATCCAGATCCACATTCAACCTCCAGCAAAGTTCAAACCTATCGTAGGCGGCCGGAGGAGGATGCGGCAGGTATTTACCAATCTTTTAAACAACGCGATCAAATTTTCACCCCCGAATGCCAATGTCTACTTCAGAGCCCGGTACGAAGAAGACCAGCTGATTTTTGAAGTGGAAGATACCGGACATGGAATTCCTCCAGAAGACCTGGAATATATTTTCACGGATTTTTTCAGAGCCAGCAATGTAGGAGATTCTCCAGGAGCCGGTTTAGGATTATCAATTGCAAAAAAGATCATGGATGCCCATCATGGAGATATTGTGGTGAAAAACCTCACTGATGATGATGGCAAAATCATTGGCAGCCTGTTCTCCGTTCACATCCCCCTTAACCTGAGCACACCTGAAATGCGCAGAAATGAATGGATGCCAATCAAGAGTAACAAGGATTAAGTTTAGTTTTTATTAAGTCGAGTGAATATGATGGAACAAAATTCCAATCATTCCTCATCCACCGATCCTATCGTTGCGGCCTCAATAAATACAAACACAAATGGAAAGATTGGTTCTGTCCTGGTTATGGGTGGTGGCATTACCGGTATGCAATCTGCTCTCGATCTGGCTGATCAGGGTTTTAAGGTTTATCTTATCGAGAAAGATACCGCGATCGGTGGGAAAATGGCCCAGCTTGATAAGACCTTTCCTACCAATGATTGCGCTATGTGCAATATCAGTCCAAAACTAGTAGAAACCGGACGCCATCCCAATATAGAGATCATCACTAACGCGACCATCCACCACATATCTGGACAGAAAGGGAATTTTTCAGTTCAAATCTGGCAGGAACCCCGCTATATTGATATTGAAAAATGCGTGGCATGCAACGATTGTGTCGAAGTCTGCCCGGTAATCGTCCCTGATATCTTCAACGAAGACCTTATCAAACGAACGGCAGTTTATAAAAAATACCCTCAAGCTATACCCAATGCCCTGGCAATTCAAAAAGCAGGAGTTGCGCCCTGCCGGGATGCCTGTCCCACCGGTCAGCGAGCCCAGGGTTATATTGCCCTGATCCGGGAAGGCCGCTGGGATGATGCCCTCAGGGTTATCAAAATGGACAACCCCTTCCCGGGCATCTGCGGCAGAATCTGCAACCACCGTTGCGAAGATGCCTGTAATCGAGCCAAATTGGATGAAGCCATAAATATCAGGGCTTTGAAGCGATTTGTAACCGACAAAGTATATCAAAACCCCCGGGAAAAAAGAGAACCCGTCGAAATCCTCCATCCCGATAAAAAAGTTGCCATCATTGGTGCCGGACCATGCGGATTGACCGCCGCCCAGGATATCATCCAGAATGGGTATCCTGTTACGATATTTGAGGCTTTGCCTGTTGCTGGAGGTATGTTAAGAGTTGGTGTGCCCGAATACAGGCTGCCTGCGGAAATAGTCGACCGTGAAGTCCAGGATATTATTGATCTTGGAGTGGACTTAAAATTGAATCATATGGTTAACGATCTGGATCAAGTCTTCCAGAGTGGTTTCCAGGCTATTCTGATTGCTGTCGGCGCTCATGAAGGTGTCCGCCCCCCAATCCGCGGAGCAAATCTTCCAGGAGTGCTGGTGAGTACAAATTTCTTACGAGATGTAAGGCTTGATAAAATCCCGGATCTCGGTGAAAAGGTCGTTGTGGTTGGAGCAGGTGATGTTGCAATGGATGTTGCCCGAACTGCCAGACGCCTGAATTCGGAAGTCCATGTGGTTTACCGCCGGCGATCGGAAGACTCTTCGGCTGGAGAGGAAGAAATTCGGCACGCCGAGGAAGAAGGCATTGAATTCCATTTTCAAACCAGTCCCACAGAAATTATTTCCGGAGGTAGTGATAAATTATCAGGAATGTGGTGCGTTGCAACAGAACCTGGCACCATTGACAAATCCGGCCGGCCAAAACCGGTTCCGATCCCAGAATCAAAACACTTCCTTGATTGTGATACGGTGATTTTCGCCGTAGGTCAGCGGGCTGGTCTGGCATTTATCCCTGATGATGCCGGAGTGGGCATTACGGATAAAAATACCATCGCTATCAACCCTAATACTTTTGCAGCAACCAGAGAAGGAGTATTTGCCGCTGGAGACAGCATCTTTGGAACAGCTTATGTGATCGAAGCCATATCCAGCGGTCATACAGCCGCCAGATCCATCATCCGCTACCTGCAGGGAAAACGGCTCGAGCCAGAGAGAAAACCTGCCCTGCCGGTTGTTGAACTATCCCAACAGGATATTCAAGAGAGAATTGCCCGCGGTGAAGTGGAGCGAAAACCCCGCGTACCTTTACCGGAAATATCCGCCAATGAACGTGTCGGGAACTTTGATGAGGTTGTGAAGGGATACGACGAAGCCAGTGCCATGGAAGAAGCGGCTCGTTGTCTGGCATGCGGGATCTGCTCGGAATGCATGTCTTGCGTTTTTGCCTGCGGCACGGATGCAATTGATCATGACATGATTTCTTCGGAAAAGACCCTCCAGGTGGGTGGTATTATCCTCGCTCCCGGGTATAAAACCTATCCTGCGGAAAAATTAGAGGAGTTTGGTTTTGGCCGTTTCCCGAATGTAGTCACATCAATTCAATTTGAGCGCTTATTATCAGCATCAGGGCCAACCATGGGGCATATCAAAAGGCCCTCAGATGGAATCCTTCCCAAGAAGATCGCATTCCTACAGTGCATTGGGTCCAGAGATCAAGATCACCCCTATTGTTCATCCATATGCTGTATGGCTGCAACAAAGGAAGCTGTTATAGCCAAAGAACACCATCCCCAATTAGACATTCATATCTTCCAGATGGATATGCGGGCTTTTTCTAAAGGTTACTGGAATTATTTCAAACGCGCTAGAGATCAATACGGAGTTCATTACCATCACTGTCGAATATCTGCAATTCTGGAAGATCCAGAGAACCACAATTTAATCCTGCGTCATCCAGCCGATTCAGAACCCACCCAAAATATCATTCACGATATTTTTGATATGGTCGTGCTTTCCGTCGGTATGGAGATTTCAGATGATGTTAAGATCCTCAGCCAACAGCTTGGTTTATCGCTGAGAACCGAAGGTTTTATCAATTGCCAGGAAGAATCCCCCTTAGAGACCAACCTTCCTGGAGTATATGCAGCGGGCCCATTCCGGTCTCCAAAAGATATCCCCGAATCGGTTATCGAAGCCAGTGGAGCTGCCGGTGTTATCGCCTCCTACCTCAGTGCAGCCAGGTTTACAGAAACCACGACCAGGGAATACCCTGTTGAAAAAGACACAAGCTGTGATCCTCCCCGGATCGGTGTATTTGTCTGTCATTGCGGCTCTAATATTGCCGGCTACCTGGATGTGTCTCTGGTGACGGAATATGCCGCATCCTTGCCCTTTGTGGTTCATGCAGAATCAAATTTGTATACTTGTTCCCAGGATAACATCATACACATTACGGAAACCATCAAGGAGCAAAATCTCAACCGGGTGGTTGTCGCCAGCTGTACTCCCCTGACCCACCAACCCCTTTTCCAGGATAGCATCATGGATGCCGGATTAAACCCGTATCTATTTGAAATGGCCAATATCAGAAATCAATGTTCCTGGGTTCATTCTTCAGATAGTCAGGCAGCAACACATAAGGCTGAAAAGCTAATTCGAATGGCAGTGGCAAAAGTTAGCAGACACAGCGCCCAGGAAACCATTGATGTTCCAGTTCATAAGAATGCTCTTGTGGTTGGCGGAGGAGCCGCTGGAATCACCGCCGCGCTAACATTAGCTGAGCAGGGTTTTCCAGTTCACCTCGTGGAAAAAGATAACAGTCTGGGAGGCCAGCTCCGCAACCTGCATATCCCGATGGATAGATTTGATCCTCAACTGATTCTGAATGATCTGCGTCAAAAAGTCCATAACCAGCAAAATCTTACCATCCATCTAAATTCCAGGGTTATCAGTACCACCGGATTTAAGGGGAGCTTCACAAGTCAGGTTGAATCCGACGATGGCGGAATAACCAGCATCCAGCACGGAGCCACCATCCTGGCAACCGGCGGAGAGGAATATCGTGGGCCAGAATATGGCTATGGCACGGATCCTGATATCGTCACACAGCAAGAATTGGAGAAACTTCTGATCAAAGATATAAAATTGGAAGACATCCCAGTTAATGGATCAATTGTCATGATCCAATGTGTTGGACCTGCGGAAGAATACTGCAGCAGAATTTGCTGTACTAACGCTCTGAAAAATGCCCAGGCGCTGAAAAGATCTCGTCCCGATCTACAAATCCATATCCTCTATCGCGATATCCGTGTTTACGGTTTAATGGAACAGCTTTACACCAATGTGCGGGATCTGGGTGTTCTGTTCTTCCGGTATGACGATCAACACAAACCGGAGCTCCTGTCCAAACCAGATCGCCTGCCAGGCCAAAACCTCCAGATCACCTCCTGGGATCTTTCCCTGAGGAAGCAGATCAAATTTGAACCTGATCTGCTGGTATTATCCATGCCTGTCATCCCTCGCCCGGATATGAAAGATCTGGCCAATCAATTCAAAGTATCCCTCGATCAGGATGGTTTTTTCCTGGAAGCCCATGTAAAACTCCGCCCTGTCGATTTTTCTACAGAAGGTATTTATATGGCCGGCTTGGCCCATTATCCTAAACTTGTTGAAGAGAGCATCATACAAGCCCAGGCAGCTGCCTCGAGAGCTTCAATCATCCTCAGTCAGGATACACTTAAAGCCGGTGGTAGTGTTGCAGTTGTCGCCCAGCAAGAATGTACTGGGTGTTTGACATGTGTGCGCGTCTGCCCCTTTGAAGTACCTGTTATCCAGTCGGATGTCATCGGAGTTGGTGGGATGTTAGGCGCCGCGTATATTGAACCCGCCATCTGCCAGGGCTGCGGGATCTGTGTTGCTGAATGTCCCGCCCAGGCGATTGACCTTATGCATTACACAGATTCACAACTAAAAGCCAAAGTCACCGCCCTTCTTAATCCCGAAGATATGACCCTGTTAATGCTGCAATAGAAATGTGATTAATGTCAAGATTGTAGGAATCCGAGCAATGGAGTATAAATTCTGTGGATAAAGCACCAGGCCAAACTGAGATAATTGCTTATTGCTGTAAACACTGCGCCTACGCAGCAGCTGATCTGGCTGGCGGGCTGAGAATGCAGTATCCTCCGTCAGTCAAAATCATTGAACTTCCCTGCACAGGGAGAATAGATGTTTTATCCCTCCTGGAAGCATTTGAGCAAGGTGCAGATGGTATTATGGTGGCCGGTTGACTGCCTGGTGATTGTCATTACCTGGAAGGTAATGCTCACGCCAACAAAAGAGTAAACCATCTTCAGTCAATCCTGGCTGCCATTGGTATAACACCTGACCGCATCAGGATGGTCAATGTGTCAGCTGCCATGGCATCCGAGTTTGTTAAATTGACAACGGAATTGCATGAGTATTTGCAGTCAATCGGACCTAATCCATTAAAGAACGGTACATCAGATCATTAGCTAAATAGATTTACTGGATGAGTATCATATTGTAATTAGAGGAGAAAAGTATGATTACCGGCGAACAAAAATCTCTCGAGGAAATTCAATCGCTGCTAGGAGATGCCGAAAAAGTATTGGTAGTTGGATGTGGAACTTGCGTGACAGTCTGTTTTGCAGGCGGATCCCGCGAAGCGCAAATCCTTTCCTCATCCCTGCGGATGGCATCAAAGCTCCAGAATCATCCCCAGAATGTCACAGATGTGACCGTTCAGCGGCAATGTGAGTGGGAATACCTGGACGAAATTGAAAAAGAAATTGCTGAGGCGGACGTGGTTCTCTCTCTGGCGTGTGGAATCGGTGTCCAGGCTATTGCAGAACACTTCCCAAACACCTGGGTTGTCCCAGGACTGAATACGACCTTCCTGGGACTTCCTGTTGAACAGGGAATCTGGGAAGAGCGCTGTGCCGCTTGCGGCGATTGCGTCCTTGGATTGACCGGGGGTATATGCCCAATCGCCCGTTGTTCTAAATCCCTTCTCAATGGCCCCTGCGGTGGATCCGAAGACGGTCATTGTGAGATCGACCCTGATGTGCCATGCGCCTGGCAGCTGATCTATGACCGCCTGACCAGCATGGGTAGACAAGAAACCATGCTCGAACTGCAGATGCCCAAGAACTGGCAGGTATCTCGGGATGGTGGGCCAAGAAAGATCGTCCGCGAAGATTTGCGGTTGATCACAGACGATACAGAAGTATGAGCGAGGAGATACATTGATGAGCAGCAAAGACAACGGATATTTAGTTGGTTCCAATTTAGAGAAAATGCTCCGGGCTGGTCACTTTGTCGTCACCGGAGAACTCGGTCCCCCACAAAGCGCTGACCCCGGGGTCATCCGCGAAAAAGCTGCCCTTTTAAAGGGTTATGTGGACGCAGTGAACATCACAGACAATCAGACAGCGATCGTCCGTATGTCAAGTATTGGCGCGGGGACGCTAGTACTGCAGGAAGGCCTGGAACCTGTCATCCAGATGACCTGCCGTGATCGCAATCGTTTGGCGATCCAGGCTGATCTCCTGGGAGCTTCCGCCCTTGGTTTAAAGAACTTGCTTTGCCTGACTGGCGATCACCAGATCTTTGGAAACCATCCCACAGCAAAAAATGTCTATGACATGGATTCCCTGCAAATGGTTCATATGGTGACAGAAATGCGGGATAAAGCCATTTTCCAATGCGGCGATGAAATGAAAGGCCAAACAGCGGCCTTCTTGGTTGGCGCAGCTGCCGCTCCTTTTGCAGATCCAACTGCCTTTCGGCCATTAAGGCTCGCAAAAAAGATTAAAGCCGGGGCAAACTTCATCCAGACCCAGCTGGTTTATGACGTCAAAGAATTTGCCAAATATATGGAAAAGGTTCGCGAATTAGGCGTGCATAAAGAAGCTTACATCCTTGCCGGGGTTGGTCCGCTGAAGAGTCCAGGAATGGCAAATTATATGAAAAATAATGTACCTGGTATTCTTGTTCCTGATGAGGTGATCGACAGAATGATGGAGGCCGGGAAAGAATGGGCCGGGAAGAAGGCTTCTGAACTATCTCCTGAAGAGAAGAAAGCTCGCTCCAAAGCCTGGCAGACAGAAGGAATTCAAGTTTGCATAGACCTGATCAAGGATATCAAGAAAATTGAAGGTGTTGCCGGCGTCCATATCATGGCAATAGAATGGGAAGAAGCTGTAAAGCCCATTGTCGAGGGAGCAGGTCTTTATCCACGCCCTGAAGTTAAGTAAGAATTTTTATTCGTAGCTGAAAGGATAATTCCATGTCAGAGGAAACCAAGATTTCAGAACAACAAACTATCACCATTAACGGAAATCTGGCTGAACGGATCCGGGAAGAGATCGGCGAAAATGTCTATCTCTGCTACCAGTGCGTCAAATGCACCAGCGGTTGTCCTGTTGCGGAATATTTTGACTGGCAGCCCAACCAGATCATGCGGGCTATTCAATTAGGCCAGGAAGATATTGCACTGCATTCAAAAACACCCTGGTTATGCTCCTCCTGTTTGACCTGCACCACGCGCTGTCCCCAGGGTTTGCATATCACAGCAATCATGGAATTCTTGACCCGTGAAGTTCTGGAGCGGGGATATAAACCTGAGATCCCTGAAACCAATCGATTTAATCGAGCTTTCATGAGAGAAATTAATCTTTGGGGTCGATCCTATGAACCGGGATTAATGGCTGAACTAATTTTACAAAAGCCAATGACTTTGATCGATGACATTCAGCTTTACTTGCGTTTTTTCCAGAAAGGCAAAGTTGCTCTCATACCCCATCTAACAAAAATGCCCAGTAAAAAAGAGATCAAAGAACAGCCAGGCGCAGTTAATAAAGTGGCCTATTATCCAGGATGCTCGCTGGAAACCACTGCAACAGAATACAACCATTCCACATTGGAGGTTTGTAAAGCCCTGGACTTCCCGTTGGTAGAACCCCGGGGATGGGTATGCTGCGGCAGCTCTGCCGCCCACCGGGCGGACCCGGAAGCTGCTCTACACCTGCCTATGGAAAATTTGGCTTTGGTTGAAAAACAGGGTTACAAAGAAGTCACTATGCCCTGTGCAGCCTGTTATAACCGCCACAAGGCCGCTCAGTATGAGATCAGGACTTTCCCTGACCATAAAGAAAAAGCTGACCAGCTCCTGGGGTATGAATACCAGGATGAGGTATACGTCAGCACAATGATCGAATCGATTTACAAACATGTAGGCCCCCAGACTGTGGCAGAAAAAACCAAAAATCCGCTCAAGGGTCTCAAACTAGTTTGTTATTATGGCTGCCTGCTTACCAGACCGCCAGATATCACTGGTGCAGAACATCCAGAATATCCGATGGATATGGATGTATTGATGGAATCCATGGGTGCTGAAGTGCTGGATTGGTCCTTTAAAACAACCTGCTGTGGAGCAGGCCATGCCCTCTCCCGCCCGGATATAGTAGTTGACCTCAGCGCAAACCTGGTACAGGGAGCAATTGACGTTGGCGCTGATGCGATTGCTGTGGCCTGTCCCCTCTGCCATATGAATCTGGATGCGAGGCAATTCCAGATGGAAATCGATCACACTGTCCCAATCATGTATTTCACCCAATTAATGGCCGTCGCCCTGGACCTGCCCCCCAAAGCCGCAGCCCTCCACAAAAATATCGTTGATCCCCGCCCTTTATTGGTCGAAAAAGGCCTGATCAAAGGCTGATCAAGGCTAGTTAAATGATCAACCAGAAGGAAGAGGATACTTGGTTCCCAATCCTCTTCCTTTCTTATTTTAACAAGCAGAAAATCATCTATTTTTAGATAAATGTATTAAGTGATTTTGCACACAATTGACACTTCATACTCCATAGATTAGACTAAAAAATGAGGTTGACAACATAAATCGGTCATACCTCTTTAATGCGTGTTTTAACATATTTAATCATCCTCTAAGGAGGCATCCGTGTACAAAAAACTCTTTATTCCAGGACCAACCCATGTAGTTGATGAGATTCTCGAAGCCATGGCTGTCCCGATGATCGGTCACCGGGATAAACTATATTCTGATTTGCATGGACAGGTTGTCACAAAACTCAAAAAATTCCTGCAAACAAATGGTCATATCTATTTATCCACTTCATCCTCTTCAGGCATGATGGAAGGTTCAATCCGCAACGTTGTCAACAAAAAAGTCCTGATGACGGATTGTGGTGCCTTTTCCAAGCGCTGGTCAGAAATAGCCCTGTTGAATGGAAAAGAGATCGATGTTATCAAAGTTGAGATGGGACAGGCTACAACCCCGGAAATGGTGGATGAGTATTTGTCCAAAGGCGGTTTTGAGGCGGTTTGCATCACTCATAATGAAACATCAACCGGTGTGATGAATCCCATCAAAGAGATCGGTGCCCTGGTCAAAGAGAAATATCCTGATGTATTGGTACTGGTTGATGCTGTGAGTTCGATGGCCGGCACAGAGATCAAAGTCGATGAATGGGGATTGGATGTAGTCCTGGCCGGCACGCAAAAAGCGTTTGCGCTGCCCCCCGGTTTGTGTGTTGTCACTGTCAGCGAAAAAGCTTATCAGCGTTCACTATCCGTTGAGAATAGGGGTTTTTATTTCAATTTTGAAATTCTTGAGAAATACGCACTCAAAGATCAGACCCCTGCTACACCAGCGATCAGTTTGATCAATGCCCTCAACGTGCAAATGGACCGCATTTATAAAGAAGGTGTAGAAAACCGCTTCCAGCGCCACCTGGACATGGCAGAACATGTAAGGTCCTGGACCCGGAAGAATTTTGCCCTTTACAGCGATGAAAAATACCTTTCCCCCACTGTGACCAATGTCCATAACACTCGCGAAATTGATGTAGTGAACCTCAATGCAGAACTTGCCAAACGCGGTGCCATGTTATCCAATGGTTATGGAGTGCTAAAAGGAAAGTGCTTCAGGATTGCCCACATGGGTGATCTGCAGCTAGCCGATGTGCAGTGGCTGACGGATCAGATTGATGATATCTTGGGTCTTTAATTAATCTTCAGGTACTCCAAATCGAGGAGCGCTGAACACTTATTCTGTGAGGAAAAATGAAAGTATTAATTTGTGATGCAACTGATCCAAAAGCACTAAAGTTGATTGAAGAAGCAGGTATCGAGGTAGTGAACCAACCCGATATCACTCCAGAAGAACTTCTGGAAGTGATCCCGGATTATCCCTGCATGGTAGTCAGAAGCCGAACCAAAGTAACCAAAGCAGTCTTGGATGCTGGAACGTCCCTTAAAGCTGTTGTCCGGGCCGGGGTTGGATTGGACAATATTGATATTGCCTATGCGCAAGAAAAAGGCATCAAAGTCCTCAATACACCATCAGCATCCACCCAATCAGTGGCTGAATTGACCATCGCTTACCTGATGGCCCTGGCCCGCAATATCCCCCTCATGACCGCTTCCATGAAAGCAGGAAAATGGGAGAAGAAATCTTTCCTGGGCACTGAGGTAGCAGGGAAAACCCTGGGACTGATCGGCTCGGGCCGGATTGGTTCCGCCGTTGCAGAGAAAGCTATTGGCCTGGGAATGAAAGTCATTGCATTTGATCCCTATGTAACCCAACTACCCAATATCACCCTGATGAAATTGGATGATCTCTTTGGTGAAGCGGATTACATCAGCCTGCATGTCCCCCACACGGATGAGACCCACAACATCCTGAACGCTGCGGCTTTTAACAAGATGAAAAACGGCGTTCAGATCATCAACTGCGCCAGAGGTGGCACGATTGACGAAGATGCCCTGTACCAGGCGATCCAGGACGGTAAAGTTGCCGGCGCCGCACTGGATGTATACGCAGAAGAACCGCTTACCGATCCAAAACTATTTTCACTGGACCAGGTGATCGGATCACCCCACGTGGGTGCTGGCACAGAAGAAGCAAAAGCCCGGGTTGGTGAAGTCGCCGCCCAGAAAGTTATCGAAACCCTTAAAGGATAAGCCCAGATGGCAATCATCAAACCGTTTCGCGCTATTCGCTACAACCAGGACAAAATCAGTCATATCAATGATGTTATCAGCCAGCCTTATGACCGGGTCCGTTACGGGCTGCAGAATGAATATTATGCCCTCAGCGGGTACAACGTCACTCGCATCATCAAGGGCAAGGAATACGACTCGGATTCAGATACGGACAACGTGTATACAAGGGCAAATGATTTCCTGAAACAGTGGTTAAAAGATGGAATATTAATCCGGGAAGACCAACCCGCGTATTATGTTTATCACCAGACCTTTCCCCTGCCTTCTGGAGAGTCTATCACCCGTAAAGCTTTCATCTGTGCCTTTGAGTTATCCAGCTTTGATGAAGGCATTGTCCTCCCTCATGAAAAAACCCATGCGGGCCCCAAGATCGACCGGTTGAACCTCACCCGGGCAACAGAAACCTATTTTGGTAATATTTTCATGCTCTATCCGGACCAGGAAAATAAGATCGATGCCATCTTTGACCAGGCGATCCAGCGCTCGGCTGATATCGAGGCCAAAGAAATGCACGAAAAGGATGTCCTTCACAAGGTCTGGGTTGTAACTGATCCTGGAGTCATTTCACAGGTAAATACGGAAATGTCAAGCAAGACCAACTTGATCATTGCCGATGGCCACCACCGTTACGAAACCGCCCTCAATTACCAGGCAGAGATGAAGGAAAAATACCCTGGGGCAGCTGCAAACGCCGGATTCAATTATCGCATGGCTGCCATGGTGAGTATGAGTAATCCTGGATTGACCATCCTCCCCACCCACAGGCTGATCTTTGACTATCAAACCCTGAATAATGATCAGATCTTGGAAAATGCTGCTGATTATTTTAATATTGAGCAGCTTGACAGCCGTGAGGAACTGGAGAAGAAATTAGGAAATTCTGGCAGCCAAATTGGCGTACTGGGCTTTGTATCCAGGGAAGGTTTTTATCTATTGACCTTACTGTCCCCGGAGGCCATGACGGAATTATCACCTGAAAGGGCTAAGGCCTGGCGAGATCTTGATGTAAGCATTTTACATCAACTCCTTCTGGGTAAGATCATGCAAATTGATCCAATCAAGATTGACAACCTGGAAAATATCAAGTACCTCAGGGAACCGGATCTGGGTTACGATGAGGTCAAGGAAAAGAACACTTCCTTCTTGTTTATTCTCAAATCCACTCGCATTGATCAGGTCACCGCCTGCACCGAAGCCGCGGAAAAGATGCCCCAAAAATCCACGGATTTTTACCCCAAGATCGTCACAGGTTTTGCCATGCTGCCAGTTCAGAAAGACGAGACCCTTTAAGAGACTAAGTCCTTTTGTAATATAAGGGACCTGGTGCTAAAAACAGCACCAGGTCCCTTTCTTATTTATATTTTTATAAGGACTTAGTCCCTTAAAATATTATTCTTCCACAAAATTCAATAAAATCAGATTTTTCTGGCAATCATTATAGGTCGTCAGGTAAACCTTATCAGACAGCGTATCACCCTTGAGGCTGAAGAGCTGGATCCACACTTCGGATTTTGTATCTGCAAGTGACGTTGCCAGGGTTAATTCAAAGCCTCCCGGTCCGTAAGCCAGATCAACATCCGGCTCAGCCAGAGGCAGGGTCATTTCTTCTAGTATCGGACTTCCATTGATCTTTCCCCCTGCCCTGATCACGATATCTTTCTGAACCTGTCCTTCAAGATTAAATATTTGCCCGGCGACTCCCAGCCAAGCACATCCTAAATCATCATGAGTGAAATTTTTCAGGTAATAAGGATTCATGAGCTGCAAAGTAAAAGGCACCGCAGTTGGTGTGAAGGTTGGCTTCGGGGTGCCGGTGGAAACCGAAGTTGCGGTATAGGATGGTGTGGGCGTGAACCCTGGAGTTGCAGTATATTGTTTTGGGGTTGCAGTAGAGCTCAAAACCGGTTTAGGAGTGGCTGATGGACCAACTTGCTCTTTAGTAGCTGCTGGGGTTCCCGTCGCTGACTGGACATTTACCTGGCTGGTAGCGGTCACTAATCTGGGTCCGAAAGTGACCTGGGGGGTCCAGACTGAAACAGTAGAATCCAGGGGCGGTAAAGTTGGTATCGCCCCACAGGAAGCCAGTAGAAACGCAGCAAAACTTATTAGAATAATCAAGGATCTCTTTTTCATCAAACTCTCTCTTTTTAGATCCAGGATGGATCCGATTAAGGTTACTGTCCTCTATAAGTGCAAGTTCCTTGCCATTTCCTGCTGGCCAGAAACGCTCATATTCTCACAAGGATTGACTAGTTTCACTCATCAATGCTACAATCCAATCGATCTTCACAACACATTTTGGAGCTGGCGTATGTCTGAAACAAAGTCCATTCAAGACCTGGCAAAAAAGAGGAAAAATAAATTTCGCAAGCTCGTCTCTGAGAACACTATTTATCCCCTGGCCACGATCACTTATCGTGGTCCCAACCCTGAGCAAGCCAGTAAAATCATTGTCGGGATCCTATCCTCTAAAGACCAGGCCCCAATTATCCGGGAATGGTCCGGTGAAGGGATTGCCGAGGATGCCGAAAGCGCGCGGGAAATCGCTCTTTTTATCCAGGAGAATGATGTTTCCAGAGTGTTAACCAGTGAATGGGTGCTCTCCTGCCCCCATGACGAAGGTATTGATTACCCAGAAGGCGAACAGTGTCCATTCTGTCCAGACTGGCACTCAACATGATTATTAACCCAGGAATTTGAACTTATGAAAAATATCATTAACTCCGTTAAGGGAACCCGGGATTTTTACCCGGCTGAAAAAGCCATCAACAGCTGGTTATACCAGATGATCAGAGAAGTCTCAGAATCGTTCGGGTATCAGGAGTTCGATGGCCCCTTCCTGGAATCCATTGACCTGTATGCCGCCAAATCCGGAGAAGAGCTGGTTAAGGAACAATCCTTTGTATTTCCAGACAAGAATGACAATTTGATTGCCCTGAGGCCGGAGTTAACCCCGTCCCTGGTGCGTATGATCGCCCAGAAACAACGCCAGCTGTATTACCCGCTGCGCTGGTGGTCCTTTGGACCTTTCTGGCGTTATGAAAGCCCCCAAAAAGGACGCGGCAGAGAATTCTTCCAGTGGAACGCAGACCTGATTGGAGTTGATAGTCCTGAAGCTGATGCAGAAATGGCTGCCCTGATGGCAGGTTTGTTCCAGAAAGTCGGCCTGAGTTCCGACCAAGTCAAAGTATATGTGAACAACCGACGATTAATGGAACAGGAACTCCTGGCAATTGGCCTTCCAGTGGAGCTTCAGGGAACGGTGTTCAAGATCATTGACCGCAGGGATAAGCTGGATGAAAAAGCATGGCAGGCCTACGCCCTGGATCTGGGGCTTGATCAATCTCAATTTGAAGGTGTTAAAAAGCTGCTTACCGCTGAAAATTTATGGAAAAAATCCGAAGAACTGACCCGGTTCTTCGCAGCTGTGGACGCAATGGGCGTATCTGAATATGTAGCCTATGCACCGTGGATTATCCGAGGTCTGGATTATTACACTGGAACTGTAGTTGAAGCCCAGTCGATTTCAGCCAATGTCCGGCGTTCGATTGCAGGCGGAGGCCGTTATGATAACCTGCTGGCAGATGTGGGCGGGGAGCCCCTTGCCGGAGTTGGTTTTGCCATGGGCGATATGGTGCTGACTGTCATTCTTGAGGAATTTGGTTTGCTGCCCGATAACCGCGATTCCTCCCCTGCCCAGGTGATGGTGACCGTATTTGACCAGGATTCCCAGCTGGCAGCCTACCGGCTCGGTTCGGATTTAAGGAGAGCGGGCCTGAAGGTCTATTCCTATCCTGTGGCCGACAAGCTCGGAAAACAGTTCCGGCATGCAGAACGCATTGGAGCCAAACTTGCCCTGGTCCTTGGCCCGGATGAAATTGCGAGTGATCAGATAGCAGTCAAAGATTTAACAAGCCGGGAACAGATAACCCTGCCAAGAAAAGGAGCCGCCCGGGCTCTCCTGGAGCTGCTTGAAAACGACCTGCCTGCGTGATATAATTTAGCGGCATATGGCGGGCGTAGCTCAGTTGGTAGAGCACCGCACTGTGGATGCGGCTGTCGCGGGTTCAAGTCCCGTCGCTCGCCCAAAAAAACCGGTCAGAAGACCGGTTTTTAATTTCATATTCACTTTCCCATTACGGAATTCAGAGATCAATATCTTTAAACATATCCCTCTTTAAGATACCTGCTGACAAAAAACGCCACAGCACTTTAGGTGTTGTGAGCCACATGATCCGGGCGCCATTCTTTTGGTTTTGAAGGACTTTTTCAACCAGGAAGGGCGTGACTTTTTCAGGCTTGTCCGCCAGGATATTGAACATTTTTCTGGCACTTTCCCATTCAGATGGTTCTTTTCCTTCATACTGGCCGAGAATAAAATCTGTCAGCACCATTCCTGGGCTGAGTGCGCCAACGATTACATTGCTCCCCTTCACCTCGGATGCCAGGCTATCGGTCAGGTAGTTCAAGGCCCGTTTGGAAGTACCATAAAGGGTCAGGCCTTCCACCTGGCGGCCGTCGCTGCCCAGGCCTTCCATATTATAAAAGGCCCCTCTGCCCTGCTCCTTGAAGCCTGCCAGGGCCACCTTGGCGCCGTACATCGCACCAGTGATGTTGGTGTTCACCAGATCCTGGATCAAATGGATATCCAGGTCCCAGAAATCAGTTTGGGATTGGCCGATGCCGGCGTTATTGATCCAGATATCGATCTCCCCAAACTTTTCCTTGCCAAACTGCCACAAACCTGCCACCTGTTGATAATCCCGCATGTCACAGGGACATCCAGCTACCCTGTCCGCTGAATAAAGATCAGCCAGTTTTTCCACCGTGTGATCTACGCTGTCACGCGAGCGGCCGCTGATGACAACCTGGTGCCCCAATCGCAGGAAATTTTCAGCCAATCCAAATCCGATGCCCCGGGTGCTGCCCGTTATTATGATCGTTTTCAATGTTATTTCTCCTTTGAAATTTGGTTCCAGTGTACCTTAAATGTTGACAAAGTCCATCCAGCATAGTACACTATTTGCCGACCTGGCGAGGTAGCTCAGTGGAAGAGCAGGGGACTCATAAGCCCTTGGTCGGCGGTTCAATCCCGCCCCTCGCCATTCAAAGAGGAAGATGAGAAATAGCATGCTCAAAAAGAAGCATGCTATTGTGTTTAAGGCATCTGATGTACAGGGGATCCTTCTAATAACATTGGTCGAGGATGATCTAAAAACTTGGATAAATGGCTTCCTGATTGACCGCAAGATACGACAACTCCCCTGCCCTATGGGTTAATAATCCAACCCATGGCTCAGATCGATTTTCTTATTGGGGATTAAGGTCCATAATTATCATCCACTGGAATAGAAGCTAACGCAAGTTAGTGATGATCTGCTTCGGTGTATACAATATACGTTTTGCCATCGATTCTGCCTTCTGTATGTACTAATCCTAATATTGATTCTGGCTCAGTTTTTAAGATAGGCTGATTATTCAAGCCAGCTATCAAGACAACATCTCATATAATAGGGTTCATTAAGGTATACTAATAAAACAAATTGTTTTAAGGTTTCAAACAGGGGAGGACAAGATGTCAATCAGTAAAAGAAACATCTTATTTAAATTCCTGATCATTTTAATCTCACTATCCATGTTTGGATTTCAAGATCTGCCCGTTAAAGTAGATCCCGTACCGACCATGGACCAGCCAGTTCCTGATGGTTGGGTTGAACTGCTCGTCTACGGCGAGGCTCCAAATGAGGTAGTTGATGTCATCGAAGATCCCGTTCATTTTTTCCTTCCTATCACCAGTATTGATTCGCAAGGACGCTCTGAATTTCAGGCCATTAGTTATACATATGGCCATGGAAAAGGCAATCGTGGACCCATCACTGTTGAAGTAGGATTCCCTGTTGTATGGATCATCAGAGGACACGTTAATCTTCCCCCTGATTGCGGGATTGAAATGACAATTGATGAAGCCTGGTTCCCTGGATATAGTATAACCTGTGAACCATACGGAATAGTTGGTTGCCTAGAAGACACCTGGCCTTCAGATTTCTTCATTGGGACAGAGTTTAAAATACCTTTTAACCGGGCCTGGGGCAGCCCGGTTCCCAGTATAGGATCTCAGGGCATACCCATCCATCTGACTGTCATAGTCGAGAGTATAGCCATTGGTGACCTTACGGGTGGTATACAGCCCCTTGGATGTGAAAGTTTTCTTTGGTACCCGGTTATTCCCCAAGCACAATAACAAACTCCTCCAGAGCACCAGTGTCAAAGGCTGGATCCGGGCTAATGTTGACGTTGTAATCGATCGACTCACCAACCGCGATATCCCCTGCCTCAAACTGTTGAGCCAGGCCAACCAGTTTTCCCGTTCCAACATCCCTTATACCAACCACCACCGTGATAAAACGCAAAGATTGTTCACTATCATTAACTGCATTACCCGCAACGGTCCATAGGTCCCCCTCTTTGGTTATTTCTCCTCCAGCTGTGGTCAATTGAAAAGCAGGAGAAATCCGCTCGCTGGTATGGGCCAGGTCAACCTGAATAGCCCAATCTGTAACAGCTCCTAAAGGATCATTTATCACAAATTCATATGGCGCGGATTCACCAGGTTCCAATGAATTTCCCGGCAAGCTGTAAGATACCGCCTCAATTATCTCTCTGTTTTGATTGTAAAAACTACCAAGAAGTCGCAAGACCAAGATCTTGTCGCTGTTGTTCTGAAGTTCGCCTAAGACGTGGAATCTTCCAGCGGAATCTGTGTAGGTATGGACCGGATCAATAAAATCGATCACAAGATCATCAACAGCTGGCGCCTCTTTTGCGGCTACATAGATCTCATAGTGATCGACAACTGCACTAGCGGGCTGTCCAAAAACCAGGAACTGAACCGGTGCTTTTTCACCGGGTTTCATATACCCAGGACATACCTGGCATGATGCCGTGGTGATGATTTCGCCATCAGCCGAAAACAGTCCTGTTTTAGCGGAATATACCAATGCTGGAGAATTGGTAGTATTTTGTACTTCCCCAACAAGCGTTACAATTCCATTTTCAGCAGTCGCCAGCTTGGCTTGACCTATTTCCAACCGAACCGGATCTAATAACACTCTCTGGATTTGGGCAAGATCAACTTCCAGACCATCCACGCTGGTGACAGAAAGTGGCAGCCGGATGCTGAATGGCAGGATATCTCCGGGAGCGATACCATAAGCTCCAATAATTGTAGGGTCAACAACCATCGCGCCCGCAAGTTTTAAATCAAGCCCAATACCTCCAACAGGGTAATCGGCAGTATTGGTCAGCAAACCATGAAGATTCCAGTATCCAAAATCATCCTGATAGGTAGTTGTTAGAGTGATTTCAATTTCATCCCCGGTGGCTTCTGGTAAGGCATCTTCTGAATCCTTGTCCGGAGTATTACCTGGTGATCCGTTGTCAGATAGTCGTTGAGGAGCAGGTGATTTTGGCTTTAGGATTGTACAGGTAATTGAGGGAATGATCAGGATCGTTACCAGGAACAATATCAGACGTTGAGATCCTTGCTTCATAGATACACCTCCAATTGATAAACCAGATCTGTTTTTATTGTATATTATTTTTAAGTGTTCCTGTCACCTTTTATTTAGAATAAACTAGACTGGTATCAGAAAAATAGGATTTTAATATTTCACAAAAATCCCTTTCATACACCAAACACTTTTTTTACTCCCCAAAGCCAGTCCAGAAGTAATATTAGGATTAGGTCATATACGGTGGACTCTGTTATGCGGTTATTAGCCTGCATAAATACATAACGGTATCAATAAGGGGACCCAACAAATTTTAGATCGAGAATGTAATTACTGCACGCGAAAATGGCGGTTATACCCTCATGAATATCACATTTCCTGAACGGATTTCCTATGATGAAGACAGGGAACTTTTCAGCCCTTGGTCTGGCTTGCCCGTTCAATTCCGCCCCTCGCCATATATAGAGAAAGATGGGAAATAGCATGCTCAAAAAGGAGCATGCTATTGTGTTTAATGAGACTGAAGTACAGGGGACTATCTTAAAAACTTTAATTCATGAATATTTACTAACATGACTGGAAGCCTTCCTGATTGACAGGAAAGCCCAGGGGGTAAGTGAAGGTGGTGTATTCAGATATTGAGACTACGAAGAAGTAAATTCAGAACTTCGATAACTCAGAAGTATTGAATGCTCAAGAGGTACATGGAACAGAGGATTGTTTTCGTTAGAAAATAAAGACTAAAATTATGCTATGTAAAAATCCTTTTCCGCATTTTTACTCAGTGACAATGAAATCGAAATAATATGTGACTTTGTGTATCTTATCCCCTTGCATTGTTGCATTGCATGTGCCTATAGCTTTGACCGTAGAACCATCATACTCTTCCCAGCTATGAGTCCATATCAATTTAACTTTATCACCCTTAACTTCAAATTTCTTTACCTCACAATTACCCATTTTCTTTTCTATAAAGACATTTAAAAAACCCTCGACACCACTCAAGCCCTCATAAACCGTGTCCCCTGTAAGAATGATTTTGATATCCTCTGTGAATAATTGCTGAGCTCTTTCTATATCATATTCATTAGCGGAATCACAAAATGCAATGAAAGCATCTTCTGCATAAGGATTTGGAGTTGGGGTTGTAGGAACAGAAGTTACTGTAGGAGGAGTTTCTGTTTGACTCGACGCACAAGCAGATAATAACAAGATAGTAATTAGCAGCAAAATAATTTTCTTCATCTAAAAATCCTTCCTTTTGTTGATGTCATTAAATACAAAAAGAATAACAATTGTTGACATTGATGTCGGCCTAGAAAAATGATTCTATAGTGAACTGGGAAGTAAGTGGGATATGCTATTTTGGATTATTATGTTCTTTGTCGCATAACTTTTATCATTATACATAATTGAAAATAGTAATTCAATACCCCGCTTATTATTGTTTTGAAGTGATAAATAGAAAAAGGAAGGGGTTCTATATGTGTTGAATTTTATTCGTGTAACGATATTGGATCAATTCGCAGCTAAAAAAACACCTATTCAGATGTTACAATCCAGCTAAGTCCAGGAAACTCAAAGAAAAACTATTTGGAAAGCGGGCTAAAAACCAAAAATATCCTGCACTTACCCCCAACTATGCAAATCTATACTACAGCATCTTGTTCTCCATTTTCAACGAATTTGCTTGACTGTCTACCTGGAATTAATCCTGGGAGGTTAGAATGACCAAAAATTGGTGGGGTTCATTTCTTTATTTATCAATCATTTCCTGTCTTCTTATTTATGGATGCAAATCAACACCAACGATTGAAAACAGCAATACAGCTTTGCAGCAAATCCCAAATGAAAATCAAGCTGAGGAACAGGATTCAACGGAGGTTTCGCAACCATTTATTGAAGCTGGACAAATAGTTTTTGATATGGAAGAGCATGGAGATGATGGCCTCGGCATTTTATTTCAGCAGGATTCAGATGTTGAGGAAATTTTGATCGATGAAGATTCAACTGGTGAGGTATGGTGTTCACGGACAGGAAATGGGCAAGTCCTGCCTTCCTCGGATGGTAACGCTGAAGCGGATTCTTATCTAAGATTTGATATCGGTAATGGCATCCTCTTTCAAATTCCCGAAGGTATAGAAATCCAGATCGAGATCAAATATTTGGATAAAGGTTATGATACATTCCGCCTGGAGTATGATGCACACTCTGGAGGACCAAACGGCGATGGCAACTATACTCCCACTGAAATGATAGAAAAGACAGATAGTGGGGAATTCAAGACCGCAGTATTTACCTTATATGACGCCTATTTTGGCAACAGGATCCAGGATAATGCAGATTTTCGCATTGATGATCTCAAGGATGGTGCTGAAACGATCTGGCGCGTGACAGTGAAATGGAATGCCTCAGGTAATGAGGGGATCTCTGAAAACGACCAGGATGAAGAACAAATCAACACAATATTCTATAACGGAAATATCATTACTATGAATGAAGGGCAGCCCATCGCACACGCGCTTGCTGTAAAAGATGGCTTCATTGAAGCAGTAGGAAGTGATGACGAAATATTAGCGCTTTCAGACGGAAAATATAAACTCGTAGATCTGGGCGGTAAAACGCTAATGCCCGGGTTCATTGATACCCATAATCATTTATTAGAAGCGCATGAAAAGAATTTCATGGAAGAACAGGACCTTATACTTGCGAATGGCATTACGACAATCGGCATTTTATATAGCACCCAGGAATGGATTGATGAGCTAGGTGCATTTGATCAGCAATCTGGTTTGAAAGTCCGTACAAATTTGTATTTGACGTATAGTGATGCCTGTGGGGAGGTCTATGGTGATTGGTATACAGACCATTCACCAACCCAGGATAAAAGCAAGATGCTACGGATTGCAGGAGTGAAAGTATATGCGGATGGTGGAGCATGCAATTCTCCGGCTGTAAGTTTTGAATATCCCGAAGGAGGAAATGGCGACCTGTATTTCACCCAGGAAGAGATGAACCAGATCGTTAAGGATATCAATAATAATGGTTTCCAGGCAGCTATTCATGCCCTGGGTGACCGTGCAGCAGAGCAAGTGTTGAACGCGATCGAGTCTGCAAATGTGGATGGTGTTAATATAATGCGTAATCGCATTGAGCATAATACGTTGATCCGTGATGACATGCTTGGTCGTCATGACGAGAGCGGTGCGGTTGCTACCATCTTTGGTAGTTACCCGACCTGCTATCTAAGTGGCGAACTGGAAAATATCAAATCGAACACCCCTGAAGATTTCAAACATACTGAATGGCGCTGGAAAGACCTTATCACCTCAAATCCAAACACCGTTTTTGCCTGGCATACTGATGTAAGCACTGTTGATGGACCTAAAGCACTTGGTATCTTTGTGCTAAATCCCATTAAGAGTTTAAACGGTTTCGTTACCCGCCGGGAAATAACTTCGGATGGAAGTGGTTGTGAACCACGGGAATGGATGTTGGAGAATACGATCTCTGTGGAGCAAGCGCTACCGATTATGACCATAAACGGTGCGTATGCTTTAAAGATGGATGATGTCATTGGCAGCCTGGAACCCGGAAAATTTGGGGACGTCGTCATCCTGTCAGATGATCCTCTCACCGTTGCTCCTGGTGCACTCAACGACATTGAAGTACTGATGACAATGGTAAATGGAAAAGCGGAATTCTGTGCGCCGGGTCATTTGGAATTTTGTTCTGATGAGAAGATTAGTGATCCCTCCAACCCAGTTGAGGGTTGGGCGGTATTGGCAGTAAAGGAAGATTACACAGAAGTTGGCATGCACAGCAACCTAACCGATTATATTGATTTGGACCGTATGCGTGATGCCCTTATCAGTTCAGGCTGGGATCCAAATCATATCCATGAATCGCGTGAGTTTGACCGCGATTCACTACAGGCCGACTTGGATTGGTTGGAAGTATCTGCTGACAAGAATGACGTGGTCGTTTTCTATCTTTCTGCCCACAGTACATATTTAATTAACAATCTCAATTGGGATGACTTCTTTTCTGAAGAATGGGAGCAGATACCCAGCCATAAGCGATTATTGATCGCTGATCTTTGTAATGGAGGTTATTTCACTTACCCAACTAATAATGACCCAAATCCACACCTTTCAATTGCTTCCGCAGATAGCGATGAGCTTAGTTGGAAATGCGAGGTGGAGGAAGGGTTCCCTATTGTTGGCATGATCTTCACAAAATACTTTGTGGATGCGCTATCAGATCTGAATTATGATACCGATGGGGATGGTTACGTTTCAGTCCAGGAGGCCGCACTGATCGCTGAGGAACAACAACGAAGCTTCATGCATGAATATATCTTTTCTAACCCGGATTATTTAACAGCTTTTGAAAACTATGGCAATTTCCCGAATTCCGATCCTACTTTTCCTGATGTGATCCTGGACGATACAATTGGGGAGCCTCTTTACTTGATTTTGGACGCCTATAAATAACTCCCGGGAAAATTTATACTCTAAAACAAACTTTATCGCATCAGATAAAGTCCAATTCTTGGTATTTTATGGCTCTGTTTAGGGCGGTTCAATCCCGCCCCTCGCCATTCAAATTCTAAATAAGATGTTTTGGCACATTCCTTCGAATGTGCCATTGTGTTTAAGGTAGCAGATACGCATGTGATCCTGAGGAAAAAAGAGCTGTTCTCATGTGAAGTGCAGGACAGCTCTTTTTTTATGCTTTGTATCCGAACTTAAGGCAAGGGTGTCCCATTGACGACAAAAGAGTATATCGCTGATCTTAAAAATAAGGTCTCAAGGGATTCATAAATGGATTCCTGGACCAAGAGATGTATGGCATAAGTTAATCAATCTGTCTCTGCCCTTAATGATAAGGATCAAAAAATGTCTATTTTAGATACAGAATATTCTTTGATGGAATGGCCTTATTTCTTTTTTATCACTGAACTAATTTTTGTCTCTTCTTTATTGATGATGCGCTGGATATTGCCGCGATGCAGGTAAAAACTAAGCACAGTCAGACAGATACCTATGATTGTGAAGATCCATCGATATCCTGCCAGATAGGTCACGATTGGCAGCGCGGTAAATGCTGTAAATGAACCAATCACAATATAATCAGTTAAAAACGCTGGAACAGCCACCAGCAGAACGAACAGAATTCCAAGTTTCCAATCCAAACCAAACATCATGCCTGCCAGGGCCGCCACACCCTTCCCTCCGCGGAATTTCATATAAAAAGGGAATATATGTCCAATGATGGCCATAATACCTGAAAGATATGCCAAATCTGGGCTGTCCGGATAGATCCACTTGATAACTAAAACTGCCAGGAGCCCTTTTAAAACATCCACTAAACCGACAATAAATCCGTATTTCAGACCCATGATCGTTGTGATATTTGATGCTCCCGCATTGCCAGACCCATGTTCGCGAATATCCATATTCCCAATCATCTTGCTGATTATGTAAGCAGCTTGGATACATCCGAATGCATAGCCTATGAGAATCGTGATAAGAGTATGTAAAACCATTTAAATTCTCCTTGTGTTATTTAAGTATACCCTTGGACATTCGGATAAATTTATGACAACCTCATATGTGTGCTATTTTTTAGGAGGTGCTTTATCAATGAAAATCTATTATTCGATAGGCACCCACATAACAATTTTCTAAGGTTCAGAAAATATTATCTGGTGTAGGATTCTAGAGTACACCACTGGCCTAACATAACCGAGGAAATATGAAAAAACCTTCCCACTTATTGATTCTCTCAGTAACCATCCTCCTGCTGGCAGCTTGCTCCCCCAAACCAACTGCAGTTCCTATACCAGACACAGCGGAACCGACTCCGGAACTGATCGAGGCAGCCCCAACGATTACAGCTGAGACTGAAGAATCAACTGCGGACGATGCCATTTTTGAGATTGAGGAAACCAAGACTACATTGTTGGTTTATTCCGGAGATGCTCGCATCTCTCATGATGGAGGCGAATCCTGGGGACTTGCAGATACCGGACTCTGGTTGGAGAGCGGCGATAGAATCCAGGTCACTCCGGGAGGAGTTGCTCTGATCCTTTTCCCTGATGGCTCTCTGATCCGTCTGGAAGGTTTTACAGATTTCGAACTCATCCAGAGCGAGTTTGATTTTGAAAACGGCATCAAGCGGGTGATCGGCAGAGTACTGGAAGGTTCTGCTTTGGTGACAACAGTACCATTGCCCAATCCAGAATCACTGTTCCAGCTCTGGGTGATGACCAGCCTGATCGACCTACCTTATAATGCTGCCCTGGCTGTTGCCCTTGATCAAGCAGAACGGGTGCCCGATGATGACCGGATCTCTTTTGGCGGGATCATGCGGGAAGATTTTGATGGAGAATCATTATTTAGTTATTCCTCCCTGGTAGATTTTTACGTCCTGGATATCATTGAAAGAGATTACGTGCTGATCAAGACCAAACCGCTGGATGGGCAGTATACTCAGTACGATATACCTTTCCGCGATAATATCGAACATGAATTTAAACTTGAAGGCCTGCTGGATATGGCTGCTGGCGTGATTGAGAAGAGCCGTTTAGTAGAATCCATCACTGATCTGGATTTTTACGGCTATTCGATGATCGAGGAAGGCAGCCTGAGCGAAAACCAGACCCTTTTTTCGATATTTCCCACAGAAGAGCTGGTTGAGTTCCTTTTAGAAGATCAGGCCGAAAAGCAGCAATTTGTGAATTATGTCAGCAGGGCGCCATCCTATAAACGCTATCAGCTCCATTACCGCTACTACAAAAACATCCCGGATATCTTTGCTGACGATATCCTTCTGATGCTTGATAAATATAATCTGGGATGTGATATCAGATCCGGATTGGGATGCCCCCTTCTTGATGGCTGTGATAAGGAAACCGGAGCAGGTTGTGAATTATCCTCTGGCTGTAATCCCATCACCAGGACTGGGTGCGAAAAGGCAAAGTTGAGCTGCATCGCTTATACAAACTGCGATGTGGCCCCCTGTGGAAGACGGCCTGTTATTTCATTCTTCTGCAAACCCAGGGTCAGGGAATACTGCGATCCTGCCATACTCAATGATTGTGACCAGTACTTAACTTCCAGCCTTGAGCTCTTGGCCGGGCTTGGTGAAATGATTGGCCCCTCAGATGCTGATTTCGGAACAGATAGCGGGTCTGCTGGAGAATCTTATTCCGGAACAGATAGTGGGACTGATGGAGAATCTTATTCCGGAACAGATAGTGGAACTGATGGAGAATCTGATAACGATCCATCTGAAGAAATAGCTACATACTCACTGCCTTTGGATTTAGTTCAGAATCCGGAGTTAGCCGGCGAGCCTCTTTATGATCCTAACGAACCAGCCTCAGTAGCTCCCTTTTATAATAATGATTATTGGGAGCAGCTAATGTCGTACTACCAGGATCTCTATGGTGGTAATGAGGATGATGACTGGGATGACGAGGAGATCGAATGGTGCACCTGTACTGCATCTGTCCCTCCTGGATATCCCCCACCTCCACCTTCAATGGATATGACCTACCGCTGTTGGTGCTCCGATCCCGGGGCCCGTTAAAACATAAATAAAATCTCAAGAACCGCCCAAACGGGCGGTTCTTTTTTTATACAAAATCAGGTAGTGATTGTCTAGGAAATGGTTCCCTTATGCTACAATCCTTACATTGTAGAAAATAACAAATAACCCCTCTCCCAGACCATGGCAGCAACCCATACTACAGGCTTGTGGATGAAGATAGAAAACATCATAAACAAGAAATTAATCGATCTGAATATTTCCGCCGGATCAAAAATCGAAGCACTTGATACGTTAATTGAGCTGCTCTATCAAACAAATCGTATATCGGATAAAAAGGAATTTTTAAAGGAAATCCTGGACCGGGAAAAGATAGAAACAACAGACCTGGGGTTTGGGATTGCCATACCTCACGGACGCTGCAGCGCGGTGATCAAACCCTCAGTTGTTATTGGCAAATTAAGGACTCCCGTTATCTGGAACGGCTCAGATGAAAGCCAGGAAGTTCCTGTATATGGAATATTTCTGATGGCAAGCTCCCCGGAAGATAAAGGGGTGAGCCATATGGAAATCATTGCCAAGATCGCCACATTGCTCATCGCTGATGATTTTGTGGCCTATTTCAAAGACACTCAAAGTGAAGAAGGTTTGCTTGAGAAAATTAAAACCCTTATAGGAGAAGGATGAAATGAAAATTATTGCAGTAACCTCCTGCCCGGTTGGCATGGCCCACACCTATATGGCCAGCGCGGCGTTAAAGAAAACTGCCAAGCAATTGGGCCATGAAATCCTGGTAGAGACCCAGGGTTCGATGGGCATCAGGGATAAGATATCCCCGCAAGATATAGCAGAAGCGGATGTTTTCATTATGGCCGCTGATATCGCCATGGAAGAGGGTGACCGTTTTGCCGGAAAACCCACCTACAAAACCACCACAAGCAAACTAATTAAGAAATGCCCCCAAGAGATCCAAAATGCACTTGATTCGATTTTATAAACCAATAGAATAGGAGGAGCAGATCATGAGCAATAATGAAGGTGTGAAAGATTTCTTTGGTGATCTCCGCCAGCATCTGATGACGGGAATTTCCTATATGATCCCCGTGATCATTGTATTTGCCTTATTTATGGTATTAAGCCAGATCCCTGGTCCAACCCAACCTCTAATGACCGCGATCAGCGAATATGCCCAGATGTTGATCGTACCAATCCTCACTGTATATATTGCCTATTCAATAGCTGGCCGGTTAGCGGTTGTGCCTACCTTTATAGTCGGACTTATGGCTGACCAGATGGGGATGGGTTTTCTGGGAGGTTTGATCGTTGGTATCATCACCGGGTACCTGGTCAAACTGATCGTTATGCTGGTGAACAAGACCGGGGGCGGACGTGTCATTGATCTGTTGGCCTCGTTCCTGATCGTTCCGATCCTGGTAACCCTGATCATTGGAGCTTTGATCTTTTATGTTTTTGCGACTCCGATCAGTTCGATGATGGTGTCCCTGTCTGCCTGGTTGACAAATCTCAGCGGGACAAATGCAATCCTTTTTGCCGCCATTTTGGGGGCAATGATCGCGGTGGATATGGGTGGGCCCATCAATAAAACCGCTTTTACTTTTGCTCTGGGAGCCTATACTGAGGGCGCCTACGCGGTTAGCGCACCAGTACTTGTGGCAATCTCCATCCCGACCCTGGCGATGGCCCTGGCGCCTTTCCTCGCGCCCAAGAAATATGGTGAAGAGGAAAAAGCTGCCAGCAAAAGCGCCATTGTTCTGGGATTAATTGGTTTGACTGAAGGCGCAATTCCTTTTGCTGTTGTGGATCCGATCCGGGTCATCCCCTCGATTATTTTCGGAAGTGCCCTGGGAGCAGCTTTAACGGCAGCGCTTGGAATTTCGAACAAGGTGATGATTCCCGCTTTGATTGGATTGTCAGGAGTCAATAAACCTTTATTATATCTGCTCTGCCACCTGATTCCCGTTATATTAACCGCACTTCTGGTAAACCTTTTGAAGAGACCTGTTCCAGCAGAAGAAGTCTAGATCCAATACTCATCTAACGGCAGCATGTTTAACTGGATAAAGTTAAACATGCTGCCGTTTCCAGGAAATTAACAACAAAGATACACATGCAAAAAATCCACATTATTCCTCATACTCACTGGGATCGCGAGTGGTATAAACCCTTCCAATATTTCAGGATCAAGCTGGTTTTTGTCATTGATAAATTAATCCAGATATTAGAAGAGGATCAGGAATTCCGCTCTTTTTTGCTGGACGGCCAGACCATCGTTCTGGAAGATTATTTAGAAATAAAACCTGGTAATCGGGATAGATTGAAAAACCTGATCAGCGCTGGACGGATCCAGGTCGGACCCTGGTATATCCAACCGGACGAGTTTGCCCCAGACGGCGAGTCGCTGGTTAGGAATCTTCTGATCGGTACCAGGATCGCCAAGGAATTTGGAAGGTCAATGCAGGTGGGTTACCTCCCGGATTCATTTGGCCATTCTGGTCAAATGCCCCAGATCTTAAACGGTTTTGGCATCTCCTCAGCCGTGGTAATGCGCGGTATAGACGCAGATACTATGCAAAAATCTGAATTTCGCTGGATAGGGATCGACGGAGCTGAAGTCCTGGCCATTTATCTTCCCCAGGGATACAGCAACGGCATGTTCCTTCCCGAGGGCTATCGAGAGTTTAAATACCGCCTTTTATTTACGGTACGCAGCCTGAGGAAGTGGGCCACAACAAATAACATTTTGATCATGAATGGTGTAGACCATCAGTTCCCCCAGGCACAGATTCCTGCTCATATTGCTCAGCTGAATAAAGGGAAGAAGAAATCCTCTTACAGAATCAGCACTTTGGAAGATTATATTGAGGCGGTGCGGGCAGAAAATCCAGTACTGCCTGTGCTTAATAATGATTTACTGGTCCCGGTCCGCAACAGGGTTCACTCAAGTATTGCCTCCACAAGGATATATCAGAAACAGAAAAACCGGAGAATGGAAGCTCTGCTTGAAAAATATGTTGAACCCATAATCACGATTGCATGGATCAAAAATACTGCTTATCCAACCGGATTGATCAATCAGGCCTGGAAGATCCTGATCCAAAACCAAACTCATGATGGGATTTGCGGCTGCTGCCTGGATGAGGTACATCGGGAAATGGATCAGCGTTTTGTAGATGTGAAAAATATCGGCGAGACACTGCAGAACATTTATGCCAGAGCAATCGCGAGAAGAATTTCCTGTGATGATCTCTCCCTGACAGTGTTTAACAATGCCTTTACAAAAGGACGACAGATCGTAAAAGCCAGCATTTTCACTAATTTATCCAATTTCACTATTTCGGATTCAGACGGGAATACCATTCCCTACCAGATTGATCAGATCGAGGATGTAGACCTATCAGAGAAAAGCATCTGGACCCTATATCTAAAAGGAAATGAGAGCACCAAAAAATACGATATCACCTTTTCCGCCGAATTTGATTTTAATATTGGTTACAAGGTATATAAAATATCCAAAGGGGAAAGTAAAAAAGTACCAGGGTCGCTGATCTCTGTTACCGATAATGTCATTGAAAATGAATTCATCAGAGTGGAGATAAATAAAAACGGCAGTTTGAACCTGATGGATAAACAAACGAAATTTGAGTACCAGGATCTACACATCTTTGAAGATTGCGGTGACGCAGGAGATACCTACAATTATTCCCCGGTAAAAAACGACACGATCATCACCTCAAAAGACATTCTAGTATCCTACAAAATCACCCGTGAAGGTCCTTTCTCTTGTGAAGTGACCATCAATTATGCTCTTAATGTTCCAGTTGAGCTGATCAATCAGGATCAGAACCGTTCAAACGAAACGGTGATACTCCCGATCACAACCCGGATGACAATCTATTCTGAACATAAAAGACTGGATTTTCAAACCCGGATCGATAACACAGCCAGGGATCACCGCCTGCGAATTTTATTCCCTTCAGGGATAAAAACGAATTATTCCTGGGCTGAAACCCAGTTTGGGATCATTCAGAGAGAGACCAAACCGGAAAATAAGGATTGGGAAAAGAAAAAATGGCATGAAAAGCCCCTGCCGATTTATTCCCAGCAGAAATTTATCGACCTGAATGATGGAAACCACGGGTTGGCTGTGCTGAATAGAGGGCTTCCAGAATATGAGATCTATCCAGATGAGACCTCCACAATCGCTATCACTCTTATCCGCAGTGTCGGCCTGATGGGAAAAGGTGACCTATTGGTCAGACCAGGTCGGCCATCCGGTATCAACACCCCCACTCCAGACGCGCAATGTTCAGGGATCCAGGTACTCGAGTATTCCATCTTCCCCCATGCAGGCGGCACAGATCAGGAAAATCTCACAAAACATGCTGTGGAATACGATGCGGCGCCATTGGCAGTTCAGAACCAACTCAAATTTGAAAAAATGCTTAAGAAATATGGCCTGCTTTTAAAGCTCATATCACTGGAGACTTTAAACAGCCATGTCTATGATAAGCTTGAAGATCTTGATCCTGTGGATTTCAAACTGGCCGCAATCAGTAATGATCGATTGATCATTTCAGCCGTAAAAAAAGCCGAGGACGACCAGGCTTTGATAATTCGTTTTTATAATTCTGGAACGCAGCCGGTGGTTGATGCCTCAATTGAACTCAAACTCCAGGCCAGTTGCGGCTTTCTAGCTGATCTTAATGAAGATCAGCTGGGAGCACTGGAAACGATCGCCCCTGGAGTTTACAGAATTCCGGAAGTCAAGCCAAACTCTGTTGTTACTTTATATTTCCCCCTAACTCAGTGATTTTTAAATCCCCGAATATTCCAATCTCTTATTAGAAAAAAGGTCTGCTTGATATTGAGCAGACCTTTTTAATTCATCCAGATTCATTTAGGGACACAATCCCGGTTCATTTCCAGTAGGCGTAAAACCAAAATAAGAACGACAGGTGGTATCGATCAGATATAATGATTTGATGGGATAAATCGGGCTCCCGGGATAAGGACTTCCAGCACTTTCTTCTGTGAAGCGATCGTTGTAATCTCTATAATCAATTGCCAGTAATCCATCATCTGCCCAGGCACTCCACAAGTAGCCGGTATATCCAATCAAATCAGTTTTGTAGGCTATCTGCAGGCTTTTGGGATCATCAGGATTCCTGCGAACCCAGATTAGATCTGGGTCTCCTCCTTCTCCGCTGTCAAAAAGAAGGGATTCATAACCATTTAATCCCTCTACGGGATCGTCATTTTTCATCGGTCTTTCTCCGCCGACATCCCCATCCAGATCCTGGTAAACCTGGACATCATTTACACTCCAGTCAATGCTGCGCGGTACACCGGTCTGTATCAAGAGATCACCTCGCCCATTTTCATCGAGGTCTATCTCAAGTCCATATTTCATCGTTCCGTTTTCTGGCAAATCCTCAGCAAGATAAATGATCGCATAGGTCCAGGTAGGTCCTACCTTTAA